>NZ_BJYS01000018.1 GCF_007991635.1 Adhaeribacter aerolatus | reverse complement strand
ACTAGCCTGAAAAGTAAAACCGTTAACACGCTTCAAAAGTTATGGTTTGTACGGTTATGTAAGCAAAAGAAACCACCTAAATTTTATAGCGCCCGCAGCGCTAATTGAAGCTGTTTTGTTTTACTTTCAAGGGTTTTACAAAGCTAAAACAGCTTCTACAATAATAAAAATTATTTCTACCGGTCACTATAAAGGAGCAACCCTGCTTTCTTTAACTCAAATCAGAAATTAAGTATTTAACTAATATTTTCCGGCCTAAAAATTTGTACACTGCATCTGAAATAAAAAGAGCCGCGGGTTGGCGGCTCTCCCTGTGGTACCTTAAAGATTATCCGAAATCAAAAAAGTCATCTAAGAAGGACTTCTTCTTTTTGTGCGGGTGGTGCGAGGACGAACTATCGTATTGGTCGTAACCATATTTTTTATAATCTTTCTCGTAGTTTTTCTTGCTGGCATAGTGGGTTCCGGAGCGCTCCAGTATTTTTTCCAGTTCACCTCTATCCAGCCAAACACCCCGGCATTTAGGGCAATAATCAATTTCCACGCCTTGTTTATCGGTCATCAGCAAGGTTTCATTACAGACTGGGCATTTCATAGGCAGTAATTATAGTTTTGGTTATTTTTAAATCCAATCCGGAAAAATCGAAAACATACAGTCTCCGGATTTATTAACAAGCGGGTTAATACCCTTCCTTAAGAACTCGCCTAATACTTTTTTATTATGGAACTGCTACTATGACCCAGAAATAAAACCGTAATCTTCCTGGCTGGAATAAACATTATCAGCTACCAAATTGCCTGGTGCACGTATGATAATGCTTAAAATATTGTCCTTTAATGAAAGTTTAAAAAGGTAAGAATAATGAAGAATGCCCTTCGGTACAGAAATTTAGGAAAATCGGATGTAGTTGTGAGTGAGGTAAGTTTTGGGTGCATGTCGTTGGGCGAAGACCAGAAGCAGAACCATTATTTGCTACGGCAGGCCATCGACCAAGGCATTAACTTTTTTGATACCGCCGATTTGTACCAAAAAGGTGAGAATGAGAAATCGGTGGGTAAGGCTTTAAAAGAAATCCGCCAGCAGGTGGTTATCGCCACCAAGGTAGGTAACCAATGGCGGCCCGATGGCAGCGGCTGGGATTGGAACCCCTCCAAAGCCTATATTTTACAAGCGGTAGAAAAAAGCCTGCAAAGACTCCAGACCGATTACCTGGACTTGTACCAATTACACGGGGGCACCCTCGACGACCCCATAGACGAAACCATTGAAGCTTTTGAACTGCTCAAACAACAAGGTAAAATCCGGGCCTACGGTATTTCTTCTATCCGGCCCAACGTAATCCGCGAATATATAAAACGCTCCCACATTCAGAGTGTAATGATGCAATACAGTTTGCTGGATAGACGACCCGAAGAAACTTGCTTAAATTTATTAAAGGAAAACCAAATAAGTGTATTGGCCCGGGGCAGCCTGGCCCAGGGCTTGCTGGCCGGCAAAGCACCTAAAACTTACTTAAACTATAGCCCTGCGGAAGTGGCGCAAGCGGCTGCAGCCGTTAAATCTCTGGCCCCGAAAAATGGCGGCGCAGCGGCCGTAGCCGTAAAATATGTTTTGCAAAATCCGGCCGTTACCGCTGCCGTATTGGGCATCCGCACCGAAGGCCAATTACAGGAAGCCGTCCAAATTTTAAATACGCCCCCTTTACCCAACGAGGAAATATTTACCTTATCGCAGGTACTTCCGCCCAATATTTATGAACAGCACCGGTAAAGTAGCGGAAACCTGCTTCGGCCGGATAAATATTAACTACAAAATCTACTTTCCTCGCTTTTATTCTAATAAAGCTGATTCTGCTTCAAGCTGGTAAGGGTTTATATCTAATGTCGCAAGCGCCTGTTATTGATTATTGAGGCAAATCTCACCGGTTAAAAAGGCCTGTAAGGTGACTTAAACTTGTTTTTTCCTTAGTTCTCCTTTAGTATTTTCTGTATTTGCAGCACAATAGATGCCTGGTTGATTAAATCCATTAAGCCGGCCAATTCTTCCAGGCTAAACGCCAACATAAGGTGATACACCGAAGGTGATAAATATATATTTCTTTCGTTGGTGGGTCGCCCTGCCTCCTTCTCCTGTTCGTACAAAGGCGGGCTGTACCCTTGTAGTACCTCCAGCTCTGTTTCCGATAATCCTAAAACAAAATTGCCAAAGTTAAGCTGAATCCGGGCCGAACAACCACATTGCGAAATTTCCCCGAAATTATTTTGGTATAAGCGTTTCACTTCACACATAATTGTTGCCAATAAATTTAATTACTTGCATTTACTCAGTAACTTTTTAATCAGGATAATCAGGAACCTAAGGCGTTAATGATGGCTAGCAGCCTGCACTTGGTTAAGTTCTTATATATCTACCGTTAAGCCTAGGGTGAAGCTGGTGCCTTTACCTTTAATGTAATACTGGTCGAACATAAGCCATTGGGCCCGGGTAGGAAAATAATCGGCATTCAGCAGGTTTTCTATGCCTACTTTTATAGTAGTAGAAGGCGACATCCGGTATGATGAGGCTAAATTAATGATGCTGTAAGGCGTTACTTTACCTTCGTAAGTTTTATATAAGCCATTCTCCCCTTTCTGGAACCGGTCCCGGGCGCCCGAGCCAATGTAATCGAGCCGGAAGTTTAAATGTTGCAGCGGTGTGTATTTAACGTAGGCGGTATATTTGGGCGGCGAAATGCGCTCTCCACCTAAATAAGTATCTGCGGCATCTTCAAACTTACCGTTATTGTTGCTATCGCGCTTTCCTTCTACGTAGGTATAGGTTGCGCCTACCGTTAAATTATTGGTGGCATAAGCATCGGCGGCCAATTCAAAACCGTGCACTTTTTCCGGAGAACGAACGGTTGTATAAAAGCCATTTATTTCCTGGAAACTGGACCCCAGTTTAGATTTACTCATATATGCTGCCGCCTCGAAGCGGAAAATATTATGCTCACTGGCAAAACCGACTTCATAGTTATTTACAATAACAGCTTCGGTTTGAATGTTGGCAATATCGGTAACCCGGGCGGCCCGCAACACCAAACCTAAATCAGCCACGGAAAATCCTTGTGAGAAATTAACGTAGGGCTTAAATAAATTAAACCGGTTATATTTCAGGCCGCTGTTAAATACCAGGTTATTGTAGCCGATGTTTCCACCTTTCACGTTAATGCTGGTGCCAAACGTTCTGGTTTGGGCATTATAAGGTTTTAAAGTAGTATAATCCGCCACCGCAATATCCATGCTCTCGAACCTTACTCCGCCATTATAAACCAGGTTATTGAACAAAGTAGACTGAACTTGCAAAAAAGGTGCGGTACTGCCTAGGTTCATTTCGGGTACCCAGGTACGGCCGTCCAGCAAGGGCTGAGACGTAGCGTCTTTAAGTAAATCTACTCCGTAAGCCAGGTTGCCGCTGATGCGGTTACCCAGCGCAAACGGCGCACTCAAATCCAGGCGCAGTCCGCGCTTAACCGATTGAATGGTAGATTGTCCGCCGCCTTCGAATTGATTGCTGTAAAAAAAAACAGTGCTAATGTCTTGTAAATAAGCACTTACATTCAGGCTGTGGTTGGCGAACAGGTTATCATGCGAATATTTTAACAAGCCGGTATGGTTCCAGCGGGTACCCGGTGAGGAACCGGTAACGTATCCGGGCACCGAAGTAGTTTTACGTCCTTCCCGGATGCTTCCCAATACTTCCTTTAAATCACCCTGCTCCTGGCTGCCGAAATAGTTATAACTGAATTGCAGCCTTTGCTTATCCGAAAAGTTGTAACCGGCCTTGGCAAAGCCATTGTAGATTTCATTATTGCTTAAACTGTAAATAGGTCCAATAATATCGCCTTGCGCATCTTTCATTTGCCCGGTTTGCTCAAAACTGCCACTTACGGTATAATCGAACTTGCCGGCTCGTCCGTAAAAAGACTGATAGGCCCGGGCTCCCAGGCTACCTTCGGAGTGCACGATAGAACCCGTAGTAGCCAGCTCGGTTTTAGAGGAGAACTTTTTAACACCCGTGTTGGATTTCGTAATGTAGTTGATAATGCCGCCCGCAGCTCCGTTACCATAAATAGACGTAGCGCCTTTAATAACTTCAATCCGCTCAATGGCATAAGGGTCGATTACCCGAATATCCATGGAACCATTGCGCAGCGGCGTTGATTGTGGCACCCCATCTACCAATACCAGTACTTGCCGGCCCCTTAAAGATTGTCCCCAGTTGCTGCTGGTACCGGAAGATACGCCTAGCCCAGGTACTGCTACCGCCAGAATATCGGCGGCGTTATTACTTACAGTTTGCAATTGCTGGATGGTTTGAGGGCTCACCACAGAAATAGAAGAGGTTAAATTTTCTTTACGCTCATCGCGGCGACGGGAGGTTACCACTACTTCGTTTAATAAACGCGGCAGCATTTTTAAAGACACCGATAATTCCTTTATCTCTTTGTCCGCTAATTCTACTACCTGGCTTTGGGTATGATATCCTACCGCCGAAATCAGGACGGTAAAAGAGCCGGCCGGTAAATTAGAAACTGTATAATTCCCTTTACTATCTGTGGTGGTACCTTTATTTGAATTTTTTAAAATAATCGTAGCATAAGTTATTGGAGAACCAACAGAATCAGTTACTGTGCCCACAATTTTTGCAGAGTTGATCTGCGAATAAGTATGCTGCAAGAGAAAAAAAGAGCAGAGAAGCAGTAAAAGTTTTTTCATAATATTATTTGGACTAGTTCTAAATTGCAGCAATGTTAATGCTTGTTTAGAATTATTCCAAATAATAATTTAAATGTATTTGAAGTCTCTTAATTCAAGAGTTAATCATTATAGTAATTTAAATATTATCGATACCTATTATGATAGTAGTAACAATTATTTAACCTAAACCATCCGAATACACCATTTTTGTGCTGTGTAAAACAGATTTAATCCGATCTAAGATTTAACAATCTATATTATTTAAATTTTAACAAAGTTTTCCCATAATATACTTGTGAAAGTTTAATAGTTCGCTTTTTGCTGAACCCGGGTTACAGTTACGAGAAAACTCCCATTGTAGGGTGGCAAGTCCACCTCGACCCTGCCACCAACAAGCAATATGCCCGCGCCGAGAACCTGATAAATTCCCGGAATTATTCGCTTAATTTTTCTGCCCCATTCAATCCTACACCCTGGTGGCAAATACAGAGTAACCTGATGGGCGTTTGAATTAATAATTTGGGCCTCTACAACTAAAAGGAATTTAGTTCAAATGAATAATCGCCTGAATATCTTCCAGGCTTATAGGTTTATGAATATAGCCTTTTACTAACTGATTCCCATATGCTTTGTCAATATCAGATATGTCCAGCGAGGAGGTTAAAATATAGATTAAACATTTTTCCAGTGCCTTTTCCTGGGATAATTGCTTAAAGGACTCCAGAAACTCCCAACCATTTACGTGGGGCATGTTCAGGTCTAAAAAAATAATATCCGGTAAATCTTTCAAATGGGTATTGCGCAGCTTGTTTAATGCCTCTTGGGCCGATAAAAAGGTTTGAATCTGCGCTTCAAACCCACCCATTTGTAAAGATCTTTCGGTAAAAAAAATACTTATTTCATCGTCATCAATAATAAATATCTTCATGAAGGGCGGGTTTAAAAATAAATAGTAAACGTTGTTCCAACATTAAGCTCGCTTTTTACACCAATCTGGCCACCCATGGCTTCAACGTGGGTTTTAACTAAGAATAAACCAATACCCCGCCCTTCTATATTATCGGTATCATGAAAACGTTTGTATAGTTTAAATACTTCGTTTTTATTTTTTTTCAGGTCAAATCCAGAGCCATTATCAGAAAACAAAATTACCTTTTTCTCTGCTGTTTCAACAGAAGCGGTAACAGTTATCTGGAGCAGGCGGTCAGCAAAACGGTACTTGATGGCATTACTAATTAAATTTTGAAAAATGCTGTACCAATAAGCCCGAATGCCTTTTACTGTGAAATCAGGATCAATAGTAATATTCAGGTGGCCGTCACAAGCGGCAAGTGCCGGAGCCAGATCCTGCCCGGCCTGGTGGCACACCTCCGCCAACGCAATTTCTTCCGTGCAACCCAAGTGTTGCCGATCCCGGATAGATAAAATGAGGGTTACATCTTTTAGAATGGTATCCAGCTTTTGAATACTGGTTTTCAGATGCGTAAGGTATTGCTGATAAAGGGCCGTATTGGTATCTATCGCAGGCAAATGTTTAACCAGACCGAGGGCATTGGCTAAAGGTGCGCGCAGGTTATGCGATACAATATAGGTAAACTGCTGTAAGTCACGGTTATGCCGGTACAAATCCTGGGTTAAGCGTTCCTGCTTCATTTCCGCTTCTTTTCGTTCGGTAATGTCGTGTACCATTCCCACTAACCGCAAGCAGTTGCCCTGTGCATCAAAAACCGGTTCTACGAGTACTTCCCCGGTTTTCTGGCCGGCCGGGTAATCCGATACTTCCTGCCAGCTCACCTGCTTCCGCTCCAGAATGGCTTCCCGGTATTTTTCTAACACCAGGCTTAAAGAGGGCTCCGGTATAATTTCCTGAACATAACTGCCAATGACCTTATTTACGGGCAAACCGGTGGTTACCTCGAAAGCCCGGTTCGCAAACGAAAACTTATACAAATCGGGCGCTTCTACCTCCAGCACAAAAATAACATTGGCTAAACTATCAAATATTAGAGGTAATAATTGCTGGGTTCCGGGTGGAGCGATACTGGCACTTTCTGGCTTACCGGCCCACCCCAACAACTTAAGCACCAGGTAAACCACCTGGTTATTCTCTACTATCGGGTATATTTCTAAAAAACAGTTTTCCGGATTGCTGGGCTTGTTATTTTCAGGTAAAAGGGGCGGTTCTGCTTTTAGGACGATTGCCGACTGGGTGCTTATTACCTGGTCAAATAACTGTAATAATTTTGCTTCAGCCAGGCCGGTAAGTTCGGTGATTTTGCAGAAGCCGGCCGATACACTTTGGTGTAATAATTCTTCCGACTTCGCATTACACCAGTTACCAGTCGCCGTATTGGCAGCAATTATTGGGTAAGGGGTACTCGCAGATAAGATTAGATGCGGCGTAGCAGAATGGGCAAAAGCAGCACTAATTACATTTATGCTTAACATTAATCTTCTTTTAAATGCGAACTAAGCTTTTGCTAAATTAAAGATGATAACCTATACCTTAACGCTAGCCGAATTCCGGAATTATAAAAAACAAGCTAAAAAGCCAAAGCAAAACCGGTTTGTTCAGACACCTTTAGGCCTTATGCTTACTTTTTGGCGAACAGAAAATTAGATTATTTGCGCGGTACTAATTCATAGAACCTTAACCCAGAAGAAGCTTATAGCTGTGCCAAACACCTCTTAGGCTAAACTACTGCTTAAACCTAATCTATCTTACAGTGCAAAAAGAACTAATATGCTGACACCGGTTGCTTTTTTTCAGCGGTAAAATTATATGATAATATCCTAAAAATTAGTATATAAAAGAAAACAGCTGCTTTAAGTAGCCGGATAACTTAAAATTAGGACAGGTAGGTGTCGGCTGTTAAGTGTTTAAAACCGGGCACCCCGCTTGCCGGAGACTTTCCAAAGAACCAGCTATATTTTTTTCCAGCATATTGCCGGCAGGTTTCTGGCAAAACGGGCAGGCGTGCAGTTGCCCATCGGTGTCGACGTATACGTGGCGGTCGGCGGCCCCGGCACAACCGGCCCGGCGGCGCTGGTAATCGTAGTAAACCACTAATGGCAAGTGGTGGTAGGCCGGATTATAATTCAGATTGGTATAAAACGCTTCTAACATTTTCCGTTGCGCGGCTGATAAACCTACTGCCTGCCCGGCGTAATGGCCTACTGCTTTGGGTTCGAGTAACTGAATAAATGCGCCGCCCAATCGGGAAACTAAACTGGCGTAGGCTAATAAATTGTCGGTAGTTACAAATTCTTTGGTGGCGCACAACGAAAAACCAACTACCAACCCAGCTTGATTGGCATTGAAGGCTGCTTTTTCTACCCAGTTATAAGCCTCGGCAAAACCCCGGAACTGGTTATGTAAATGAGGTTCTATATGGTCGAGGCTGATGGTTACGCCGGTTAGGCCGGCCTGCTTTAAAGCCTGGGCGGTTTCTAACGTTAGTAAATGGCCGGAAGTTAGTACCCAAAAGTCGGTGCCGGGCTGAGCCGTCTTTAGCAAAGTTAACAGCGCCGGCATCCGGAGCAAAGGTTCGCCGCCGGAAAACTGCAGTTGCCCAACCCCCTGCTCCTGAAACTGCCGCACTATGGTTTGCAGATCGGCCAGAGTTAATTTTTCTTTCTGGTTAAGAACATCCCACTCAAAACAATGCTCGCAGCGTAGCGCACACTTTTTGGTAATAGCCACAATTACGTTTTTAAAAACATAAGGCTTGTGCTGGAACGGCACTATCCGGTTCAGCTCCGCCAGGTGGTAATCGTCGAAAGCTTGGGAGGGCCAGCCGGGCGTATTGTACTCAAAGAAGTACCGGTTATCTACTTTGGCTACTTTTTTAAAAGCAAAATCACCTAAATATTCCCGCCGGATTTGAATTAGCCGGCGCAAAGCCCAAATAGTTTTGAGCGGATTCCGGACTTTGCCCAGAACCAACCGAAATAAATGCCAGCGGATGCGGCGCATAACCCAAAAGCTCTGCCACCTATTTAACATAATAGGTTTAATATTTACTTCTGGTTTAGCAGTTGACCTTGGAGTAGCCGCCACCGAATCTGGTAAAATATTTAGCTCGGGTATTAAGTTGTTAGCGGGCGGAAGCATGGGCGGTGATCAGGTTATAATAATTATTTTCGCGGGCCAGTTGTTCATACCGCTCGCGCGAGAACTGCATAAAGCGGCCTGGCTTTTCGAATTCCCGCAACTTTACCAGGTTAGGCAGTCCTTTATATTCGCGGATATGTTCGTAATAGCCCCGCGTGTGAAAAAATAAAGTTTGCTCCTGTTCCGGTTTTTTATCTGGTAAAAGAAAAGTGAGCGTTATGGCATCTCCTACCCGGAACTGTTCCAGGTATTTTTCGTCGGTGGCGGCAATTAAGTGGCTGCTGTTTAGCCCGGATTTTTCGAAGGCGCTCTGGGCCTTGCTATTCTCTACTTGGACCGGCAAATCCGGAGTAAAATCCAGCCCGGCCCGATCTACTTCCCAGAACATAAAGCCACAGGACAACCGCACATTTACCACTTCGCCTTTTACCTGAGCCAGGTTGAGAGGCACCACCAAATCGCGGGCGGCCAACGGGCCAACGGGAGGTATCCATTCTACCACCTGCCAGCCCCGGGTGGTTTGTATTTCTACCAGTAAGGGAATACCCTGGTCTTGCTGCCACTGATTTAATTCGGCGGCGGGTACCCCTTTCTGGCTTTCGGCCCAGCGGTTATAAATACTGCCAAACTGCTTCGTAAATTCTCCGAACAAATAATCGAGCCATAGCGAATTTTGGGCGTGCAACACCAACTTACCGGTTTGGCTATTAGCGGGCCGGCGGAATTGCAGGTTTACCTGGTTAATATTCTGTTTTGTACTATTAAAAACCCAGGCGCTGCTATCCTGGCTGGCCAAAGATCCGGTATAATCAACCCCATCGGAGGCGATGGCTTTTATGGGCGCGTTTACTTGCTGCAGGGTATGCGGCCGGCCCTGTTGGTCCAGCAGTACCGGCACACCAGCCGGGTGTTGTACAACCTGTAACTCCGCCAGGTTGGTATATTGCCGCTCTTTTAATTCATTTGCCAGTTTTATCTGCACTTTACCCGAGCTGGCCTGCCAATTGCGCAATGGCATATAGTCGTCGCGTTCCAGCGGCGAAAAAATTGCCCCGCCGTAAGCTTCGCCCATAAATTCGTAACTTTTACCGTTGTATACATACACAAACGGGCAGGAACTTTTAAACAGCAAAACAATAATCACCAACAAGGCAAAAGCGGCGCCCAAAATGCCGATACCGGTTAGTACATGGGTGGCCACCGTGGCACCGGTATCTTTCTCGGTTATTTCGAGGCGTTTTATGGCGGTTAGCGGAATAATGGCCCGCTTGTTATTTTCCTGTGCAAATTCATACACGTAGAGGTGCACTATATTCAGCGCGGTTCCTTTTTCTTCTTTTAAATACCGGTGCGGCGATCCTGCCTTATCGTCCACAAAATGCAACAGGTCGGCGGGCACTGCCTGTAAATCCCCGGTCATGTTTTTTTCCCCTAAGGAGATATTTTTAAGTTCCCAGCTATTTTCGCCCTGGTGCAGAATAAAACGTTTGTGGTTGGGCAGTTGCGTCAGTTTATCGTTGCTGTTGGTCTGGTTTTCTTTTAGCCGGTAATAATTACAACCTACCGCCAAAGGCAGAAAAGAAATTAATAATAGAACAGCCAGGTAGCGCTGCAAAAAAATATTCCGGTAAGGCCGCAAACCCAGTAAATATTGGCCGGCTGTTTTTCTCATATACTAAATAATTAAAAACGGAATCCCAGGTGGAAGTTAACGGGAAGAAACATTTGATCCCGGTTTTCCGGGTAATAACCATCGGGCCGCTGCGGCTCCTGAAAAATCCGGTACCCTAAGCCAGCATCGGCCGATAAAATAAAATGCCGGCTTACCTGGTAATAAACTCCGTTCCGGAAAGCCAAAGAATACATTTGGGCTTTCATGGTATGTTCCTGTGGCTGGGGACCGTTAGGGGAATTTATGGATGTATAATAAAGGAGCTGGTAGGTTCGGAAACCCAATGCCGAGCCAAAATAATATTGCAGCCGTCCCTGTCCAAACGGATAATAATTTATTTCCAGGCCAACACCCAACCGGGTATTTCGCCGAAACTCATTAAAATTATTTTGAAATTCCTTACTCAAACCAAAACTTACTGGTACCCGGAAACCCATTTTCCCGGACCTGGCAATCCGCTCGTAAGCCAGGGTGGCATTGGCATAAACTAAATCCAGGGGGTAAAACAACAGCATATTACGCCCCGATTGGGTTTCGTAATTAAAAGGCGTGTTTTTCTTTTCAGATGCGGTGCCCGGCGAATTAAAAGTTCTAACACTTCCATCCGCCATTTTTATGGTTTGCACATCCTGAACACTAATCTGGTAAACCAGGGTATCGGGCACTTGAAATAACTTAAAGCTTACCTGACCGGGTTTTACTTCCAGTTCCTGGGCCTTAATCTCCACGCCATCGGTACGGGTGATAATATCCTGGCCGTAAGTGCCCAGCACCAGCAGCCAAAAACAAATCAGCAGGTATATTTTTTTAACCATTTTGGGCACATCGGTATAAAAGAAGATAGCTATACCAATATACAGTATTTTAATATATCTTATATTTTTTAGGAATATTTTATTTAACCACTAATAAAATTTCCTGCAACCGGCCGGGTTTAGGTGTTATCCGGCTCATTCCGGACAAATAAATAAAAGTTAGTTGCCTTTAAATTTTATGGCAACGCTGCCCTGCGCAGCCCGTAGATAAGCCAACTTGTTTAAACACCTTTTATGACTATATCTTTTTACGGAGCTGCCCAAAGTGTAACGGGCAGCAAGCACCTGGTAACTTTAGAAAATGGCAAACGCATTTTGCTCGACTGCGGCCTGTTGCAAGGCAAAAGCGAGAACAACGAAGACGAAAACCGGGACTTTGATTTTGAACCCGAAAATATTAATTACCTGATTTTATCGCACGCCCACATCGACCACTCCGGACTTATTCCCAGACTGGTAAAGCTGGGTTATACCGGGCCAATATTTTGCACTCCGCCTACCCGGGATTTATGCGAACTGCTTTTGCGCGACAGCGCCCGCATACAGGAAAATAACAATGGCAACAGTACAGCCGATGCACCGCTTTACACCGAAGAAGATGCCGAAGCGGCCCTGCAGCTTTTTAAAAAGGTACCTTACGACCAACCTTACCCGATAGACGAGGACATAGAGCTCTTGTTTACCGATACCGGCCATGTATTGGGCAGCGCCGCCATCAACCTGAAACTCCAGGACAACGGCCAGGAACGTACCCTTTGCTTTAGCGGCGATATCGGCCGCTTTGCGAACCGCATTTTAAAAACACCCCAGCCTTGCCCGGCCGCCGAAATTATTTTATGTGAATCGACGTACGGCGATAAACTGCACAGCAACCTCGAAAATACCGAAGAACGGCTTCAACAAATTGTGCAGGAAGTTTGCGTGGAGCGCGGCGGCAAATTATTAATTCCGGCATTTAGCATTGGCCGCACCCAGGAACTTATTTATTCGCTGAACTACCTTGCCGAAGAAGGCCGTCTGCCCAACATTAAGGTTTTTGTGGATAGCCCTTTATCGGTTTACGCGACCGATATTATGCGGAACAACCCGGAGCATTTTAACGACACCATGCTGGAATATATTAAAACCGACCCCGATCCGTTTGGCTTTCCGCAGCTTACTTATATTACCGAAACCGAGGATTCTAAACAGTTAAATTCCCTGGAAGAACCTTGCGTTATTATTTCTTCGTCGGGGATGATGGAGGCCGGCCGCATCCGCAACCACCTGAAAAACAACTTAGCCGACCCGAACAGCGCCGTGCTGATAACCGGTTATTGCGGACCTTCTACGCTGGGCGGCAAGCTGATGAACGGGGCTGAGAAGGTATATATTTTTGGCGATGAAGTAGAAGTAAAAGCCGAAATTATTCAAATGAAAGAATACAGTGCCCATGGCGATTACAGCGATATTGCTAAGTTTCTGCACTGCCAGGAAAAAGAAAATATAAAGAAAATATTTTTGGTACATGGCGAAAAACGGGTAATGGAAAGGCTGAAAACCGACCTGGAAGAACTAGGTTATAATAATATAGAAATTCCGGAACAGCGGCTTTCGTATGTGGTGTAAAACCTGATTTGCCGTAAGAAATATATCAAAAACCCGGTTTTGGCATCCGGAACCGGTTTTTTGATACCTGAGCATTACTCCGGCTTAATACCTAAATTTCACCTTTAAATCAATAAAGATTACCAGGCAATTTATAGAAACAACAGGTAAAGGACAAGCTGCAACACACCACTTAATTTTTACTAAACAGAACAGAAAAGAAAGCCGTGACTATAAAATAAAGCAGATACGTTCCGATAATAATACCTACTACTTTCAAATATTTAGAAACCGCACTTCCTTCTTGCCTGAATATTCTGAAATTGGTGATTGCGCCTACGGCTCCAATACCTCCTCCAATTGCCCCACCTATAAAAAGCAGTAAGATAGGAATGCCTCCTATTGCGTACTGATACCATTTAAGTTTTTCAACAATTTGGATTTGCTTGCCTTTTATTTCTAAAACCGGAACTAAATCCGGGTAAGAGGACTTCGGAAACGCCCTGATATATTCTCCTTCAGATGTTGGAATTAGAAACGGTTTCCCTTTTTCATTTGCCTGTTCTAACAACACATCGTCCATATACACTTTCGATTTACCCGTCCAAATAGAAGATTCAATCTCGAAATTAGAATCTGGGAAGTCAGGTATCCGGAAATGGTATCGCATAATATTGCTCTGATTTTATATTGTGTTCACATTTAATTTTCTTGACTAACGACCGCGACAAAGCCACGGGTGGGAAACTTAAGGGAATTAAGTTCGAACAGAACAGTCTGAATTTTGCCTGTTCTAACCGACAGATTTGACTTTCCGGAGGCACAACTACCATAAAGGGCTTGTGGTGCATTCGTTTTATATTAAAAGAAACGGTATTGGGAATTTCCGAAATTTATTATTGATACCTGATTGGTAGAAGGTTCATTTTTAGTAAAAATAAAAGTAAAATAACTAAGGCCGTTGCTAAACCGGCTATTAGGTTTATAAATTTTTGTGCCTTAAATCTATCACCAAATATCTTTTCAGTAGCTTTAAATATCATCCATCCAATTATTCCGCCTAAGGTGTTGGTAAATAAATCGGTAATATCAAAGGCACCCACGGCCATAATAAATTGAAGCCCTTCCACTATTAAACTCATCAAGAAAATGAAGAAGAATTTTTTTCCTGAACGCCAACTGCTAAATAAAACGCCCACATACATACCAAGTGGTACAAAAATTACCACATTCATCAGGTTTTCACCGGCATCAATTTTACCGTTCAGGAATAGTTCGCCAAACGGAATTAAGTTTACGTTCCTTTTTTCCATATAAGAAAATTGTACGCCCAACTTAAATAATAAAATCCAGGCTAGTGCTATTATATAAATTATAAATAATACAGTAGTTAACCTGTTTGTTACATTATTAACGTCCGAACTATACCTCCTCTTTTTTTGTAAGTTCATGCCATCGATAATATTATATACATAACTGCGGTTGGTATTTTAAACATTAGCAGGACTTTCGCAAAATTATCCAAAGTCCCCCTTCGGAGGGGGCAAGGGGGAGGATTTACAATGTTAAAAAACCATTTTGCGAAAATCCTGATTAGTTTAAATAATAACACGTTACCGACCTGTTTTCAAGAATTACGCCTTCCGGTTTACAGTTTGGCAAAGGGCAGAATTTTTAGAAGGCCCCTACGAAGAACCCTTGCCGGTTAAGCAAGAGTACTCCTTTGAAGCACAGCAATCCAACTTTTGCCAGGCCGCTGCTAGGCATCCGTTGCTTGCTGTTTATACTTTTCCATTATAATTCGGGTCAAAATCCACCATCCATTCAATACCGAATTTATCTCTAAACATACCAAAATAAGAGCCCCACGGGCTATCGCTAATAGGCACTTCAATATTTCCGCCTGCTGAAAGCCCGCTAAATAACTTGTCGGCTTCTTCACGGCTTTCGGCGCTAACAGATATCTTAGACCTGTTTTCATTTTCATTTACCTGTCCCATACTTTCCGGGATGTCATTGGCCATCAAAACGTTTTTGCCAATTGGCAAAGCAATGTGCATTATCTTATTTGCCTCGTTTTCTGCTATCGGATATTTAGTGCTTGTTATATCTTTGAAGCGTATAATCTTTGCAAACTCTCCGCCAAACACTGATTTGTAAAAATTGAATGCCTCTTCGGCATTTCCGTTGAAGTTAATGTGTGGATTGATAAGGGCCATAATTTATGTTTTTAGTTACTTTTTATTTCCTAATCTGAATATCCGAGTGCAGGGTGTTGCATTACAAAGACGATTAACTTACTGGTATAGCGGATAGCGAAGCTGCCTTATAGGTGTGGTTAGCGTTTAGTATTTCCTATCCTAAACCTATAAATCCTAACAAAATAATGTGGCAAAAAAGCTTTAGGTTTAAATCTAAATGAATCTTTTATTTCTGCTTAGAATTATTTAAAAATGAAGCCAATGAGACTAATGCGCATGGTGAGAAATATTTTTTATTTGAATCAGGGTCCGTTGTCCCATTAGAAACAATTCCTACCACTAATCCCTGGGCATCTACGAGCGGAGCGCCACTTAATCCACCAAATTTTTCCGGAGCAATTACATCTTTTAATAAAATGCGGTTAGCAATCGTTTTGTAGTATTCAAATTCATAAACCCTTTGCGGTCCGTCTTCCATGGTACGGGTCCATCCCACCACGTATAATTTTTCTCCTGGCTGTAAGGCAGATGTCCTAAGTTGGAGCGGTTTAACTTTTGAGTAATTCTTTTTAACGGAGAAAACTAACCAGTCATTTTCGTACGTAGCTTTGCTGTCCAGTAATTCAGCTTTACTTTGGTTAAGCAATTTATCCATTACTACCATCTCCTCTTTTTTATTCAACGGATACATCGACCATTGTTTTACCATTCCTTCAAATAGCAAGGCCTTCATCTCTTGGGGTTTAATGACTTTTAAAAGATGTTTAGCCGTTACAGCAAAAGTATCGTTGTTCGCTTCTAACAGAAACCCGCAACTGAATTTCTGCTGATCATATTTATTGTTATGGAATTGAATATGGTTTACCAAGGTAATTTCGTCAAAATTCTTTGTTGAAACTTTCTCTTGGCCTGAACAACTGGTAAAACTTAAAAGTAAACTGATTACCAGAAAAGTTTTTAGGAGTATATTGTTTCCGGGGGCTATTGCTGTTCCCTGATTCATATAGTCATTTTATTTGTAATGAGCATGTTTTTAATAAATTATCTTGAGATCCCATTCTCCAAGAATCAAGACATAAAAGATTATAAGTTGATTAATTAATTCTGACTAACGCTCCTTAGCTAAAAAGCGATTTATTGGTTTTTAGGTGTGGTTGGCAGATGCTTTTTTTCAAGCTGTATATTGTCTGATTTTAGTATTTCCAGAACTATGGGCATTCTCAATAATTTTGTTAAACATAATATTGTTCTGGAATGCTCTTGTAAATAAATTTATTTCATACTCGTCCATATTTTCATCATGAAAAGTAATCCCGGTCTTTTGAGTTATTTCTAGTAATCTAATTTCTCTGATTATTGAAAGTAAACTTCTTTTTTGTTCCAATTTTGTAATTGTGCTTAGTGGAATTACTCCTACTTGGCCGAATAAATTTTTATAAATTATTTCAGTGGAAGTCAATTTTCCAATAAATCGAGTCAAATAACTTTTTAAGGAAAAAAATAAGAGGATACCACAAAAGATTAATTGTAGAGATGGCTCGTAACTTTTATTTTGAAATGTGCATACAATTAATTCAACTATATTAGGTATAACAAACCATAAATAGTTAAAATACTTGGATGGAATGAATTTTACTTGCACCCAAAATAAAAAAAATATCAATAAACTTATAAGAGCTGACACAAACATTAATTCTTTATCCGGAAAAAAATAGACTTCTCTGCCGATAACTTTATAAATGTAATCTTTAAGAAAATATTCAGTAAGATTATAGGCTGAAATGAATAAAAGAATGCTTGGGAACAGAAAAGCCAATACGCTAGTGATTCTCATAATATTTAAAAATTCTTTTTTGTTGCTATTAAAAGTTCCTGCCAACTAGCAGCTAAACCGAATATTCGGCTTATCTGCACTATACTTTGGTATTTTTATTCTGTTTATCCACCCCAAATCAACGGATAACCGGAACTGGACTAACGAATATACTATATATAAAAATAAGTATAAAGTAAAAGATTAAATATTCCGCTCCCTTACAGATCTGTTTAGGAGTTAATGCATTCCCGGAATTCTCTGCGTTTTTTAAGTAATGGTTGTTACCTTTTCTGCGGCAATACGGCCTGGAAAAAATATCCCAATCCAATCACCAGTAAGCACCCAATTGGGTTGAGCCACAGGAACCCAATCTCGGTAGTAGTATAGGTTAGGATTACCAGCGCCTCGGCCAGCACAGCCGCCCAGAAAACCGCATGGGCTTTAATGGATTTCAGGTAAAAACCTACGACAAATATTCCCAGGATGGTACCGTAAAAGAGCGAGCCCAGAATGTTTACCGCCTGAATCAGGTTATCGAGTTGGGAAGCGAGGGTGGCAAACAAAATAGCAAACATTCCCCAGCCAACGGTAAACAGTTTGGAGGCTTGCAGGTAATGGGCACCGGAAGCCTCCGGCCGAATAGAACGTTTGTACATATCGATAACTGTGGTAGAAGCCAGCGCGTTCAGTTCCGAAGACGTAGACGACATGGAAGCACAGAATATGACGGCCAGCAGCAACCCGATAATACCCGTAGGCATGTACTGCATCACAAAGCTGATAAATACATAATCGGTATCTTTTACTTCGGCCTGGGGGTTGGCTTTCTGTAACAGACCTTTTACTTCGGTCCGGATGGCTTTGCCTTCGGCCTCTATACCGTTCAGCTCGGTGCGGGCGGCAGCAATGGCGGGTTCATCTTCGGCCTGGATGCCGCGCAGCATCTCCCGGACTACCCGCGATTTTTCTTTGAAATTGGCATTATGCTCTGCTTCCAACTGTATCAGGTTGCCGGCGTAAGGCGTTTCGTACAGTTTCTCTTTGGCTACTTTGTTAAAAAATACCGGCGGTTGCACAAACTGGTAAAACACAAAAACCATTACCCCGATAAACAAAATAATAAATTGCATGGGTATTTTCAGCAGCCCGTTAAAGAGCAAACCCAAACGGCTTTCCGTAACCGACTTGCCGGATAAATACCGCGCTACCTGCGACTGGTCGGTGCCGAAGTAAGACATAAATAAAAACAAGCCGCCGCTAACGCCCGACCACACATTGTACCGGTCATTCCAGTCGAAAGAAAAATTAATCAGGTTAAGCTTATCCATTTTACCGGCTACCTGCACGGCATCGTAAAACGAAACTTCCGGCGGCAGCATGTTAATGACAATTAGGCCGGCTACAATCATGCCCCCCATCATCACGGCCATTTGCTGCTTTTGGGTTACGCTTACAGCCCGGGTGCCTCCTGTAACCGTATAAATTATAACCACCAGTCCAATGATGAGGCTAGTGGTATTTACGTTCCAGCCCAGAATAGAAGATAAAATAATAGCCGGGGCATAAATGGTGATGCCGGCAGCCAGGCCCCGTTGCACCAGAAAAAGAAAAGCAGCCAGCGACCGGGTTTTTAAATCGAAGCGGCTTTCTAAAAATTCGTAGGCGGTATATACTTTTAACCGGTAATAAATGGGTATAAACGAAATGGCAATAATGACCATGGCAATAGGCAGCCCAAAGTAAAACTGCAGAAAGCGCATGCCATCTTCGTAAGCTTGCCCGGGGGTTGACAAAAAAGTAATTGCGCTGGCCTGGGTAGCCATAATGGATAAACAGATAGTCCACCATTTTTCGGAATTATTGCCCTTCAGATAGCCTTCAATGTTCTGGCTGCCCCGGGTCTTCCACATGCCGTACACCGCAATAAAGGCCAGCGTACCCACCAATACACCCCAATCGAGATAACTCATTCGAAGTAGCGGGTTATGGCGTAAAACACAATAATCTGTAAAACAAGGGCCCCGATTACTAAGAAATAAAAGGGCCGCCAGGAATTAAAAAAAGGAGGTTTTTGGTTATCTGTTGAACGCTCTTGATCCATGAATTAATTATTTTTTACCAATAGAAATCAGGTTGGTAAACAGGCGGTAAGCACCCGGAACTCCCGAAGGTAACTGCCGGAAGAAAGCGTATCCGGTATAAATATAATAGCCCTTGCCGTGCTTGGCCACGAGCAAACCACCCTCCCGGGCCGGCTCTCCAGGGTCGTTCGACGACAAGATGGCCTCGTATTGGTTATCCCATTTATTTGCAAAATACAGGCCCCGCTCCTGCACCCACCCATTAAAATCGGCGGCGGTTATTTTATTCGGGAAATTTAGTACCGGGTGGTTCGGTTTCAGCAGCCGGACGGGCGCTTCCTCTACCGCTACCCGGTCGCGGGATAATTGCAAAGGATAGGGGCCGAGTTTATCGGTTACCAGGCCCGAACTGACGTTGTACTGCACCACCAGGGTTCCGCCCTGCGCTACGTAATCGAGCAAGTCCGCCTGGGCAAATTTTAAATAATTATTCGTGTTGTAAGCCCGTACACCTACCACTACGGCATCAAAGCGCTTTAATGCGGCAGCGGTTAAATTATGTTCACTTAACAAAGTAACCTGGTAACCAATCTGGTTCAGGCTGGCGGGTACTTCATCGCCGGGCCCCATGAGGTAGCCAATCTGGGAGCCGCTTTTTTTCAGGTCGAGGCGGGTAACTTTGGCGGTTGCTTCCGGAAATAACTGTAGCGCCGGAATATGCCGGTAATCGATGCTGACCAGACTTTGGTTATACGTTTGGCCATTGGCTTGCACCACCGCCCGCAAGGTGCCTTCGCTTTGGGTATTGGTGGGATAAACCTGGAAAACAAAAGCTTTTTCTTCTTCTTTTACCGGCAAGGTAAATTCCGCGGCAGCCGGCTCTACCCGCCAGCCTTGGGGTACCTCCAGCGCAACCCGGCCGCTCATGTTTTCCTTGCCGGCTTTTACGGTTACGCTTAATTGTTTTGGTTTATCATCGGCAAATACCAACACCTTATCGGTCAGGTTTACAAAAACTGGTGGCGTAACGGTAAAAGGCTTGTAAATTTCTCCTTCCACCGGGTCTACGCGCTTATAAACCACCGGCACCGTAAAGGTAAAGGGCACCTGGTTTACCCGCACAGTGTACTCGGCCGTTAGCGCCGGCGGATTTTCGGGTAAGCCTATCAGGTGCTGATCATTTACCGCGAACATGCCCACCGTACCTTCCTGTTTAAGCCAGTATGGCTGCGAAGTGGGTGTTTGCGCCGGCAGATTTACGGTTATTTTAGAAGATACGAAAGCCTGCTGCAGCGATTTATTCTGGTTTATTACCTGGCTGGTTAAAGGAAAGGTAATTTTCTGGAGTTCTACCGGCACCGGCGAACGGCTAACGGCAATGGCCGTAACGTTAACGGGTTCGCCGGGGGTAGCTGAAGTTTGGGCAGCCGTTGCTTCTAAAAACAATCCGAGGCAAGCTTTAATCAGTTCCTGCAAATCAGCTCCCTTCTGGGCTTGGTAAGGGTTATCCGGCATGGTTTCCAGGGCGGCTTTTACCTGCAGCAAAACCGGTACACTGGCTGCCGGATTAGCCGGATTATAGTGCGCAATAGCTTGTTGGAGCAATTTGGCTATTTTTTCGCCGCCTTTCACCCGGTTCCAGGTCAAGTTAATGCCGGCAAACAAGTCGGTTTTGGATTCGTCCCCTTTGGTGTGGACTAAGTATTCGGTTACTTTACCGTAATTGCTGCCACTGCCAAAACCCTGGCTTTTGTGCATACTCCGGCTGGTCGCCGCAATCTCGGGGTAAGATTTTCCCAGAATCGGGTTAAACGTACTAATTTCAATGGCCAGTTTACCGGTTGGGTCGAACTGGTTTTCGCCGCCGTAAAAAAAAGAAGAAGTATTCCATAGTATGCGTTTGGGCTGCCACACCGAAACGTATTTTAATTGTTCGGGGTATCGCTTGGGATCGGCCGCCGCTTCAAAAGCTTCGGAAGCCAGAATAGCCGAGGTGGTATGATGGCCGTGGGTACCGCCGGGTTCCGGGGTAAAGCGGGTAATCATCACATCGGGCTTAAATTTACGGATGGTCCAAACCATATCGGCCAGTACTTTTTCTTTATCCCAGATTTTTAAGGTTTCCTGATAATCTTTCGAAAAACCGAAATCGTTGGCGCGGGTAAAAAACTGCTGACCGCCGTCTACCCGCCGGGCTTGTAGTAATTCGTGGGTCCGGATTAGGCCCAGGCGCTCGCGAATTTCCGATCCAATCAGGTTTTGCCCCCCGTCGCCGCGGGTAAGGGAAAGATACCCGGTCTTTACCATTTTTTCGTTGGCGAGCCAGGCAATTAAAGCGGTATTCTCATCATCGGGGTGTGCGGCCACGTACAGAGCACTGCCCACCACGTTTAGTTTTTTTAACCCGAGTAAAATATCGGCCGCATCTGGCTTAACCGGTGCCTGGGCTTTTAAACCCGGCAAATAGATGAATAATAAAAGAGTGATTAACCCACAAAAGTGAAAAAGCTTACGCATTTGTTAAAATTAAACGACCGTTAATTTGCCCTTAAAACGATTAAAATTACCCGCTGGTATTTTATTTAGCCGGTGACCCTTAAATACTTGATAATGGCCCTAAAATAGGCAAATATTTTTATACCGCCTCTTCCCTCTACCTTATGTCCGTTTACAAACTGCAAAATTTATTACGGTTTAAACTAGCCGGCGCGCAGGTACCAATAGGAATTGGAACCGGTAAGTAAAATTAATGCCATTCCACGTTTTCTTTTAATACCCGGGCCGGTACGCCGGCAGCTAAGCACCGGGCCGGAATATTTTTATTAACTACCGCTCCGGCCGCAATAATAGCCCCATCCCCAATGGTTACACCTTTCAGAATCGTAACATTCATACCTATCCAGACATGATCGCCAATTTTTATAGGCAACGTACCTTTATAACCAGCAGCCTTCATCCCATGATTATCCGAATCCCGAATGGTTACGTTTTCCGAAATTGCTACGTCGCGCCCAATCTCGATGCTTTTAAAGCAATTTAAATTTAGGCCGTGGTTGATGTAGCCACTGCCCAATACCAGCCGCGCATTTTCGTTTACCACCAACCGGGCGCCCGAATAAATAGTAAAGTTGCCGGTTACCTGCATAACGCCCCCGGTGTGCACCCCCAGCATACCCGGAAAAGGATCGGGCTGGTGCCAATATTCGTTAAAATAGAAATACGCCTGGTTTTCGATCAGAAGCACGGCCGCTGGGGCCAACTGCAGCGAAGTATTCCGATTCAGATAAATAAAACCATTTCCCTGGTTTTTAGCTTTTGCTTTAATCGTATTCAGTAAGGCAATCCGATCTAATCTTTTAAATATATTTTTAACATCACTAAATAAATTTCTCCAATTCATATAAACTGATTTAATCAGACTGCATCCGGCCTTGTAGTGATGCCACAGCAAACCTTCAATATAGCCTTAAACGACAAATAAATATCTTAATTATTATATTTATTATTCATTTTACAGATTCAAAAACTTTGTTAAAAACCTGCTTGCTAAACAAACAACTTTTTTCTAATAACTTCTCTTAAAAGAGAGTTTTCAAACCAGTTCAGGTAATCTTAATTTCAGAGAAAATCAGGTCAAGTACCAGTTTGCGTTAAGGTACTTCGTAGACTGCTTCGGTCTGATATTCTTTCGCGCTTTTCTGTTGGGTGGCTTGCGCCGGTGCAGCGCACTTTTCTCCTGGAAGAGTTTTACCCTTCCGCCCTCCGGGCACCTTCCCTAAACCAGGGAAGGAGTTTGGCCGAACCGGAACATTATGGAATAGCTTTATTGGAAGAGGCTTTGTTTAGATTGTAATTGAACTTGGTAAGGCATCAGCTAAGCGCATACTACATCAGTTTGGACAGCTAGGGCTTATTGGAAGATGTTCTTCTGGGTTTCCGGTGCGCAGCATTCCGCCGCAGGAGGAAAGGAAAGTTGAGAGACCGAGTGGCCAAACGGGGGCCGCCAGCTCGGAGGCTTCTTAGACTTTTACTACCAGTTAGTGCATGTGCATTGAAAGATGTAATCTTTCAAAAGAAAAACGCATTTTTGGAATACCACTTAGGAGACTTGGGATAAAGAATTAAATAATTAAAAAGCCCGCCTTTGTACGGGCGGGCTCCTTCGGGAAAGGGTTATTTTAATATTTTTATCTCAGCAACATTTAAAAAATTCAGCTAAACCAAATTTGTTAAATACGCCTGCTTTTATCCTTACTTGCTCTTGCGGATGTAGATGTTACCGTTAAAGTTTTTGAACAATATTTCGGGGCCACCGCCATTTATTTTACCGGTAAGCCACTTA
Organism: Adhaeribacter aerolatus; assembly: GCF_007991635.1. Taxonomy (GTDB): domain Bacteria; phylum Bacteroidota; class Bacteroidia; order Cytophagales; family Hymenobacteraceae; genus Adhaeribacter; species Adhaeribacter aerolatus. The sequence goes on along the minus strand of NZ_BJYS01000018.1, from coordinate 122,917 downwards.
TCGAGGTAAATGCGGGTGCCGGGCCGGACATCGCCACCCCGGAAATTATTAGGTGGTACTGCCCCTTCTGCTTTACCTCCTTTATCCATAGCCATATCAAAATCTGTAAATACTTCGCCGTTATCAGATTTTAGCTTGGCATTAAATTTAGCCGAGGGGGGCAGCGTAACATCTATTTTGCCGTTGAGGCTGCTAAAAGCCATGGGCATGTTGGGGGTTACTTTTTTAAAGCTGGCCACTATGTCGCCGTTAAGCGTGGAGGCCGATGCGCTGCCGGCCACGTTACGCAAATTAATATTGCCGTTCAGGTTATCCAGATCCAGCTCGCCGTTTACATCTTCTACCAGCAGCACGCCATCGTTCAAGGTTTTTAATTTTACCGAGAAATCGTAAGGTACCTGTATCTGCAAATCAACAGTACGGTTAAAGGCATCGGTTTTTACGGTTACGGTATTGTTTTCTTCGCGTACTTCCAGGCCGGTAGCCGTGTTTTGTATCCGGCGCAAGCCCTGCGACTCATCTTTATCGCGCGGCCTTTCTTTATTTTTGCCATCACGCGAATTATAGGTAACTACCACATCTTTGCCTTTGTGGCCGGTAACCGTAATAGATCCGTTTAATAAATTGGCCCGCAACGTACCGGGTTTGTTGGGCTGACTTAGGGGTATTTGGATCTTTTCGGAATCGTTGTTCTGCGCTTTTGCGGCCGTAAGCACACTCACCAGGAGGCAAACCACTGCCAGCAAACTTTTTCTGTAAGTTTTCATATAATTAATCGGGTAATACTATTTTCGGATTTTATTTAGTTCAGGATTCTTTTTTCTTCAGGTAAATATTGCCATTCAGGGTTTCGAAGCGTAAGGCCGGACCGCCTTTGCCTACCTGGTAATTTTGCTTTTTATCTATTTTGTATACCGTGCCGGCACCCCGCCCTTCTGTATTTTTCACAACCTGCACCGGCATCATTTCTACATCGGTCAGGTCGGTATAAAACTGGCCATTCAACGATTTAAAAGAAACCGTAGCGTTCAGGTTAGGCGCATAATGCACATTAATATTGCCGTTAACGGTTTTAAATTCCGAATCGGCGGTAGGGTTACCGGCGTAGGCAATATCAATGCGACCGTTTACGGTACTGGCATCGGTTTTACCTGCTACGTTGGCAAGTTTAAGCGGTCCGTTTACGTTGCGGACTTTAATATCGCCGGTAACACCCGAAACCGCTACGTCGCCCTCCGTTACGGTAGACAACGCCAGGTTAATTTTGGCCGGTACCCGCAATGTCATATCTACCTGGTATTTGTATTTAATATCATCCAGGTTAATATTCATGTTCCGGCCCCGGCTTTTTTTCCGGAAGATAAAAGGCGCATCCAGGTACACGTAAATGCTATCCGATGCTTCTATTATTTTAATCTCTACTTCGCGCATACCTTTCTCCACCTCCTGCTGGTCGTTCGCCGATACTTTTTTCTCCGCTACCAGTTCTACCTTATCGCCGTTATATGCCTCCACGTGCACAAAACCATGAATATTTTCGACGGATAATACCCGCGCGCCACCCGGGTTTTTAAAAGCCAGGGATTTCTTGATGGTTTCGGTTTGCGATTGAGCCCAGGTCACAGTGGTCAGACACCACAGAATTATCAGTAATGCATTTTTTTTCATAACTGCTGTTTTTTATCAGATCAAAACCTGGATGCTTTCCTTCACTTTAACTTTAACCGCTTCGTTTAAGTCTTCCTGCTCTAAAAGCTGTTTCAGTTGTTTCACGGCATTTTTATCCTGCATAGCCACCACCACATCGGCCAGGGCCAGTTGCACCAGCGGCGAATCTTGTTTTGTAATGGCACTCACCAGGCCTTCGCGGGCTACCGGATTATCGGCGTGCTGGTAAAGCGCTTCGATGGCGGCCAGCCGCACATTCACGCTGGGGTCGGTGTTTAGGGTTTGCAGCAACGATTTTATTACTTTATCATCGGCCTGTTCCATATCGCTGGTCAGGTTTACCGCTTTTAACCGGTCGGTGGCCGAGGGCTGTTCCAGCAGCGTGAGCATCATCATTTTCTTCATCTGCTGCATTTCGGTGGTTAAAGCCACCAGCTTTTCGTCGTCGGCGCTTTGCTTGCGGCTAAACTGCAGGCCCAGGGTTACGCCCAAGGCAAGTATTAAAAAACTATACGCTAGTTGCCCCAGGGTAAACTCCTGCCGGATGCGGTCAAGGACCTTCGAAAGCCATGGAGGTACTTTTAAGCCAGATTTCTCTTTTCGCTTTTCTTCCGCCAGCATCTGGTAAAAATTGCTCCGCAGGCTTTCGATGGGTTCCGGCAGGGGTACCGCCGCCAACCGGTTGCTAAACTGCGTCAGTTCGTTCACTTTGTCCAGGTCCAGTTCGCCGGCCGAAATAGCTGCTTCCATTTCGGCTTTTTCTGCTTCGGTCTGGTTCTGAGCCAAAAAACCCGCCATTAATTTTTCTAATTTTTCGTCCATTAAGCTATCTCCTGCTTTTCCAGTTTTAAATAAATGGCTTTTAGTTCATCCAGCGCCCGGAAGGCGCGCACCTTAATGGCACCCTCGGTGCAGCCGAACAAATCGGCTATTTCTTTGTATTTTAACCCCTGAAACCGGCTCAGCACCAATACTTCCCTTTTTTCTACCTCCAGCTGGCTTAAAGCCGTTTGCAGCAAATGCATTTCTTCGTTTTGCCGGGTCTGTTCTTCTACCGAAAAATCATCCCGCAGCTTGTTCTCCAGGTTCGTAAAGTCATCGGCAAAGCCCAGTCGCTTGTTTTTCTGGTAATGGTCGGCGTGTACGTTGCGGGCCAGGTGGTACATCCAGGTTTTAAATTCCCCTTCGCCCGTATAGGTGTGCCGGTACTTCAGCATCCGCAGAAAAACATTCTGCACCAAATCTTCGCTCACCTCACTGCTGCTGGTAAGCCGGTAAAAAAAGCTGTACAAGGCCCGGTGATAGCGCTCGAACAACAAACCTAAGCGGTCGGTATCACCGGCTTTTACTTTCAGCATCAGGGCATTATCGGTAACTGCTTCCAAGCGTTCAGGTGGTTAGGATTTCTAAAAGCAAACAGGGAAACCTGGGGTTGGGAGATTAGTTACAGAAATTTAATATTATTTTTTAGAAAATGCATGATGCCGGTTTGCGTGGCGGTAAGCTGCCCCATAAATACTTGTTTTGTAGAAGCTTAATCGGCATTTAAAAGGGAGCGTAACTGAGAAAGGAATATTTATTCCTTTTGTTTATACTTACATTTATATATAGTATATTGGTTAGTCCAGTTCCGGTTATTGGTTGATTGTGGCTGGCTAAACGGAATAAAATACCTAAGTATAGTGCAGATAACCGGAACGAACTCCGTTTAGCCAATAGTTGTACGAAACTTATTATCATCCATTAATATATTAATATGAGAAAATATCTATCCTGCCTCCTATTGGTTCTTGTCTCCTATACAAGCAAGGCCCAACTAGAAAACAAAATCATTCTTGGCAACATCGACAGTATTGACTCCAAAATCTTGCAGGAAAAAAGAAAAATTTGGGTTTATGTTCCAAACTCCGCTTCCGACGGATTGTACGCCCTGGCAAAGTACCCGGTTGTTTACCTCTTGGATGGTAATGCCCATTTTTACTCGGTGGTCGGTATGATCCAGCAACTCAGTTCTGTCAACGGCAACATGATTTGTCCGGAAATGATTGTAGTGGGTATACCAAATACTGATAGAATGAGGGACTTAACACCTTCGCATGTTGACATTGATCCGATGATGAATGACAGCAATGCCGTTAGAACCTCGGGCGGAGGCGAACGGTTCGCTTCTTTCCTAGAAAAGGAATTGATGCCTTATATTGAGAAAACCTACCCAACTTTGCCTTACCGTACGTTGATTGGTCACTCTCTGGGCGGATTGACCGTTACGAACCTATTTTTAAACCACAAAGATCTGTTTAACGCCTACATAGCAATTGACCCCAGCATGTGGTGGGATAACCAGAAACTGCTGTCAAAAGCCGGTGGCTTGCTGGCACAGCAGGACTACAAAGGCAAAAAGTTATTTTTAGGGATTGCCAATACCATGAATCCGGGGATGGACACTGTGAAAGTCAAACGGGATACCTCTCCTCAAACACAGCATATCCGTTCCATTCTAACAATGAATAACCTGCTACAGAAAAATAAAAAAAACGGTTTAGCTTATAATTATAAATACTACAGTAGCGACTCACATGGATCAGTACCTTTGATTGCTACCTATGATGCCTTGCACTTTATTTTCAAGTTTTACGATCTTAGGTTCAAGGATGAAGACTACTCTAAATTCTCCAGGAATACCATTACGAAAGTCGAAAATCATTTTAAAGAGGTATCTAAGCAGTTTGGCTTTAATGTTCCGGTTCCGGAAATGATAGTAAATCAACTGGGTTATCTGGCCATGTCGCAAAAGAAAATGGATGAAGCAGAGTACTTGTTCAAATCAAATGTGAGCAACTTTCCGGTAAGTTTTAATGTCCATGATTCACTCGGAGATTTTTATGCTGCTAAAGGTGAAAAAAAGAGAGCAATTGAAAGTTACCAGAAAGCCTTGACCATCAAAGAATTTCAGGATACCAGAAGTAAATTGGAGGTTCTCTTGAAATAGAAGCTACGCACAACGAAAAACTAATGCACATTAAAACGTGCCAAAGCAGAAACGTTGGCGGTTACACGAAGACCAAGCTTCAACCTTAAAGCTATGTTTATTAAAAAAGCTCACTCTGTTATTAAAAATTTTTAAACTCAAAAATCAATGCAAATGAATCAATTTAAATTGTCATTAGCTGCTCCCTTGTTTATTATGTTGGCAACAACAGTTCTAAGCTGTAATCAAAATGAGAAAACGAAAGGCGATCCGACAGCTACTTCTTCCACCTCACCTATTAATGGTGCATGGGAAACGGTATCGCCAGATGGAAAAATTACAGAATTCAAGATGTACCATGATGGCCATTTTTCTTTTCTCATGCCGGATTCTTCGGGCAAATGGTCTAAGCAGGAGTCGGCAGTTACACTATTGATGGAAACGCCTATAAGGAAACATTCCGTTACAGCAGCGTTCCTGCCTATGTAAGTGCAAGCGACTGGCAAACATTTGAACTCAAAGGTGATACGCTTTATTTCAAAGGCTTTAACAAAGTAGTGTCTGCAGATGGGAAAGACGTAACTAACCTATTTGGCAAATTTCAATCTAAAAGAGTTAGGGCAAAATAAGGAATATTTTGAATCCAAAAACGGATAGCTACTACCGGGGCTATGAACCAATTACTTCCATTTTGGAAGAAGAAAAAAGGCTAATGCCGTAGGATGATGATTTGGCAATTTGGCTGCACTTTACTGGAATGCACGATTAAGGTTTTAATTATTTTTCTAACCGGTTCTTAAGCCTTGAATTTTTAAAATATTCAATCTAAACCGGAAGCCATTGGAATGAATTGTACAAAATAAACATATACAATCTCTAATCCTATTCAAGTTCTAATTCCGGTTGTGCTTCAGGTATAGCCCGTACAAACCGGTAGCGGCTATCGTGCAGGTTGATAAGGTTGAAGCTTTTGCTGTTGCTTTCTTTTTCTGGTCAGGTATCGCCGCACCGGTATATCAAAGAACACCATTGCGAAGTAAGCAAAAACTACCAGCAAAATGATGCCCGGTATAATGATATAGGGCAGTTCACCAAGCGGCGGCTTTTCTTTGGTAAAATAATTCCCAAAGACCCAGATGGCGGCATAATGTGTCATGTAAAGCGGATAGGATATATTGCCGGCAAACCGACAGACCTTTTTCCATTGCGGCGACAGGCTAGAGCCGGCGCCGAGCGAAACCAGCAGCGGAAAATAGAAGAGTACCACCAAAGCCTCCGTCAGCCAGTTCCACTTAGACCCGGGCATGAGAAAGGCTAAAAACAACAAAATGGCTAACACTGTAAACCCAAGCCTGTTTTTAATAATCCAGTTAGAACGGTAAAGCAAGAGGCCCGCTAAAAAGGAGTAAGCCACCCGGGCACCGCCGTCTAAAAAATTATCTTTCGACCATCCGCCCAGCAGGTTTCCGGCCCGGTAACTAACCAGGCAAATGCCTACCGCCGCCAGCAAAGTTAATACAACCAGGGAGCGGCGGCCTACCTTATACAGCACCACCGCATAAAAAATATTGGCCACATATTCCCAAAAAAGTGACCAGGAGGGCGCATTGAGCCCAAAAAGATTAAAAGCCCGGTCTGGCATTACCGGAAAGGGAATGAGAAAAGCGGAGCAAAAGAACAGCAAAAGGAGTTTGCCGGCGTCGTAAGTGCTGGGTGAGGCAAAGGGGTCCAGGAACAATCCCAATAACCCTAATACCGAACCCAAAACCACTAAAGGATGCAGCCGTATCAGCCGCAACTTAAAAAATTCCTTCACGCCCATTTCCCCGATACGGTTATCGTAAGCATATCCTATCACAAATCCGGATAAACAAAAAAAGAAATCTACCGCTAAAAAACCATGGCCAATAAAGTTTTTGTTAATATCAGTGAAAATCCATTCCATGAAGTGGAAAATAACCACAGCCAGGGCGGCAATACCTCTTAATCCATCCAGAACCTCAAAATGCTGTTTCGTATTTAAAATACCTCCGTCCAGATTTTCTTTATTCATCGTGCTTCGTTAGATAGGGTGAAAAATTCCTGCGCCGCTAACCCTGGCTGTAGGCTATAGCGGCAGAAACGCTAAATATACATAACAAATCGTATATTGGGCTTTCGTGCTTAGATGATATGAAGAATTGCCAAAGTCGCCACTGCTAAAAGCCTTTTAACGTCGGCAGTTATTGAAATTAAATTAATATTGGAGGGAAATACATACACCCCTGATTGGGATATATAATTGTACGATTGAAAGTAAGCCAGCCATTGTTGGGCTATACCTGGAATTAAGAAGGTTTGCCCCTTTACAAGATAATAGAATATTTTAGAGATTACCGTGAAGCGGCTGTCCGTTAGAGCGGATGGTTTTCCATACGAGTCAAGTAAGTTGGCAACAATAAAATCACTACCATCAGATTTTAAGCGTACAATAATATGAAAGCCGTTGTATATACAAAATATGGCCCACCTGAAGTTGCCCAATTAATGGAGGTTGAAAAACCTAAACCTGGTGACAACGAGGTTCTATTAAAAGTATATGCATCAACCGTAAACCGGACAGACGCCGGCTTTCGGAGTGCTGAATATTTTATTTCACGGTTTTGGAGTGGCCTTTTAAAACCAAAATACCCAATACTAGGTTGTGAATTTGCCGGCATTATTGAAGAAACCGGCAAAAGTGTAACTACCTTCCAAAAAGGAGATAAAGTTTTTGGTTACAACGATAAAACCTGTGGCGGCCATGGCGAATATTTAACTATTGCCGAAAATGATGCCATTACATTTTTACCCAAAAACTTAACCTTTGAGGAAGCAGCCCCCATTACAGAAGGTGCCCACTACGCATTAAATAATATTAAAGCAGCAAAGGTAACGGGCGGACAAAATGTTTTAGTTTATGGTGCCACCGGCGCTATTGGTTCAGCGGCTGTGCAATTGCTAAAATATTTTGGAGCCATGGTTACGGCTGTTTGTAATACCCAACATGTAAATCTGGTTAAATCATTGGGCGCCGATGTTGTAATTGATTATCAGAACCAGGATTTTACAAAAACAGCTATAAAGTTTGATTTTATATTTGATGCAGTAGGTAAAAGCTCCTTCGGAAAATGTAAACCACTCCTTACCCAAAAGGGGATTTACATTTCCACCGAGTTAGGTAAAAATGCCGAGAACTTATATTATGCCCTTACCACGCCGGTTTTCGGTGGCAAAAAAGTTTTATTCCCAATCCCGACGATTAGTAAAGAAGATGTTATATTCTTGAAAGAACTGGTTGAAAAGGGATTATACAAACCTGTAATCGACAGAAAATATACCTTGGAACAAATAACTGATGCCTACCAATACGTTGAATCCGGCCAGAAAACAGGTAACGTAGTCATAAAAATATCGGAATGATGAATAGAAAGTACATCAGCTATTAATCGAAGTTCTGTTATTACAAAAGAGTAACCTAATGATACTTGACTTAATCAGTTTAGGAATAAACAATTAAGGAAAGTAGGAAAGAATAAAGTGGCTTGGATGAGTAGAAGGATACGAAAACTTTCAAGGAGGTGCTTCGGGTCATAATATGCTCTTTGCTCATACGAACCCCCACCCGCTCCTTTCGGTCCCAGTCGTTAAACAGTTTACTTCTGCCGAACCTGGTACTACCCCCAAAATTAAAGTGTATCAATGCAACTTATAATTGGCCTGGCACGCATAAAGAGTATCATTTTTATGTAGCTTTTTTTATCTGTTATAAATTTTTAATATATTGTGGCTCTTGTATTTAAAAGTATTTAAACACCCAGCAATATGAACAATTCAGAAACGCTTCGACCCGAAGAAATAGCGCCCCTACCCAGCCTGGATGTGTGGGAGGATGATGTACTGGCTCGTTACCCGGAACCCGAGACCAAGGCAAAAGAGGAATACCGGAATTACGACAATCCGGGTCGCGATACCGTACGCGAATTTTACCGCCTAAACCACCAGTACCAAACTTTTGATTTTGTGCAGCAGAAAAAGGCCGAATTTCTGAAATTTGATAAAAAAGAACTGGCCATCTGGGAAATGTTTGATTACCTGAACACCCTCGTAGATGATTCTGACCCGGATATTGAACTGGACCAGTTACAACACTTGCTGCAAACCTCCGAAGCCATTCGGGCCGATGGTCACCCGGACTGGTTTGTGTTAACCGGGTTAATGCACGACGTAGGTAAAGTGCTTTGTTTATTTGGCGAGCCGCAATGGGCCGTGGTGGGCGATACCTTCCCGGTTGGCTGCCAGTTCTCCGACAAAATTGTTTATCCGGAATTCTTTGCATTAAACCCGGATTCCAAAGACGAACGCTACAACACCAAATACGGCGTTTACGAACCAAACTGCGGTTTGCGCAACGTGCACATGTCGTGGGGCCACGACGAATATTTGTACCACCTGCTGAAAGATTATTTGCCTGAGCCCGCGCTGTACATGATTCGGTACCACTCGTTCTACGCCCAGCACCGCGAGAATGCTTACGAGCACTTAATGGATGACCATGACCGCGAAATGTTCGGGTGGGTAAAGAAATTTAACCCGTACGATTTATACTCGAAGAGCCCGAAGCCTCCCGTAGTAGAAGAACTGAAACCTTACTACTCCGAGTTGCTGGCCAAATATTTACCGGCCGTTATCCGGTTATAAAATATTGCCGTTGGTTAAGCTTAACCCAAGCAGTATCAAAAAGGAGGTAGCCGTTAAATATGTAGCTTAACATGATATTATTGCTTAATGTGGGTTTGGGCATACTGTTTATCTGTTTAGGATTTTTAGTTGTAAAAAATCCTGAGCTGATAGCGGGTTATAACACCCTGCCCAAAGATCAAAAGGAAAGGTTTAATATCAGCGGCTACGCGTTGCTGATGAAAAGGTCTTTTATGCTGGTTGGCTTACTAATAATATTTTTAGGCGTTGTTAGTAAAGTTTATTGGCCCGATGCCTTTTTACTTACTTCATTGGTTCCCATTTTAGCTTTGGTTTTGTACCTGAATTTAGTAGCTAACCGGTTTAAATAATTTAGTAGTTGTTGCAGGTGAGCGTTTGAAATCAACCTAGAAAGAATAAAAGCCATACCCTAGCCGGTATGGCTTTTATTCTTTCTAGGCTGATTTCAGTGTAAGTCTTTCCTGATAAGAGGCTACGAATTAGATTCAAAACTATCACTCCGTCCTTCTGTTAAGAATCTTCTGCGTAGAGGCGTAAAACCGCTATTTAACCAAGTCTGGTATTTGCCTGTAACTTATCCTATGCAAAATATTACCTCCGGGAATAAGGAAAAGCTGGGGGATTTTACAGCTGATAAGCAACTTTGTACAGATGTATTAATCGCACCCTTTTAAGAAATATCGCCTTCCAGTGCCAAAGCGCTAACTTGTATATACAATTATTTTTTTGTACCATAACAAAGGCAAAATCCGGCAGTGTCATTCACAGGCCTATTTCCGCTGTTTACCGGAATAGTAAGGTAGATTGCCAAAGGGTGATTGCCGCCGCCATTCGGTTTCAGTACATTTGATTAAATAATTTATTTAAGTAAAGAAATGCAACATACACCATCTCCCCGGCCCAGCTCAGGCAAAGCTATGGCCGGATTTATATTAATTATGGTTGGCGCGGTGCTGCTGCTCCACCGGCTCGATTTTTTCTTTTTCCCCAGATGGCTTTTTAGCTGGCCCATGATTTTAATTATGGTAGGTTTATTTATTGGCGCCAAGCACCAATACCGCAACCCGGCATGGTTTATATTGGTAGCCATCGGTACGATTTTCCTGTTCGACCGCTTTTACCCTTTCATGAATCTCAGTAGGTATATCTGGCCCCTCCTGTTTATACTTTTTGGTTTATACATGATATTTGGGCGCAACCGGCAACACCGCTTTAACAACTGGCCCCGGCTCAATAGCAATAATCCCGGCACCGGACCCGACGGTTTTACCGGTTCTGCGGCTTCACCGGATGCGCCTTTTACTGGCAGCAGCTACGCCTCCGATTATACCGGCCAGGCTTATAACAACACCGACCCTACCGGCAACTATGCCGGTTCGGCTTATTCTAGCGATTTCCTGAGTTCGACCTCGGTTTTTGGCGGGGTAAAAAAGAACATTATTTCTAAAAATTTTCAGGGTGGCGAAATCGTAACCTTCTTGGGCGGCGCCGAAATAAACCTGAGTCAGGCCGATATTCAGGGCCGGGTTATTCTGGATGTAACGCAGGTATTGGGCGGGACCAAAATTATTGTACCGCCGCACTGGGATGTTATTTCGGAAGTAGCTGCAATTTTTGGCGGCGTAGAAGACAAACGCTTTCTGCAATCGGGCACCATAGACCACAACAAAGTGCTCATCATTAGGGGTACTTCGCTGCTGGGCGGCATCGATATCCGCAGTTACTAAATTAAAAAGGACCTAACCAAGCCTGGTTGCTGTTGCGGCGTGTTTTCACCCGCAACTTGCCGGGCAGAAGCGGTGACCAGGTTAACTAGCAAAGCCCTTTGGCTAAGTTCTCATCCCAGCCCCATCCTAAATATATAATTTACTTACCCTAAAAAATAGCTGGCGCAATGGGCCGGCTACTTCTTTAAAGCGGAATAAAATTTTTTAGTCTTGGCTAATTCACCTTTTGCTCTTCTTCGGTTTCGCGTGTACTTTTTAGGGGGCTGGCTCGCCTGGGCGCTGCTGCATTCGGCGGTGCTTTACTGGTTTAATTTATCCTATGAAACGGCAATTCTCGACAGCCTGATGAGCAATGCCTTGCTGGGGGCAGCGTGCTGGTTTATCAGCAGCAACCTGCAATATTACCGGCCCGGCCAGGCCCGTTTGCTTTATTTTGGTATCTGGTGTTTGCTGCTGAGTGGGGTGTGGCTCCTGGTGTTACAATGGCTCCTGCCTTTGGTAATAGAAACTGAGCCTTCGTACGAACAATTCCTGAATAAATCGTTGCCGGTACGTTTTGGGATTGGCTTTTTAACCATTGGCTGGATGGTAATGCTGAGTGTGTTGTGGTATAGCCAGCAAGACCAGAAACAAAGCGAACAACGGCAGGCCGATGCCGAAAAGTTAGCCCGCGAAGCCGAATTATTTAAACTGCATCAGCAATTGCAACCCCACTTTTTGTTTAACAGCCTCAACTCGGTTAATGCTTTAATTGGCAGCCGGCCCCAGGAAGCCCGCCGCATGGTGCTGCAGCTTTCCGACTTTTTGCGGGGCACGCTCAAACGCGAAGAACACCAATGGGTGAGTTTAAACGAAGAATTAGAGCATTTACGGCTTTATTTAGAAATAGAAAAAGTACGTTTCGGGCACCGGCTGAGCACCGAAATTGATGCCGAGCCGGAATGTGGTCCGTTGCGCCTGCCCCCCATGTTGCTGCAGCCGCTCGTTGAAAACGCCATCAAATTTGGTCTGTACGACACTACCGACGGCGTAACCATTCGGATAGAGGCCCGTTGCCGGGCCGAAATGCTGGAAATAAGCGTGCAGAACCCGTACGACCCACAAACCGCTGTACCCCGGCAAGGCACCGGCTTTGGCCTGAGCGGGGTACAGCGGCGCCTGTACCTGCTTTTTGCCCGCACCGATTTATTACAAACCCACGCCGATAATGCCATTTATACAACCCTTGTAAAAATTCCCCAGTTATTATGAAAACAATTTTAATCGATGACGAACCTTTGGCCCGCTCACTGGTGCGGGAATATTTAGAAGCCTTCCCCCATATTCAGATTGTAGAGGAATGCAACGATGGCTTTGAAGGTTTGAAAGCCGTAACCCAGCACCAGCCCGATTTAATATTTCTGGATGTGCAGATGCCCAAAATAAACGGTTTCGAGATGCTGGAATTATTGGATCAGCCCCCGGCCGTTATTTTTACCACTGCCTTCGACGAGTTTGCCATAAAAGCTTTTGAAGCCCACGCCATCGACTATTTACTAAAGCCCTTTAGCCAGGAACGGTTTAACAAAGCCGTCGAGAAATGGCAGCAGCAGAAAGATCAGGCCGAGCTAATCAAAAATACCCAGGCCCTGCTCCAGACCGCTTCCACCGCCCCCGACCGGCAGGATCGCATTGTGGTAAAAATTGGTACTAAAATCCGGATTATACCGGAACCCGATATTTTATTTCTGGAAGCCGACGATGATTACATTAAGGTTTATACCCCGGACGGCGCTTTCCTGAAAAGCAAAACCATGAGTTACTTTGAAAATAGCCTCGACCCGAAAAAATTTATCCGGGTGCACCGGTCCTACATGCTGCAAATCGGCCAGATTACCCGCATCGAACCTTACGAGAAAGACTCGCACGTTGCTATTTTAAAGAATGGCGCCAAGGTGCCGGTAAGCCGGTCGGGTTACGCCAAACTGAAGCAGGTACTCGGTTTATAAAAGGTTTTGTATGGCAGCGTGCTTCCAGCCAGGTTAGGTCATGGCTGCGGAATTTACCTTTGCGTGTAAATAACTATTATTCAGCTTACATCCTTTTCTGAATTATGCGGATGCTTGCCTTTAAATGAAAGAAGTATATTAACTTTGGTCCGGTTTAACGTACCTTCTGATTCTAAATATTCTTTTCTTTATGAAAAAACCAATTTTACTGGCCTCTTTATTTTTTACCTTTTTGCTGGTTGGTTTTTATGCCAAAAATGCCATGCAGTGGCGAATGGTAACCGGCACCAACGAACCCGTACCGCGCCACGAAAATGCTTTTGCCCAGGTAGGCGATAAATTGTTTTTGCTGGGTGGCCGTAATAAATTATTTGTAGAGGCTTACGATCTGAAAAAGCAAAGCTGGGAGAAGATGGCCGAAGCGCCGCTGGAAATGCACCACTTTCAGGCGATTACCTTTAAAAACGAAATTTATGTACTGGGTGCCCTCACCGGCAAATATCCGCACGAAACGCCTATTCCGCGCATTTATATTTTTAACCCGCAGCAAAACAAATGGCGGGCCGGCGCCGAAATTCCGGAAAACAGACGGCGCGGCTCAGCGGGCACTACTGTTTATGGAAATAAAATATACCTGGTGGGGGGCATTACCGATGGACACTGGGATGGCCACGTAACCTGGTTTGATGAATATGACCCGGCTACAGATAAATGGCGGATTTTACCCGAAGCGCCGCGGGCCCGCGATCACGTATCGGTGGCCGTAGCCAACGGGCAAATGGTGGTAGCCGGTGGCCGCCTATCTACCGCTAAAATTGGTAAAGTTTTAGACCTGACGGTTCCGGAAGTAGATATTTATGATTTTAAAAGTAATAAATGGCGCACCTTACCAGCGGCGCAGAATATTCCTACGCAGCGGGCCGGCAACTCGGCGGTAGCTTTAGGTAGCAAAATAATAATTATTGGTGGTGAAAGCCCGCAGAAGCTAGCCCATAATCAAACCGAAGCCTTTGATGTGAAAACCCAAACGTGGAGCACGCTGACGCCTTTGCAAACCGGACGGCACGGAACCGGTGCGGTGGTTTATAAAAACAAAGTTTACACAGCGGCGGGCTCAGCTAACCAGGGTGGTGGCCCCGAACTGAACACCATGGAAGTACTGGAATAATATTTCATTTCTTCCGGGAACAGCTTTGTTTTTTTCTTTTTACGGTACTTCCAAATTTTAAAAAAGCATATAAATTTTAGCGGGCAATCCTTGCGGACTGCCCTTTTTTTTTCGTAATTCCGGAAAATATGCCGCGTTGTTTTTGCCGGCAAAAGCAACCATTACCTAACCCGATTTTCTTAAAAATACATGAAGCTTACCCTTGGCCGGACCTGGCTGTTTAATCCTTATTTACAATTAAGTCTCTTTGCCTTTATCTCTTTAAGTTGTTCAGAAACTGGTCGGCGGGCCGAAAATAGTACGGCTGAGCAGCAAACAGTTCCCATAGCTAAACCGGTTTCAGAGGTTAAACCAGCCAGTGTTGTTATTAAGCCAGAACCGGCTCCTACAAATGTCCCCGAAGCAACCATAGCCAACGCTGCTACTATTTCGGCCCGCAAGCAAGTACCTGTTTTGTGCTATCACCAAATCCGGAACTGGACCAGCCGCGATTCCAAATCGGCTAAAGATTATATTATGCCGGAAGAAACTTTTCGGGCGCAGTTAAAGATGCTCGCCGACAGCGGGTACCAAACTATTTTGCCGGATCAGCTTTACGCTTATTTGGCCACTGGCGCCCCGCTGCCACCCAAGCCCGTTATGCTCACCTTCGATGATACAGCCCTGGACCAATATGCCGTAGCCGCGCCGGAAATGGAGCGATACGGTTTTAAAGGCGTCTTTTTTATTATGACGGTTTCATTAGGGCGGCCCCGTTACATGACCCGCGCCCAGGTAAAAGAGTTAGCCGATGCTGGTCACGTTATTGGTTCGCATACCTGGGATCACCAGAACGTTAAAAAACTAAAAGACCAAGATTGGGTAACGCAAATAGATAAACCTACTAAACAATTGGAAGCCATTACGGGCAAGCCGGTTAAATATTTCGCGTACCCGTTTGGCCTCTGGAATCCTGCCGCTATTCCGGAGCTGAAAAAACGTGGTTTTACCGCGGCTTTTCAATTATCTACCAAACGCGACCCGGAGGAGCCGCTTTTTACCATCCGCCGGACCATTGCCAGCGGTTTCTGGAGCCCGCGTATCTTGCACAACAGCATGGTAGAACGCTTTAAATAAATATTATGCGATGAGTGCCCCAGGCTATAACCGGATATATTATTCTAAAATAAGCTGGGGATTGTTGATTTTTATTTTGGTGGCATTTGCGGCACCTTTAATAATGTTGCTGGTACAAAGGCAGTGGGTTGGTTTGGCCATTGTGTTGCTAACGGGCTTAGTGCCTTTGTCTATTTATCGGAATACCCGCTACGAAATCCGGGATAATCAATTACTAATTACCTGTGGCTTTTTGTACAAGCAAAGAGTTGATCTTAACCGCATCCGTAGTATTCAAAATTCCAGGAATTTAATTTCTTCCCCAGCACTATCTTTCGACCGCCAGAAAATAAAGTATAATACTTACGACGATGTGCTGATTTCTTTAAAAGACGAGGATAAAGAGGAATTTTACGCCACTATAAAACAACTTAACCCCGCGGTGAAAATTCTACAATAGCCGCTAAAAAGGCTGTTATCGTCCTATAATTATACGAAGCCGAATTAAAGAAGCCACCTTACTTGCTGTTGGTTTTAGGCAGTAGATAACATCCGCACAAAGCAATGCATTTAACCTTTACAGTATACGTTTCACCGGATATATTCAAATTTTCCATTACATCGGGCTATCCATATTTAAGCGGTATAGACTTTTTCTCAGCCCAGTCCTTTCAGCCGCACTTCGTGGTAGTAATTACATAATATCTGCAGTGGGCAATCCTCGCATTTTGGTGCTTTCCAGGTGCAGATACGTTGGCCATGCCAATACAGGTGCTTATGGAAATTAAACAAAACCGGGGCTTCCGGTGGCAGCATTTCCAGCAATATCGTATGCGCTTTTTCGGCGGTTACTTTGGCCCCAATCAAGCCTACCCGCTGGCTTACCCGGAAAACATGCGTATCGACGGGCAGCACCGGCTTATGAAAATTAAACAACAACACCAGCGTAGCTGTTTTCAGACCGACACCGGGCAAACTCATCAGCCAGGCCATTGCTTCTTCTACGGGCATTTCTTCTAAAAAAAGAAGCGAAAAATCCGGGCTTTTTTCCTGGATAAGTTTTAAGGCTTTCTGAATATTTACAGCTTTAGGGCCGGGATACTGGGCTGTTTCGAAGGCTTTGGTCAAATCTTCTACGGGAGCAGTTATTACTTCGGGCCAGGTGGGGTACAGTTCGCGCATCCGGTAATACGCCTTTTCTTCGTTTGCGTGGGTGGTCCGGTGCGAAAGCATGGTCGAAATAAGTTCGTGCATCGCGTCGCGCCGGGGTTTGCGCAGATCGAGTTCACCATAAAAGTTATTCAGAATCAGATGCGTTTGCCAGGTCTTTTCCGCCGGGCTAGCGGCCGCTGTTATTTCTGGTGCCATAAAATTTATTTTAACCTAAATAACGAACCAGGCAAACATTGGTTCGTGGGTACATCACCCTAAATCCCTATCCTGAAAAAGGAGAGGGACTTTGATTAATCTTTCAGTTCTTGGAATAATGTTGTTTTATTTCTTAAGGAAGCTTATAAATGAAATGAATAAAGAATTCTGGTACTCAGATGGCAGAAATAAATGTGCAAATTGTTTTAAAGGAATTTACTGCATCGGCTAATTTATTGCAGAGCTCTTATAATACATGACATTACAATATTTCTTCTGCTGTTAAAAGCGTTTGCGTTAAAAGAAGCGTTACCGGAGCTCCCCTTCTCCCAGAGGAGAATGGGTTGGGGGATGAGGTGCCTATCCAGCCTAATTTCAGCAAATAAATGACAAATCAGACCGCCGTATCTTCCGGCAAATATTTACGTTCATCCAGAAAAATCAAACCCATTCAGATGGAAATTAAATTTATTGGTACCGGCGGCGCTTTTGAGCCGCAATATTTTAATTCGGCGGCTATCCTGAATTTTAATAACAAAAACTTTTTAATTGATGCGGGCTTTACCGTTTATCCCCGCTTGCTGGCGCTAAATTTATTATTTAAGATTGACTATATTCTGATCACGCACCTGCACAACGATCACAGCGGCAGTTTGGCTAATATTTTACTGCATAAATATTTTTACCAACATGGCCGGAAATTTACCATCCTGTACCAGTCCGAAAAGTTTAAAAAGCAACTGGAAGAATTTTTGGTTATTCAGTTAAAAGATACAGCCAAATACGTAGATTTTGCACCTTTGGAAGATATTAGCGGTATCTCGGCACTGGATACTTTTGGTTTGCATTCGGAAGGATTTCAAACGTATAGTTTTATCTTTGAAGAAGAAAATGAACGCCTGGTTTATTCCGGGGATTTAGGTCAAACCGATTTTTTGTTTAAGCACCTGCAAACGCTACCCGCCTGCCCTACTACCGTTTTCCACGATATCACGTTTGACTCTCAAAACAAAGGGCACGCCCACTACACCATGCTGCAGCCTTATCAATCACAATTTAAAATATTTGGTTATCACTGCAACCCCACCGAAAATCCGCAGGAGAACACCATTCCGCTAGTGGCCAACCAACCCAATCTTATTTTTCCCGGGTAGCCCGTAAGCGAAGAATGTATCCTCTGTCGAATTACCCCAGCACAGATGCAACAATCTTTAACTAAACAGACAAGGGCCGTTCGACCTATTGTCTATTTTCTCCTTGCAAGTTCACCAATTAACTTTCCGTTGTTTTCAACACACCTCACGCTTACACCTTAACCAGAACTATCATGAATTATCATTCAATTTATTAACGAAAAATATTATCTACCTGTTTTTGTACTTCACGACCCACTTCACGTTTAATAACACCTTCTACGTTAAGCGTATCCAGTGATCCAACCCTGGTTGATACTGAATCAATACCCGTATGACGTTCAAACTCAGTATTGGCAACATCTTTGGCGGCATCAGTAGCAGCCGTTGTAATGGTATCACACGAAGATACCGCGAGAATCAATAGGGCAAAGAATATTGTATATTTCATATTTCTGTAATTTATCAGCTAACATAGCATCCATAAAAATTTTCTTTGCCACAGCATTCTCTCAATAGTAGGATTTAAGGCTCATGCTTTGTCTAAGCAATAAATAAACTTGGTGGTCTTTTCTGAATTCTTCACCAGCATACCTTTCTGATTACCTTTAGAAGAATAGTGCAGTTGGATATTTTAAAGATACTTTGTTAAAGCGGCTTACCTTTTATAAACTCGCTCTATAACCAACGCATCAGAAGGGAATTTAGTATCCTTCTTAGCTTAGAGGGCTAATTATTAAAAATAGCTGAATACTATCGAAGTTACTCCTTATAGGCCTGAAATTGCTATAAGTTAAATAGGTGCCGGGTTTGGGTTAGTTTGCTGCCGGAGCAATGGTTTGCATGAGATGTTGCCCCTTAAAGGTCATTAATCATTTGCACTGGCGCCCCATGTTCAACTATCGAAAACAAAAAATAAACACTATTACTTTTAAACCACTATCTTCAACGGAAAGAATATTTACTAAATGGGTGTCCGAATTTATTAAGTTGTATAATAAAATGGGCAGGATTCTTATATTTAATCGCGCTAACTTTAAATACGAATTGTATGCTTAAAAAGCAAACTGTATCTACCTTATTGGCCATAATCCTGCTTGTAGCTATAAAAGCACTACCATTATCTGCTCAGCAACCGGCCACATCGGTGCAAGCCAATGCCAGGGTAGTAGAAGATGGTGGAACCGGTTCCTATAGTGCCATTATGCTAGCTGAAAGTACATTGCCAACCCATACTGTCTTCCGTCCGAAAGACCTAAGTGCATTTGGAAAAAACAAAAAACTACCAATAATTGTCTGGGGTAACGGGGCTTGTGCCAATTCTCCCTGGGAACATGTTAATTTTTTGTCCGAGGTTTCTTCGCACGGTTTTTTAGTGGTGGCTATCGGTCCAATGCCGCAGGAAGGGGAAAAAGGCGGCGGAAAATCAACCTCTTCGCAGCTTATTGATGCCATTGATTGGGCAATAGCGCAGAATGGAAACAAAAAAAGTCCGTATTACCATAGAATTGATGTGAAGAAGATAGCGGTAAGTGGCATGTCTTGCGGTGGTTTGCAAACCTTAGAAGTGGCTTCGGATCCGCGGGTGAGCACTGTGGTAGTTTGTAATAGTGGCATTTTTAATACGCCCGGTAATGGGAGGAGTGCCATGCCGAACCTGACGAAAGAAAATCTTTCCAAAATACATACACCCACGCTCTATATGCTAGGTGGAGAAAAGGACATTGCTTATAACAACGGCATGGACGATTACAAAAGAATTAATCATGTACCGGTTTTCATGGCTAATATGGATGTGGGACATGGCGGCACTTACAGCCAGCCGCACGGCGGTGAATTTGCCAAGGTGGCCACCGCCTGGTACCAATGGCAACTGAAAGGCGACCGTAAGGCCGGCAAGATGTTCACCGGGGAACCGGCAGGCCTTGCTCAAAACCCAAACTGGCGCATTGAAAAAAAGAACATGCCCTAAAAATAGTAACTTCAACGGATTCATTGCGGGAGGTGAAAAGCAAATGGCTATTTTTAAAGGAATACCTTGGTTTAGCAATAACGCAGAATACCCAATCTTGAACGAGCCTGGTTAAGCTAGGCTTATCAGTTACTAATTGTAAAGTCTGCTATACTCATCTCAGAATTCAATAATTACAGGCTGTTTTTTTGAAATGAATATTTAAGATGGAAGTTCAACAAAAAAGACCTGATGCTGCCAGGTCTTTTTTGCCCTCCTTATTAGCGCTTTTCTAAAATGCTTTGGGCAGTCTATTTTAGGACTACCCAAACCTCAAACAAGACTAACAGTGGAATGAATAAACCAGATCATACCAAAATTAAGCAGCGGGTCAATAGCCCAGGCTTTCTTACTTTTCATATGACTGAAGTACGGAATCGCCGATTGAAGCAGTAGCAACGGCAGGCATTGTAACTTCTTTAGAATAGGAAAAATATTTTTTAAGTTTCAGAAACTGTTTTTCGAATAAGTTATAACTTAAATAACTAACCCCAATTGCTAAAAGAGTACAGGTTAAGGCAGCCAGAATTTGAGGGTCTATGAATGGAATCTTTAATTTACTATAAAAGTTTAGAAGCCGTGGATTAAGAAAGCAGAATAATATCCAGTGATAAACGTAAATTCCGTAAGAATACTTCCCGAAAAATAATAAAAACTTACGTTCCAGATTATGCCTTAAACTAGTGCCAAATTTACCAGTACTAAAGAGAATAATTATAATTGAGCCAAAGAATACATCAAATAGCGTATAGCCTATTTTAATAAATAAGGGGTTATTATCGGCAAAGCTATGCGTAAACAAATAAATAGACAGAATAGCCAGAAAGGAAATTGCCAATAAGGCTGGTATTATTCTCTCCAACAGCCTGACATTTTCTCTGATTAAAATAGCCAGAATTCCTCCCGCTAGTAGGCCATCCATTCGGGTTAAAGTAAATACATACGAAAAGGGATAAAGCGGTATCAGGTTACGTAAAACAATACAGATTAGAATTAAAAAGAAGGAAACCCGCAGCACATTTTTTTGATTAACCGTTAGAATTAAGGCCGGCCAGAATAAATAAAATTGTTCTTCAATGGCCAAGGACCAGAAGTGGTTTAAATGTTCGCTGCCTTTGGGCCAGCCTTCTATGGCGAAGAACAGATTTTGCGTATAGGTCCAGAAATAAATCTGATTATCCATTAATAATTCGAAATGGGGAATAGAGGTAAGCCTGGTAAATAGAAAAAAAAGAAAAATGATAAAATAATATAAGGGAAATATGCGTAAGGTCCGCCGGCCAATAAAATTCCGGAAAGAGTTTTCCTCATGCTTTGTATCGAGCAAAATACCGGTTATTAAGAAACCAGATAACACAAAAAATAAATCTACCCCTATCCAACCTATTTTTGTAATTATATGAAGGCTATTGAAATTAAAGCAGTGGTACAGTACCACTAATATTACAGCAATACCACGTAGGCCATCTAAAGCTTTTACATGATTTCTGGTATAAATAATATTCATTAAACTGCTGGTAAATAATAAAAATACGGATTTAAGTTATTAAAAATAAATTCAGGCCAATTAAAATCATCCTGGAAAAATTTTATTTTATCTAACAATCCGTAAGAAGTTAAACTTGTACATGATACAAATTAATTAAATATATTATATATATTATGTATATACCAAAGATTTAACGATTAAAATTTTAAAAGGTTGAAATATTTTCCTGATTCAGCATACTTTTATAACAGCTATACCACGCATACATCCTAATAAACAGGGTTTTGCTTTAAGAGGACCTTTTATAAATAAAGTTATCCTGCATAATAAGCTGCCGATTAATAATTTCCTCTTTTGCTGCAAAACGGCCTTCTTAATAATTGTTTCTTAGGCTTATAAGCGTACTGCGGCGGGAATAAGGATTCAGAAGATTAGCTTTTTGGCAGGAAGCCCAATAGCAACCACCTGGAAGGCCTTACTGGCAAGTATAGGTACAAGAATAAAAAAGCGCCCCAGAAATAATCTTAGGGCGCTTTTTTGTGGTTTCTTCCCAGTACTTAATTCGGGATATCTCGCGTTTAAGCTACATCGTTAACAAAATATTTCCTAAACCTAGCGCTCAATTAGCACTCTGCTGGAAGATACCCCTATGTCGGTTGTTAATTTAAAGAAATAAACACCTGTGGTATATCCAGACAAATCTACCTCTAAGGATTTACTACCAGAGGATTGTCCGGAGGAGATTGTTTTCACTTTCATTCCCCGTACATCATACAACTCCAGGCTATAAGTACCAGCCGCTTTCAAGCTAAAGGTAGCCGTTACCTTGCCTTTGGCAGGATTTGGATAAACCGTTAAACCAGTATCTTTTATTACTTGCTCTTCTAATTGAACCGGCTTTTTAGTTGTAGCCAGCGCTATACCTGGTGCTAGAATATTAACTGCCATACTAGCTTTCTGGCCAAAAGCATCGGTAACAGTTATTGTGTACTGACCGGCGGCTATACCGGTTAAGTCTTCCGTAGTAGCGCCATTATTCCAGCGGTAGTTATAGGGCCCTATTCCTCCAAGTACACTTATATTTATTGAAGCATCCCGGCTGGAGGTAGAGGAAGCATTAAGGTGGGAAGCTGATAAACGCAGTGGGTCATTTTTGCGGCCTACGTATACCGTAGTTTTTGCGGTGCAGCCCTTCGCATCGGTAACGGTTACGGCAAACTGACCTGGTGCTACTGCAACTAAATCCTGGGAAGTAGAGCCGTTACTCCATTTATAGGTAAATGGGGCTGTACCGTGGGTAACAGATAAATCGATAGCTCCCGCTCCCGTAGCTGCTCCCCACATACCGTACCACGATTCCGCCTGGGTAACGCTACTGGTAAGGGCTAAACTGCAACCGGAATAGGTGGTCCCGGCACTTTGAACATTAAAACTACTTTGGGCTGACGCCGAATTGAAGTAGTTATTTCCTGCCTGGAAGGCCTTTACGGTTACTACTCCCACACCGGTTAAAGTTATGGTGTTACCATATACAGTAGCCGGGCCGGATAAAATACTAAAACTTACCGGCAGACCAGAGGTAGTAGTGGCGCTAATGGTAAAGGGGGCCTCCCCGTAAGTTTTGGAATGAATTGGGGCAAAGGTGATAGTCTGGTTGTGCTTAGCAGAAGTTGTTATACTAAAACTTTGTACGACCGGAGTAGCCGCTGAATACTGGTCATTCCCCGGATGATAAGCACGAACCGAAACTGTTCCAGGGCCGGTTATAGTTAAGGTTTTGCCGGAAACAGTAGCCGGCCCAGATACAATATTATAGGATACATGTAAACCTGAACTGGAAGTAGCATTTAAGTTAAAAGGGGCATCGCCGTAAATCTTATTCTGAATAGACGGAAAGGTGATGGTTTGGCTTTGCAAACCGGTATTATTTACCGTAATAGTAATTGTAGCAATACTGGTACAACCATTGGCACCTGCCCCGGTAACCGTATAAGTAGTAGTGCTGCTTGGTTTGGCAGTAACAGAAGTTCCGTTTACACTACTTAAACCCGTAGCCGGCGACCAGGAGTAAGTGTTCGCGCCGGAAGCCGTTAAAGTGGTAGAACCACCCGCCGTAATGGTTTGAGCACTGGCCGTAACCACAACAGCCGGTTTAGGATGGATAGTAGCTACTACCGGCACCCGGGGACTCTCACAACCATTATTAACCACCGATACATAATAGGTGGTGGTAGCCGTAAGCACGGGGGTGGTATAGGTAGCTGAAGTTAAATTGGAGATAGGTGTTCCCCCCGAACTGCTCGTATACCACCGGTAAGAGCCAGTTGAAGATGCACCGGAAGCCGAAAGCGTAACACTTCCAGGTCCGCAATGGGATTTAGAAGTAACCAGAGGCGCCTGCGGACAGGAGGAGGAATTAAAAAAAGGCTGTAAGGCCTGAAACCATTTGGTTGCCATTTTTTCTTCTCCGTGGGCGTTGGGGTGCATTCCATCGTAGTTATCCAGGCTTGCATTGTAGCCGCTGAATTGATCCACCAGAATAACCGGTGACTCTAACCGGTGCAATTCCTGGGCCAGCCCCGGCACCTGGAGGTTATAAGCCTCTATGGCTGCTTTCCCCTGGTGAAGCGAAGCGACTGGAATTAGTTTGGCCAGCAGCACCACTACTTTGGGGTTCTTTGCCCGAATAATTCCAACCACCTGGCGGATGTCCGCCAATGTAGAAGAAACGCCTTGTCCTTGGTATAAATCATTGGTTCCCAAATGCAACAGTACAATATCTGGCGTATAACCTTGTAACCAGTCTGAAAGCTTGCCTAAACCGCTCCTGCCATTAACAATTTCATCTGCCCGCCAACCCCAGTGTCCCTCGTGGTCCTGGTCGAAGGACAAGCCGTTATGGGTTGGCCAGGCAGGGTTGCCCAAGTGATGGCCACGCATGGATCCCACCAAATCAAAACTCATCCTGGCATCAACCAGCTTTTTCCAGAGAGGATAACGATAGCTTTTGTAACTGCTGTTAGATTGGGTAATGGAGTTGCCCAAGGTCATGATACGTTTTTGAGCTTGTGCTTGAAGTCCTAAGATTATCTGTAAAAGAATAATGATAAGGCATGCTTTTAATCTCATAAGTATAATTTTTCAAATATATTGGTATAATGCATTCTATAATTATCTATTAGCTTAGACAATTAAAATAAGAATTTCTCTTAAAGATAGGATAGATTTTTCTAAAAGATGAACCTATTTTAATATTCAGGTTCTATTTTACAAAATAAGCCAAGCAAAAAACTTAATAAGGCATTTGCATTATTCTTGCTTTACACACAACAATTAGCCTTCTTCTATACTCCTATATACTTGTTAAATTAATATTATTATCTATTAAAATACAAGATTAACTTTAGAGTAAAAATTATTATTGCACCCTATTTCTATTATTAGGAAGGATTACTTTGTCATAAAACAGGTTAGCCGTAATACCAACCCCTATTTCGTTGCAGTAATAATCAATTTAGGATATAAAGAGGTTTTTTAGTTGTAAACAGCATTTAGTAAAAGTTGCAGTCATTAACTACCGCTACCCGTTAACCATCTTATTCTTATAAAAGCCAAGGCAAGAAATTGGTTTTCTTTTGAGACAGGAGTAATTGCTGACAATAAAGAAGGAAAATTGAACAAACTTAATAATTGAAGTAAAATATTAAACCCGAAGCCGCTACATAACTATAAGTGTTATGTTTAGCCTATCTTATTATAAAACAAAACCTTGCATTACATAATCTGGTTTAATAAGCTGCTAGTTTCAAACCTATAAGCGCTGTCCGGTTAAGCGAAAATTACGGTGGGCTTAGGGCTAACTTTCGGGAAGGAACAATAGAGAGGTATACCTTCCTCTTTCATTTTTGGTAATCATTTCCTTTTTATACAAGCGTATCTTGGGAAGGAATGCCGTTGGCCAGCTTAAGCCCCAACTCATTTCGAAGAAAATCTTCTTTGTCTTTCCCTTAATCCACTATCTCTTCCTAGTCCGAACAATCTGCCAGCACACCACACAATATTAAAATTAGAACATAATTTAGCAGGTGTCAGCAACGCCCGGGTACCCTACAATCCTCAACTGCTGCAAAATGCCGCTGCAAATTCATCAACCCTCCTTTTTTCAAAGAAGAACCAAACCTTTTCTTTTTAGGTGCAGTTTTGGAGCGGTGGCCCTTTTAATAAAATAGTTAATATAAATATTGAATTTATTATGTAGATTTCAGAATAACAGTACTAATATGAAACAGCTCTCCCTAATGCTCCTGGTTCTATATCTTTTCGGTTGCCCTGCTATACGGGCGCAAACAACCGAAAAAGTAAATAATAAAGAACTGGATAAATTATTTGACTCTTATTATGAAGAAGAATTAAAGCTCTTTCCTATCCTGGCCACCTTCCGGGGCGACAACCGCTATAATGATTTATTAACCGCCGAATTCACCGATAGTTATCGGATTAAACTTAAAGCCTTTAATACTCATTATCTAACCGCGTTGTCCAAATTCAAAAGAGCGGACCTGAGTGAAAGTGATCGGCTTAGCTATGATATCTTTAAATGGAGCCTTAACATGAATGCAGAAGGGTTGATGCAAAAGGATAACCGCATGCCCTTTAACCAATTTATCTGGAGCGTTCCCTTAAACTTTGCTCAATTGGGTAGTGGGACATCAATTCAACCTTTTAGAAGCATAAAGGATTATCATAACTGGATTAGCCGGGCTACCGCTTTTTCTGCCTGGGCCGACAGTGCCATTGTATATTTTAGAAAAGGGATGGCCGAAGGCATCGTGCTACCAAAAACAGTGGTGACCAAGATGATTCCGCAGATGGAGAGTTTTGTCGCGGCTGATGCGGCTAAAAGTATATTTTATAGCCCTATTACTAATTTACCTCAAGATTTCAGTGCTGCCGAAAAGCAGCAACTCACGACGGCTTATGTAAAGCTAATTAACGAGCAGCTCGTGCCGGCTTATAAAAAGCTCCATGCTTTTTTACAAACCGAATATCTGCCCAAAGCCAGAACCACCAGTGGTTTAAGCGATTTACCCGGTGGCGCGGCCTGGTACAATTACCAAATACGGGTAATGACCACTACGAATAAAACGGCAGATGAAGTGTATAACACCGGTCTGGCGGAAGTGAAAAGGATCCGAGCCGAGATGGAGAAAGTAAAAAACTCCGTGGGCTTTAAAGGTGATTTAAAAGCCTTTTTTGAACACCTGCGCACCGACCCAAAATTCTTCCCCTATAAAACCCCGGAAGAAGTATTAACGGCTTACCGGGCTATCCAGCAAAAGATTGACCCTAATCTGTCCAAAATGTTTCGGCAAACGCCCAAAACTCCTTTTGAAATACGGCAAACCGAGGCCTTCCGGGCTGCCTCCGCTGCGGCGCAATATAATCCTGGTTTAGCTGATGGGAGCCGCCCCGGTATTTTTTACGTTCCGATTGTAGATGCTACGAAAGAAAGTTATGCCCGGGAAAGCCTTTTTATTCATGAAGCCATTCCGGGTCATCATTACCAGGTAATGTTGCAGCGGGAAAATAAAAGCTTACCAGATTTTAGACGCTTTAGCAGTTTTGTTGCTTATGGCGAAGGCTGGGGATTGTATAGTGAAAGTTTAGGGAAAGAATTAGGATTGTATACGGACCCTTATCAGCAGATAGCCGCTCTGGGAGATGAAATCCACCGGGCCATCCGGCTGGTAGTGGACCCGGGTCTGCATACCAAGGGCTGGACCAGAGAAAAGGCGATTACCTATATGCTGGAAAATGGACCCATTTCGGAGCAATTCGCTACGTCGGAAATTGAACGATACATGGCTGTGCCGGGCCAGGCCCTGGCTTACAAGATAGGGGAACTGAAACTGCAGGAACTAAGAAAGAAATATACAAAGCAATTAGGGCAGGCTTTTACGCTGGCCGCCTTTCATGACGAAGTGTTAAAAGATGGCAGAATGCCCCTGGACATACTGGAACAAAAAATGGATGAGTGGGCGAAGCGGCAAAAGAAATAAATTTTAGTTGTTTGTTTCTTTACAACCATGCCCTTTTTGATAATACGAACTTTTATATGCTATCATACAAGTTAACACCAAAATTTTTAGAGCAATCCGTTACAGCTTGCAAACAGCTTAAGGTGGAAAGGCCCTTTTAAAACAGCATATATTATCATCAGATAATAAGTGACATAAAGAAGAGCAGCAAGTAACCTGGAATTTGCAAAGAAGCGGCTAAATATCTGCTTTATTCCTATAAACAAATAATGTACAACAGAATAAGTAGAATATAAATAATGCAGCAATCCATTAAACTTTGCTTCTTCGCATATACATCCAACTATACGTCACATAAGTGCTGTTATTTTAAGCAAATGCCCCATTTGGGCTTAGTGCTTTTCTTGAGACGACATATTTATATATAGAGAGATGAATATTCTCCCCTTATGCTCATTTTTGGTACTTATTTGCTTTAATATTAAATTTCGCCCGATTGTTACCTGTCACATCCCAGAATTAGTCACCTTTTTAGATCGTTCAGGTTCCGGATGGTGGGTATCTCTCTAATTCTTGCCATCCACACCACAAGCTTTAATACCTGTTAGATTGGAGCTTTTAGGCTTCCAATCGGGTAGCAAAGTATTTTACTTCCTTTTCAGGTCGCCGTTTTTAACCTGGTTAATAAATTTAAACCAGGAAAGTGGGTTTAGCAGCGGGTTATTGGTATAGGGGTTGGGGGCAATTCCCCGGTTACGGTCGTACTGCAATTGCTGCATATCCATGGTATTCCGGAAATTGGCGGAAGCACTCACCGGGGTATTGTTAAAGATTTCGGCCATTAATTTTTCGTTCAGGCTGCGCTCCGGACCAGTTAAATCCTTCGTAGGCAATTTCAAGTTCATAAAGGCCTGCTTAAAATCTTTCTCGGTCGGGTAAGGCCATACCCGCACTTCGGGCAGCACATTCACATCTTCTTTCAGTTCCAGCACTACCGAGTAACTTTGTTTATCGTAGTTACGAGGTATTTTTACGGTTAAGTGGCGGTAACCAACGGCCCGCACCACAATACTGTCGCCGGCCAGCACCGCCAGCGAAAAATAGCCATAATCGTTGGTAACCGTACCGCGGCCCGCTTTGGGCACATAAACTGTTACGCCCGGCACCCCGTAGAGGCTGTCGCCGGTGGCCACAATACCCGAAAATTGCACTACTTTAGGTTTGCCCTGGGCCTTTACTTCGGTTGTAGCCAGAAAGCCAAATAAAACTAAAAGCAGGCAAGCAAGTACTTTTACATAACCGTTTGCGCTCGGGGAAAGAATATTTATAAAATTAAACATATTATCGCTGACAAATACAATGATACTCTTTTTTTAGCTTGGTAGCTACTAAACCCCTAAATTTGTTACCAGTATCTACCTACCTTATGCGGCTCAAACATTTTAACGTAAGTTTTGGCGAACAAGTATTCAAAGCCCTCGGCGACGAATCCCGTATCCGCATCCTGAACCTGCTCCAAAAGAACAAAGAAATGTGCATTTCGGATATAGAACAGGTATTGGATTTTACGCAAACTAAGACGTCAAGGCACTTAATTTATTTAAAAAATTCGGGTTTGGTTAGTTTCCGGCGGGTAGATAACTGGGTTTACTACTTTTTGCGCGATGAAACCGCCGATTTGCTCAACCAGGTTTTTAATTACCTGGAAAAAGATGATGTTTTAATAAAAGACCAGAACACTTACTTAGTTTTATACTCGAACCGGGAACTTGCCGTAAACAAGCTGCACAACCGCAAATGGGTAGCCGCCCCCTGAACTTCTTAACAACTGCCGGGTGTTAAGCTTAAAACATTTGCTACGTTAATCTGTTTACTTCTGCAAAATCTGTCTTATAATGCCACGTTATACCCCCGTAAAAAATTACCAGCACCTTTTTTTCGATTTAGACCACACTTTATGGGATTTCGAGAAAAATGCCGCTGAAACGATTTACACGTTATATGATACGTTTCAACTGCACCAGTTTGGTAAGTTTACTTCTACCGATTTTTATAAAAAATACAGCTACATTAACCACCGCATGTGGCGCCTTTTTCACGAAGGTAAAATTACGCAGCAGGAATTACGGGTAGGCCGCTTTGAAATTACCTTAACCAAATTGGGTTTAACGCCGGAGCAGGTACCCGCCGGCCTCCACGAAGCTTTTACCACTATTTGCCCGACCAAAACCGCCGTTTTCCCCTACACCCACGAAACCCTTAGCTATTTAAAAAGCAAGTACGTGCTGCACATTATTACCAACGGTTTTAAAGATGTCCAGGCCATTAAGATGAACGCTTCTAACTTGGGGCAATATTTTGCAGAAGTAATTACCTCCGAATGTGCCAACTGCACCAAACCCGATAAAAAAATATTTCAGCATGCACTGGAACGGGCGGGTGTAAAATCCGAAGCTTGTCTGATGATTGGCGACAGCCTGGAAGCCGATATTCTGGGAGCCAAAAACGCGGGCATCGACCAGGTATTTTTCAACCCCGAAAAGAAACGGCACACCCAGCGCGTTACTTACGAAATCAGTTGCCTGAGCCAGCTCATGACTATTCTGTAAGCCAGCTTTAAAACCCACGCTCTGGTTTAAAGTAAATATACCATACTTTTGCACCCGATTAGCCATAATACCGTTATGCTAATCAGGTAATGTTCATTTTATTACGAAACTGGTTCGGCCGCGCTGCACACCTACTGTAACAGTGGTCGTTAACCGCTATATCTAACATCCATATATTAATTATGTCCGGATTTTTTAAAGTACCCACACCCGTTAACGAACCGGTAAAAACGTATGTACCTGGTTCGCCGGAAAGAATAGAATTGCAAAATACCCTGCGGGCTTTCAAGAGTCAGCAGGCCGATATACCCATGTACATTGGCGACCAGGAGGTTCGCACCGAAAACAAAAAACCGCTATCGCCGCCGCACGAGCACCGGCACGTATTGGGGTATTTTCACGAAGGCGATGCCGGCCACGTGCGCCAGGCCATTGCTGCGGCGCTGGCGGCCCGCCAACGCTGGGCCAGCATGCCCTGGCAAAGCCGCGCCGCTATTTTCCTGAAAGCCGCCGATTTACTGGCTGGTCCTTACCGGGCGCGCCTGAATGCTGCTACCATGCTGGGCCAGTCAAAAAATGTGTACCAGGCCGAAATTGATTCGGCTTGTGAGCTGATTGACTTTTTGCGGTTTAATGCCGCCTTCATGACCGAGATATACGCCCAGCAACCCAAATCATCGCCGGGCGTTTGGAACCGTTTAGAGCACCGGCCCCTGGAAGGTTTTATATTTGCGTTAACACCCTTTAACTTTACGGCCATTGCGGGCAACTTACCGGCAGCACCCGCCCTGATGGGCAATGTGGTGGTCTGGAAACCGGCTTACACCCAGATTTATTCGGCGCAACTAATTATGCAATTATTTAAAGAAGCTGGTTTGCCCGACGGGGTTATTAATTTAATTTACGTTGATGGTCCGGTTGCCGGCGATGTTATCTTTAAACACCCGGATTTTGCGGGCATTCACTTCACGGGCAGCACGGCGGTATTTCAACAAATCTGGAAAACCATCGGCGAAAATATTCAGACTTACAAAGGTTATCCGCGCATTGTCGGCGAAACCGGTGGCAAAGACTTTATCGTGGCGCATCCGTCGGCTAATGCCAAAGCTTTAGCGGTTGCCATCTCGCGGGGTGCTTTTGAATACCAGGGTCAGAAATGTTCGGCCGCTTCGCGCGCCTATATTCCGGCCAACCTCTGGGATGATGTAAAACAATTTATTACCGAAGATCTGCAATCCTTTAAAATGGGTTCTACCGAAGATTTCGGCAATTTTATTAACGCTGTTATCGACGAGAAATCTTTCGATAAACTAGCCAAATACATTGATGCCGCTAAAAACGACCCGGACGTAGAAATAATTGCGGGCGGCACCTACGACAAATCGGAAGGGTATTTTATTCAGCCAACTGTTTTAAAAGTAAAAGACCCGCGCTACGTAACCATGTGCGAAGAGCTTTTCGGCCCGGTATTTACTGTTTATGTTTACCAACCAAATCAGTTCGAAGAAATTTTGGAAATAGTAGACACCACTTCACCGTACGGTCTTACCGGTTCCATATTTTCGCAGGACCGCTATGCCATTGATTTAGCTACCCAAAAATTATTGCACGCAGCGGGTAATTTCTACATCAACGATAAGCCTACCGGGGCGGTAGTGGGGCAACAACCGTTTGGCGGCTCCCGCGCTTCCGGCACCAACGACAAAGCCGGTTCGGTTTTTAACCTTATTCGCTGGACCTCTACCCGTACCATTAAAGAAACCTTTGTACCACCGGTAGATTACCGTTACCCGTTTTTGCAGCAGGATTAATTAGATTATTTGCATATTTATAATAGAAGAAGCCACTGCAAAATAGTGGCTTCTTCAATTTATTTCGGAAGTATTTTTTTAATCTGCAATTAGGCCTGAGCGTTAGGAATAGCCTGAAATATTCCGTTTTTAGCAGCATATTTTTTGGGGTCTATAGACTCTGCAAGGCAATGCTTTAATAAATAAGTTCCCGGTTCAAATTCACCATTAGCCTCCACCAACGCTTCTTCGTAGGAAGTATAAATTCCGGCCAACATCTCTTCCCAAATAAGCAAATATTTACCTTGGTACTGCTGCTCAAACCAGGCCAGATTATCGCGGTAAAACCGTAAATTCCTGATTAGCTTTTGGTATTTCTCCTTCATCTTTATTCCCCCTTAACCTTGAAATCTATTTACCAAATCGTTTATACTAGCTGCTTTGGAAATCCCTTAAACATTATATTATAAAGTGGCCTGGAATTGATCTGGCATATTATTTTTGCAGTACCAGACTTTTAATGCGGCACTCCAGCTGATAGCTAAATTTTTTAAATTCTTCTGTTTTTAATTCTGCCTTGTCGAAAGTCTGAAGATACCTTAGAATATCCAGGCATTCGGTAATGTCATACTTACTTAAATCGGACCGGCTAAAAAGCCACTTCATTTTGGCACTTGTTTCCTGAGATTCCACGCTTATTGGTAAAAATGTTTTATATTAATTTAACTTAAAATGCCCGGAAATGATGCGTCTGGAAGCCCGATTTACGTGTTTAATAGGCAATTTCAGTATTATCCTAAAGCCAGCTAAGTATAAAAAACTATTAATAATTATCGCCCAGCATTTACTTCGGGATAAATACAAATGCAGTTTGAATAATTTAGCGGTTACGGTTTAAACAACGATGCATTAGGAAAAAGCTTAACCAAATTACTGCCGAAACGCTGTGTCACTACCTGCTACCTTGCCCACCTTCGTAAAGAGGTGCTTAAATCATATTTTCAGAATAAAGATATAAGGGCTAATTTTGCCCCAAATAAACTTCTGTTACGAAGCGTTTGTTCTATCTCCAACGCAAATCCATTCTTTTGAAAAAACCGGCTATCCTGCTTATTACCCCGCCGCTGACGCAGCTAAATACACCTTATCCGGCTACGGCTTATCTCACAGGTTTTCTGGGCAAGCAAGGGTATATCGTACACCAGGCTGATTTTGGGATTGAACTGGTTTTAAAGATGTTTTGCCGCTCCGGCCTTACCCGGATTTTTGACGAAGCTGCTACGGCTAACGGTAAAATATCCGCTAACAACAAACGCATCCTGCGACTGCGGCCTTATTATTTAGAGACCATCGAACCCGTAATCCGGTTTCTGCAAAACAAAGACACTACGCTGGCGCAGCAAATTTGCTACAACGGTTTTCTGCCCGAAGGTTCACGTTTCGATCAGCTTGCCGATCTGGAATACGCCTTTGGCAACATGGGTATCACGGACCGCGCCCGGCACTTAGCTACTTTGTATTTAGAAGACTTAGCCGATTTAATTAAAGAAACCGTTTGCCCATATTTCGGTTTCAGCCGCTACGCTGAAAAATTAGCTTTATCAGCCACTTCTTTCGACCCGTTAGAAAATGCGCTACAGGAAACGCCTAACCTGGTAGACCAAATGTTGCTGGAATTATTGGCCAAAAAGCTTACTGAAGTAAAACCGGATTTAATTGGTTTTTCGGTACCTTTTCCGGGTAATTTGTACGGAGCTTTGCGACTGGCCCAATTTGCCAAAGCTCATAATCCCGAGATAAAAACCCTGATGGGCGGTGGCTATCCCAATACTGAACTGCGCAGCTTAAATGAGCCACGGCTATTTAATTATATCGATTTTGTTACACTCGACGATGGCGAAGGCCCGTGGCTGAAAATATTAGAATATTGGCAAAATCTGTGTGCAGCCGAACAATTGCAGCGCACCTTTATGCGCCAAAACGGTGAGGTAGTTTACCAGAACGGCTGCACCGATGCCAATATTCTGCATACCGAAGTAGGTACGCCTGATTACAGCGATTTGCCTTTAACCGAATATTTATCGGTAATAGAAGTGACTAATCCCATGCACCGGCTCTGGAGCGACGGCCGCTGGAACAAATTAACCGTAGCCCACGGCTGCTACTGGAAACGCTGCTCTTTCTGCGACATTACCCTCGATTATATCTCCCGCTACGAAACCGCGCCGGCTACTTTATTGGTGGACCGCATCCAGGCAATTGTGGCCCAAACTGGTCAGACAGGCTTTCATTTTGTAGATGAGGCCGCTCCCCCACTCGCGCTCCGCGATTTAGCCATTGAATTGCTGCGCCGCAACGTAAAAATAACCTGGTGGGGCAATATTCGGTTCGAGAAAACTTTTACGCCCGATATCTGCCGCTTACTGGCGGCGTCGGGTTGTATTGCGGTGTCGGGTGGCTTGGAAGTAGCTTCGGATAGGTTGCTGGCCAAAATGGAGAAAGGCGTTACCATTGCCCAAGTAGCCCGCGTAACCGAAGGTTTTACCAATGCCGGCATTATGGTGCACGCGTACCTCATGTACGGTTTCCCCACCCAAACCGTCCAGGAAACCATCGATTCGCTGGAAGTAGTACGGCAATTATTCGAAAGCAACGTTATTCAGTCGGGTTTCTGGCACCGCTTTTCAATGACGGCGCATAGCCCCGTAGGCAAAAATCCGGAGAAATACGGCGTGGTAAAAGTTGGACCGCCCGCCGGTAATTTTGCTGATAATGACTTGTGGCACGATGATCCGCAGGGCGCCGATCACGAATTATTTGCCCAGGGCTTATCTAAATCTATTTATAATTACATGCACGGCATCGGACTGGAAGAACCGCTGCAATTCTGGTTCGATACGAAAGTGCCCCGGCCCTCGCTCCCACGCCACCTGATTGCGCAAGCCATTAATGCCCCTGCCAAGCCCGACAACGAAAAACGTAACCTACGGGTGTTCTGGCTGGGTAATGCCCCCGATTTAGAAGAAATTACAGTAACGAAGAAAGGCAAAAATATTTCCCGCGCGGTACTTACGTTTTACGAGAAATCCGAGGATTTTCAAATTAAAACCAACCCCGCCATAGGTAATTGGTTGCAGCAAACGCTTACCCAACTGCACCACGATTACGAAACCAAACTGCTGTTGAAAGATTTGGAAGCTAGTTTTCCAGCGGAAGCGGGAATGCCGTTTTCGCAATTCCTGATTTCTCCGGAATGGCTGTTGCTGCGCGAGAAAGGTTTGCTGCTTTTTTAAGTAAAAGGATTAGATATTATTATGTTTTGCCTTTTGGCCTTTCCGGAGGATGAGGTATAAAAGCGGGCCGGCAAATGGCACAAAAATTACCACAATCACCCAAATCAGCTTGGTAACGCTATCCTTAAACTCACTCCGGATAATATCAACCAAGGCCCAGATTAACAGGAATAACGGGAATATGGTAAACAATAAAATAATTAGTACTTCAACTAAGCCAAGACCACCTATAAATAAAAGCATAAAACACATTTAAAGTTTTAACAATTAAGTTGGTACAGATGTCTCTTTCCAAAAGCCACGAGAATAAATGCATCCCCCAATTTAGCCGCGCCAGGTAATTATTTAGAAATCTTTTTCCGAAGCTTTTAATTTCTGGTTTGGGCCGATTAAAGGATTTAGAATGAGAGTAACGACCTATAACCAGGCAATTTTATTCGTATTGCCTTTAAAATTGCTTCGCACAGTATAAAAAGTATTAAGATAATTACCTATTCAAAACTTTGTAAACTGTTTAGGAACAGCATTATGTCTTCTTCATTTAATACGATCATTATTGATTAAATATAGAATTAATGTTAGACAATTATTCTACTTTAAATTAATTTTTTATCCATAACAAAATCGTGCTGCACATCCTGACCCAGCACGAAATCTTCGTCGCCTACCATTTTGAAACCGAGCTTCTGGTAAAGCGCCAATGCGGCAGGATTATGTTCCCAAACGGTTAACCAAACGGAAGCGAAGCCATTTTTCCGGGCATAATGCTGAACCTGGCGGAGCACAGCAGACCCGATTCCCTGACTGCAGCAGACTTGTAATAAATAAAACCGGGCTATTTTAAGGGCTTTTACTTGTGTCAGGCAAGCTGCAGCCGCGCCGGTGGATATTTTTACATAACCCACCGGTACTTCAGTGGTATAAATCAGCCAGAACAAGTTATGCGGGTCGGCTAGCTCAGCGGCTTGCAGTTCCGGGCTAAAAGTACCCGCCAGGTAGGCCGCCATATCTTCTGGCGTATTCTGCGCCGCAAAGGCCTGTTCAAAAGTTTCCAAACCCTGCCGGGCCAATAAAATATTATCCTGGCTAGTAGCCGTCCGGACCGGTATATTTGGCTTCACAGAAAGTAATTGATGTACGTTCGTCAAGGTAAATAAATATTAATCTATTGGGGTTTTGGCAGCGATTCTCTTTTAGGATTGAGGAACCAATAATAAATAAAGCCCCCTGTCACATACGCCAAGATATCCCAATAATCGCGGGTATATCGCTTCGAAAAAGTGGGTAATATTCCTTCAAAAAAAACGGAGAAATAAATAACTGTAAAAACAACCTGCACCCCATTCAGGCGGGAGCGGGCGGTACGCGGAAAAAGCTTTTGCTGCAGCCATAAGGCTAAGGTTAAAACCACCGGCAGGCAAAGCACATCGTTCAGGTAAGGAACTTTGTAAGATGTTAAGTCCAGGTGCGCCAGCAGGTACCGGTTTACCAGATACAGGCCGGCTGCCACCAGAAAAAAAGGCCTGCGAAGCAGTTTCATTAGCCGGCAAGCATGGTCAGAAACCAGATAATAAAAGAAACAATGCCTATAAATGAAATCTGAACGGCCTGAATAAGCCGTTTGCCAATTTTGACGGGCAGGGAATCCGTGGGATAAATCTCAATGATATCAATTTCTATTCGATTCTTTTTTTTCCGCTCCAATTCCCGCGCCGCTTCTCTGAGCAACGTTCTGTCATCCAGCAAAGCGCCGCAAAACTGGCAAGTATCGGTGGGTTGCTGGTTCCACTCCGACCACTCGCCACAATGCGGACATTTCTTAGATGATTTAAAGGTTGAGGCCATAACCTGGAATTTAACCAAATTTGCAAGCAAAACAGGAGTAAAGCAAGTTTTAACCGCGCATTTTATGCATATACCAAATTCTGTAAATAGTTGGGCTGATGAACCGGGAAAACGGATTACATCCAATTTTCTGTTGTCTATAGTTATCAACCTACATGGTAGCGCCGGTGCTGATGAACTCTATAACTTAAAGAAAAAAGCTACGAGTTAAACAGGCATCCTTATCTAATTATCTGAACTTATAAACTTATATATTTTCGCCGGCATTAATTCGCCAGCATTGCGGCATATGGGTAAAGCCAATGTGCGGATAATATTCCTGGGCAGCCGGAGCAGCCAGCAAAGTTAAGCTGGCCCGCGGATCGGTGGCCGCTTTGGTACGCCGGATGAGTTCTTTGCCGATTCCCTGTTTTTGGTAAGCCTGGTGCACGGCCAAGTCCGACAGATACGTAGTATACACAAAATCGGTTAATGCCCTGGCAATACCAACCAGTTTTTCGCCGTCCCAAGCTGTTATTACCAGATTCGCATGTTGCAGCATGGCCGCCATGCGCTCCCGGTCCTCAACGGGCCGGCGTTCGCCTAAAGTAGATGCCCGGTAAAGCTCAATTATAGCATCCAGGTTCAAATTATTGCCTTGTTGGTAGCGGATCATTATTTCTGCGATTTGATTCGGAATAAAGTAGGCAATAATATTAAAATTTCGTTACTTAAATTTACTAGTCCGCTCACGCTATTAGCGTCAGACTAATATTTTCCGAATTAATATTTTTATGGCAAGAAATAAAAAAACCGATGGGGTGGATGAATCAACAGAACCGGGCAGTTTCGCTCCTAACAAAGCAAGGCGCACTTTTCTGAAAAAATCCTCGGCCCTGGTGGCCTTGGCGCTTACACCTCCTCCGGTACTTAAAGCCGCTGAAATGGAAGACCAAGTGACTGCAGCTTTTGAGAAAGTAAAAATTACCCTTCACGTAAACGGCACCCGGCACAAGCTGGCCGTAGAGCCGCGGGTTACGCTGCTGGATTTATTGCGCGAAGATTTAAAATTAACCGGCACCAAAAAAGGCTGCGACTACGGCCAATGCGGCGCCTGCACAGTACACGTAGATGGGAAGCGGGTACTTTCCTGCTTGTCGTTGGCCGTTATGCAGAATGGACGCAAAATAACCACCATCGAAGGATTAGCCGATGGCGAGAAACTGCACCCGTTACAGGAAGCCTTTATTAAACACGATGGCCTGCAATGCGGTTATTGCACCCCCGGTCAGATAATGTCGGCAGTCGCTTGCATTCGGGAGGGCCAGGCTGGTTCGGAGCCAGAAATCAGGGAATATATGAGTGGTAATATTTGCCGGTGCGGTGCTTACCCCAATATTGTAAATGCCATTATGGAAGTTAACCAAAGCGGGCAAAAGGTATGAACCAGTTCCAGTACATACAACCCGCGAAACAAAAGGCTGCCATTGATGCCCTGACCAAAGACGCCAAAGCGATGTTTATTGCAGGCGGCACCAACTTACTTGATTTAATGAAACGCGGCCTGGCAGCGCCGGAAAAACTGGTAGATATTAATAAGCTGCCCCTGAAAAAAATTGAGTTTAACAACAATGGCCTGCGGATTGGCGCTTTAGCCCTGAACAGCGAAGTAGCCCAGGATAAACTTGTACGGGAAAAACAACCTTTGCTGGTCCAGGCCTTGGAAGCGGGCGCTTCGGGGCAGTTACGGAATATGGCTACCATGGGCGGCAATATTTTGCAACGCACCCGCTGTCCTTATTTTTACGATATTGCCCTGCCCTGCAACAAACGCGAACCAGGTTCGGGCTGCGGTGCCCTGGCAGGATTTAACCGGATGCACGCTATTTTTGGGTTCAGCGATAAATGCATAGCCGTACACCCCAGCGACATGAGTGTGGCCTTAGCGGCCCTGGATGCAACGGTAGTAGTGGCCGGCCCCCAAGGCGAGCGCCAAATATTATTCACCGACCTGCACCGCCTGCCCGGTGACCAACCCGAAAAAGATACCATCCTGGAAAGAAACGAACTGATTCTGGCTATTGATATTCCTGATAAGCCTTTTGCCCAAAAAGTGCATTATTTAAAAGCTCGCGACCGGGCCTCCTACGCTTTTGCCCTGGTATCTGTAGCGGCGGCATTGGCTACAGATAAAAATATAATTACGGCTGCCAGAATAGCGATGGGCGGTGTAGCACATAAACCCTGGCGTTTATTTGAAGCTGAAAAGTTTTTAGAAGGAAAGCCGGTTTCGGAAGCTAATTTCCGGAGTGCGGCGGAGCTAGCCATGCAGGGCGCCAAGGCGTTTAACCACAATGCTTATAAATTAAAATTAGCGCCTAATAGCATAGCAGCGGCTTTAAAAGCCGCCGCAGGTATCGCATAAACAATCGTCTATGGAAAAAGCATTTTTCGACCAGGATAATAACGATAATTCCTTAGACCGGGTAGACGGACGTTTGAAAGTAACCGGAGCCGCTACTTATGCGGCCGAATACCAGTTACCGAATGTAACCCACGCCGTCTTGGTTACCAGCACCATTGCCAAAGGCCGTATTACTTCTCTGGACAGCAAACTGGCCGAACAGGCACCGGGCGTACTGGCGGTAATCAGTCATGTAAATTCGCCGGGGGTACCGGCTTATGGTTCTTCGCCAGCCATGCCGCAACGCGCTACTTTGGGCACTCCGTTGCGGGTATTCCACGATAATTTAATTTATTTCAGCGGGCAACCGGTAGCTGTGATAGTAGCTGATACCTGGCAGCGGGCAGAATTTGCGGCCTCACTGGTTAAAGTGCAGTACGAAAAAGAACCACACCAGACCAATTTAGAAGCCAACTTGTCCCGGGCGGCTTTACCCGCCAATGTGCAACGCGATAAAAATTCCAGGTACCACGATTACGACCGGGGCAACCCCGAAGAATTAAATACCGCCGCCGTAAAAATTGAAGCTACTTACAAAATTCCTACCGAACACCACAACCCGTTGGAGCCGCACGCTATTATTGCCCATTGGGAGGCCCCGGATAAATTAACCCTGTACGATAAAACCCAGGTAATAAAAGGCACCCAAGGCAATTTAGCCCGGGCTTTTAAGTTGCCTTTGGAAAATGTAAAAGTGCAGGCGAAATTTATTGGCGGTGCCTTTGGTTCGGGCATTCGGGTGTGGCCGCACGTAATGGCTGCTACCCTGGCGGCCAAAAAAGTGCAACGTCCGGTAAAGCTGGTGCTGCCGCGCGAATTAATGTTTACCTCCGTAGGTTCCCGGCCCGAAACCATTCAGCATATAACCATGGGCGCTACGAAAGACGGGAAGCTAACGACCATTACCCACGAAGCGGTTGCCCACACTTCGACTTACGAAGAACATACCGAAAGAACCATTCTGGCTACCCGGATGCTTTACGACTGTCCCCACGTAAGTACCCGCTACCGGTTGGTTAACCTGGATGTAAATACGCCCACCTGGATGCGCGGCCCCGGCGAAGTAACCGGTGTTTATGCTTTGGAATCGGCGATGGACGAACTGGCTTACGCCTTACAGATGGACCCGCTGGAACTGCGGCGACGCAACCACGCTGATTCTGACCCGGAGAAAAATTTGCCTTGGTCGAGTAAATCGTTAAAAGAATGCTACGCCAAGGGCGCAGCGCATTTCGGCTGGCACAAGCGTAACCCGGAACCCCGCTCCATGCGCCAGGGCCAGATGTTGGTTGGTTACGGCATGGCTTCGAGTACTTTTGGCGTACACCGAAATTATGCCAAATCCCGGGCCGTTTTCCAGGCCGATGGTAAAGTTATCGTGCAAAGCGCTACCAGTGATATAGGCCCCGGCACCGGCACGGCCATGACCCGGATTGCCGCTGATACGTTAAGCCTTTCGCCTGCCTTTATCCGCTTCGATTTAGGCGAATCTACGTTACCCGATGCACCCGGCCAAACCGGTTCTACTACGGTTTCGAGTGTGGGCTCGGCAGTTAAAGTAGCCTGCGAGGCCTTAAAACAAAAGCTACTGCAATTGGCTGTAAACACGCCTAATTCAACTTTATACAATACTAACCCCGCAGATTTATCGGTTGAGCAAGGACGAATATTTAAAACCGGAAATCCAGCAACTGGTGTTACTTATACCGAAATATTAAAGCAAAACAACCTTCCCCAATTGGAAGTAACCGAAGAATCGAAGCCCGGTGCTGAATGGCAGAAATATTCTATGTCAGCGTTTGGGGCGCATTTCGTGGAAGTACACGTAAACCCAACTACCGGCGAAGTACGGGTTAAGCGGGTGGTAACGTGTGCCGGCGTAGGTAAAGTAATTAATCATAAAACGGCCCGCAGCCAATCTATTGGCGGCGTAGTGGGCGGGATTGGTATGGCTTTAACCGAAGAATCGGTAATGGACCACCGCTTTGGCCGCTACGTAACCGGTGATTTTGCCAATTACCACGTACCCGTCCACGTCGATATTCCGCCGATCGATGTTTTTTTTATTGATGAGCACGACCCGCACGTGAATCCGGTGGGTGCGAAAGGCCTCGGCGAAATAGCCATTGTGGGCGTAGCTGCAGCGGTGGCCAATGCGGTGTTTCAGGCTACCGGCAAGCGCATACGCGACCTACCCATAACGCCGGATAAATTAATTTGAGTTAAAAAAGTAGCAAGTATGGGTGGCAAAAATCAGGTATCGTTAATGCTCTGCTATTCGTTTAAATATGTGTAAATTTGACAAAATTTTTGTTCGAAATAAATTTAAAAAGATTAATTAAAGCATTGCTTTGCAGTTGGTTACCTGACCTGATACTAAATTCATGAAAGAAATACAGGAAATTGTAAAAGCTTACGACGAAGCCCAGTTGGCCGGCAAGCAGACAGCCCTTGCCACGGTGGTACACGTAGCCGGCTCATCGTACCGGCGGCCCGGGGCCCGCATGTTGGTTACCGAAGACGGTCAGCTGACCGGCGCCATTAGTGGCGGCTGCCTCGAAGGCGATGCCCTACGTAAAGCCCGGCTGGTGATGGTGCAGCAAAAAGCGATGCTGGTAACCTACGACACCACCGACGAAGACGATGCCAAATTGGGCGTGGGCTTGGGTTGCAACGGCATTATTCAAATATTAATTGAGCCTATTCAACAAGCTAACCCGGTTAA
The DNA here is from genome assembly GCF_007991635.1 of Adhaeribacter aerolatus. Taxonomy (GTDB): domain Bacteria; phylum Bacteroidota; class Bacteroidia; order Cytophagales; family Hymenobacteraceae; genus Adhaeribacter; species Adhaeribacter aerolatus. Next base: position 80,819 of record NZ_BJYS01000018.1, on the reverse strand, counting down.
TCCCATTGCTTTGCTTAAAGCTGTATTGGCCAGACGACAACAAGCCGTGCTGGTTACTTTATTTAACTTGCAAAACCGGCAGGCACCCCAACCCGGCACTTGTTTGCTGCAACTCGCTAACGGTCAACTTTCCGGCTCTGTATCGGACACTCGCCTGCAAACCCAGTTAACCGCCGATGCTGCCGAAGTTTTTGCCACCCAAACATCGGCTATAAAAACATATGTTACCGGCCCGCATAACCTTACCGCCTTTGTAGAATTATTGAAACCACCGATAGCTTTGGTCATCATCGGGGCTGGCAATGATATTAGGCCGCTGGTGGAAATTGCCAAAGTTTTAGGCTGGAAAACAACGATAGTAGATGGCCGCGCCAATTACGCCACGCCCGAGCGTTTTCCGTTAGCCGACCAGGTAATAATTGCCAAACCCGAAAAAGTATTGGAGCAGTTAGCCGTAGATGCCCAAACCGTTTTTGTATTAATGACCCACAACTACAATTACGACCTGGCCATGCTCCGGCAACTAATTGGGTTAAATATTTCTTACATTGGTGCTTTAGGTCCAAAAAAGAAACTGGACCGGATGCTGACCGAACTACAGGACGAAGGCATTAACCCCAGCGAGGCGCAGCGCCAGAAACTATATGGCCCAACCGGTTTAGAACTAGGTGCAGAAAACCCGGAAGAAATTGCTTTATCTATTATCTCGGAAATAAAAGCTGTATTGGCTGGTAAAACCGGTGGCCTGCTCCGCGACAAACCGGATGTTATTCATGCCCGCCAGGACGAAGCCATTACCCAGGTTACACTTTTGCCGTAATAGGTAATATCCGGAAAAAATATTTAAAATTCTTGTACAATGGCTTCAGTTGGACTTATTTTATTGGCAGCCGGTTCTTCTAGCCGCCTCGGCGAACCCAAACAAAATTTATTATACGAAGGCCAGCCTTTGTTGCAACGCGCTATCCAAACTGCCCTGGCCTCATCATGCGAGCAGGTTTTGGTACTATTAGGTTCCAACGCCGAAGCTTTCCAGGCCAGCCTGAACGATTTACCAGTGCAAACCATTTTTAACCCCGATTGGCAAGAAGGCATGGCCTCTTCCATTCGGCAAGGAATATTGGCTTTAAACGATTTGGCCCCGGATATAGACGGTGCCATTATTATGGTTTGCGATCAGCCGTTTGTTACTACCGCTTTATTAAATGACATGGTAGAACAAAAAAGATTGCACGGCCACGGCATTATTGCTTGCTCGTACCAAGATACTTTGGGCACTCCCGCCTTATTCGACAAACAATTCTTCCCGGAATTATTAGCCTTACAGATCCAGGAAGGCGCTAAAAAATTATTGTTCCGGCACGCCGAAGTAGTTACCCCCATCGACTTCCCGCTCGGCACTTTTGATATCGATACGCCCCAGGATTACGAAGCCCTCCAGCAGCATCGTTTTGGAGAGTAATTAATAATCCACATCCGTAAATATATTACCGCCACCTACCAGTTGTTTACGAAAGGAAAAATAGTAAACAACCGGCAAAGACTACATTACATGAACTATCAACCAAAATCTATTCGCACATTTATTGGCGCTAAAAATCATGAAGAATCAAGATCGTTTTACCGGGCACTTGATTTTGAGGAAATTATAATTGACCAAAAGATGTGTTTGTTTAAGGTAAATGAAAATTTAAGTTTTTATTTGCAGGACTACTATGTAGAAGATTGGATAAATAATTCGATGATATTTTTAGAAGTAGACAACCTTGAAAAATGCGCCGAGGATTTACGCCGTAAAGAATTAACGGCTAAATTTAAAAACGTAAAAATTACAGAAATTAAGCAATTTGATTGGGGAAGAGAATTATTTATGCATGACCCCTCAGGTGTATTGTGGCACTTTGGTGAATTTGCTAAATAAAGCATTTAAGCCCGAAATAATCTTAACTAAAATATACCGCTGAGATACGGCACAAAAAAGAAAACAGTTGATATTATACCAGTTAGTAAGAAGGACCTTCCATAGCTGAAAGTGTGAATCATTTCCTCCACACCCGTCATTCCGGAGGAATCTTCTGTATAGAAGGCGTCACAGGTAAATTCCAGACTAGGTTTATTACCTGTTTATCCAACTTATGCAGAAGATTCTTAACAGAATGACAAGTAGGGAATGCGGTTTGTTATGCTGCTATGGAATCTGGAATTTACTATTTGATATTATTTGAAAGACTTAGTAACAAAAAAGAGCCTTGCGGCTCTTTTTTGTACATTGTTACTCTCGTTTGCTTTTCAATAACTTTCGTAATTCGGCCAACTCGTCGCGGAACTTAGCAGCTTGTAAAAAGTCCAAATCTTTGGCGGCGGCTTCCATCTGCTTTTCGGTTTTCTTAATCAGCTTTTCGAGTTCGTCGCGCTTCATATATTGAATTACCGGTTCCGCCGCTAAAGACATTTCCGCGTCGTCCGGACCAGCATAAATCTTCACTTCTTTCCGGGCATCGGCTACCGAAGTCTGTACCATAATCTCTTCTTTCGATTTGAAAACGGTAGTTGGGGTAATGCCGTGTACTTCGTTGTAAGCCATCTGTACAGCCCGGCGGCGGTTGGTTTCGTCTATCGTGCGTTGCATCGAACCCGTCATGCGGTCGGCGTACATAATTACTTTTCCCTGGCTGTTCCGGGCCGCCCGGCCGGTAGTCTGGATAAGCGAACGCTGGTCGCGCAGGAAACCTTCTTTATCAGCATCCAGAATAGCTACCAACGATACTTCGGGTAAATCCAGCCCTTCGCGCAAGAGGTTAACGCCAATCAGCACATCAATGTGGCCCAGGCGCAACTCCCGCAATATTTCCACCCGGTCTAAAGATTTAATCTCCGAGTGAATATATTTCACCTTGATATTCAGCCGGTCCATGTATTTAGATAATTCTTCGGCCATGCGCTTGGTAAGTGTGGTTACCAGTACCCGGTCACCCATTTTAATGCGGTTATCAATTTCGTCGAGCAAATCATCTACCTGATTAATGCTCGGGCGAACCTCAATTTCAGGGTCTAACAAGCCGGTTGGCCTAATAATTTGCTCCACTACTACCCCGCCGGCTTTCTGCAACTCGTAATCGCCGGGCGTAGCGCTCACAAAAATGGTCTGCTGCATCATCGACTCAAACTCGTTAAAAGTAAGCGGACGGTTATCCATGGCCGAAGGCAACCTAAAGCCGTATTCTACCAATTGGGTTTTGCGCGACCGGTCGCCGCCCCACATAGCCCGCACCTGGGGCGTGGTAACGTGACTCTCGTCTATCACCATCAGAAAATCGTTGGGGAAATAATCGAGCAAACAGAACGGCCGCGCGCCGGGCTGCCGCCGGTCGAAATAGCGGGAATAGTTCTCGATGCCGGAGCAATAGCCTAATTCCCGTATCATTTCTAAGTCGAACTCTGTCCGTTCTTTAATGCGTTTGGCTTCTTCTTCGCGAAACTCTTTCAGGAAATAATTGTGCTGGGCCATTAAATCGAACTGAATCTCTTGAATGGCTTGTTGCATGACGTCCTGACCGGTGACGAAAAGGTTGGCCGGGTACAAAGCTACCTGGTCTTCATCGCCAATTTTTTTTCCGGTGCCGGGATCTATTCGCTGAATAGCTTCAATTTCGTCGCCGAAGAAATAAATGCGATACGCGTAATCGGCGTAAGCCGGAAAAATATCGACGGTATCGCCCTTTACCCGGAAAGATCCGCGCGTAAATTCAGCTTCGGTGCGGCTGTATAATATTTGCACAAACTGGTACAGCAAATGGTTGCGGCTAACCCGCTGGCCCGGCCGAATATAAATTACATTTTTACCAAATTCTTCGGGGTTACCAATACCGTAAATACACGAAACGGAAGCCACCACAATAACATCGCGCCGGCCCGATAATAAAGCCGAAGTACAGTGCAGCCGCAGCTTTTCGATTTCCTCGTTAATGGCCAGGTCCTTTTCGATAAAGGTATTCGTAGAAGCGATATAGGCTTCGGGCTGGTAATAATCGTAGTACGATATAAAATATTCGACAGAGTTATTCGGGAAGAAGCTCTTGAACTCCCCGTACAACTGGGCGGCCAGGGTTTTGTTATGGCAAAGTACCAGGGTTGGCTTTTTAACCTCCTGAATAACATTAGCCACTGTAAACGTTTTACCCGTACCCGTAGCCCCCAGCAAAACCTGAGCCGGTTCGCCATTTCTGACGCCTTCTACTAATTGGGCAATAGCTTTGGGTTGGTCGCCGGTTGGTTTAAACTCCGATGTTAGCTTAAAATCCATGGAATAAAGTTAGAAATAATCAGATCAATTTGTAACAAAAATTGCACCCGGCTAGTTGCCTCTGCTCTAATTAATTTAGCTTAATTGCTAAATTTTTGGTGTTATTTACTAATAACTACTTGCTTTAGGATTGCTGTTCAGATAATTAGAATAAATCATAATCCTAATCTCTGTAACCGAACTATTTATATTTAATAGTCTTGATTCCCGCATAATAAATCACCTAGTTTTCGGCATGAACAAATAGAAGGATTCCAGCCGGTTCTGTTAATCAGAAAATGATAGGAGCAATATTGGTATTATTTATTTTGCCCCTAAGTTTTGTTGAGCAATAGATTATTTCAAAATGACCGAACAATATCGAGCTATTTGGTGAGTGGTTTGAACGTTTGGGGATGATAGCTAATAACTAATCTCTAATAGCAAATCACTAAAAACTGATTACTAAAAAAACCTGCTCAAATATTAAGCAGGTATAGTATGCTAAATGAGTACAGTATGGTAAGAGGTAAAATCCTCGCTGAATCTATTTAGGTTGGGACCGAATAATAATTAAAAATCTGGCAATTAGGATTCGACTTGTTCCTTTACCGGCCCAACGTATAACTGGAGCTGAAAGCAACACCAATCGAGTATGGTTTTCGTTGTTTACTATGTAAATTTTCGGGATGCGCGGCCAGGCTGGTCAGGTACTGGGTACCTTCCAGACCCGCTCTTAAACTAATTGCCTTAGAAACCCGGAACCCTTTACCGGCCGATAATACCGTGGCAAACTGCCAGGGCCGGAAGGGCGAATCCGCATTGTTTCCAAATTTCATATCGGGCACCCGGCTCGATTCCGAAATAATATTGGCTTGTACGAGTAAGTTGGTCAGCAAGCCCACGGAAGCAAAGTAAAACGATTTACGGCTTTTGGTTTGGTAATTCAGTTTAAGAGGAACGCCCAACGACCGGTAGCGGTATTCGGTTTCGAAGGAAGGCGTCTGAATTACAGCGGCATTACCCAGGTGTTGCTGCCCCGCTAAAGAAGCTACCAAAGCCGTAGTAGGTAAAGCAGCCGCCTGCGCCATATTTTTAGTGTCATTGAAATTGGCTCCCGGATCGGCATTGCTATAGCGGGCCGCCAGGTAAGAATTACTAAACACGTACGACGACTTACTGGAAGCCACATTTTGGGTAAACAGCAGGCCGGTTTCTAAAGACCAATGTTCGTTTAGGGCATAACCAACCGCCGCCGCTGTGTTGTAAGAAAAACCCGATGAGGTATTTTGGTCATATTCATTCAGGGCAGCGGTATAACCAGTAGCATTTACAGTGGCGGCCGGCGCTCCGTTAAAGTTACTCAGGTTAGGCGCCATTAAGTATTGCGGAGAGGCCGCCGAAGCCAGTTCTATATTCTGATTAAAATACTGTGGTGCGTACCTGGCGCTAAAACTCCACCGCGCCATTTTAGGTTTTTCCGGTTCCGGCGCAATGGTTGGTTCCCAAGCCAGAGCGGGCGGGGTCGCCTCAATGGCCTTTGGTTTCCACAACGAATCTGCCATGGGTGCTTTACGCAAGCCGGCCCAGGCGCTTACCGGCACCAATGGCTCCAGGTCTTCTGTTGCGGTTTTATCGCCGGCTAATATTCGCGTTTTTGCCTCATTAGTCAGTGCTACTAGGCCGGCATCCGTCAGCCCAATATTTACGCCGGCCATATTATTAATGCCATTACTCACAGCCACCAGGTTATTCTGGTTTAATTTGCCAGAACTGGTTGGGGTAGCGGCATAGGTTTGGTCTGCTTTAACTTTTCTATTATCCCGATTATCCGGTACGTCAGCGGCATTATGAGTCTTTGCCGGGTTTTTAGATGCTGGTTCAACGGCGGCTAATCCGGCCCGGGCCGGTAAATCAGTTTCCGAACGCGCGGCTTTATCTTCGGCCGGCTGCCGGCTGTTATTATTTAAACGGTTGGTTTCTGCGGTGGTGGGATTTGCTTTGTTTTCGGCAATGGTGGGGTTACTTTGGTTCGTCGGTAAGTTCGCCATGCCCTGATTGGCAGGTTGCCGTGAGTTTACATCGTAATACAGATACATGGCCGCACACATTACCAAAACAATACAAGCTGCTGCCAACGACCGGTACCAGTTTACCCGCTCTTTGTAATAGCCGGCTTCTTTCAGGTCCAGCCCTTGTTCAATCCGTTCCCACACCCGCTCCGACGGTTCTGCTTCCGCCGTTTCCAGGCGGGTCCGGAATAATTCTTCCAGGCGCTGAGGTTTGCTTTTATCTGATAATTCTTTCATTGTATTTTTCTTCGTGACGTTCCAACATGTTTTTCAAGATTGCACGCGCACGTGAATATTGCGATTTAGAGGTTCCCTCAGAAATCTCCAGCATGGTGGCAATCTCTTTGTGGGAATAACCTTCTATGGCATATAAATTAAATATAAGCTGGTAGCGAGGGGCTAAACTTTGGACCATGCCCAACAAGTCTTCGTAAGCATAGTTCGATAAGACAAATTCTTCTTCGGGTATATTTTCGATTTTATCGCTTTCGGCTACGGAGCTCACATACATTTTTTTGCGATGGTGCTTCAGGGCCGTGTTTACCATAATCCGTCTGATCCAGAACTCCAACGGGCACTCACCTTTAAACGTACCGATGTGTTCAAAAACTTTTACGAACGCTTCCTGCATAATATCTTCCGCCTCAAAACTGGTTTTGGCGTAACGCAGGCACACCGCCATCATTTTTTTGGCATAGAGGTCGTAGAGCGCTTTTTGCGTAGCTCTTTTACCTGCTATGCAACCTTGCACCAGTTCCTGTTCAACGGTAAGATTTTTCCGAAAAAGCTTCAAGTAGACCTACGAATATCCTTAGTTTTAAAACCCTCGCCATCATGACCCACCTGTAGCCGGATTGGTTGCAAGGAAGAAAATTATTTTAAAAATAATTTCAAATATACTATATAAGGAAGCACCTAAAAAAGTACTGTTGCCAATATTTTTAGCGTTAAACAGCGTTGAAAATGAGCTATTTATAAGAGTAGCCGGAGCAGCAATATTTATTTTAGCTGTTCCAGATTACCCAGGCTACTTCGGCCTGACGCACCAGCATTTCGTGGCCGTTCTTAATTTTAGCGCCGGCTGCGCGGCCTTTTTGCAGAAATAAGGTCTCGGCCGGGTTGTAAACCAGGTCGTATAAATAATGGTTCTCCGAAAGGGCTTCGTAGGGAATGGGCGGGCAGGTATCTACTTTGGGATAAGTGCCTAATGGGGTAGTATTTATCAATAATGAATATTCCGCCATCAAATCCGGGTGCAGCTCGTTGTAATGGAGCTGGCTGGGTTGCGGCTGGCGCGAAACTATTTTGTAAGAGATACCCAGCGAATCGAGAGCTGCTAAAACTGCCTTAGCCGCCCCGCCGGTACCAAAAATCAGAGCCTTGGAATTGGCCTTAACAGAATAAAAATTCTCTAACGATTGCATAAAGCCCTGGTAATCGGAATTGTAACCGGTGGTTTTGCCGTTCTGAAATTTTATTACGTTTACGGCGCCAATCTTTTTTGCCTGGGTTTCTACTGCATCCAGGTAAGGAATTACTTTTTCTTTGTGGGGCACCGTTACGTTCAGGCCGTGCAGGTTGGGGATGGATTTTATCAGCGCCGGAAAGGCCTGGATATCCGGTAGTTCATACAGCTTGTAAACACAATCGGTAATATTTTCGGCCTTAAACTTTTCGGCGAAATATTTCTCCGAGAACGAATGCGTTAAAGGATAACCAATCAGGCCGTATGCTTTCATGCTGGTGGTGCGGATTTGTCTACTCTTGAATATTATATATTGGGTTAAATTTATCAGGCGCGGCTTTTGGCAGATAACTTGTGCTTGGCAAATTCGTACAGCGGCGGCAGAATAGAAATAAAAATAATGGCAAAAATAGCCAGGGTAAAATTCTCTTTAACCGCCGGAATATTACCAAAGAAATAACCGGCTCCGATAAACAAAGCCACCCAAATAAAGCCCCCAATAATATTATAAGCAATAAACTTACTGTACTTCATGGTGCCTACGCCTGCTATAAAGGGTGCAAACGTACGAATGATGGGTATAAAGCGGGCAAAAATAATAGTTTTGGCTCCATGTTTTTCATAAAAATGCTGCGTTTTGAGCAGGTGTTCTTTCTTCAGAAAACGGTAGTTGCGCCGGAACACTTTAGGACCAATGTAATCGCCAATGTAATAATTAAGCGTATCGCCCAGAAAAGCTGCTACAAATAATAACCCAATCAGGTAAAAAACATTAAAAGGCCCAGGCACCAGTTCGCCGGTTTGGGTTAGTTGCGGCGCCGCAAAAGCCCCGGCCGCAAACAACAGCGAGTCGCCGGGCAGGAAAGGCATAATTACCAGGCCGGTTTCCACGAAAATGATCAGGAATAATATTAAGTAAGCCCAAATACCATAATCGTGAATAATTTGGGAAAGATGCACATCCAGGTGCAGGAAAAAATCAATAAAATTATGCAGCAGGTCCATGTAGGCCGGTTAATGATAAACTAATAAAAATAAGTGGCCGGAGCAGGTATTTGCCATTGTAACCCTTCCGGCCTTAAATTATTGCACCTCGTTGAGGTTTATAAAATGTAAAAAAGTATCGCCGCGTAAGCCCAGCCGGATGGTTTCCAGCGGCACCACTTCTTTCGGCGAAATATTACCCAGGTTTACGTTAGCTCCGAGTAATTTTACAAACCAAACCTGTTGTTCTTTTTGCGGCGCCTCCCAAATAATTTTTTCGAAAGGAATCTTTGTTAATATTTCTTCTACCAAACCACTTCTTACTTCGCCGGTAGAGCGGAACAAACCCACGTTGCCTCCTTCCCGGGCCTCGCCAATCACTTTCCAGGCGCCGGCATCCAGTTCGGCCTGCATCAGGCTAATCCATTTATAAGGCGGAATTATTTTCTGGTCGTCTTTCGATCCAACTTCCGACAAAACCGTTACCTGCTCGGCCAAAGTCCTGATGTAGTTGCATTTATCTTCGTGTGGCAACTCAATAGAGCCATCTGATACCTCCGCGTATTGCAGTTCGTATTTATCCAGAATCCGGCGGTACTCATCAAATTTATTCCGGATAATAAAGGCTTCGAACAAGGTGCCGCCAAAATAAACCGGAATGCCGGCCGCTTTGTAAACATCTAACTTGCCCTGTAAATTAGGCACTACGTAAGAGGTAGACCAGCCCAGTTTTACAATATCTACGTACTCGCCGGCTACTTCTATAAAATCTTCTACCTCCCGGATGCTCAGGCCTTTGTCCATGGCCATGGTGTATCCTTTTTCCCGCGGTTTGGCATCCCGCTCAGGCAAATGGTTAAGGGTATAATTCATTAAGGTGTGTTGTTATATTAAACTACTATCAAATGGTTGAAGCCCAGATGTTTTCTTAATAAAGGAGCCTTAATGGTTATTTAAAAATCATGTAAAACACCGGCTATTATTTAAATTAAATTTATAAAACTCCAGAATTCATCTGCTTGCTGTTTATTTCCGGTATTGGTCTATCAGGCGCGCCAGCGCTTTCTGCGATTCCAGTTCGGGAAAATACTCAAACAGCAGGTAGTGCTTATCGAAGTCCAAAATTAATGCATTTTCGAGATAATTATAGGCTTCCTTGTAATTTCCTGCCGAGAGCAAATAAGCGCACATGCGGTAATGCAGTTCTGCTTCCTCCGGCTGAATCTCAATGGCATTCTCCATCAGCTCGATAGCGCCTTCGTAATTACCTTGTTCGTAAAGCAAAATAGACCAGTTCAGCCAGATATCTTTATTAGCCGGAGCCAGTTCGCTAGCCTTTTCGTAAGCCTCAATGCTCGATACAATGTGCCCCACGTTATACTCGGCTGCGGCCAAAGCCAGCCAGTAATCCGAACTATCGGGGTAAATGGTAGTAGCTTTCCGGAAAAAATGTACCGCTTCGAACCACTTGGCTTGCGCATTCAGAATTACGCCAATGCCAAACCAGGCCTCGTCCATGTTCGGATCCAGGTCAATAGATTTCTGGTAATATTTCCGGGCTTGGTCCCACTGCCGCAGCTTTTCGTAACACTCGCCAATATTGCAGTAGATATCTGCCGAGGGTGCATCGTGCTCGGTAAACTGGTTAAAGTGGTCGATGGCTTTGGCAAATTCGCCGAGGTGCACATAGGTATTGGCCAATTGTAAATAGCCGTTGGCAAAATCGGCTTTAATAATGGTGCTGTACTCAAAAGAGCTTAAGGCTTTTTCGAACAACTCCAGCCGGAACTGCACCAAACCCAGGTTATACCAAGCCGTGTGGGAATAAGGGTCGGCATCGATAAACTCCTGGAAGAAAGGCAGGCTGTTTTCCAGGTTCCCGCTTATATCCAGGCAATACAGCAGTTCCTGCATACCTAACTCATTTTCGGGGTTTATCTGCAGGCACTGCTTGTAATATTTTACCGCCGATTTAAACTTACCCCAACTCTGGTACGTGAGCCCGATGTTAAAATAAATATCGTCGCGGTCGGTGGTTACGGCGGCAGCCTTTTTAAAAAACTCAATGGCGGTGTTGTATTCGCCCTTTTGGGTATAAATAACCCCGCGGGTTACCGAAATATCGGCGTTATCCGGGTCTACCAGTGCTACTTCTTCAATCAGTTGTAAGGCTTCTTCAAAATTGCCGGCCATGGCCAGCAATTGCGATTTATCAATCTGTAGTTCCGTTGAAAAAGGATATTGAGCCAAAGCGGCGTTACAGGCCGCTAATGCCTGGGTATAATTTAAATTACTGGTATAATGATCAATGATTAATTCGAATTCCGATAAATCAAAAAATACAGTATCGTTTTCTTTTACCATATTTTCGAATTTATTTATTAACTCCAACTCCTCATTTCTATCTTCGGCCTGTTCATCCATTAATCGGGTTCTCCTTTCCGCTGCAAAAATACAGCTCCTTTTTACTAACAACAACAATATCTTTAAACCGCCGCCGGCTGCGACCGGTGCGTTTGGTTTAGTTCCTGGCAGCACCAAAGAATGGTCTTTTCTAGCGGAATAAACTTAAACTGAAGTTTGGTTTTAATTTTCTCGTTGCTGTACAAATGATTTTTTTTGGCAATGCGTGCCGTTTCTTTGGTTATTAAAGGTCTTTTACGGGTAAAAAAAGATCGCATGGCCTCGGCCCGCCAAATTATTTCGGTTAATAATCCGGGCACTTTTACCGAGGGAGCTTTTTTTTGCAGGCCACGGGCCACTTGCATAAAAAAAGCTTCGTACGATAACAAGCCGGCATTTAAGATAAACCGTTCACCGGTAATATCCGCCTGCATCAAAGCGGTCATTGCCATTATAACATCCCTTACATCTACAAAATTCGCGCCGCCGCGCGTATAAAATTTATGTTCTTCAAAAACGTATTTAAATAATTGGGTACTGCTCCGGCTCCAGTCAGCGGCCGGCCCCAGAATTACGGAAGGATTCACAATCACAGCCGGCAATCCTTCGGCGATTCCCCGCCACACTTCCAGTTCGCCGAAATATTTTGAATTGGCGTAAGCTGAGTGTGATGCATTTAAATCCCACTTGGTAGCTTCGGTTAAAACCTGTTGGCCTTTCACGTGTCCGATGGCCGCTACTGAGCTAACGTGGCATAACTTAACGCCCGGATTTTCGAGACAGACATTTACGATATTGGCGGTACCGGTTACGTTTATCTCTTTTAACAAGGCGGCATCCTGGGGCGCGTACGACACCAAACCGGCACAATGGTACACCTGGGTAATGCCCGGCATGAGATCGCGCAACAAAGCCGTATCTAAAATATCGCCTTTAATCCATTCTATATTGCTTTTCTGCTCAAATTCGGAGGGGATGTGCTGCCGGTATAAAACTTTGAGGGCGGCGCCTTCGGCCAGCAAATTCCGGATTAGAAAGCTGCCAATCAGGCCCGTACCCCCGGTTATAAAAATCATCGGCAGGAATATTATAGATTAAAGTTGGGGATTGCGCAGTGGCAGGGCCAAAGCTTTTTTAAAATAAGGGTTGGCGGCGGCTTTCGGCAATATTTCCAGGTGCCGCAGCGCGTGTGCATCGGTACCAACAAAATGCACTTGCTTTAATTCTACCAGCTTTTCGGCTACTTTCCGGGCGGCCGGCGAGTAATACCCAGAGAATGAATTTAAGTTTACCTGAAACAAGACGCCTAAATCATGTATTTCCTGCAGGGCATCCAGCCGGTTGTACAAATAAGTATACCGCTCCGGGTGCGCCAACACCGGCGTATATCCCGCTGCTTTTAGTGAAAAAATAATTTCTTTAAAATTGAAAGGCTCATTTATATAAGAGGTCTCGATTAAAACATAATTATCGCCGAAGCTCAGCAAAGGCTCATCGGCTTTTACCTTAGCTAAAAACCATTCATCCAGATAATATTCGGCGGCACAAGCCAGTTCCATTTCCCAACCTTTATCTTTTACCGCCGCACTCACCAGGTTCAGCTTTTCGCGGATGCCTACTGGTGTGTTGCGGTAAAAATCGCCCATAATATGCGGGGTTAAAATTAATTTCCGGTAACCTAAGTCGCCCAGAGCAGCAATCATTTCCAGCGATTTCTCTAAGGTACCGGCGCCGTCGTCTAAACCGGGTAAAAGATGCGAATGCATATCTACCGCTATTCCGGCAAAAGGTCTAGCGGTATTATCTTTCCGAAAAAATTTTTTAAAAGCCTTTATCATTCAGAACCTTACATAAATGTTCTTCTGAATCGCTTCCAGGGGCTCTCCCGGACTTCATCGTCGTAGTAAGCATTACCATAGCCGTAGCCATAGCCGTAACCGTAGCCATAACCATACCCAGCCGCCATCCCTTTTGCGTCGTTCAGGATTACGGTAAGCCGGGTAAAGTTATTTGTTTTCATTATTTTGTTAATATTCTTCAGGAACGACTTCTTCGAATAATCGGCCCGCACAATATAGATTGGCACATCGGCTTTGCGCATTACCAAAATACCATCGGTTACCAAACCTACCGGCGGCGTATCTACAATTACCACATCGTAAAGCTGGTGCAGTTCCTCCAGCATTTCATTAAACCGGTTATTCAATATCAGTTCCGAGGGATTGGGTGGCGTAGGTCCGGCTGTAATAAAATGCAGGTTAGGGATAGTGGATTGTTGTATACATTCCTGAATCGAGTGCTTGCCAATCAGAATGGTGCTGATGCCGATAACATTCTCGACTTCGAAGGCCAGGTTTACTTTGGGTTTGCGTAAATCTAAATCCAGGATAATTACTTTCTGGTCGGATAAAGCAATAATACCGCCCAGGTTTACCGCCACAAAAGTTTTACCTTCACCACTTACCGTAGACGTAACCGAAATAAGCCGTCTCTTTTTAGAAGAAGCATTGATAAACTCCAGGTTAGTCCGGATAGAGCGAATAGATTCGCTAATGGCCGACTTGGGATTTTTATCAACAATAAGTTTAGAAACGGGTAATTTTTCGCGGGTGTAATGGGGCACTACTCCCAATACCGACGCTCTGGTATTACGCTCAATTTCACCCACACTGGTTACCGTATTATGCATAAAATATCGGCCGGCAATTAAACCTATCCCCAACATTAAACCACTGGCCAAACCAATGGCGTAAACAATCATGCGGTCCGGCGAAATGGGCTCCGAGGGCAGCGAAGCGGGCGATAAAATCTGAAAGTCAGCTACGGTACCCGCCTGCTCTATACCCATTTCAATTTTTTTATCGAGTAGGGTTAAGTAAGTACCCTCGTATAAGCTAAAAGGCCGCGCCAGACGCACCCGTTCGGTTTCCTTTTGCGGCATTGTTTGTAATTTGCTTTCGATAACGGCGATACTGGTGTTAATGGTAGCCGCCTCTTTTTCAAGGAGCTGAATATTTTGTTCCAGCAGTTTATTTACCGCATCTTTGGTAAAAGCCATTTCTTTCTGGTACCGCCTTACTGCCTCGGTAGAATCCTTGTAAGAACGCTTCAGTAACTTATAGTACAATTGCAAATTACTCAACTCCGAAATGCGGCTGCTTAATTCCTGGTCTTCAACCGCTTTTAAAGATGGAATTACTTGTTCCAGATCACTTTCCTGTTCATCCTGACCGGCTTGACTGACCAGGCGGGCGACATCTTTTAATAAACCAATCTGAATATCTAATTCCCGCCGCTCGTTATTTAGGGTTTCCAGTTTGGCCAGTTGGGTACCTACTTCCGCTTTGATATCGTACGTCCGGTTTTGGCGCACAAAACTTTCCATGTTTTCTTCGGAGTTCTGCAGATTCGTTTCGGTTTCTTTCAGCAGTTGGTCCAGGAATTTTTGTCTTTGGCTGCTGGCCAGGTTTTTCTGGTGGATTTTTTGTTCGAGGTAAGCCGTATCTATTTCGGTTACAATATCCCGGGCTTTGGCCGGGTTAAAATCGGTAAAAAATATACCTATGGTATGGGCATCCGGATTTACAATTTCAACCGAAAGATTCTGATTAAAATAGCTATTGAGCGCCCCGTCACTATTAATAACAAAAAAATACTTCCGGCCCTGCGCATCTTCGTTGAAATTATTATTGGGGTAGAGCGTTAAGCTGATTTCTTTTTTATCTATTTTTTCACCAAACCGGTATTCCCCCGAAATTTCTTCTTCGCCTACCTGATAAGATAAAGTAAACCGGTTTTCATCCAGAAAGTTTACATCAAAATTCTTATTGTAAAAACCATCGTCTTTAATCTCGTAAATAACTTTAAAAGGCGAGTTTTTGTAAAGTTCTTCGCTTAAAACATTACCCAAAGCATAATAGCTTACGTTCAGGTTCAGGCGCCGCTTCAGGTTTTCGTAGATCAAGTCCGATTTAATTAGCTCTACTTCCCCCGAAAGAGAGGCCATGGACTGCTGGCTGCTGGCGGCATCGCCCATCGGGCCGCCCAATCCTAAAGCACCGGCCTGCGATTGCTCGTCTATTTTAATAATAGATGATGATTTATAAACCGGTTTGGTGTATCGCAGAAATAAATAAGAAGCGGCAAGCCCCAGCATAATGAGCAGAACTACCCATATTAAGCTTTTGCGCGCTACTGCTAAAAGAATTACAAAATCTACGTCACTGCCGCCTTCTTCTTCCGACTCCGTATCTGCCACCCGGCTGTTGAGTTCATCGATATCAGCGAATTTTTCTAATGCCATTAATTAGCTTGAAGTAAAATATTAAATAAATTTAATATAATTTCGGCGAATTATTTTAAATTATTTATTAACAAAACAGTAGTAATAATGGCACTGGTGGTGCCTAAAATGGTACTTACTATCGGGGCTATATCCCTAAACACTTCGAAAAACAAGCGCTGATTAGGTTCTATATAAATTACATCATTCGGCTCAATATGTAAGCTGGCTTGTTTAAGACCTTCAATAGTGGTTAAATCTACCACCTGCACAATCGGGTCATGATCCATATAATCCCGGATAATCTTTATCTTATTTGCTCTTCCATATTGGGTCTGCCCGCTTCCCCCGCCTACGCCGCCGGCCAGTGCAATCACCTCCAGCAGGTTCATGTTGTCATTCGTCATCTGGATAACCTGGCCGCCCGGTGAACCCAGTACAAATACCCGGTTGTTTACTACCTGCGTGGTTACAAAAGGATCAACGTAATAGGTGGCATAAAGCGTCTGCAATAGACTATCTGCCTGCAGCAACGTCAGACCGGTTACTTTCACGTAATCAACCATCGGCAACTTTACCTGTCCGTCATACTGCACCAGAAATTGGGTATTCCCATATTGGTTATTTTGTCCGCCAGTATTGCGGTTTCCACCTCGCTGACCAACCCCAGTACTCCGATTTACGCCTCCTACACCGCCCCCTGGCGCCCCAAAAGGCAGCTCACCATTCGGGTCAAAAATCCGTTCACCTTTATTCGTATATACCCGTACATCCAGGTAATCGTTCGGCTGGATAATATAATTTCGCTCTACGTTAGCCAGAGATTGTTTTAGTTTATCCAGGTTAATACTGCCTTCGCCCCGGAACATAATATTCTGGTTATAGCTCCGGCAGGAGTAGAAAGAAAGGGCAAAAAAGAGTATAAAAAGACGAAGTAAACGGGTCCTGAGAACTACTTGCATTTAATACAAGAAAAAAGAGTTAGTTAAAAACCGGGTTCTGCTAAATTATTTTTTGACAAAACGCCTGCAAAGTAAAACAAAATCAGGTGGGTATCAAAAGATAATATTGTGTATAGCGTATAATGTTTAGACAGGTCCTGGCTTTAAACAACCTTTATATTCATTCCCGTAGAATTTGGGCACCAAACTTGTTTTAACCTTTTTATAAAAAACCATCTAAAAAAACATCTATTTCCTTATCTTGTTTTAATACTTGACAGCAATAACCACCTAACACCACATGAATTTAATTAAAACGGAAAATCAGGAAATAATTGCCCAAATGGTACGGGAATTTAGCGCCCGAAATATCCGCCCTTACCTGATGGATTGGGATGAAAGCCAGGAATTTCCGGTGGAAGTTTTTAAAAAGTTAGGAGAATTGGGCCTGATGGGCGTGCTGGTTCCGGAACAATATGGTGGCGCTGGTTTTGGATACCCGGAATATGTAACAGCAATAGCCGAAATCGCCAAAGTTGATGGTTCGATTGGTTTATCGGTAGCTGCCCATAACTCTTTATGTACCGGTCATATTTTGCAATTTGGCAATGAAGAGCAGAAACAGCGCTGGCTACCCAAGCTGGCTACCGCCGAATGGATTGGGGCCTGGGGCTTAACCGAACCCAACACCGGATCAGACGCCGGTAATATGCGTACGGTGGCCGTACCCGATGGGGATTATTATATCTTAAATGGCGCTAAAAACTTTATTACCCACGGCAAATCGGGTAATATAGCGGTGGTAATAGCCCGGACCGGTGAGGTAGGTGATTCGCACGGCATGACAGCTTTTGTGATAGAAAAGCCCCACGAGGGTTTTAGCCACGGCCGCAAAGAAAATAAACTGGGCATGCGGGCTTCCGAAACCACCGAATTGATTATGCAGGATTGCCGGGTACACAAAGACAATATTCTGGGCCAGGTGGGCGATGGCTTTATTCAATCGATGAAAGTGCTGGATGGCGGACGGATTTCAATTGCGGCTCTGAGCCTGGGAATTGCCCAGGGTGCTTACGAAGCAGCGCTGGCCTATGCGCAGCAACGCCGGCAGTTTAACCAGCCGATCGCCAATTTTCAGGGCATTGGTTTTAAACTTGCTGATATTGCCACCGAGATAGAAGCGGCAGCCCTGCTGACCTACCGGGCTGCCGACGTGAAAAACCGGGGCTTGAATGCTACCAAAGAATCGGCCATGGCTAAATATTATGCTTCGGAAGTGGCCGTAAAGGCAGCCACCGAGGGCGTACAAATATTTGGCGGTTACGGCTACACCAAAGATTATCCGGCCGAAAAATATTACCGCGATGCCAAGCTTTGTACCATTGGCGAAGGCACCTCCGAGATTCAGAAACTGGTAATTGCCCGCGAAATATTGCGATAAAAATTGTGTTAGAACCAGGTAAGCTCAGGTGTTACTTTTAAATATATAAAATTTAAACCTTTTTCTTGATTTTCAGTAATATTTGCTTACATTTGCAATCCTGTAAGAAAAATACAAAAATTTAAACATGATAATTGTTAACGTAAAAGATAACGAGTCAGTAGACAGAGCTCTTAAAAGATTTAAGAAGAAATTTGAAAGAACCGGCGTTCTAAAAGAATTGCGTGCCCGCACGTATTTCGAAAAACCATCTGTGTCGAAGAAAAGACAAAGAGAGAGAGCTGTTTACAAGCAACAACTTTTCGCTACCGAAAATTACTAGTACCTCGCTACTAGCTTTAATAGGTTAATTCCATAAATTAGTGGCCGTGTAGCATAAGTATACAGCCACTTGTTTATGGAATTATTTTTTAAATACCTGCGGTATGAGAAACGCTACAGCCCCCACACGCTGCTCTCGTACCAGACCGATCTGGGTCAATTCTCAGCTTACCTAGCCGCAACATACAACATAACTGATCCAGCCGAAGCCGATCATGCCATTATCCGCTCCTGGATTGTAACCCTGGTGCAAAAAGACCTCGACGCGCGCACCGTTAACCGTAAAATTGCCTGTTTACGTTCGTACTACAAATTTCTGCTGCGCCAGAACCAGATTACTAAAAACCCAACCTTACGCCTGAAACCACCAAAAGCTTCTAAAAAGCTGCCGGCCTTTGTGGCGGAAGAAGCTTTTAATAATTATTTAGATGCTTTTGCCTTTGAAGACAACTTTGAAGGGCAACGCGATAAACTTATTCTGGAGTTTTTGTATGGCACCGGCATCCGGCTGGCCGAGCTGATTGGCATAGCCGAGGCAGATATAAATTTTACCGGAAAAACCGTGCGCGTTACCGGCAAGGGCGATAAAGAAAGAGTGGTACCCATCAACGATACCCTCTTTAATAGTATTGAAAAGTACCTGGAAATGAAAAAAAGCGAATTTCCGGATAACTTAACCACAAAACTGCTCGTTACTAATAAAGGGCTTCCGCTTTATCCGAAGCTTGTTTATAGA
This sequence comes from Adhaeribacter aerolatus, assembly GCF_007991635.1. Classification (GTDB taxonomy): domain Bacteria; phylum Bacteroidota; class Bacteroidia; order Cytophagales; family Hymenobacteraceae; genus Adhaeribacter; species Adhaeribacter aerolatus. The sequence goes on along the minus strand of NZ_BJYS01000018.1, from coordinate 61,892 downwards.
ATCGTGAAAAAACACCTGCGTTTGATAACTACTTCCGAACATGCCAGTCCGCACGTATTGCGCCATTCGTTTGCAACCCATTTGCTAAACAAAGGCGCCGACCTGAATGCCATTAAAGATTTACTGGGGCATACCAGTCTGGCGGCAACCCAGGTCTACACCCACAATTCTATCGAGAAGCTTAAATCAATTTTCGATAAAGCGCATCCGAAAGCATAAGTTCAACCTAAAATTAATAAACTATGAAGCTACAGATGTATTCCATCCACTTCGATGCCGACCAATCTTTGTTAGATTTTATTCAGACTAAACTTAATAAGCTGGATACTTTCTTTGACCGAATAACAGATGGGGAGGTTTATTTAAGACTTGATAATAACAATCCTGTAAATAATAAAATTGTGGAAGTAAAGCTATTTGTGCCGGGGCAAACACTTTTCACCAAAACAGAAGGCGCTTCTTTCGAAAATGCGACCGACGAAGCTCTCGATATTTTATCGCGACAGGTTAAAAAGTATAAAGAAAAACTTGCGACCCATTAAAAACCGGATTTTACAATAAATAAAAAAGAGCGGCCTGACTTCATGAAGTCAGGCCGCTCTTTTTTAGAGATAATCGGCAGGCTTATAAATTAAAAGCTGCTTTTACCTGGTCTACAAAGTCCAGCTTCTCCCAGGTAAACAATTCTACTTCAACCTGGCGGCTATCGCCATTGTTACCCGAGAAAGTTTTGGTTACCGTTTCATTTTTCCGGCCCATGTGCCCGTAAGCAGCTGTTTCGGCATAAATTGGGTTACGCAATTTTAAACGGGTTTCGATGCCGTAAGGCGTCATATCAAATATCTCGGCTACTTTCTGGGCTATCTCTCCGTCGGTTAAACCAACTTTAGCGGTACCGTAAGTATTTACATAAATACCCATGGGGTCTTTAACGCCAATGGCATAAGAAACCTGCACCAATATTTCGTCGGCTACGCCGGCAGCCACCATGTTTTTGGCAATATGGCGCGTGGCATAAGCCGCCGAACGGTCTACTTTAGAAGGATCTTTACCCGAGAAAGCGCCACCACCGTGCGCCCCTTTGCCGCCATACGTATCCACAATAATTTTACGGCCGGTTAAACCGGTATCGCCGTGCGGCCCGCCAATTACAAACTTGCCGGTTGGGTTAATATGGTATTTGATTTCGTCGGTAAACAGCGCCTGCAGTTCGGGTTTTAACTGGCTCTTTACGCGCGGAATTAATACTTTTATAATGTCCTCCCGAATTCTTTGCTGCATGGCCTCTTCCGTGTCAAAATCATCGTGCTGGGTAGAAACTACAATTGCATCGATGCGGATCGGACGGTGATCATCGCTGTATTCAATAGTTACCTGCGATTTGGCATCCGGGCGCAAATAATCAATTTCCCCGTTCTCGCGGCGGATGGCGGCCAGTTCGATTAATATTTTGTGCGCCAGGTCTAAAGCCAGCGGCATGTAATTATCGGTTTCGTTGGTGGCATAGCCAAACATCATACCCTGGTCGCCGGCACCTTGCTCTTGCCGGTTAACGCGGTCTACGCCCTGGTTAATATCGGCCGATTGCTCGTGAATAGCGGAAAGTACGCCGCAGGAATTGGCCTCAAACATATATTCAGACTTGGTATAGCCAATTTTCTGAATAACCTCGCGGGCAATTTTCTGCACATCTAAATAGGTTTGGGATTTTACCTCCCCGGCTAAAAATACTTGCCCGGTCGTAACCAGAGTTTCGCAAGCCACTTTGGAATCAGCATCCCAGGCTAAGAAATTATCAATCAGGGCATCTGAAATCTGGTCGGCAACTTTATCTGGGTGCCCTTCAGAAACTGATTCAGAAGTAAATAAATATGGCATTGTTTATATCTAAATTATATACTTGATTATCTATGTTCGCGCAAAGCTAAAATAAATCCCGCAGAGTTAAAACTTTATTTACCACTTAAAACGCTGCAACGGAGGTAATTTACCCAAATAGAGTTAGTAGCTTTAAATTATTCTTTAAAAGGCTTTACTGTAATCGTATGTACCGCAACTAACGCAAAATTACGCATCCGATATCTGCTGGAAGCGCCGGGATATTGTTAATAGAAATAAGGTCGTGCACCTGATATTTAATAACAGGCGCACACCCTGTTTTCTTCAATTTATGGGTCTGGTATCTTAATCTGAAGAAGGATTCTAATCTGGACCGGAAATATTTAAATATTAAAACTTTCCCCGAATTACCTTAATTTAGTAACCTGATTGATAAAAGCAACTCCGAGGACCGGTTCCATTTTATTTATTACATGTTACGCTGCCTGCTTCTTTTTACCTGCTGTATTTTTTTTAACCTGCCCGCCCAAGCCCAGAAAATACGGGTAGCGGTAGCCGCCAATGCGCAGTTTGTGGCCCAGGTACTAAAAGAAGCTTACGAAAAAGAAACCGGCACTACCGTAGATTTAGTTATTGGCTCATCCGGCAAACTGGCTACACAAATAGAACAGGGAGCGCCTTTCGATGTTTTTTTATCGGCCGATACCTTTTACCCGAATGCCTTACATCGGAAAGGCTTAACGATGGGAAAGCCCCAAGTTTACGCTTACGGTACGCTGGTGCTCTGGACCACCCGTAACCTGGATTTGAAGAAAGGGTTGGCGCTGATAAAGGATACCGGCGTAAAAAAAATTGCAATTGCTAATCCGCAGTTAGCTCCGTATGGCGCGGCGGCCCGCAAAGCCTTGCAGCACTACGGATTAGAGGCAATAGCCCAGCCCAAATTAATATTTGCCGAAAGCATTGCCCAGGTAAACCAATACGTGTTATCGGGCGTGGTAGACTTAGGTTTTACCGCCCAATCGGTGGTGCGGGAACCCGCTAACGTGGGCAAAGGCAAATATAGGCCGGTAGATCCAACCGTTTACCCGCCTATTGCCCAGAGCACGGTTGTGTTAAAATCGGCCGGTCGACGCAATCTGGCTCAGGCCCAACAGTTTTATAAATTTATATTCAGCCCACGCGCCAAACTGATTTTTAAAAAATACGGCTATTATTACAAATGAACAGGTTAAAAGGAACCATTCAGGCTGTTGTTACCGATAAGGATATTTCGCTGGTGACCATTTTGGCAGCTGGCGAAATATTTTCGGCCTTGGTAATTGACACGCCCCAAACGGCCGGTTACTTAATGCCTAACCAGGAAATAGATATGGTGTTTAAAGAAACCGAAATGTCGATTGGCAAAAATTTAACCGGAAGTTTAAGCTTGCGCAACCGCTTTGCGGCTACGATTAAAGAAATCAGCGCCGGCAAAATTCTTTCGCGTATAGACCTCGATTTTAAAGGCCATCCGCTTTGCGCTATTATAACTTCTCAGTCAGTGGTCGCGCTTAACCTTACGGTGGGCGATAACGTAGTGGGCCTGGTAAAAACCAACGAGGTTTCTTTGATGGAGGCTACGATTTAACATGAACTTAGATTGGCAGCCGCTCTGGCTTACGTTTAAACTAGCCGGTATCACCACCTTCTTGCTGCTATTGCTCGGGTTGCCCCTGGCCTGGTGGCTGGCCCATACCCGGTCGCGGGTAAAACCCATAGTCGAGGCCATTATCAGCTTACCTATTGTGCTGCCACCTTCCGTCATGGGCTTTTACTTATTACTGGCCTTCAGCCCTACCGGGTTTCCGGGGTCGTTTTTTTCCGATGTTTTAAACGTGCCGCTGGTATTTTCTTTTACCGGCTTGGTGGTAGGTTCGGTTATTTATAGCTTGCCATTTATGGTACAGCCCCTGCAAGCTGGTTTAGAAAGTTTACCCAACTCATTAACCGAAGCTTCTTACACTTTGGGCCGCTCCAAAACCGAAACTTTATTCCGGGTACTGCTGCCTAATATCCGGCCCGCTTTGCTCACCGGCACGGTATTATCCTTTGCCCATACCATCGGCGAATTTGGCTTGGTGCTCATGATTGGTGGTAATATTCCCGGCGAAACCCGGGTAGTTTCGATTGCCATTTACCACGAAGTAGAAAGTTTAAACTATGGTTCGGCACACGTTTATTCGCTGGTATTATTGGTGCTGTCTTTTTTGATATTACTGACTGTTTATCTGGTTAATAAACGCCTGGTTAAAACGCTCTGACTTTCTTCCGTTTTCCTGATTTTAAAAGGTCCGCGTTTAACTTATGCCCTTCTAACTATTATTATTTTATATGATTCAGATTCGGGTTCGGAAATCGTTGCTGATGGCATCCGGCAAAACAGAACTAGCTGTAGATTTTAACCTGGAGGCCGGCAGTTTCTGTACGCTCTACGGCAAATCCGGCGCTGGTAAAACTACCATCTTAAAAATATTAGCCGGTCTGATTCAGCCCGACGAAGGATTTATCAGCGTAAACGATGAAGTATGGCTCGATACAGGTAAAAATATCAACCTGCCGCCCCAAAAGCGTGAAATTGGCTTTGTATTTCAGGATTATGCCCTCTTCCCGAATATGACCGTGCGCGAGAATTTGCAGTATGCACTCAACGGAAAAACAGATAAAAACCGCATAGACGATTTACTGGAGCGGGCAGCCTTGCAGCAACTGGCCCATCGCAAACCGTTAACCCTTTCGGGAGGACAGCAACAGCGGGTGGCTCTGATGCGGGCATTGGTGCGGAAACCCCAAATATTGCTCCTCGACGAGCCGCTCTCGGCCCTGGACCTGGAGATGCGCCAAACGCTGCAAACCGAAATTTACGGTTTACACCAAAGCTTCCACACCACCACCCTTCTGGTCAGCCACCAGTTATCCGAGATTTACCGCTTATCAGATTTTATCATCAGCCTCGAAAACGGTAAAATTATGGCGCAAGGTACCCCGGCCGGTGTTTTTGGGCGCGAACGGCTGAGTAGTAAAATTCAGTTAATTGGCGAAGTTTTAAGTATCCGGGAAAATGGCGTGGTATATATTCTGGATATCCTGGTCGGAAATAATATTATTAAAACGGTGACCACCGCGGAGGAAGTTCAGGGCTTGCAACCCGGCGATCAGGTGAAAGTATCGGCTAAGGCGTTTAATCCAATTGTTCAGAAACTATAAATTTAAGCGTTAAGCTTCCTGCAGAAGAAGCTGGCTTAAGCTTTAATTATTGCTTATGTAACGGAAAATATAAGATAGCCACGCTTTATATTCCCTTCTTGCTCTTATATTAAAAAGGACGGTTGCTGATTATTTTACCCCAACAAAATACTTTAGATGAATCGCTTCGTTTTACGTACACAGGAGGCAATTTAAAATATCATCACTACCGCTTCCGGCGGCAAAACCTTTGCGTATCTTTACCCCATGGCCCTGCCTAAAAAGCATACAAACGTCCTGATTGTTGGTGCTGGTCCTACCGGCCTGATGCTAGCCTGCCAATTGGCCACGCGGGGTATCTCTTTCCGGATTATCGATCGCAATGCGGGGCCCTCAGATAAATCGAAGGCGATTGTGGTACAGGCCCGCACCCTCGAAATATTGGAGCAGATGGGCATTGTAGCCGAAGCGCTGGAGGCCGGGCATGCGGCTACAGGCCTCAATTTTATCGTAAAAGGTCGCTGGGTTCAGAATATTAACCTGCAGGGCATCGGCGAAGGGCAAAGCCCCTACCCTTATATGTGCATTCTGGAGCAAAGTAAAACCGAACAACTGCTGTTGCAATATTTAGAACAATATCATATTGCCGTAGAATGGAATACCACCCTGCACCACCTGAAACAGACCGAAAAACAGATAAAAGCCCTGCTTCATTTTAAAGACACCAACCAGGAAGAAATTACCTGTGACTGGCTGGTGGGCGCTGATGGTGCCAGCAGCCGGGTGCGGCATTTACTGGATGTAGATTTTATAGGCGGTACCTACGAGCATACCTTTTTAGTGGCCGATACCCAGGTAGACTGGGATTTTAACCACGATGAGATGTTCGTGTGCCTGGCAAATAAAACCTTGGCGGCCTTTTTCCCGATGGCGGGCCATAAGCGTTTCCGGGTAGTGAGTTTCTTGCCGCCCCATCTCCAATACCGCGATGACCTTACGTTTGACCGCATCGCCCCCAGCCTGCAGAAACAACTCGGCTTTAAAGTCAGGTTTAGCAATACTAACTGGTTTTCAACTTATAAACTGCACCATCGCTATGCCAAACAATTTTACGAAGGACGGTGCTTTATAGCCGGCGATGCGGCCCATATTCATAGTCCGGCGGGCGGGCAGGGCATGAACACCGGCCTGCAGGACGCTTATAATCTTGCCTGGAAACTGGCGCTGGTTATAAACGGCACCGCCCCCCCGGATTTATTGCACAGCTACCAAACCGAACGGTTGCCGGTGGCCAGAACCTTGGTTTCTACTACCGACCGGGTATTTAGCCTGATGGTTAGCAAAAATTTTGTAATAAGTTTCCTGCGGTTAAAACTACTGCCTACCCTGATTAGTAAACTTACCCGGCCCAATTATATGCGCGCCGAAATATTCCGGCGGGTTTCCCAAATTGGTATCCGGTACCGCAAAAGCAAGTTATCGGTAACGCCCACCGATGGCAAACATTTTCCGGAAGAGGCGCCCCGCCCCGGTGACCGCGTGCCATTTATTCAGGTTTTTAGTTCCGATTACGACAAGCTGGTTAGTATTTATTCGCTGCTCCGGAATTCTTATTTCACCTTAATTATTTTTAAAAGCAGCTTTGGTACCGACCGCGCCGAACAACTACAGGAAGAACTGGAAACAGCCTTGCAGGATTATTTACCCAACCTGATTAAGTGCCATATCCTTTATCCGCACGACCAAAACCACGGGGTTTACGGCTTGTTTGGCATTGTAGAAGATGCTTTTTACCTTATCCGGCCCGATAATTACATTGCTTTCCGTTCGCAGCCCGCCGATACGCAAAGTTTGTTAAATTACCTGACCGACATCTTACAACTGCAACCATTGCCGCCTAATGTAAACGAACCGGATGTAAACGTTCCTCCTTTTACTGCTGAATAAATTAAAATCCTTTACGCCTTCAGCTTTATTTAACGGAATTTTCCGGCAGGCTATCGCTGGTTTCTGCCACCAAAGAAGGCGCCAGCAATCTTACCCCCAGAACAACTACAAATTCCGGTTATATAAAAGCAGCTTTTTAATATTATCTTGCGGATATTGTTTTCTTATGAAGGAGTTTTTACTTGTTTTCTTGGGTGGCGGCCTGGGCAGCATGATACGGTTTGGCTTAAGCCGGGCTATTAATTTGGCTAATATTACCGCTTTTCCGCTGGCTACCTTGATAATTAATATGCTGGCAAGTTTTATTCTGGGCTTCTTTCTGAGTTCTCTCGATTTCAGAAACAATGCAAACGTTTCCTTAAAATTATTAGTAGCGGTAGGTTTTTGTGGCGGTTTCAGTACTTTCTCTACCTTTAGCCACGAAACCTTGGTTTTACTTCGCTCCGGTCAGCCTGCTTTAGCATTGGGTAATATTTTTCTGAGTGTGCTCCTGTGTCTGGCGGCAACTTTGGGTGGTTTGGTTTTGGCAAAAGCTATTCTTTAATCCTTTAAGCCGAAATTGGAGGAAGCTCTCGTTTAAATTTGTAACAGCATTGTAAATCCTTCTCATAACAAAATTTACTCATTACGGGGAGTTCTCCGGTAAAAACAGAGGCAAACTTTAATTTAATGCACATGGCAAAATCATATAAAAAAATTACGCCACAAGCGGCTACTCCGAAAAAAGAGCTGACTATTGCAAAACAAAAGCAACAAGTTTTAAGTAAGCCGCAGCAAACCTTTAACCGGCTGACCAAAAAAATAGAAAAGCTGCAGCAGGAAATAGCCGATACCAACCGTATGCTAGGCGAAAAGCTGGCCTTTTATGGCGAAAATATTCATCCGCTAGAACAGCAATTAGTAGTATTGCGAAAGCAAACCGTACAACTGCTTTTGCCCTATTACACCGATAAAAAGCTGCTGCCCAAAAAAGATAAAAAAATATTAAGAGAAGTATTAGCAGAGCAGCTAAACGATATATTTTCTTTTAGCGAGGACGAGCCAGACGAGGAGCTTCAAAACGCTTTTGAGGTTGTAGAAGGGGTAAAATATGAAGAGGCGCAACAACAGGACTTCGACCAGATGAAATCTGAAATGGCCGATATGTTCGAGAGCTTCGGTTTCCGGATGAATTTTGAAGACCTGCGCCCGGATATGAGTCCCGAAGAATTAATTCGGAAAATGCAGGAAATGGAAGAACAAGTATCGCAACAGGCCCGAAATTTAGGTCAGGAGGCACCGGCCCGGAAAAAATCGAAAAAACAACTGGAGCGGGAAGAACGCGAAAAGCAAACCGCCGAAGTAAAAAGCAAAAGTATCAGCCGGATATATAAACAACTGGCCAAGGTACTTCACCCTGACCTGGAGCAGGATACCGAACTAAAAGCCTTTAAAGAACTGCGAATGCGGGAACTGACAACCGCTTACGAAAAAAATGATTTGCACACCCTGCTAAGGCTCGAACTGGAGTGGATTCAGAAAGAAGAGGCTAATTTAGAAAAACTGACCGACGAAAAGCTAACCATTTATAATGAAGTATTAAAAGAACAAGTAGCCGACCTGGAAGAAGAATCTTTCACCATGCTGCAACATCCGCGTTACCAACCCTTGCTCCGGCTGGTTATGTTTCCGATGGCGATAAAAGGGCTGAACCTGAACAGGAAAAAGAAAGATTTAGACGAAACTTTAAAAAGTCTGGAAAGCAGCATTGCGCGACTGCAAAGCGAAAATGCGCTGACGGAAGTCAAAGATATAATCAGCTTTTTTAAACTAATGTACTAATCACCGGTAGTGGCTTCTTTTTAGTCTAACTTTTCTTTAACTGCTTGCGGGGTTTAATTAAAAAGAATATTTAATACAGAATGACCATTGAGGAAATACAAAATATTTGCCAACAGCTTAGGGGCGTAACGGAAGATATAAAATGGGAAAACCACCTTTGCTTCAATGTGGGCGGCAAAATGTTTCTGGTAACCGCTCCCGATAGTACGCCTGCTACCGCTTCTTTTAAAGTACCCGACGAGATATTTGAAGAAGTTGCAGCAAAAAAAGGGTTTTCGCCGGCTGCTTATTTAGCGCGGTACAAATGGGTTTATGTAGATAATATAAATCGGCTGAACTTAGAGGAATGGCAAGCATATATTAAGCAATCTTACGATCTCATTTTTGCCAAACTTCCAACCAAAATACGAAAGGAAATAAGCCTGAATAATTAAGTTCGTAATGCAAAAAGTATATTCAGCCTATCAGCAATATTAACCTTAATGATTAATAAAACAAAAAGCGCCTCTTTATAAAGAAGCGCTTTTTAATAAGGAGTAATATTTAATTTATTACCGGCTAGCAGCCAAAGCTTCGGCACCACCCACAATTTCGAGAATTTCGGTAGTGATAGCCGCCTGGCGCGAGCGGTTATAAGTTAATTTAAGTTCTTTTAATAATTCACCGGCATTGTCAGTTGCTTTGTCCATGGCCGTCATCCGGGCCCCATGTTCCGAAGCATTAGACTCCAGTACGGCTTTGTACACCTGTATCTTCAACGATTTAGGTATCAACTCCCGAATAATATCTTCTTTATTGGGTTCAAAAATATAATCCAGGTTAGTAGTGGCTGTGGTTTGGGTCTGCGCCTCGGCCTTTTCTTCAATCGGTAAAAATTGTTCGGTCCGGATAATTTGGGTAGCTACGTTTTTAAACTCGTTGTAAACCAAATCCACGCGGTCGTAATAGCCGGCAGTAAAACGCTCCATGGCATATTCAGCAGCGGCCCGTACCGTATCGAAAGATAAGTTCAGGAAAACCCCGGTATAAGTATCGATTACTTTATAACCGCGGCGGGTTAGCGCTTCGTAACCTTTTTTGCCAATGGTTAAAAATTCAACGTTACCGGCTGCCATTTGGGAGGCATAATTTTCGTTTACCAGGCTAACAACCGCTTTGGCAATATTGGTATTAAATGCGCCGGCCAAGCCCCTGTCAGAAGTAATGGCAATCACCAAAACCCGGTTTACTTCGCGTTGCTGGCTATATTCATTGCTTCCGGCATCATCGGTTAAACGCGATAAGTTGGTTAAAATGCTGCTCAAACGCTGGGCATAAGGTCGCATCCGGATAATATTGTCCTGAGCACGTCTTAGTTTAGCCGCTGCCACCATTTTCATGGCTTTGGTAATCTGTTGGGTAGAGGTTACCGATACAATGCGGTTGCGTACTTCTTTTAAACTGGCCATTTATTTTTTTCTAGCTCTAAGCTGATAGCTTTTAAAATCTTAAAGCGGATTGAATAGATAATAGATAAAAAGAAGGAACTCACCGGGAATATTTTACCCGGGAGTTCCTTTGGTATGTATTATTTTCTGAAACGGGCCGAAAGATCTTTCGCCGTTTGTTTTATTGCATTGATAGCGCTGTCTTCCAGTTTACCGGCTCTTAATAAATTTAAAGCATCGGGGTGAGAAGTACGCATGGTCACTAAGAAATCTCTTTCAAAAGCTCTTACTTCGTTAACCGGAACATCATCCAGCAAACCATTGGTACAGCAGTAAATAATGGCTACCTGCTCTTCTACCGGTACCGGCGAGAATTGTGGTTGTTTCAGCACTTCCAGGTTACGACGTCCCCGCTCAATAGTCAGCTTGGTAGAAGCATCCAGGTCAGAACCGAATTTCGCAAAAGCTTCCAACTCGCGGAACTGCGCTTGATCCAGCTTAAGCGTACCTGCCACTTTCTTCATGGATTTAATCTGGGCGTTACCACCTACCCGCGATACCGAAATACCTACGTTAATTGCCGGACGAATACCAGAGTTAAACAAGTTGGTTTCGAGGAATATCTGGCCGTCGGTAATAGAGATTACGTTGGTTGGGATATAAGCCGAAACGTCACCGGCTTGCGTTTCAATAATTGGCAACGCTGTTAAAGAACCACCGCCTTTTACTAAATGCCGGATAGAATCTGGCAAATCGTTCATGTTACGGGCAATTTCATCCGAAGCGTTGATTTTAGCCGCCCGCTCTAACAAGCGAGAGTGCAGATAAAATACGTCGCCGGGGTAAGCTTCGCGTCCTGGGGGACGACGCAGCAACAAAGATACTTCGCGGTAAGCTACCGCTTGTTTAGATAAATCGTCGTAAACTACCAAAGCCGGACGACCAGTATCGCGGAAGAATTCACCAATAGCGGCACCGGTAAATGGCGCAAAGAACTGCATTGGTGCTGGGTCAGAAGCAGCTGCTGCCACTACCACGGTGTAATCCATGGCACCACCTTGCTGCAAGGCATTAACCACCTGCGCAATGGTAGAAGCTTTCTGGCCTACGGCTACGTAAATACAGAAAACCGGCACGCCTCTTTCAAAAAATTCGCGCTGGTTAATAATGGTATCAATCGCCACGGCAGATTTACCAGTCTGGCGGTCACCGATGATTAACTCCCGCTGGCCCCGGCCTACCGGAATCATCGAGTCAATCGCTTTAATACCGGTTTGCATTGGTTCGTTTACCGGCTGACGAAAAATTACCCCTGGAGCTTTTCTTTCCAAAGGCATGTCGTACAGCTCCCCACCAATCGGGCCTTTACCATCTATCGGCTGACCCAACGTATTTACTACCCGACCAACCAAGCCATCGCCTACTTTAATAGAGGCAATTTTATTTGTGCGGCGCACGGTAGCACCTTCTTTTATTTCGCTGTAGTCGCCCAACATTACGGCTCCTACGTTATCTTCTTCTAAGTTAAGAACAAGTGCCTGCAATCCGTTTTCGAACTCCAATAGCTCGCCAGATTGGGCTTTAGACAAGCCGTAAATCCGGGCTACCCCGTCCCCTACCTGCAGTACGGTACCTACTTCCTGCAATTCGGCTGCGGTTCTGAAATCAGATAATTGTTCCCTTAATATTGCGGATACTTCATCAGGTCTTACTTCTGCCATGATTATTTTTTTATGTTATTTCGTTTTTGCAATGCCGGTGCTTTTGAGCTACCGATTCAGGTAACAGTTTTAACGGTTACCAAATTCCTTAGAGCTTGTTGATATAAGGATTTTCTTTGAATTTATTTTTCAGGTTCCGCAGACTGGTTTTGATAGAATCATCTACCTGCAAGTCACCAATCCGCACGACTAAGCCGCCAATTAAAGCAGGATCTACATTTTCCTGCAACTGAATGGTTTTACCGGTTTGCTGCGCCAGCCTTTGTATTAATTGGGCTCTCAGCTCCGGCGTTAAAGGAACAGCCGTGGTTACATGCGCAATCAGGATTCCTTTGTATTGGTTGTATTGCTTAATAAACTCCGTAGATACACTGGCCAGAATTGCTTCGCGGTTTTTCTCGGTTACGAGCAGAAAAAACTTCAGGGTTAAATCACTTACCTTTCCGGTAAATAAACTTTTCAGAATGGCCAGTTTTTTACCGTGGTTAATAATTGGGTTCGTCAGGAAAAGCTCAAAATCACGGTTGTCTTTTACCGTTTTGGCAAATAGCACCATATCCTGATAAACCTGTTCCAACAAGCCTTTTTCCAGGGCCAGGTCAAGCAAAGATTTGGCGTAACGGGAAGCAACTCTTATATCAGACATCTTTTATATTGTTAAATTGTTAGGTGTTGAATTGTTAATTGTTTTTCCGAAGAATATTAACAATTAAACAATTTAGCCATTCAACAATTAGTTAAGGTTTACTTCTTTAATATAATCGTTTACCAAAGCTTGCTGCGCCTGTGGGTTGGCCAACTCACGCTTCAGGATTCGCTCGGCAATTTCAATGGAAAGCGCAGCCGCCGTATTTTTAACTTCGGTTAAAGCCGCTTTCTTCTCGTTTTCGATTGCCTGACGGGCATTAGCAACCATGCGGGTACCTTCTTCGTTGGCTCTGGCTTTGGCTTGTTCTACTATTGCAGTACCGGCTTCACTGGCTTCGCGCAAAATGCGGTCACGCTCAATGCGGGCTTCCTGCAATAATTTTTCGTTATCCGCTTTCAGGGCCTGCATTTCCAGTTTCGCTTGGTCGGCCATGCGCAATGCCGACTCAATAGAATCTTCGCGCTGGCGCAAAGAAGCCATGATGGGTTTCCAGGCAAATTTGGATAATAAAAATAATACAATAATGAACGTAACGGTTTGCCAGAAAATAAGGCCTATACCCGGTGTTACTAATTCCATTTTACTTTATTTTGGTTTATTGTTTAATTTAATCAGAGGTTTAACCTCCTGACAGCTACTTATTTTCTTCTCTATAATTGTATGTTACCCGAAGCAGATTTCTTCTTTTTCAGCGGTCCGTGCTAAAAGGCATGCCCTAGAAGCCGGTCCGCTGAAAAATTGGAGGCTTTACTAGCCTTTGAAAGAAATAAGAAGACATACTACCACACCAAACAGGGCAACACCTTCAATAAGAGCTGCCGCGATAATCATCGCAGTTTGGATACGAGCAGTAGCTTCTGGCTGGCGGGCGATAGATTCCATGGCTGAACCACCAATTCTACCAATACCTAAACCGGCACCTAAAGCAACTAAACCAGCACCGATACCGGCACCCATAATTGCTAAACCTGTTCCCAGGCCTAATCCTGCTTGAAGCAACAACGCTAATAACATAGTTATAAAAATATAGAGTTAAAAAATAAAAAAATCTTATTAATGGTGGTCTTTAACATTACCGCCAAAGCCCATATCTTCTACATGGTCGTGTTCTTCGGTAGCACCACCAAAGTACATAGCGGTAAGCAAGGTAAACACATATGCCTGCAACAGCGCCACGAACAACTCCAGGAAGTTCATAAACACGGCAAACGCCACGCTAACCGGCCCAATGGCAATGCTTTCGAAAATAAATATTAAGGAGAATAAGCTTAGAATAATAATGTGGCCGGCCGTAATGTTTGCGAATAACCGGACCATCAGCGAAAATGGCTTGGTTAAGATACCTACTAATTCAATTGGAATCATGATGGGCAATAAAGCTACGGGTACACCCGGCGTTTTAAAGATGTGCGCCCAATAAGCTTTGTTAGAGCTAAACAGTGTTACTAGTAAAGTAAATACCGCCAGCACCATGGTAACGGCAATATTTCCGGTTAAGTTAGCGCCACCCGGCATTAAGCCCAGCATATTATTAAACCAGATAAAAAAGAATATGGTTAATAAATAAGGCACATACCGCTCGTATTTAGGGCCAATATTAGGTTTGGCTACTTCGTCGCGGATAAATATAATAATGGGCTCGAAGAAAGACTGTATGCCTTTAGGAGCTTTGCCCGCGTTGGCTTTATAACGGCCGGCAATGGTAAAGAAAATAATTAATAATAACGCAACACTCAAAAACAACGAAGCAACGTTTTTGGTAATCGAAAAGTCCAAAGGCCCGGCATGGTGTTCTTCGCCTTCAGCATTTGTTTCAGTCAACGGCTCACCGGCTTCATTCGCATAGTAAATATGCCCATGCTCCTTTACATAACCATTATAAGGTTTTAAATTACCGTGTTCGTCGTAAAAGTTTTTAGAAGAAAAAATATCAAGGCCGTTTTTACCGTACAAAATAACGGGCAGATGCAGCGTAGCGCCGTGGGCAAATTCCCAACTGTGCTCATCGCCAATGTGGTGGGTTATCATCTGACCCGGGTCGAACTTACCACCTTCTTCGGCTGGCTCAGCCGCAAACCCCGAAAATGCAAAAAGAGATAAAAGTAACGTGAATAACTTCTTCATTAAGAGATTGTTATATTCAAAATTTAGCAGTCTAAACATCATTCCGACACCTGCTTTTTCGAAATTCGGCGCAAGTTACTTAATATGCTATAGATTTCAAAACCAGTATAAATAAAATAAATCAGAAAGAAATTTATCGCAAACTGCAGTTCCCGTTCGGTAGCGAAATACACGTAAAAAAATACCACAAACATGCAGAGCAGCACCCGCCCCACCGATGAACCAAAATAATACAATTGGAAACTACCGGCATCCTCACCAATGCCTTTCCGGATAAAATAAAAAGTAGCCCAGGTAATTACGGCAAAAAACAACAACATATACCAAGCCAGCGGATGTACCAGGTTATAGCCGGTAAAGTAAATCAGCGCCCCGATTACGGCTACAATCATTAAAGACAAGACTAAAAGATTGCGTGAGAAAGACATAGGTTTTAAATAGGGCACAAAATTACGCACCAAAAGATATAAACCTATTTTTTTATCACAGATTTGATGATCATATACATCGAGGTGAGCACGCCTAACAGCATTAAACCAATCGTCCACCAGGGATTTTTGTTACCTACTTTGTCATCCAGGGCCATGCCGCCCCAAGCCGCCAGCACCAACACCGCAATCATTTGAAAGCCCAGACCGGAATATTTCAGGTAAGGCTTTAACTGGTCTTGCCGGGAAGATTCTTTTGATGGTTTGGTATCTGGATCCATAGTTAACAATAAAGACTTATTTATAAGTCTAACGCAGAATGAAGGTTAGCAGTTTTTAAGTAAAATAAGTAATGGTTTACTCCTTATCAACTCCACCATATACCATCGGATAAGTAGTGAGCAATTGGTAATGGAATATTCCGCCAAATGCAATAATATTTATTAGTGCTCCCTGTTTAATTAATAAGAACATCTGAATAAATAATTTTTAAAGACTTTCAGACTACATTCTTCATCCATTTTAAAGTTTTTTGAGCAAAAACACTATATTCAAAAATTTAATTATTAAATTACTTTAATTTATTTATTGCCACCTTATTTACCGCTTACTTTAATATGACTATCCAGGATTACAGGAAACTCTTAGAAGACCAGGAGTACCTGACACAAACCATTATTCCGCTTTACCAACAGGAAGAAAACAAATTAAAATATTCTAAAATGAAACTGTTGCACTTGTTCTTCGAGAACGGGATTCAGCAGAATTATAATATTCAATACCTCGAAACGCTCTGTTCGCTGCTCGACAACACCTGCGCCCAAATATTTTCTTACTCGCTTTATAATTATTTAGATCCTGCAGGCCACGAAAGCATCGCCCGCTTACTGCATTTTGCTTTGCCCACCGATTTAGAGTTATTATCGGTTAATCTCCGGTTTCACGAGTTAATATTCTCTGCGCTGGAAGAGTATGAAGTTTGCGCCAATATTACTTATTTGCACGTAAAAGTATTAGCCGAAATAGACCGGAAACTTGCCCAGGAACCACAGACACCTAAAAATTCAAAGCTGCTGTAATTTCACGGCGTTTCCGTAAGCTTACCTATGCGCATCAGAAAAAAAATAAAAATGCTATTGCCGGTGGAGGCCTCCCGGTTTATAGCCTTGGGGGCCTTTGTAAAAGCAGCCGAAAAAGAAAATTGGTCGGAAGCCGAAATACAGTTTGTCATGGATGAAGTGGTAGAAGCTTCTTCGGATGCCGAAGCCATGTTAATCTTGCAGGATTACATACAAAGCTGAAGCCGTGAAGATGAAGCGGTTTTAGTGCTAAGGTTTGCTATTCTGCCTTATTAAAACGGTTTCCTGCCAACTACTTTCTATTTAAGGGCTAAAGAGCAAAATTACCAATATTAGAAACAGCCTAAAATCACTTTTTCTGAATGGTACTCCATAAATTAGCTTACTTTTTATCTGTCTCCTTTTTGAAAGATTGCATCTTTCAAAAGATAGGTGCTAACTCATAGCAAGAACCTAAGTAGCCTCCCGGCCGGCGGGCCCCGTTTGGCCGCTCGGGCTGCTCATCTTCCCTTTCCTCGCAATGCTGCGCACCGGAAACCCAGAAGAGCATCTTCCAAAAGGCACTCGCTGTCCAAACTGCTGTCAGTTGCCTGTAGCTGCTGCCTTTCTAAGCTCTATAAATGAATAAACTTTCTCAACAAAGTGATTCCATTATGCTCCGGTTCGGCCGAACTCCTTCCCTAGTTTAGGGAAGGTGCCCGGAGGGCGGAAGGGTTAAACTCTTCCAGGAGACCAGAATAAGCTGCCGCATAAAACGAAAGCCAGCGAACACAGTAGAACTCCTGAGCGGATTACAAAGAACCTTCATGCCAAATAATGCCAGAACCAGATTCCCTATGGAATATTCTTTAATGGAAGCAGTATTATATATTTGATATGCCTTATCTCCAATACTTTTAAACCTATTAATCAAATTCAAATCAAAACACACCAATATATTAATCCGTACTTCTTTATGGTTTTAAGTTAAAATTAAAGGAGCGGAAAAGATGCCGAAGAAATCATTTTCAGAACTGATAAATAGCCCGGGTATGCCCGTGTTGGTAGACTTTTACGCCGATTGGTGCGGCCCGTGCAAAACCATGAGCCCTATAATACAGCAAGTGGCCAGCGAAAATGCGGGTAAAGTAAAAGTGATTAAAATTGATGTTGATAAAAACCAGGCAGTAGCCCAGCAATTCCGGGTGCAGGGTATTCCTACCCTGATGCTTTTCCAGGGAGGTAAAGTACTTTGGCGGCAATCGGGCGTAGTACCAGCGCACCAGCTTAACCAGGTACTGCGGCAATACACCGCCAGAAATGATACATCGTAGCAAACTGTTTTTAGCTATTTAAAAAACCAAGGTAAAAATAGTCTGTCCGGGTGAGGTGTGGGTTACCCGCAAACTGCCTTTGTGCAGCCGCATAATTTGCCTAGATAAACTTAAGCCAATGCCGGAACCATGGCGCTTGGTGGTATAAAACGGCACGAATATCTGGTCCAGAATATCTTCTGGAATTCCTTTGCCATTGTCTTTAATTTCTACTTTCAACCGGTTGTTTTCCTGAACATCGGCGTAAGCTTTTATTTCTACCTGCGGATTGGGACTTTCCTGGCAGGCTTCCAAGGCATTTTTCAACAGGTTTATAACTACCTGCTCTATCATATCAGCATCGGCACTTAGTGGCAACGGGGTGCTTGGCAGTCGTACCTGCAATTGTACCCCACCCTCCTGAAACTCGCGTTGCAGCAACTGCTGAATACCTTTTAATAATTCGGTTAAATCGAGCGGTTGAAGACGGGGCTTCGGAATGCGGGTAAGTTTGCGGTATTTTTCTACAAAGTGCAGTAAACCCTCGCTGCGTTTTTCAATGGTTTGCAGCCCGGTACGAATATCCTGAATAACTTCTTCGTCGGGTGCTTCGTGGTCTTCCCGATTTACCAGTTCGGCCTCTACCAGCGTACCAATGCTGTTGGTCAGCGAAATAACCGGGGTAATGGAATTCATAATTTCGTGCGATAAAACCCGAATGAGTTTCTGCCAGGCATCCAGCTCTTTTTCCTCCATTTCGGAACGGATATTCTGCAGCGAAATAATTTTAAGCGCTTGCCCCTGCAGCCGGAACGTACTGGCCTTAACTGTCAGCAGCAATTGCTCTTCAAAATGGTTTATTACCACCAGTCGGCTTTCCTCGTTTTCCAGCGTTTGCATGGCCTCTACCAGTTCGGAGCTTATTCGTTGCAGGGCCTGAATGCTGGTGAGATGCGGTACCCGGAGCAAATCTTTGGCTGCCTGGTTCATCAGGTTTACTTCGCCGCTTTCGTTAAAAGTAATAATGCCAATGCGCAGGTGCGCCACCAGGTTTTGCAGGTACAAATGGTTCGCTTCTTTGTCGGCTTTAATGCGCTGAAAAGCCGCAATGGTATTGTTTAATTCGGCAGATAAATCGGCAAAAGAACCGGTTTTTGGTTCGGTGGGAAAGCGCTGGGTAAAATCTTCGTAGCGGATGGCCGTGAAAAACCGGATTAACTCGCGGTTAGTTTTTTCGAGGTAACTAAATAAATCCAGCAGTAGGCCCAGCATTACCAGCAACAAACAGAATGCCGTGATATACCAGTGTTGGTACAGGAGTACGTATAAAAAAACACCGGTTACCGCTATCAGCAGCATAAACCGCAGCAACACGCGGAGGCGAAAGCGATTATAAACCATATTTTTCGATGCGACGGTACAAAGCCGTGCGGGTAATGCCCAATTCGCGGGCGGCGTGGGTAATATTGCCGGCGTGTTTACTCAACATTTTTTGTACCATCATGCGCTCCAGCGTCTCAAGCGTTAAATCTTCGGCCAGGGCAATTGGCGCTGCCGGCGTGGGTTGCATAAAATCAAAATCGGTGGGCCGCAAAGTTGCCTGGTCGCTTAAAATAACCGCTCGCTCAATGGCGTGGTCCAGTTCCCGGATATTGCCGGGCCAGTGGTACTCCGTTAATTTTTTAAGCGTGGCCTTTTCTAATCCTAAATTGCTTTTCTGGTACTTGCGGTTGTACAGGTTCAGGAAATGCTCGGCCAATAACGGAATATCTTCTTTGCGTTCGCGCAGAGGCGGCAAATGCAGTTCTACTGTATTAATGCGGTATAATAAATCCTGCCGGAACCGACCCTGACTTACCATTTCGTACAGCGGCATGTTGGTGGCACAAACCAGCCGGATGTCAATATTTTTAGGCTTATTCGTACCCAGACGGGTTATTTGCCGGCTTTGCAGCGCCGTTAGTAATTTTGATTGTAACGCCAGACTCAAGTTACCTATCTCATCCAGAAACAACGTGCCCCCCGAAGCCACTTCAAAACGGCCGGCGCGGTCGTCTTTGGCATCGGTAAAAGCGCCTTTGGCGTGGCCGAATAATTCACTTTCGAACAGGGTTTCGCTCACCGCTCCCAGATCTACGCTCACGAACGCTTCGTCCACGCGCCGGGATTTCCGGTGCAGCGCGCGGGCCGCTAACTCTTTGCCGGTACCGTTTTCGCCTAATATTAACACGTTGGCATCGGTAGCGCCTACTTTCTCAATGGTTTGGTAAACCTTTTGCATGGGCGCCGATGTACCAATAAAATCGCTGTAATGCGCGTTCATGGCCTGGTTCAAGCCGCGTTGCCGGTCTACCAGGTTTTTAACTTCCTGGGTAGATTTGCGGAGACGGCAAGCCGCCGTAAGCGTAGCCAGTAATTTTTCGTTCTGCCAGGGCTTCAGCACAAAATCAGTAGCGCCTTCTTTTAAGGCCCGCACGGCCAGTTCTACATCGCCGTAGGCAGTAATTAAAATAACGATAGCCGCCGGGTCAATCTCCAGAATCCGGGAAAGCCAGGCAAAACCCTCTTTGGAGTTGGTAGCCCCTGCCGTGTAATTCATGTCCAGCATAATTACATCGTAGCTGTCGTTTTGCAGGTGGTACGGTATTTTATTCGGATTAGGCTCGGTCCGGACAAAGGTAAAATGCTGTTTCAGAAATATCCGGCCCGCCGTTAGGATATCTTCTTCGTCGTCTACAATCAGAATACGGCAATCAATTTTATTACTCATGTATGTGAGGCTGCAAGCAAAAGGGAATTTATTTCCGGCTTTAGTTTTCCGAAATCTGACCTAACAATAATAACAGTTTCAAAAAAGTTAAGCAAATAGCGGTTACCCGCGGCAAATTTACAAGTCTTGTGCCAACCCGTAAAAATCCCAGTTAACCAACTTACAGCTTAATCAGCGCGGCCGAACTTATTTTTAACTTTATTTTGGTGTACGATTTCAGACACCTAATGCCCGATAACAGACGAAAGTTTAAGCTGAATAGGCACTAAACCCGGTATACCTTTAAGCTAATAAGAATTTCTAATTATGGCACCCTTCTTGGGTTGGCCATTTGCCGGCGAACAGCTGTTAAGCCCATACAGATCCTAAACCTGACCAAACTATGCTAAAAAACTACTTTAAAATTGCCTGGCGTAATTTGCGCCGGAATAAAATTTATTCGGCTATTAATATTCTGGGACTGGCCACGGGTATTTCGGCTTGTATCCTGATCTTTTTGTTTGTGCAGGACGAACTAACCTACGAGCGGCATTTTAGCCAGGCCGACCGGATTGTGCGGGTGGTGAGCAGCATCCGGATGCAGGAAAATCTCGATAAATTTGCCTATACCCCTTTTAAACTGGCCCAAACCATTGGGGATAATTATCCGGCAGCCGAAACGGTTACCAAAATATTGCCGATTGGCAAACAAACGCTGTGGGTGGCCGGTAAGGCCTTTAACCAAGAAAACTTATTTTTTGCTGACAGTAACTTTTTTAAAGTTTTCGATTACCCCTTTTTGCTGGGCAACCCCGAAACGGCTTTAAAAGCACCCAAAACCATTGTTTTAACCGAAGACTTAGCTATTAAACTTTTCGGTAGTACGGCGGCTGCTATGGGGCAAATGTTGCAATTCAGTAAAAATGAGCACCTCGTTACGGGGGTAGTGGCTAATCCGCAGCACTCGCATTTGCAGCCCGAAGGCTTTTTATCGGCCATTACGTTGGGTAAAGGTTCCACCGAAATTAATGCGCCCACCTCTATTACCAACTGGCTGGCGCTGAACTGGTATACTTACGTGTTGCTAAAAGATAAAAATCAAATACCAGCGCTGCAGCAGCAATTATTCGATTTAAGCCGCAACACCATTAACCCCTGGATAAAAGAAAACGAACTTACCGCCAGCCAGACTTTTTACCTGCAACCCATCCGCGATATTCACCTGAACCCCGAATGGAAAGACCAGACCGCCACTTACGGCCAAAAAGCTTACGTGTATATTTTCAGCTTTGTAGCAATATTTTTACTGCTGATTGCCTGCATTAATTACATGAATCTGGCTACGGCCCGCTCGGCCAAACGTGCCCGCGAGGTGGGTTTACGCAAAGTAGTAGGCGCTTACCGGTCCCAGATTGTCCGGCAGTTCATCGGCGAATCTATCCTGATAACTTTGTTTGCGGTGCTGCTGGCGCTGGCGCTGGTAGAAATATTGCTGCCGCCCTTTAACACGCTTACAAACAAAAATTTCTCCTACACTTATTTTACCGAAGGTTCATCTGGCCTGGTGCTGCTGGGGATTGTGGTGTTTGTGGGTTTGGTAGCCGGCAGTTACCCGGCCTTTTTTCTTTCGGGTTTTAAGCCCGCCGAAGTACTCAAATCCGATAAAAGCCCCCAGGGCAGCAATGCATTACTCCGGAAATTTCTGGTGGTGCTGCAGTTTACCATTTCCCTGATATTAATTATTGGCACTTTGGTTGTGTACAGCCAGATGCAGTTTATCAAAAATGCCAACCTGGGTTTTAAAAAAGAGCAGGTGTTTGTAATTGATATTCCCGTCGGCGATACTACTTTAATCCGGAAACTGCCCCACCTGAAACAGGAGTTATTAAATAATCCGGCCGTGGCAAAAGTAGCCAATGCGGCCAATATTCCGGGTGGTACCATTAGCGATTTGATAACTTTAATCGAAAAAGACGGCAAGCAGGAAGAAAGAACTTCTTTTGTGCTGGCCGGCGATTACGACTTTTTAGATTTATTGGGTATTTCGGTTTTAGAAGGCCGTAATTTTTCCCGCGAAACACCTACCGATTTAAAAGGAGGCGTTTTAGTCAATCAGGCCATGGTCAGAAAAATGGGCTGGCAGGATAGTCCTATCGGCAAAAGAATACTTTTTTCGGACTGGGATGCCAAGGTAATTGGCGTGGTGAACGATTTTCATTATACCTCGCTGCACACTACCATCGATCCCTTAATTATTGCCCTGGCACCCACGTCGCCGGGCTATTTGCTGGTGCGGGTAAATACAACTAACCTGCCGGCTACGCTCCGGTTTGTGCAGGAAAAATGGAAAGCATTCGATCCCAACCACCCGATTGAATATTTTTTCCTGGATGAATATTTTAACCAGCAATACCGCACCGAAGACAAAATGCTGACGATTTTCGGGTATTTTGCCGCCCTCACCATTATTATTGCCTGCCTCGGTTTATTTGGGCTTACTTCGTTTACGGCTGAGCAGCGTACCCGCGAAATCGGGATCCGGAAAGTACTGGGCAGTTCGGTGGCTGATATTATGATGCTGTTGTCCCGGGATTTTGCCTTGCTGGTAATTATTTCCATTGCGCTCGCTACGCCCATTGCCTGGTACGGCATGCACCGCTGGCTCCAGGATTTTGCTTACCGCACGCCACTCAGCCTTTGGACTTTTTTAATCGCCGGTGTATTTGCCATGGTCATTGCCATGCTAACCGTTAGTTTGCAAGCCGCCAAAGCCGCCACCGCCAACCCGATTAAAGCTTTACGTTCTGAATAATCGTCTATTTTTGACTAGCTTTCCGGACTACTATTGCAGCTTTGGTTTAGTACCCTTTTCCAGCGCGGAAGTTACTTCCGTGCTTGGTTACTCGGGAAGGCACGGAAGTAACTTCCGCGCCATAGAGAGCCGTATTAAATTAGTTTAGGCGGCTGCAATTACGTTTACAAGGGAATGTTACATCTAGCTGCTTCGGGTTTAAAAATCATTGGCTTTGGCTTGATTTAAGTATTTCTGGTCCAAAACCTAACTTCTAATATTCTGTTTTACTTTAAACCATTTATAGAGAATTTACTTTAATATTTATATGAGAAAACTATGGCTGTTGCTGCTGGTTTTAAGCCTGCGGCAAATTACGTTCGCTTCGGATGAATTAATTAAAAACAAGGAATACCAGTTTACCCTGAACCTGACTCGGGTACAAAACGACCGGATACAGGTTACTTTGAAAGCGCCCGAAATAAAGGAATCCGAAATAATCTATAACATGCCCAAAATGGTACCGGGCACCTACTCGGTTTATAACTTCGGAAAATTTATTTCTGACTTTAAAGCCACTGATAAAAAAGGCCGGACCTTGCCGGTAACCCAACTGGACGAGAACCGCTGGAAAATAGGTAAAGCCAAAGATTTAGACCAGATTACCTACTGGGCCAGCGATACTTTTGACAATACCAAAAAAGAAGATCTGGTATTTGAACCGGCTGGCACCAACATCGAGGAAAACAAAAACTTTTTGCTCAACACGCACGGTTTTATTGGCTATTTCGACGGCATGAAACGGGTGCCTTACGAGCTAACCATTATTAAACCGCAGCAGTTTTACGGCTCCACCCCTTTAAAAGCTGTTAAAACCACCCCTACCGCCGATACTTACCGCATCGATTCGTATATGGAGGTGGTAGATGCCCCGCTGATGTACAATGTACCCGATACAGCCATGATGCACATTGGCGGCGCCGAAGTATTGGTATCGGTTTATACCGCCAAAAAAGATGTACAATCCGATATAATTGCCCAGAATATTAAAGAAATTCTGGAAGCGCAGAAAAATTACCTGGGTGGCAAACTTCCCGTCGAGAAATACGCCTTTCTGATTTACGTTGACGATGCTTATAACACCACGGGTTCGTACGGCGCTTTAGAACATTCTTATTCTTCGGTGTATTATTTACCGCCTTTTAATTCGCAGCAAATTGCCAACCAAATCAGGGGTATTGCGGCCCATGAGTTTTTCCATATTGTAACGCCGCTGAATATTCATTCAGAAGAAATCGGCGATTTTGACTACATCAACCCGAAAATGTCGAAACACCTGTGGCTGTACGAAGGCGTTACCGAATATTTTGCTTCGCACGTGCAGGTAAACCAAAAGCTCATCAGCCCCGAAGAATATTTAATTAAACTGCGCAGCTACATAGCTGGTTCGCTTAAATATAACGACACCCTGCCGTTTACAGTCCTGAGCAAAGGCGCGCTGGATGTGCACGAAAACCAGTACGGCAACGTGTATCAGAAAGGCGCTTTAATCGGTCTGGCTTTGGATATCAGGTTACGGGAATTATCGGGCGGTAAATACGGCATCCGCAACCTCATGAACGACCTGGCTAAAACTTACGGCAAAAATAGATCTTTCAAAGATGAAGAGTTGTTCGATAAAATAACCGAGCTTACTTACCCGCAAATCCGGGAGTTTTTCCGGAAGCATGTAGAAGGCTCGCAGCCAATTCCTTACAGCGAACTATTTAATACCGTAGGCATTATTTACGCTCCGCAAGGCACCGATATGGTAAATACTTTCGGGCAGATAATAATTGGGCAAAACAAAGAAGGACAGGTGGTAATCTCCGGCACCGACAACATGAATGATTTTGGCAAAAAAATGGGTTATCAGGAGGGTGATGTTATCCTGGAAATAAACGGTGAAGCGGTAACCTCGGCTAATCTGCCTAAAATTGTGGCCCAACAGGTTACCAACGCTCCCGTAGGGTCTGAACTTAAAGTAACTGTTAGCCGCAAAAGCAAAAAAGGTAATTCCGAAACCCTTACGTTGAAAGGCAACCTAACCCAAACTTCCGTCGAAACGACCCACCTGCTGCGTCTGGACCCGGCCGCTACCGAAATGCAAAAACAGCTTCGGCAAGCCTGGTTGTTCAGCGGGCTCCAGGCAGATTAATTTAGATGATAAAGAAAGAAAACCGGCTCCTCCGCCAAAAAATGGAGAGAGCCGGTTTTTCTTTTTACCACTTTTTAAATCCGTTTTGATGGTTCTATTTACTTTAAAAAAAATCTTATGTAAAATAAAAAATTTTTATTTGTTACTAAATCCATTATTCCAATCAATTAATATTCTAAAAAGACCACTCAACAAACATTAAAGCCTTATTTTAAAAATATTACCCCATAAAGAGCATGTTACAAAACAGCACAAACTGTCCTTTTATTAAGATTAATAAGGTATTAAGTTTGTCTTAATAAAATCTGCTAATACATGAACACTTCCGAAATTTTAAACAAAACCCTGGCCTGGCTTTATATTAAGGAGCAAGAAGTACCCGGCACCATGTGGGATATTACCGGTTACCTCGATTCGATTGGCGAACAGCACCAAAGCGAAGCCATTGGTTTGGAACTGGCCGAACGTGGTTACCTGCGGACTTATTATCGTTACGAATCGCAGAATATTTTTAATGCGGCTATTAACACCATCGGTATCCAGCAGGTGGCGCCCGAGGAAGTGTTTACCCTTACGCAGATTGTTCTGAATACGCTTAACTGCGAGCCACAACGGTTTCATGATATTTCGGACTTGCCCGGTTTGGAGGCTAAAGCCTGGTTGCAACTCGTTGAATTTACCCGTTACCTGCTAAAACAGAACTGGATTGAAGCCAAGGTACTGAACGATAAGTTACTGGTAAAGCTGACCATCGAAGGCCGGTTGTATCTGAAAAGCTACGAATTTATAGCCTAAAGTAAATATTTAACACCTTTACGCCTAATATTTGGAGCAAATTATACGCATTTTTTAACTGTTTTAAATTATTGATAACTGGCCTGGTTCGGAAGCAGACGCCAGAAATAATAAAAGCCACCCTTTAAGGAGCGGCCATAAAACAGAATAGTGAGATTAAAATTTACCTTTTAACGGGGTAGCGAAAGCAGGGAGAGAGCCCCGCAGTTATTAACCAATTAAGATTAAGCTTTAATTATAGAATAAATAGTTTTTTGTTTGTGTGTTCAACTTTAAAATAAAAGCACGCTCATGCGTGCTTTTATTTTTTTATAGCCGGGTATAACTACCACAACCTGGCATTTATACCAGAACTACTTACCGGGCAGTTGCTTTACTCCCCGACAATTGCTTAATCATATCATCCAGAATATCTTTGCCGTAACCAATCCGGTGCGAGTATTCCAAACAAAGCGCGTATTCGCGGTCGTGGATTTTCCCGTCTTCCAGCATCATTTGCACCAGGGTTTGCAGTTCCATGGTTTTCTGCATACCATCGGCCGGAATAATAAAGGTTAATACGTCCAGGTTATCGGCAATGGGCATAACATCTTCGGGAGCAAGACCTAACTTATCGCCTATGTCCAGCAAGAACTGGCTTTCGTCATTTTCCAGAATGCCATCGGCGGCGGCTACTAAAATCAGGTTCTGAAAAAAGGATAACTTTTTTTGCTGCGTATCGAGCACACTTTGGAGAGAACGTTCGTCCTGCATCATCTTTTTTTATTTTATGAATGGTTCAAATCAGGGTTAAACCTATACAACGTGCACCCTGCCGGAATGTTATTCCTTATTGGGCCTTAAAACCCGAATATGCGGCGTTTTGGTTCTTCTTTTTTGTTCCGGTTCCGCCGGTTATTACGGTCATCGTCGCGGTTGCCGCCGCCAAAAATGCCGAACCGCTTTTTTTCTACTTTTTCTTTTACCAGAATATAGCGGATGGTGAAACCGCCGTCAAACGCAAACCAATCGGAATGGCTGGCATGAATGGCCGGCTTTATATCTAAGGATAGCACCAACGGGAACACCGGCACTTTTAATTCGGTACCCAAAATTACATCGGCCCCGTAGAAGCCACCGTACTCATTTAACGTGCCCACGTGTGCCCCGGCCCCTACGTAGTAATTAAACCCCTTACCTATTATAGGAAAATGCTTTTCTACTAATAAAGTAAAATCTGCTTCGCGGGTACCAATGCCGGCTATACCTTCCAGGGTAACTTCTTCAAATATTTTCTGTTGCAGCGAAATACCAAAATCGTTACGACCTAAGCGCGCACCCAAATTGGTGCGGTATTTTTGGGCAAGAGCCGCATAACTGGTAAGTAAAAGCAAAAAGAGCAGTACGGTATTTTTTTTCATAATGGGTTGTAGGTAAATTAAAGGGCAAATAAAGGTAAAATTCGGCCGATAGTCATAAATGGCCGGTTGGTTATAAGGCAAACCGCTATGGAGGGTTACCTTTAAATATTAGCATCGGTCTAATAGTTTCGGTTTAA
The DNA here is from genome assembly GCF_007991635.1 of Adhaeribacter aerolatus. Lineage (GTDB taxonomy): Bacteria > Bacteroidota > Bacteroidia > Cytophagales > Hymenobacteraceae > Adhaeribacter > Adhaeribacter aerolatus. The sequence goes on along the minus strand of NZ_BJYS01000018.1, from coordinate 34,271 downwards.
AATGTACTTACGCCAAAAGCCCTATTTTATTATAAATATCTTGGCTATTACCCGGGCTGCTGCCCAAAATACATTATTTGAACTAACCGGGCTTTTGCTACCGGTTTATTCCTGCTGGTTAAGCCACCAAATATTCTTCTTTCCCGGCGCTTGCGTGTTCTCCGGTTAGTTCTCAAATTTTGTACCTGATTTTTACCAGAATATTATTAGCGGCTATTTGGGCTAAGACAAACGCAGCAAACCAAGCCTTTTAATGAAAGGCTTACCCCGTTAAATTTTGAAAAGATGGAGGTGCGTTCCGGCAGGAAAAAAAGCGTGGTTTACAGAAAGTACAGATAATAAACTGGTTAGAGCATGTTTAAAATTTATACTTTGGGCTGCAAAGGATTGCTATTGGAACCTGACTTCGCCTATTTTTCGGGCCGTAGCGCTGCTATGCCCCTCAAAATAAGTCTCGTCAGAACCCAATAGCAATCCTTTTCGCTCTCAAAAACAAAATTTAAACAAGCCCTAATACTTATTTTAGCCAAAACTTAAGTCTCGGCCTATAAAAGTTCCGCTGCAACGACCCACCGTTACCCTAACAGAATCAGCAGTTAACAAAAATTAACCTGCTTCCCGGCGGTGCTGGTGCTCCTGGTCCGATATCGTGGCAGCCTCCAGGATGCGGCGAATACGTTCAATATGTACTTTCATCTCATCTGCGCGTTGGCGTTGCATATTGGCCCACTTGGTATTGCCCAATTCCTTCTCGGCCATACCGGTAAGCATGCTGCGGCGTTCTTCCAGGGTGCGCATGGCCACATAAAGGGTTTCTTCCAGGTTCGTGTTCATATTGGCCAGCAAACTTTGGTCGGTGTAGGCATGGCCGGTATGGCACCGGAACCGCTGTACGTTATCCTTTTCTTTGGTTAATTCCCAAAGCGTTCCCCCGCACTCGGGGCAGGTATAGGGCACCCGTTTGCCGAGTTTATCCATGTCCTCGATATTGGCATTTTCACTGTTTATCATAATGCGTTGGGCAATTTGCGCTTCTAATAAAATATCGGGTGGCACCGTTACAGAGTCAGGCGACGGTTGGTGCACCAGCTGCGTTAATAGTTCTCCCATTTGGGCAATGGGCACGGTATGGGTTACTTGCATGTGCCGTAATATATTACGGGGCAAATCGGGGTATTCGGCATCGGCGGGGTCTTGTACTACGGTAAACCCGCCGCAGCGCTGGATAGCGTTCATGCCCACCAGGCCATCGTTCATAAACCCGGTTAAGGTTACCCCAATGGTTTGGGCGCCGTGGAAGGCCGCCGCCGACCGGAAAAGGGGATCGATAGAAGGCCGGAACTGGTTTTCACGGGGACCTCTGGCTACCAGAATATGTTTTTTATCGATGAGTAAATGATGATCCGGTGGTGCCATATAAATAGCGCTGTATTCTATATGGGTGTTGTGTTGGGCCTTTACACAACTTAACACCGTATGACTCGCCAGTCGTTTTACCAGGAAATCAATATTTGAATCAGCCGCCAGGTGTTGCACCACAAAAATAGCGGCTGGTAAATCGGCGGGCAATGGCTCTACTAGCCGGCACAAGGCTTCCATGCCGCCTGCCGAAGTGCCAATTACAATAATATTATGGCCTCTTATATGCATTTTCAGGTTTAATAGCTTAGCACTTTAGCTTACGAGTATTTTTTCATTCCGATTAATTCCGCTTAATATTTTATAATTTTTTGTATACATAACCCTGTTCTAATCTGGTTTGAACAAGCCTGACCCAAGTGATTCTTCGATTAGCTGGAAAACTGACCAAAAAGAATAGTCTTACCCAATTTGCCTTTAATATTCGGGTTTGCTATTTTATTCTGAATAGGCAGCCGGGCTGAAGACGGATCCAAAATTCCGGCTAGGCTGAAAAACAAACTTACCACCGGAGCCCGCGTAAAAACATAACTGCCTTCCCTTATATAGAACAAACGCATGACCACCAAAGCTGCCGTTAATTCAAAAGAAGTCAAAAAAGATATTATTGTTATCGGCTCCTCGGCGGGTGGTATAAAAGCGCTGGTAGAATTTGTAAAAGACTTACCGCCCGATTTTGCTGCTTCTATTTTTGTGGCCCAGCACGTTGCGCCGTACGCCGAAAGCATGCTGCCCTATATTTTAAGCCGGGAAGGACCATTACCCGCCGTACACCCCCAGGATGGTCAGGGTTTTAATCCTGGGTGTATTTATGTGGCGCCACCCGATTTTCACCTGCTGCTGGAAGACGGAAAAATATTAGTAAAGCGAGGACCCAAAGAAAACCGGTTCCGGCCCTCAGTAGATGCGCTGTTCCGGTCGGCGGCGTACGTGTATGGCCCGCGGGTAATTGGCGTGGTGCTGTCGGGTTACCTCGATGATGGCACTTCGGGTTTGTGGTCGATAAAAAGGCTGGGCGGCACCACCATCATTCAGGACCCGGAAGATGCAGCCATGCCGGCCATGCCTACGAATGTACTGGAGTTTGTAGAAGTAGACCATGTGGTACCCATTGCGGCACTGGCGGCTTTGCTTTCGCGGCTTACCACCGAACCGGTTACCCACGAACCCAAGGTTACCAAAGAAGACCTCGACCGGTTGGAGATTGAACTGGCCATTGCCCGCCGCGACAATGCCTTTCAGATGGGTATTATCGAAAAAGGCGAACTAACCCCTTTTACCTGTCCGGATTGCCACGGCGCCCTTACCAAACTGGTAGAAGGTAACTTAATCCGGTTCCGGTGCCACACGGGCCATGCCTATACCATTAGTGCGTTGCTGGCCGAAGTAACCGAGGCCGTAGAAAGTGCCATGTTTCAGGCCATGCGGGGGCTCGAAGAAACGAATATGCTACTGGAGCAATTAGGCAAACAGTTCGAAGGCATCCAAAAACAGGAGGCAGCTGAATTATTTTATGAAAAAGCCGCGGATATGGCTAACCAGGCCCATATTATTCACAATTCTATCTTTCAGCACCAGTTGCTGAGCAGCGATATTCAGTTCCGGAAAAAGAAAGTTTAATAAGCCGCTTTAGTTTAAGTTAGCCCTGCCAAAATGAGCAATTCCTATTTGCTGTTTCAGGTGTTTACACTATTGCGATCAGGCCAAAGATTAAAATAACGTATTAAAAATAATTTAAAATATTAACCCACTAGCTGCCCTTTGTGCTTGCCGGTGAAAACACGCAGCACGGGTGAGCCTATTTACTATTTCAGCCGGATCAATAAAAAAAATACCGCATTACATAGTATCGCATTTGGCCGAGCCACCTTATCAGGTGTTTCCCTTATAACCGTTAGGCTAAGTAATATTTTGAATTTTTTTCTTCCAATCGCGTCAGCTTTTGGCTGGTGGGTACCAATATAAGGAAGTTTTGCCCTCGTTTTCGGTTGAATACGAGCCTAATAAATGGGTACAGGATACACTTCATTAAACCTGAACCAGATTAAGTAATGGTTACCTTACCCCGGATGTTTAAATTAAAACACCTGATATGGCAGTAATGCGAAAGAAATATTCTTTAAAAACAACGGCTAATCAAAACAATATTCGAATTTTACAGTTATTACCTTTAGCCGAAATTCAGAGACTGAGAAATAATAAATTTTCAGACTTAGCATTAACTTTACCCGGCCTGATTTATTAACGCTTTTCTTTACCTTTTACTAATGGCAGGACTGTTAGATATTATCTTTACGAATACCGATACCAAAAACTTAACCCGGGAAGAAGTGCTGGCCCATTTGCATTACCTGGACGAAATTATTACACCGGCCATGCCCATACCCCAGCAAGTAAAATATTACGGGTATAAAATAAGACTCGGCCGTAAATTATTAGAACTGGATATAGCCCGGGTAAATACGTTAATTTACAAAACCGGCTGTTACCAAACTGGTTACCGGCAGCAGCATTTATAGTGGCCATGCCACCCAACCAACCCCTTATTTGCATTGTTGCCACCGGCAGGCATGAATTAGCCAAGAACCACGAAACAGAGCGGTTTTTTGCTAGTTTTGGCTAATTCCGACCCAAATATTCTTTAGCAGGTTTGTTTGTGCAAGCTGTAACAGTTTAGGCTGGTTTTTTATTTAGAATAAATAGGTATTAAAGCTGACCTCGCCGAATAAAATGCCGAATAAAATAGGAATTCGCGACTGTTAAATACGTATTTATAAAAGAAGAAACGAAAAATATTTCTTCTGCTGAATGATTTACGTAATTTGGTAGTTATTCTTATTTACAAACAGCCCAAACAGCCCAAACAGCCCAAACAGCCCAAACAGCCCAAACAGCCCAAACGGCCCGAGGTGTCAGTGCATGAGCAAAACAGAAAATCAATCAGAAAATAAACCTACGCCAGATAAAAATAAATCTAGCGGAAAGGATCCTTATGTTATAGGTATTGGGGCTTCGGCGGGTGGCTTACAGGCTTTGGATGCCTTGTTTAGTAATGTGCCGCGCGATAGTGTGGCATATGTAATTGTGCAACACCTGGCTCCCGAACACCGCAGCCTGCTAACCGAAATATTAAACCGGCACGAACAATTAAAATTTCAGGAGGCTCAGCACAACCAGCCCGTAGAAATTAACCATGTTTATATTATACCGGCTGGCAAATATTTATTTATTAAAAACAACAGCTTACAACTCTCCGACCGCGCCCCGGACAATAGCGGTTCGCGCACCATAGATGCTTTTTTTAAATCGCTGGCGCAGGATAAAGGCCATAAGGCCGTTGGTATTATATTATCCGGCACCGGCACCGATGGTACCGAAGGCGTGCAGGCCATTAAAAAGAGTAAAGGTTTGGTGCTGGTACAAGACCCCGAAACCGCCAAATTCGATGGAATGCCCCGCAGCGCCATTAATGCCGGACAGGTAGACGCAGTGCTGCCGCCCGAAATGATGCCCGAGGCTATTTTCGATTTTGTAAAAGTTTCGCCCCTGACCCGGCAAATGAAGCTTTTGCAGTTTTCCGGCGACCCTTCTTTTCAGCATATCCTGGAATTAGTACGCGAGCGGACCGGATTCGATTTTAATGATTATAAGCAGCCCACCCTTATCCGGCGCATTAGCCGCCGCATGGCGCATTGTAACCTCGATTCGCTACCCGATTATGTAGATTACCTGAACCTGCACCCCGAGGAAACCGAGACGCTCAGCAAAGAATTTCTGATTGGCGTTACTAAATTTTTCCGCGATGCCGAAGCCTATGAGGTATTGGCGAATAAAGTTTTGCCGCTGCTGGTAGAAGATTTAACCATTAACAACACCTTACGCATTTGGGTTACTGCTTGCTCTACCGGCGAAGAAGCTTACTCCATTGCCATGCTGGTGCGCGAACTGCTGGATAAAATAAACAAAGAAGTAGAAGTTAAAATATTTGCTTCCGACATTGATCGCGAGGCGCTGGACTTTGCCGGCACTGGCCTGTACCCCGAAAGTTCGCTTTCCGAAGTATCAGCCGAACGCCGCGAAAACTTTTTTATACTGGAAGACGGCAAATACCGTGTAGCCCCCCGCGTCCGGCGCATGGTTATTTTCGCCCAGCACAACATTATTACCGATCCGCCTTTCAGCCGCATGAACCTGGTAAGCTGCCGCAATATGCTTATATATTTAAGCCCCGCGCTGCAGAAAAAAGTTTTGGCCAAGCTGCATTATGCCCTTAACGTAGGTGGTTATTTATTTTTAGGTCCCAGCGAAAGCCTGGGCGAAATAAATAAATTTGAAGAGGTTAATAAAAAATGGAAGATTTTCCGGAGTACCGAGCCTTCCGGTTCGCTGGGCCTCGATAATTTTATTAGTCCCGGTACTAATTTCCGGAAACCCGAGATAAACATGCCCATGCGGGCCCGCGAGTTTAACCCGCGCCAGAAATTGCAGCAGCGCCTTACCGAAATGCTGAACGATGCTATTCTGGAAGAGTATTCGTTTGCGGCCATTTACCTCGACGAAAACTACGACATTATTCATGGGTTCGGCGATTACACCAAATATGTAACCCTGCCTGAGCGCCAGCTTAGCTTTAATATTTTAAAACTGATATCCCAGGATTTGGCCCTGGACCTGGGCACCCTGCTGCGCAAAGCCGAACAAAACAAAGAAAAAATAACTGCCACCGGTCTCGCGTTTCGCGATGGCGATACCATGCGCCACCTGAATGTGGTTGTAAAACCATACCTCAGCGATAAAAACTTATACGGCAACTTTATTTTGGTTTTGTTTAGCGAAATTCCCGAGCATGCCTATACGTTAAGCGAGCCTCACTTATCCCGGAAGGAAATTCATTTCGAAACCCGCGTACACGAGCTGGAATTAGAACTGCAGCTTACCCGGGAAGATTTGCAAAGTGTGGTAGAGGAGCTCGAAACGGCCAACGAAGAACTGCAGAGCACCAACGAAGAACTACTTTCGTCGAACGAAGAACTCCAAAGCGCCAACGAAGAACTGCAATCGTTAAACGAAGAGTTAAATACCATTAATGCCGAGCACCAGTATAAGATAAAAATGCTGGTAGAGCTCGACGATGACCTGAATAATTTTTTCCGGAGCACCGATATTGGCCAGATTTACGTAGACAGCCAGCTCATTATCCGCAAATTTACGCCGGCCGCTACGCAGCAAATTAACCTGATAGAGGGCGACATTGGCCGGTCTATTCTCCAGATTACGCACAATATTGAGCACCCGGAATTAATAAACGATATTCTGGAAGCCACTAAAAACTCGGTAGTAATTGAGCGCGAAGTGCAGGATAAAAACGGCATCTGGTATTTACTGCGCATTTTGCCCTACATTACCCAGGACCGACAACCCAATGGAGCCATTGTCTTGTTCATTAATATTAATGAACTAAAAAATATGCACCTGATGCAGGCCAGCATCCTCGATAGTTCGCCGAATGCCATTCTGGCCCTGCGGGCCATTCGCAACAACCTGCATATAATTATCGATTTTGAATGTACCTTACTAAATAATAAAGCCGAGGAAGTATTAAGGATACCGGAGAAAGATTTATTAAGTAAACCTTTAAGCAAAGCATACCCGGCGCTGTTGAACCACGAATTATTTCAGAATTATTTAAACGTGGTAAACGAAGGGCAGTTGCTGGATATTGAACTGCTATTAACACTTACCGAGCACTCTTCCCGCTGGATAAGCTTACACGCCGTTCAGTTTAACGACGGCCTTGTACTCGCACTGCACGACATTACCGAGCGAAAAGCGAACGAAGATCTGTTAAAGCAGCAACAACGCGAAATTCAGGCCAGCGCCGACCGCTTCCGGACCTTGCTCGAAGCCGTACCCCATGTAACCTGGACCAACAACCCCACCGGCGAAAACGAAAGTTTTAACAAAACCTGGTACGAATATACCGGCTTAACTGAAGCAGAATCGCAGGGCTGGGGCTGGACCCAGGCCATACACCCCGACGATTTACCCGAATATTTACGGGTTTACAAGGAAGCGCTGGCCACCGGCAATATTTTAAATATCCAGGCTCGTGTTCTCCGGAAAGCGCAGAACGAGTTTTGCTGGCACTTAATTAAAGCCGTGCCTATCCGCGACGATCAGGGTAACATCACCTTGTGGATTGGCACCGCTACCGATATTCAGGACCAGAAGGATGCTGAAGAAGCCAAAACGCGGATGCGCCTGCAACAGCAGAAACAAACTCTGAAAACCATTTTGCAAACCCAGGAAGCCGAACGCAAACGTATTTCGGAAGCCCTGCACAACGGTTTGGGCCAGTTGCTGTACGCTGCAAAATTAAACCTCGACCACTTCGATAACACCAACCATTCTCAGGCTGAAGCCAAAGAGCGGGTAAACAATTTAATCGATCAGGCCATAACTGCTACCCGCCATATTTCTTTTGAGCTAACGCCAACCGTGCTTCGCGATTTTGGTCTGAAAACCGCGTTGCAGGAACTGGTCCGACGGGTGGAAAGTCCCTCTCTGAAAATTACTTACGATTTAGTCGGCCTGGAAGAACGACTCGACGACCTGGTAGAAATATCGATGTACCGCATTATACAAGAGTTACTAAATAATATTATGAAGCATGCCGGCGCCACCGCCGCCCACATAGAACTGGAAAATAAAAAAGGACAGCTTTATTTACGTGTACAGGACAATGGCACCGGCTTTACCGACGAAAAAACCAAAAGCAATGGTATTGGCTTAAGTAGTATCCGCAATCGCGTAAAGCTGCTCGACGGTAAATTAAAAATTGATTCCCGGCCAAACCAGGGCACCAGCGTGGAGATAGTTATTAAAGGGCGCCCACTCGGAGCTTTACCGGCCACCGACCATGATTAATGTTAACCAGTTATTCTTATAAAGCAAAAATCCTTACTCCACCTAGTAGGGATTTTTCTTTTTCTCAGCTTTTTCTTACAATTCAATGCTTTTATAAAGTTGCAATTAGTAAGTCGCATACATAATTTTTAAACTGGATAGGCCATAGGGGGATTGCCGAAGGAACTATTATAATTACAAAAACCAGATTCAGCTATTTTGATAGGCACAACATGGCCGCCATGTTTTAAGCGCAGTACCTGAATAATAATGTTCAGGACTTTCTGGAGGGGGCAAGGGGGAGGATTTACAATGTTAAAAAACCATTTTGCGAAAGTCCTAAATGTTATTATTTAATATTCGCTGCCAGCTGCAGATTAGCAAAGCAAAAATTGTTCTATGCCGGTAATCATAACAAATGCGCTGATACAACATCATTCCCAATTCATAAAGGAACAATTAAACCTGAAACTAATCTAACTTTATTTGCAAGCCTTATAGACCGCGACTTACCTTCCTTCCCCGAAACACAATTGCCTCAGCACCTGCCAAACTCCCCTCCTTGGGTAAGGTGGGACTAAGGTGGATTGATTTTTTAATAAACCTGTTCCATATTCCAGTATAGCTACAGACTGATAAAACTCCTCAAAACATATTGTACCTTCGGGCGTTATTTATCTGAATAATTCAGATACAAATATTAACTCCTTTGACTACCGGCAAATTCTACCATACTACCCCCATTAAAAAAGTTGTTTATTTCGTCTACCCCGTCATCCTGGTTGCACTTTGGCTTGGGAGCAGTTCGCTAAATATGGCATTCGCCCAAAGTAAAGTTACCATCAGCGGTACTGTGCGGGCCGGTGACAGTGGCGAAAACCTGATTGGGGTGGCCGTACAAATTCCGGCTTTGCAGACCGGTACCAGCACCAACACCTACGGCTTTTATAGTTTATCGGTAACGCCCGGTACGTACACGGTGGTGTATTCCTATGTGGGTTATCAAACCCTGCGGCGCGAGGTTGCTGTTACCCAAAATACCAAACTAAATATTGAGCTGCCGGCCAGTACCCAGGAGTTAGGCGAAGTATCAATTGAGGCAGGCAGCCTGGAAGAAAAGCTGAAAACCTCGCAGATGAGCGTAGACCAGTTAACGACCCGCGAAGCCAAACTCTTGCCGGCGCTGTTTGGCGAGGTAGATATTTTAAAAACCCTGCAACTCAAACCCGGGGTGCAATCGGGCGGCGAAGGCAGTGCGGGGCTTTACGTGCGCGGCGGCGGTCCCGATCAGAATTTATTTTTGCTCGACGAAGCCACGGTTTACAATGCCTCGCATTTATTTGGTTTCTTCAGTATATTCAATTCGGATGCCGTCAGGAGCGTAGATTTATACAAAGGCGGCTTTCCGGCCCAGTTTGGGGGGAGGTTATCGTCGGTGGTAGATGTAAAGCTAAAAGAGGGCAACAACAAACGCTTTTCGGCCAGTGGTGGTTTGGGCTTAATCGCTTCCCGCCTAACCCTCGAAGGCCCTATTAAGAAAAACAAAGGCTCTTTTATTATTTCGGGCCGGCGTACCTACGTCGATGTTTTCACCAACCTGGTAAATAAAGTAAACGAAGACGACCCCGCGTACAATCCTATTCCAGGTTATTATTTCTACGATCTGAACGCTAAAGTAAACTACGACCTTGGCCAGAACGACCGTTTGTACCTGAGTGGCTACCTCGGCGACGACCTGATTGGCTTCCGGAACAGCGGTTTTAATTTTGATTTTAACTGGGGTAACCGGGCCGGTACTTTGCGCTGGAACCACATCTTCAACCCCAAATTATTCGCCAATACTTCTTTTACCGCTTCCAGCTACCGCTATAATATTACCAACAGCCTCGAAGGCTTTAGCTTTAATTTAACCTCCAATATTAAAGACTTAAGCTTTAAGTCGGATTTTGATTACGTGCCCGGTAATGCCCATACTTTTAAATTTGGCGTGCAGGCGGTTCAACACACGTTTGATGTGGGACGCTTAAAAGCCGGCTCCGAAGATAATACCATTGCGTTTAGCTCAGGCTCAACTTTTACGGGCGTGGAGTACGGCGCGTACGCCGCCGATGATTATAACCCCAGCCCCAACTTTACCCTGAACTATGGTTTGCGGTTCTCCGGTTTTACCAACGGCAAAAGTAATTTTAATGGTCTGGAACCCCGCATTTCAGCGCGCTATGCTTTATCTGAGAATACCTCGCTCAAAGGCAGCTATACCCGCATGATGCAATATATTCATCTGGTAGCCAGTTCGGGTGCCTCGCTGCCCACCGATATCTGGTATCCTTCTAATAAAACGGTACGGCCACAACGTTCGCAGCAGGTAGCCTTGGGCATCAGCCACCTGGCCGGTAAAGGCAAATATTTAATATCCAACGAAGTGTATTACAAGCGGATGCAGAACCAGGTAGATTTTCGGAACGGTGCCCAGCTTTTTGTAAACAATAACCTGGACCAGGAATTCTTATTCGGGCGAGGCCGCAGTTACGGCAACGAAATTTACGTGGAGAAAAAAGAAGGCCGCACCACCGGCTGGGTTGGCTACACGCTTTCCTGGACGTACCGGCAGTTTGCCGAAATAAACGAGGGCCGCTGGTTTCCAAACCGCTACGACCGCCGCCACGACATTAGTGTAGTAGCCATACATCAGTTCCGCCCCCGCCTCCACCTAACCGGTACCTGGGTATACGGCACTGGCAACGCTTTTTCGGTACCGGTATCCCGCATTATTTTACAAGGGCAAACCGGCAACAACGAAAGCTTTGTACCTATTTACACCGAACGCAACGCTTACCGGCAGGCCGCTTACCACCGCTTAGACTTAGGTATGGTGTATAAACTGCGCCCGAAGCGCGGCGAATCGGATTTAACGTTTAGTGTTTACAATGCTTACAACCGCCGGAACCCTTATTTTGTGTATTTCGAACAACTGAAAGACGATGCAGATAAATTAACCATTGGCTTCCGCGGCCGGCAGGTTTCTTTATTCCCGGTTATTCCGTCGGTTACTTATAATTTCAAATTCTAATGCGCATACGCTTAACTAAATATTCTCTTTTCTGGTCTTTACTGACGCTATCGGTGCTGCCTTACGGCTGCAACATGGAAAAGAATTTTGAGGTAGATTTGCCGGTGATGGCGCCGCAACTGGTAGCCGAATGTTACCTGGAACCCGGTAAGCCTTATCGCTTGACCCTAACCGAAAGCACCAATTACCTGGCCGCTCCGGATATTCCGCTGGTAAAAGAGGCCACCGTGGTTATTTTTTACCAGGGCCGGCCCGATACACTGCGTTACGCTCCTTTTTACGACAAATTCAGCCGGAAATATTATACCCATGCCTCTATAACCAAAATGCAGGGTAAACCCGGCGACACCTACCGCCTGGAGATTACCGATAAACAAGGTCGTAAACTTACCGGTACCACTACCGTTTTGCCGGTAGTACCCCTCGATACGGTTGAATATACCTACAACGACCGCAAAAAAGCCTTCCTGGTGGCTAAATTTTTTGACCCTGGGAACACCGCCAATTACTATTTTTTTAGTGTGCAGCGCGACAGCGTGAACAACCGGGCCGAAATAGACTACACCGCCGACGACCAAATCAGCAATGGCCGGGCTTCTGCGTTCGGCACCGGCTACGATTTCGAGAAAGACGACACGGTTTTTGTATCGTTATACCACCTGGAAAAGCCTTACTACGAATTCTTTAACTCTGTGGAAGGTGCCCGCGATGCCAATGGCAACCCTTTCGCCCAACCCGCCACAGTAATCTCCACCGTACAAGGTGGCTACGGCGTATTCACTAACCTCGTTTACGATCAGAAAATGATTATTTTAAAGTAATTTGCCTCAGTAGGCTCATTTTCATAAAACCTGCTCTTTCCCTATTTATAGGCACGTATAATACTCAGGTAAATATTTTCAAAATATTTAAGTATACAGGGTGATAATCATTTAAAAACCGGATTAACCATAAAAAGCCTATGCAGACTTTAACATGCCCGGTAAAGGCAACCAACTGGCGCCAAGCTTTTATTAACAACCGGGAGAAAACTTTAACCCAAATATACGCCGAAACTTACCCCATGGTACTGCACTATGTAAAGCAGCATAACGGTACGCCCGAAGATGCGCAGGATCTGTTGCAGGAGGCAATTATCTTGTTTTACGAAAAAGTGGTGCTAAATAAACTAACCTTAACAGCCTCGGTTAGTACCTACCTGATGAGTATCTGCAAAAACAAATGGCGTCAGGAACTGGATAAACGCCGTCGGCAACACCAATTACCAAACGAAGCAGCACCCCGGTGGGAAGAACCGGCCACCGAGCCGGAAAACCCTACCGTAATTTTACTTTCTTTTGTAAACCAATTAGGTAAAAAATGCCAGGACATATTAATAGCCTTTTACTATTTAGGTGAAGCTATGCCCCGGATTGCTGCCCAGCACCAGTACCGCAACGTGCATACAGCCACCGTGCAAAAGTTTAAGTGCCTGGAGCGGCTCCGGAAATCACTAGCGGCATTCACTATAAATGATTTCCGGTAAAGAGAATTTTCCAAAGCATTTTTAATTGTTGATTTCGCTGCTAATTATTAAAACCTATGCGACCAGCCCTAGAAGAAATTAAAACCCTGGAAGCCTTTATTGCCGGAGCTTTGCCCGAAGAAAACCGACAGGAAATAGAAATAAGATTACTATGGGATCAGGACCTGCAACAAAAATTAGGATTGCAGCAGATAGCCTACCGGTCCTTGCGGGAGGCTGGCCGGGCACAACTGCGGCAGGAATTAAAATCTATCCATGCCCGGCTATTTCCTGCGTAAATAGGGCTTTGAATTAGCTAGAATACTTTTGAATGGTACTTTAGTTTCTGTTTTCCAAATTGCAGATACAATCCGCCTGAATAATTAAAGTCTGCCCTGCATATAGGTTAACCGCTCAAGAATATCACGCCTGCTTCTTAGTAAAAAATATTACCAGTCATTTATGGCTGGCTAGGCTTCAGCATGCTTTTTTTAAACTTTAAACTTATAATAGAATGTACAACTCCGCCTATACTAAAAATGAATTCCGCCGCTTTGCCGTACAAGGGCTAAACCAAAATGGACTGGCCGTAGATAAATACATTAACCAAGTTGAAAACATGACCCGCTCGGTTATTGAAGAACGACCGGTTAATTTCCGGGAAGTGGATGTTTTCTCCCGCCTGATGGCCGACCGGATTGTTTTTCTGGGTACTGCCATTGACGATAATATTGCTAATATAATTGTGGCTCAATTGCTCTTCCTGGAGTCCACCGATCCCAAAAAAGATATTTTGCTTTACATCAATAGTCCGGGTGGCTCGGTGTACGCCGGCTTAGGTATTTACGACACCATGCAGTTTATTAAACCAGATGTTGCTACTATTTGTACCGGAGTAGCTCTTTCTATGGGAGCCGTGCTGCTGTGCGGCGGTGCCGCCAACAAACGTTCGGCCCTGCCCCACGCCCGGGTTATGATTCACCAGCCTTTAGGAGGTGCCCAGGGTCAGGCTTCGGATATTGAAATTACGACCCGCGAAATATTAAAACTCAAAAAAGAATTGTACGAAATTATTGCGCACCACAGCGGCAAAAGCTACCAGGAAGTACACGACAACTCTGACCGCGATTACTGGCTAAAAGCCGAAGAAGCAAAAGCATACGGTTTGATAGATGAAGTTCTGCAGCGATGAGGAGATAGATATCCGGCTAAAACAAAAAAGCTTCCAGAGTTTTCCGGAAGCTTTTTGCTTAAAAATATTGGTCTTACTTAAATTGCGTAAATGCTGGTGGTATTCAGCATCGAAACATCTTTGGCTTCGAGCTTGGTTTGGCCCATCAGAAAAATATCTACCTCGCGAGCAGCTTCGCGACCTTCAGAGATTGCCCAAACTACCAAAGACTGTCCGCGGCGCATATCGCCGGCAGCAAATACTTTCGGTACGCTGGTCTGGTAGCTGGCATTGCATTTTACATTACCGCGCTCGTCCAGGTCTAGGCCTAATTCTTCGATCATACCTTTGTGCTGCGGGTGCACGAAACCAATAGCTAACAAAGCCAGTTCACAAGGAATTTCTTTTTCGGTGCCGGGCACTTCCTGGAACTTAGGCGCTTCGCCGGGTTTGGCGCTGCAAAAATCCATCTGTGCTACTTTCAAGGCTTTAAGTTTGCCTTCTTCGTCGCCGATAAATTCTTTTGTTACAATAGCCCAGTTGCGATCGCAGCCTTCTTCGTGTGAAGTAGAGGTACGTAATTGCATGGGCCAGTTAGGCCACGGCGTAGAAGCATGACGATCAGCCGGCGGCTTAGCCAATACTTCAATCTGCGTTACCGATTTAGCGCGGTGCCGGTTAGAGGTACCTACACAGTCTGAACCGGTATCACCACCACCAATAACTACCACATTTTTATCTGTCGCCCAGATTTCTTCTTCCGGCGCAAATTCTTTACCACTAATACGGCCATTCTGCTGGGTTAAGAAATCCATCGCAAAATGTACGCCTTTTAAGTTGCGCCCCGGAATAGCTAAATCACGGGCTACGGTAGCACCACCGGTTAAAACTACCGCATCGAAAGAACGCATGATATCGGCTACTTTAATATTTTCACCTACGTTGGCGTTGGTCATAAATACCACACCTTCTTCCTGCATTACTTCCAAACGGCGATCTACTACCCATTTTTCCAGCTTAAAGTCCGGAATACCATAGCGTAACAAACCACCAATTTTATCGGCACGCTCAAATACTGTTACTGAATGGCCAGCGCTGTTTAACTGAGCAGCTGTAGCCAAACCAGCCGGTCCAGAACCTACTACCGCTACTTTTTTGCCGGTACGCAATATTGGGGTTTTCGCCCGCACGTACCCTTTTTCAAAAGCAGCTTCGGCAATACTTTTCTCGATTTCTTCGATGGTTACCGGTGGCTTGTTTATACCCAGTACACAAGCGGCTTCGCAAGGTGCCGGGCAAATACGGCCGGTAAACTCCGGAAAGTTGTTCGTCGAGAAAAGAATTTCAGCGGCTAATTCCCAGTTCTGCTCGTATACCGCATCGTTAAATTCCGGAATAATATTACCCAGTGGGCAACCGCTGTGACAGAAAGGTACGCCGCAATCCATGCAACGGGCCGCCTGCGTGGCTATTTTCTCTTCACCGAATTCTTCGTAAAGTTCATTGTAATCGTTAATCCGTAATTTCGGATCACGTTTTTTCGGCAACTCCCGGCCGAACTCTAAAAATCCTGTTGGCTTACCCATTTACTACAGCCTCCAAATTATCGATACCTACTTCTTTTAACTCTCTTCTTTTCAGCAATACCTTTTTGTAATCGCTCGGCATTACTTTAATGAAATGACTGACGGCGTTGTCCCAGTTATTCAGAATTCCTTCTGCTACGGCACTACCGGTAAAATCAAAATGGTTTTGGATTAACCGTTTTAGTTCGGTTGTATCTTCCGCATCTATTTCGTCAAACTCAATCATTTCCATGTTGCAACGCTGCGCAAAGGTTAAGCCGGGGTTGTATACATAAGCAATACCTCCGCTCATACCTGCCGCAAAGTTACGACCGGTTTCGCCTAATATTACCGCTACACCACCCGTCATGTACTCGCAACCGTGGTCGCCTACGCCTTCTACTACGGCTTTGGCACCGGAATTCCGTACGCAAAAACGCTCACCAGCCTGACCGCGGATATACGCTTCGCCGGCAGTTGCCCCGTAAAACGCTACGTTACCCGCAATAATATTTTCACTGGCTTTGAACTTAGCAGTTTTGGGTGGGTACAGAATTAATTGACCGCCCGATAAACCTTTACCAAAGTAGTCGTTGGCTTCGCCTTCGAGTTCGAACTTAATACCCGGCGCACCAAACGCACCAAAGCTTTGTCCGGCCGAGCCGGTAAACTTAAAGTGAATGGTACCGGCCGGTAAACCAACGCCCTTAAACTTCTTCGAAATCTCGTGCGACAGCATAGTACCAGTTGCCCGGTCGGTGTTGGAGATATAGAATTGATCAAATACAGGTTCTACATTTTCCAGGGCTGGCTGAGCAGATTTAATTAAATCTACATCCAGTACCGCTTCTAAAGCATGCTGCTGCTCTTCTTGCTTATAAATTCCAACTTCCGGGCCGGCCGGTTCTTTATACAATACGGCTGAAAGATCAATTAACTTATGTTTCCAGTTCGTTAAGTCTTTCCGCATTTCTAAGCGATCTACCTGGCCCACCATTTCGTTAATGGTTCGGAAACCTAGTTCGGCCATTATTTCGCGTAGTTCTTCGGCCAGAAAGTGGAATAAATTAACCACATCTTCCGGCTTACCGGTAAACAAGGCTCGCAATTCCGGGTTCTGGGTAGCAACACCTACCGGGCAAGTATTTAAATGACACTTCCGCATCATAATACAACCGGCAGTAACCAAGGCAGCCGTAGCTACGCCCCATTCTTCAGCGCCTAACAGGGCCGCAATTGCTAAGTCCCGACCAGTTTTCATCTGACCATCGGCCTGCACCACAATCCGGCTGCGCAGTTTGTTACGTACCAAAGTCTGGTGAGCTTCGGCTAAACCAAGTTCCCACGGTAAACCAGCGTGCTTAATCGAGCTAATCGGCGAAGCACCGGTACCGCCATCATAACCCGAAATCAGAACCACATCTGAGAATGCTTTCGCTACCCCGGCAGCTACGGTTCCAACGCCGGCTTCTGATACCAATTTCACGTTGATACGAGCTTTCGGATTAGAGTTTTTCAGGTCGAATATTAGCTGGGCTAAATCTTCAATCGAGTAAATATCGTGGTGCGGTGGCGGCGATATCAAACCTACCCCAGGGGTAGAATGACGCACCCGACCAATCCATTCATCTACTTTATGACCAGGTAACTGGCCACCTTCGCCGGGCTTAGCACCCTGGGCCATTTTAATCTGTAATTCTTCGGCGTTAGCTAAATAATAGCTGGTAACCCCAAAACGGCCCGAAGCTACCTGCTTAATAGCCGACCGCTCCCAGTCGCCGTTTGGCTTGCGCTCGAAACGAATTTCGTCTTCACCGCCTTCGCCGCTGTTGCTCTTACCGCCAATGCGGTTCATAGCGATAGCTAGTGTAGTGTGAGCCTCGTGCGAAATAGACCCAAACGACATGGCACCAGTGGCAAAACGCTTGAAGATACTTTCGGCTGGTTCTACTTCGCTAAGCGGAACAGAATTACCTTCTTTAAATTTAAGCAAACTCCGCAACGTACAGGCTTTTACGCCCTGCTCGTTCACTAACTTTGAATATTTCTTGAATACACCGTAATCGTTGGTACGGGTAGCCTGCTGCAACAAGTGAATGGTCTGCGGATTAAACAAATGGTACTCGCCGCGACGTTTCCACTGGTAAATTCCGCCTACTTCCAGTTTCGGATTAGGAATAAACTTATCAGGGAAAGCCAATTTATGCTTAACTAAAGCTTCTTTGGCAATACAATCCAGGGTTAAGCCGCCAATCCGGGAAACCGTACGGGTAAAATATTTATCAATTACATCTTTGCTGATACCCAGGGCTTCGAATATTTGCGCGCCCTGGTACGACTGCATGGTAGAGATACCCATTTTGGAGAATACCTTCAGCAAGCCATCGTTTATCGCTTTAATATAATTATAGAATAACTTTTCGTCGGCGGCGTTCGAGTCAATTAACCCTTTGGCTTTCATATCCACAATGGTATCGAAAGCTAAATAAGGGTTAACAGCCGAAGCTCCAAAGCTGATGAGCGTAGCAAAATGATGCACTTCCCAAGCATCGCCGCACTCTACTACCAAACCAACTTTGCCGCGCAAGCCTTTGCGCATTAAATGGTGGTGTACGGCAGAAGTAGCCAGCAACGATGGAATTGGGGCGTGGCTGCTATCCAAACTCCGGTCCGATAATAATATTATAGAGAAACCATCTTCTACTGCATCGGCCGCGTACTGGCAAATCCGTTTGATGGCTTTTTCCATCGAACCGGGCTGCCCATCGGCTTTAAAGTAGGTATAAATGGTTTTGGTTTGGAAATACGACTGATCCAGGAACCGTATTTTCTCCAGCTCTTTATTCGAAAGCACCGGCTGCTGCAACTCAACCATGCGGCAGTGCAACGGGCTTTCTTCCAGTAAGTTCAGGCCACCCCCTACGTAAGAGGTCAAAGACATTACCATTCGTTCCCGGATGGGGTCGATAGGCGGATTGGTTACCTGGGCAAATAATTGCTTAAAGTAACCCGAAAAATGCTGGCTTTGGTCAGACAAAATTGCTAACGGCGTATCGGTACCCATTGAACCCAATGGCTCTTTGCCGGTTTCCGCCATTTCGCCAATAATTACTTTTAAGTCTTCGGTCGTATAACCAAAAGCCTGCTGGTGCTTCAGGAGCGCGGTTGGACTTGGGTGATGGAAAGTACCCAAAGCTTCCGGCATATCTTTCAGCCGGATTTTATTTTTTAACCACTCGTGGTAAGGCTGGCGCGAACAAATATCGTCTTTCAACTCTTCGTCGCTAATGATGCGGCCCTGCTCTAAATCGGCCACAAACATTTTACCAGGCTGCAAGCGGCCTTTCTTTACAATTTTAGCCGGATCTACTTCCAGTACACCCGCCTCAGAGGCCATGATAACCTTGTCGTCGCTGGTTACGAGGTAACGCGACGGACGCAAGCCATTCCGGTCCAGGGTAGCACCTACAATTTTACCATCGGTGAAGGAGATAGAAGCGGGGCCATCCCAGGGCTCCATCAACGCCGCATGATATTCGTAGAAAGCGCGTTTCTTTTCGCTCATGTGGTTGTTGCCATCCCAGGCTTCCGGAATCAGCATCATCATCACGTGCGGTAAAGAACGACCACTCAAGGTTAATAATTCAACTACGTTATCGAGGTTAGCGGAGTCAGACTGGGTTGGGTCGCAAATCGGCAGGATCATATCCAGCTCTTCGCGCGAAAAATATTTCGAGCTAAAAGCCGCTTCGGCTGCACCCATCCAGTTAGTATTTCCTTTAACCGTATTTATTTCGCCGTTATGGGCAATATACCGGAAAGGTTGCGCTAACCGGAAAGACGGGAAAGTATTCGTGGAGAAACGCGAGTGAACTACCGCCAGCGCCGAAACCACGTTTTTATGCTGCAGATCCGGGAAATAAGACCGCACCTGGGCAGTGGTAAACTGGCCTTTATAGACAATAGTCTTATACGACAGGGTAGCAATGTAAAAAGCATCGTTAATATTAGGCAAAGCTACCGACTCCCGTACCAGGCGGGTAGTATAGTTGCGTAACACAAACAGCTTCCGTTCAAATTCTTCCGGATTGGTGATGAGGTCAGGCCGCTTAATGAAAACGTGTTCCATGATGGGTTCAACCTTCAGGGCGCTTTCGCCAATCTCGCCGTTGTAAGTAGGCAACTTGCGGTAACCCAAAAGCTGCATGCCCAGCTTTTCAATATTCCGGTTCAGAATGTCGCGGCATTCTTCGCGCAGCTTCTCGTCCTGCGGAAAAAACACCAACCCCACACCATATTGGCCAAACGGTGGCAACTTAATACCTAACTTCAAGCACTCATCCACAAAAAACTCATGGGGTACCTGAATCAGGATACCCGCCCCGTCGCCGGTGTTGGTTTCACAACCACAAGCGCCCCGGTGTTCCATGCGGGCCAGCATATGCAAGGCATCCGCCACAATATCATGCGACTTCCGGCCTTTTAAGTGGGCTACAAAGCCGATACCACACGAATCATGTTCAAATGATGGATGATATAAACCCAAATTCTTTTGGTCTGACATTATCGTATTTGTTCTATACTAAAAAATAATAATCGCGGTAAAAATATATTTTAAGCTCCTGCTGTTCCGACAATTTCAGCCTTGCTTAAGACTTATAAAGGAAGTCTACAACTACAATTTTAAGGTTTTGCAGTTTCAAAGTATTAAAGAAAAATAACTTTTCATAATAGTTATTTTAGATATTCAGCATTTACAACCTTCTGGAACCCTCAATTCAAGCTTGATTATTGAAATATATCTAATTATGGCTCTCAAAATAAAGTTTGTTTAAATCTGAGAGTAGATAAATATCGTTTTATTAAAAAAAACAAAATTTTTTGAAAACCATTCTTTTTATTCAGGCCTAACCGGTAACATTATTAATGCAAGTTCGGACTTAGCTTTACTAATATTTTTGGTTAGTAGTGGGTGGAGGATAAATTAATTTAATTCTTAAATGAACGAGCAGTTACTAATCTTAGAATTATATAAAATTGTTATGATTCATTATTTCGTATTAGCTATACAATTTTTTTTTAATCCTGGTTCCGGATTAACTCTTTGATTAGGAAAGTCATACGGGGTTCAGCCCGGGCTGCTGCTTCTAAAATATCGAGCAGAACCACCTTTTTAATTTTGCCGGGCACGCACAGGTCGGTAATAACGGAAACCGCAAAGCAAGTAAGCCCCATGTGGCGGGCCGCTATTATTTCGGGCACCGTCGACATCCCTACGGCATCGGCGCCGATACCGGCCAAATATTTGTACTCGGCTTTGGTTTCGAGCATCGGTCCTGGTACACTTACATAAACCCCCGTTTGCAAGGTAAACCCGTTTTGGCCGGCAATTGCCAGCGCCTGGTTTACCATTGTCTCGTCATATACCTCACTCATGTCGGGGAAACGCGGGCCTAATGGCTCCAGATTTTTACCGATCAGCGGATTGTCAGGCTGTAGGTTTATATGGTCGGTAATCACCATTAAATCGGAAGTATTAAAATCGGGGTTGAGGCCACCGGCCGCGTTCGAAACAAATAATTTCGCAATGCCCAGCATTTTCATAACCCGTACCGGAAAAACTACCTGGTCCATGGTATAACCTTCGTAATAATGAAAGCGGCCCTGCATTACCACTACACTTCTTTCGGCCAGGTGCCCGAAAATTAATTTACCCGAATGGCTTTCGACGGTTGATACCGGGAAATGGGGAATTTCGTCGTAAGGCAAGCTGTATTTGATAGTGATGTCGTTCACCAAATCGCCTAAACCGGTACCCAGGATAATACCGAACTCGGGGGCAAAGCTATTGGTCTGCTGGATCAGAAAATCGGTAGCATCCTGCAGTTGCTGCATTTGTTTTTCCATATAATATTTTTTAAGGCTAGAAGAAATCACCGGACGGCTTTCAGGTGGCCGTCCGGTTATGCAGAAGAAGGGTTGGCGTTCAGCGAAGTCTATTGAAATTGACTTCGCGGTGCCCTGTAGCTGAATTTAAATTTTTTAACAAGTCACCGCAGCTTAAACCGGCCAGGACGCCTTCGGATGTGCTGGAATAACCGATTGGTTATTTACTGAATATTAAAATCGTAAGGCATGCGCACCTGAATACCTTGCAGCTGCTGGACCTTTTTAGCTTTTTCGTAAAACGGATACATTTCGCCGAGTTCCGCTTTTAAGAAATGCATGCGGGCGCTGGTTTCCATACCCGACATAAAGCTTTCGAGGAATGTTTTCTGGTAAGGCACTTTTTTAAGGGTATATTCTTTTTCGATGCCGGCCCGTTTGGCCGCAATAGCAATAGCCTGGTCTAAACCGCCTAAAACATCTACCAGCCCGCGCTCTTTTGCTTCAACACCCGACCACACCCGACCCGCCGCTAAACTGCGCAGTTGGGCAACCGGCATATTACGGCCTTTAGCTGCTTTAGCTGTAAAATCCTCGTAAACGCGCTCCACGCCATGCTGCACAATCTGGCGTTCGGCCGGCGTTAACTGCCGGGTAATGCTGGGCATATCTGAATAACGACCCGTTTTAACCCGATCTACGGTAATCCCCAATTTATTATCGAGGAAGCCTTCGAGGTTAGCCAGCATCCCGAACACGCCTATGCTACCGGTAATGGTATTGGGGTGCGCCACAATGGTGTCGCAGGCCATGGCAATGTAATAACCACCCGATGCCGCTACATCCGACATAGAAGCAATTACCGGTTTCTCTTTTTTAGCCAGCGTAATTTCGCGCCAGATTACATCGGAGGCCATGGCACTGCCGCCCGGCGAATTAATGCGCAGCACAATAGCTTTCACGTTTTTGTCCCGGCGGGCTTTCCGTACTTCTTCGGCAAATTTGGTACCGCCAATATTATCTTCGCCCCCTTCGCCGTTCACAATATCGCCAGAGGCATAAATAACCGCAATCCGGTTTTTAGAATAACCATCCTCTTCTTTGGCCAGTTTGCGGTAATTTTTCAATTCTACCACATTCAGCTTATCGTCTTTTTTCAGGCCGGTTCTTCCTTTCATGTAGTCTACGGCTTGGTCAAAATAACCCACGTTGGTAATAATACCGTGCTTTAAAGCGTCTTCCGGATAGTGAATCAGCATAGAATCCGATAGCTTCTTCATATCGGCAAAAGATTTGCCCCGGGCTTTGGCAATATTTCGCAAATAATGATCATTCAGGGAGTTGAGGAAAGAAGTAACCTGCAACCGGTTGGGCGCGCTCATTTTTTCGAGCAAGAACGGCTCAACGGCACTTTTAAATTCACCTACTTTAAATATTTCGGGCTGGATATCCAGTTTTTCAAGCGTACCTTTAAAGAACAGCACTTCGGAACTTAAACCGTTTAACTCCAATGCGCCCTGTGGATTCAGGTATTGTTTATCGGCTACCGAAGTGAGGTAATATGCTTTCTCGGAACAAATATCGTTGTAAGCCACAATAAACTTCTTTGATTTCTTAAAGTCCAGAAGTTCGTTCCGGATTTCTTCTACCGTGGCCATGCCGGCCGTTAATATTTCGGTGCTCAGGTAAATACCCTTAATATTATCATCGGTCTTGGCGTGGCGAATGGAGGCTTTTATTTCGTCGAGGCCGTATTTAGAGGTGCCTAAACCACCCAGCAGCCCCATTCCTTCAAACGGGTCGTGTTCGCCCCGCTCGTCAATTTCCCGGTCCAGTTTCAATTCCAGAATCGAATTTTTTCTTACCGTTACCTCATCTTCCGAGGCAGCCGCGGCGGCAATACCCAACAAGATGAGAAACATCAGGAAAAAAAATAAAAAAAGGCCTAAAATGGTGGCCAGGGTATATTTAAAAAACTGTAACATACAAGCTAAGTTTACTACTTATAATAATGGGTACAAGCTACAAATTGTTTAGGTAAAAAGAGAGAATTTTAAAATAATTATACACAAATGATTCGCTTACAAATATTTACAACTAAAATCTACTTGCATTACAAAAACATTTTGGAATACTAAGTTTTATTTACTGCCTTACTTTGAAAGATTCCATCTTGCAGTGGGCAGGTGCTAATTGGTTTTAAATTCCTAAGTCGCGTCCTGGCCAGCGGGCCCCGTCGGTGAGTTCAGACTGTCTAATCTCCCTTTCCTCCTCCGTCGGAATGCCTCGTATCCCGGTACCAGAACCTTAGAAGGGAATCTTCCGGAAGGTACTCACCCCACCGACCAGCGGTAATTGGCTGTAGCCAACTTTTTCGCAATTTTAAATTTATTCATACTAAAGGCCCTTAACTACTAGCTGAACCCGGCTGAAGTAGATTTTACTGACTCCCCTCCTATTATCAAGGTCTTTTATTCTCCTGAAGCTGAGACTTCCCTTCTAAATACCAATAACTAACACCTAATACCCATACTTATCGCCCCACCAGTTACGGAGGTTTTTGCGCATCTCGTTTTCGCGGGCGTTGTTGCCGGGCTCGAAAAGTTTCTTACTTTGCAGTTGCTCCGGCATAAATTCCTGGGGCACGAAGTTCTGGTCGTAATCGTGGGCGTATTTGTAATTTTTGCCGTAGCCAAGTTCCTTCATGAGTTTGGTGGGGGCATTGCGGAGGGGCAGTGGTACGGGTAAATTACCGGTTTGCTTCACCAATTCCTGCGCCTCCCAAATAGCCATGTACGATGAGTTACTTTTGGGCGAAGTAGCCAGGTAAACGGCTGTCTGCGATAAAATAATATTACTCTCCGGGTAACCAATCACCTGCACCGATTGAAAACAGGTGTTAGCCATTATCAAAGCCGTAGGATTGGCATTACCAATATCTTCGGAAGCCAGAATCAGCATGCGGCGGGAGATAAATTTGGGATCTTCGCCACCTTCTATCATGCGGGCCAGCCAGTATAGGGCCGCGTTGGGGTCACTGCCCCGCATGGATTTAATAAAGGCCGAAATAATATCGTAGTGCATCTCGCCGGATTTGTCGTACATGGCAATATGCTGCTGCGCCATTTCCTGTACAAACGCATCGGTGATAATCAGGGCATCGGCATTGGCTCCTTCTACCACAATATCCAACAGGTTCAGGAGTTTGCGGGCATCCCCGCCCGATAGCATGAGCAAAGCATCATACTCCTGTACCTGAATATTTTTCTTTTTCAGCCACTCATCCTCTCTGATAGCCTTGTTGACTAAATCAATAAGTTCTTCTTTGGAAAGGTGCTGTAGTACGTAAACCTGCGACCGTGACAGCAAAGCCGATATCACCTCAAAAGATGGGTTTTCGGTGGTAGCGCCAATTAAGGTGACAATGCCTTTCTCCACCGCCCCCAACAAAGCATCCTGCTGCGATTTGCTGAAGCGGTGAATTTCATCAATAAATAAAATAGTACCAGGGCGGGTTTTAGCCTTCTCAATTACTTCGCGCACATCTTTTACGCCGGCGTTAATGGCGCTCAGCGCCGTAAACGGCAGTTTCAACTGTGAAGCAATAATATTGGCCAACGTAGTTTTACCTACACCCGGCGGTCCCCACAAAATCATCGACGGAATCATGCCCGAATCCAGGTAGCGGCGTAAAATACCTTTTTCGCCTACCAGGTGCTTCTGCCCGGCAAACTGATCGAGCGAATGGGGCCGCATGCGTTCGGCCAACGGAATCTTAGGGCTATTCATGCGCAGCTATTTTAAATTTCCGGTTGCAAGTTAAATATTATTCGTCGCATAATTTTGCGCCCAATAGCTTCTGTTTTTCCGCACTGTATTATACCCAAAAGTGATTACCACTTACCATTATATAAAAGCTTCTCTGTTGTCAGGCTGTAAGCATCTATTGTTTAGAAAGTAAAGTAGGCGATTACCGCTTTACTGGTTTCACCTGTAAAACGGTTTATCCAACAGGTCTTTTCATGATGACAAATGGGAAGAATTAATTTGGGCAGGTATTAAATACCAGGTGGTAGAAATAGCTTTAAAAGAGAAATCCTGAACCAAACTTTTGCGGGTAGTAGTTCAGGATTTTAAATTTTGTGGCTTAATATTTAAATTACTATTACTCCGGCTAGTTAGCGCTAGCGGCCAAAGTCCGGAAAATACCCATCACCGGCGAGACACCGGCGATAGCTGAGATTAAGCGCACTGAGGATTCCATTTTAGTTTTATTTCTTGATGTAAAGGGCCGCTTCTATTAACTCGGTATAAAAATCCTGGATGGTACGGCCGGTAGCTCTTACCTGCTGCGGAATCAGGCTGTTCTCCGTTTGTCCCGGAACGGTATTAATCTCAATAAAATAAAGATTTCCGGTGCCTTCTTCCAGGATATAGTCCATGCGGGTTATGCCTTTGCAATTCAGCTTTTCGAAAACCAAACGGGCTATTTTTTCCACGCTCTGCTTTTCCTCGGGCGTCATACGGCCGGGCGTTATTTCTTCGGTGACGCCGGTGGTATATTTGGCTTCAAAATCAAAAAACTCTTTCGAACTCACAATTTCGGTAGCCGGCAACACGCCAATGCCCTGCGCACCCCGGTAAATGCCAATGGTAAATTCCCGGCCGCTGATAAATTCTTCTACCAGCACCTGGCTATCTTCCTTAAAAGCTTTCGCCAGCGCTTCGGGCAACTCGGCTTCGGTTTTAACTTTGCTCATGCCAATGCTGCTGCCGCCATTATTAGGTTTTACAAATAAGGGAAAGCGCAAGTTTTCGTTTATGCGGGCTACATTATCTCCACTATTCGAAAACAATTGGATGGATTTAGCCACGTGTAATTCCAGAATATCCTGCACAATAGCTTTGGTGTAACCTTTGTTCATGGTAATGGCCGAGGTAAGCGCATCGCAGGTGGTATACGGAATATTTAACATATCGAAATAGCCCTGGAGTTTGCCATCCTCGCCCGGCGACCCGTGTAAACCAATAAACACGCAGTCGAACCTAACCACTGCTCCGTTCAGCGCTAAGGAGAAATCGTTTTTATTTATTTCGTATTTACCACCGTTTTCGTCTTCGTAATACCAGCTTTCGGGCGTGATGATTATTTTATAAACGTCAAACTTTTCCGGGTCTAAATTCCGGCCAATTACCGCCGCACTTTTCAGCGAGATAACCGATTCTCCGGTAAAGCCGCCGGTAACCAGCGCTATTGTTTTTTTCATGCTGCTTTAAAATTTTGAAAGCCCAAGTTAAATATTCTTCTTAAAAAACACGTCCCGGAACAGGTCGGCAATTTTTAAGCCTTGCTATTCCGGGACGTTACACGTATTACGTTTTACGTAAAATGATTTTACAAGTGAATTACCTCGTCGTAAGCGGCGGCGGTGGCTTCCATAATGGCTTCCGACATGGTTGGGTGCGGGTGTACCGATTTGATAATTTCGTGACCGGTGGTTTCGAGTTTACGGGCTACGACTACTTCGGCAATCATTTCGGTTACGTTGGCGCCAATCATGTGGGCACCTAAGAACTCGCCGTACTTGGCATCGAAAATAACTTTTACAAAGCCATCTTTTACGCCGCCGGCGCTGGCTTTGCCCGAGGCCGAGAACGGAAACTTACCCACTTTAATTTCGCGACCCAGTTCGCGGGCTTCTTTCTCGGTGTAACCTACCGATGCAATTTCGGGTGCGCAATAAGTACAGCCGGGAATATTTTTGTAATCGAGCGGCTCCGGATGGTGGCCGGCAATTTTCTCCACGCAAATAATACCTTCGGCCGAAGCCACGTGGGCCAAAGCGGGGCCTTTTACAATATCGCCGATGGCATAAATGCCTTCCACATTGGTTTTGTAAAAATCATCGGTAATTACGCGTCCTTTCTCTACGGCTACGCCTAGTTCTTCCAGACCTAAATTCTCCAGGTTAGTGGCAATACCTACCGCCGACAGCACAATATCGCAATCGATAAACTCTTCGCCGTTGCCTTTCTTAACCCGTACTTTGCAGCCTTCGGCGCTGGTATCTACCGCCTCTACCGAAGCGTTGGTTAAAATATTGATGCCCGCTTTTTTGAAGGAGCGCTCCAGTTGTTTCGAAACTTCTTCGTCTTCAATCGGCACCACGTTCGGCATAAATTCCACAATGGTTACCTGGGTACCCATGGCATTGTAGAAATAAGCAAACTCTACCCCAATCGCTCCGGAACCCACCACCACCATCGATTTAGGTTGTTTTTCCAGCACCATGGCTTCGCGGTAACCAATAATTTTTTTACCATCAATCGGTAAATTTGGTAATTGCCGCGAACGGGCGCCGGTAGCCAGAATAATATGCGGCGCTTCTACGGTACTTTTGGTGCCATCGGCAGCCGTTACTTCTACCTGTTTCTTGCCAACTAACTTGCCGGTACCGGCTATATGATCTATTTTATTTTTCCGGAACAAAAACTGAATGCCTTTGCTCATGCCGTTGGCTACACCCCGGCTGCGGGCTACTACCGCGCCAAAATCGGCAGAAGCATCGGCTACGTTAATGCCATAATCTTTGGCGTGCTGGATATATTCGAAAACCTGCGCACTTTTTAATAAAGCTTTGGTAGGAATACAGCCCCAGTTCAGACAGATGCCGCCTAACTCCGCTTTTTCTACCACGCCTACTTTCATGCCTAATTGCGAAGCCCGGATGGCGGCTACGTAACCACCTGGTCCACTACCTATTACTATTAAATCGTATGATGCTGATGCCATTTTGATAGCGTTTTACGTTTATTAAAGATGCCGCAAATTTACCCGAATATCTCTATTTCACAAACGGATTGAGCGGTTAGCCGTATAGCGTAACGAACTATAAAAATATATGGTTATAAGAATATTTATTAGGAACAATTTTTGCATTAAGCAGTACGTGTAAACAAAACACATTTCCGGCACACCAAACCAACCACTATCAAACCATATTTATGCGATTATATTTAAATATCATTTTTTTTGCGCTACTGTTAACCACTGCCTGTTTGCCCAAAGGTGCTAAATATTACGCCAAAAGTGGTTTAAGCTTGGCTGAACGCGAAAACTACGAAGGCGCTATTGCGGAGTATACCAAAGCCCTGGAGAAAAAACCGGACGATCCGGAGCTTTACAAATTGCGGGGTATTGCCCGGTATGAAACGAAAGATTTTAGTGGCGCCTCCGAAGATTTGAACCAATCGCTGGTGTTAAAAGACGGCGACCCGGAAGTATATAAATATCGCGGCGATATAAAAACCCAGCAGAAAGATTTTAAAGGAGCTATTACCGACTACAACAAAGCCTTAACATTAAACGCCGAATACGCCAACGCCTACAACAACCGCGGCTACTCCCGGGCTAAGTTAAAAGATATTACCGGGGCCATTACCGACTATAACAAAGCCCTGATGCTCAAACCCGATTACGCCGTGGCTTACCAAAACCGCGCCAACGCATTTTTCCGCACCAAATCTTTTCAGGAAGCCTTAGCCGATTATAATAAAGCCATTGAGTATAATCCCGACTTAGCCGAAGCTTATTACAACCGGGGAATTATTCACCGGACGTTAAAGGAGAACGAGGCTGCTTGCCAGGACTGGACTATGGCCCGCGACAAAGGCATTAGCAATGCCGAAAACTTTTTAAAGAAATATTGCAACAAATAAGCTGCTTAGCAGTAAAGAACTTTTTCGTTATGCCGTTGGCTTAAAGTTAATTATCAGTCTAAAAAATTGCTTTTTAGTAGGATTATAAGCGCTTTTTTTACTAACTTTCCTATCCGGGTAAAAAATATGGTGTATAAACTTAAAAGAACGAAGAGGTATGAAAAAAATTTTACTCCTGATTCCTTTGTTGTTGCTGGCCGGCCTTGGCTTTTCTCAAACTTCGATGATAGCTACCAATGCCCCCACCGAAAAAGTACCGGTTTCGGAGCATAAACGACAGGTAAGATTTTATTCGAATGTGCTGGAGGTAAACCCCAAAAACGTAGATGCTTATAAAAGCCGGGCCAAAGCCAATATTGAATTAAAGAATTATAAAGAAGCGATCAAAGATTATACGGCCGTTATCCGGTACGAACCCAGTAATGTAGACGCGTATTACAACCGGGCCGTTGCCAAAGTTAAAATTGACGATTACCGGGGGGCCGTAGCTGATTTCACGAAAGTAATAAAATATAAACCCGAAGATTTAGAAATGTATATGTACCGGGCAGCGGCCAAAATGGCTATGTTAAACAGCCGGTCGGCTATATCGGATTACAATTACGTTTTAAAAACAGATTCTACCTCTACGGAGGCATTATACAACCGGGGTTTGGCCAAATACGAAATACGGGATGACAAAGGCGCTTGTGCCGACTGGAAAAAAGCCGCTCCTAACGATGAACGGGCACAAAAAGCACTCGCTAAATACTGCAAATAGCTGATAATATACCATTTTATAAACCACCTAACTAATATAGTGCTTGGTTTGGAAAACTATTGACACCTCACCCTAAATCCCTCTCCTAAAGGTGAGGGACTTAAATTACCTTATCCGATAAATTGAAACTCAGATACCATGCATTAACTAATCGATTTGTAAGTAAATTATCGTCAGACCGGCTCCCCTTCGCCTTGAGGAGAAGGGGTTGGGGGATGAGGTATTATTGAGTTTGAATACAATTTCACGTTATAGAAGTAAATACACAGCTATGATTCTAATAAAAAGCCTCTGCTCTCCAGAAGAAAGCAGGGGCTTTTTACCTCTTAATTGTATATTATTGTATAATTAATAACTTATTGCTGTTAACTGATTATTGTTAACTGAAAACTGCTCCTATTTATCGGCGGCAAAAAAATGGAAAAAACCTTCTTTTTTACTCGCCACCTCGCTGTAGGTTAATATTACTTTCTTACCGGCCCACTCCACCATGTTATCAAATTCTTCGGTTTCTTCATAAACCAGCTTGCCGGGGCCATAAACCGATTGGAAGTACCTGAGCAATTCCCGGCTGTTCTCGATGCCGGGTGCCGTTATGTAAATATGGTTTAGCCGCCCCTTATGAAAACCGTAGACAATTTCGGTCAGCGGCATCCCATTAATCGATAATTTATCGGTGGCCCGGCGGCAATTGTAATCATCCTCTTCCTGCCATTCGCGCTTCGTTTTCTTAAAGAATTTAATATGCGTGCCCAGTTGCACATCCCGGAACCCGTATTTCTTATCTAACTTCTCTAAAAGCAGCTTTTCTATTCGTGCTTTCTCTAAAAGTTCTTCTTCCGTTAGTGGTTTTTCTACCACCTGAATTGAATCAGTTTTGATTGAATCAACCGGGTTTATAGCCAATTGGTTATCACTTTGGGCTTGGGCGGCCAGGCCGGTACTTAAAAAAAGAAATATTATTGCTGCTGCGCTTCTCATCTCTGCCAATAATGTGCCTGCAATTTTAGTTATTTAACCAACTTAATAAAAATAGAACCGGTATTTTTTACCTCATACTATTTCTTATTCCTGTTATCCAGGTTTCTCTCCAGCCATTTCTCCACCGGGCTTTTGCCTTATTTTAAAATCTTTGGCTACCTTTGGCCTATGAAACTACTCGAAGGAAAAATAGCATTAATCACCGGCGCGTCTAAAGGAATTGGGCGGGCCATTGCCCAGAAATTTGTAGAAATGGGCGCGCAGGTTGCGTTTACGTATTTATCAAGTGTAGAAAAAGGCCAGGCCCTGGAACAGGAACTGGCAGCCGGCGGCACCAAGGTAAAAGGTTACCGCTCCGATGCTTCGGATTTTACCCAGGCCGAGAAGCTGGTAGAAGATGTAGTAAAAGAATTCGGGCGCCTGGATATTTTGGTAAACAACGCCGGTATTACCCGCGACGGCTTGCTGATGCGCATGACCGAAGAGCAGTGGGATACGGTAATTAACACCAATTTAAAATCGGTATTTAACCTCACCAAAGCCGCCACCAAACCCATGATGCGCCAGAAAAGTGGTTCTATCATTAATATGACTTCGGTGGTAGGCATTAAAGGCAACGCCGGCCAGGTAAATTATGCGGCTTCCAAAGCCGGTATTATTGGCTTAACCAAATCGGTGGCGCTGGAATTAGGCTCCCGTAATATTCGCAGCAATGCTATTGCGCCCGGCTTTATCGAAACTGAAATGACCGGCGAACTGGATGCAGCGGTAGTACAAGAATGGAAAAAGGCGATTCCGCTGCGCCGTGGCGGTACGCCCGAAGACGTAGCCAACACCACCGTATTTTTGGCTTCCGACTTATCAGCTTACATCTCGGGCCAGGTACTGCAGGTAGATGGCGGTATGCTAACGTAGTTTCGTTAGTTGTTGTTCGTTAATCGTTATCCGGTTCGTAGTCTTTAAAATATATTCCGGAAATACAACATATAGTTTTTAAAAATAGCGTAAGATTAAACCTTACGCTATTTTTATTATCAAAAACCAAATATTATTTAAACTGTTAAGTCGTTTAGATAATAATGCTTATTTTCGAATAACGAGGAACGACTAACGCATCACGAAACTTGAGTCAATTTAAACTTCTTACTGCATATTCGCCGTGGCTGATATTGGTGTGCCTGGTAGTGGGAGCCCTGTACAGTTGGGCTTTATACTCCCGCAAGGCGCCGTGGTCGCCCCGGCTCAATTATTCGCTGGCTTTGCTGCGGTTTGTGGTTGTTAGCTTTTTGTGCTTTCTGCTGTTAGGACCTTATTTAAAAGCTGTAACCAATACGGCCGAAAAGCCCACCATTGTAGTGGCCCTCGATAATTCGCAATCGGTAGGTCTTTACACAAATAAAAACACGCTAACCAAAACCGCGCAGGAATTAGAAAAACTGGCCGAATCGCTGGGGGAGGAAAATTTCCGGGTGGAGTTTCAGACACTGAACCTGAATACAAATAAACCCAAGCCTACCGAAACGAAATTCGACAACCCCACTACTAACCTGGATGAACTGCTGAGCCACGTGCAGGGTGTTTACGAAAGCCGTAACCTGGCTGGCGTGGTGCTGCTATCCGACGGCATTATCAACAAAGGCAAATCGCCGACCTACTCCGATTTTAATTTTACCGTGTACCCCGTAGCCGTAGGCGATACGGTAGCCAAGAAAGATATTGCCCTGAGCTCGGTGTTGTACAACAAAATTGCTTACAGCGGGAATAAATTCCCGGTAGTTGCCGAAATCCAGCACGAAGGATTTAAAGGCAATACCGCTACCGTTGTACTAAAAGAAAACGGCAAAATCCTCGACCGAAAAAATATTACCCTGCGCCCGGACGGCCAACCTACCCGCGCCGAATTTACTTTAACCGCTACGGCTCCTGGTAAAAAGCATTACGAGATAGAAGCTTTGCCGCAAAAAGGCGAGTTTTCTACCTTAAATAATACGAAACACGCTTACCTCGATATTATTAAAGGCAAACTAAGTGTACTCATTGCCGCCGCCGCGCCGCACCCCGATATCCGGGCCATCCGGGCCGCCATCCAAACGAACGATAACTTCGAAACTGTTTTGTTTATACCGGGCATTACGCAATTTAAACCCGATAAATACGATGTAGCGGTGCTGCACCAGTTACCTTCCCGGCTATCGGGGAATAACGAAGCGTTGGCCTACGTGCGGCAGAAAAATATTCCGGCTTTGTACATTGTTGGTTCCCAAACCGATTTGGCGGCTTACAACCAGCTAGGCACCGGCCTCACCATCAACCGCCGGGGCGGACAGACCGACGAAGTAATTCCCGTGCTAAACGCCTCTTTCCGGAAATTTCAAATCGACCAGACCACCACTTCCGCTTTCGAAAAGTATCCACCGGCTGATGTTCCTTTCGCCGATTTTAACGTATCGCCGGGTACCGAAGTAATATTGCTGCAGCAGGTAGGCCGGGTAAAAACCACCAAGCCGCTGCTCGCCGCTTCGGTTAAAAACCAGAAACACAACGCTACCCTGCTCGCCGAAGGCATTTGGCAATGGCGCCTGACCGAAGGGGCAGCTACCGAAAACCCGGCGCATTTCGACAAACTCATGGTCAGCACCATTCAACTGCTTACGGCTCAGCAAAATAAAAAACGCCTGAACGTATACCCGGTGCAGGACGAATATTATGTAACCGACGATATTCGTTTTGAGGCCGAAGTGTACAATGCCATTTACGAAAGAATATTTGGACAGGAAATTAACCTGCGCATTACCGACGAGAAAAACAAAAGCCGGACCTTTAGTTTTAATAACGGCGAAGGCTTTTCGGGTTTAAATATTGGCAACTTGCCGGGCGGGGTATATTCCTACGTGGCTAGTACCACTTTAGACGGCAAACCTGAACAGGACCGCGGGCAGTTTGTGGTACAGGAACTACAGCTCGAAGCCCTGAATGCCCTCGCCGACCATAACTTACTTTACCAGTTGGCCCAAAAAACCAACAGTCGCCTTTACTACCCGAACCAACTGGAGCAGCTACAAGCCGATATTTTAAAAGCCGACTACAAAAATATTATTTACCCGAACGAGAAACTCGAAGACCTGGTAAACCTGAAATGGCTGTTCTTTGTGCTGCTACTACTCGTTTCTATTGAATGGACGCTACGCAAGTATCACGGCAGTTATTAACCGGTTAAATAATAAATGATTTCCTAATATAGAAGCAGATAAGTAAGTAATTATTGTCATTCAGATTTCTATGACAGGGGT
>NZ_BJYS01000017.1 GCF_007991635.1 Adhaeribacter aerolatus | reverse complement strand
TTTGTTATAGAATTGCCCTTTTGGGTAAAGGTAATACTTGATGATTTCTCTCCTCTTACGGAAATTTTATCGTTGAACCAGCATAAACTGTTAGAGTAAAATAATATTATGCTGCTGGCATTTTTCTACTAAATCGTCGGGCCAGAGGCTCGATTGCACTTCGCCGATATGGGCTTTTCTTAAAAAATACATACACAACCGCGATTGGCCAATGCCCCCGCCAATGGTTTGAGGCAATTGGTCGTTAAGGAGCATTTGGTGCCATTGCAGGTTGGCCCGCTCTTCGCAACCAGCCAGGCTTAATTGCCGCAGCAAGGCTTCCTTGTTTACCCTGATTCCCATCGAAGAAAGTTCAAACGACCGGTTGAGTAAAGGATTCCACACCACAATATCGCCGTTCAGGCCCTGGTAACCTGGTTCCGATTCGGTGGTCCAATCGTCGTAATCAGGCGCCCGGCCATCGTGCTTTTGACCGTTAGATAATTTACCGCCAATGCCTATTATAAAAACAGCCCCGAATTCTTTAGCTGCGCGGTCTTCGCGTTCTTTGGAAGTTAAATCAGGATATTGTTGAAATAAATCTTCGGTATGAATAAAAGTAATATTTTCGGGGAGCTGGGGGTCCAGTTCCGGGTATTCTTCCGATAGTAAATATTCCGTCCGCTTCATTACCCCGTATAAGCGCTCTACAACTTTTTTCAGAAAATCCAGGTTACGTTCCTCCGGGTGCATTACTCTTTCCCAATCCCACTGGTCCACGTACAGCGAATGAATATTATCCAGATCTTCATCCGGCCGGATAGCGTTCATATCGGTATATAATCCAAAACCCGGTTTAATCTGGAGTTTGGCCAGCATCAGGCGTTTCCATTTAGCCAGCGAGTGCACAATTTCGGCGTGGGTTTCCTGCATGTATTTTATCGGAAAACTGACTGGTCTTTCAATTCCGTTCAGGTCGTCGTTAATGCCGGTTCCTTTTAATACAAATAAGGGAGCGGTAACCCGCCGCAGGCGTAACTCGGCCGATAATTGCCGTTCAAAAAAATCTTTGGTCAGTTTAATAGCTTTCTCGGTCCGGGCAAGATTAAGAAGCGGTGTATACTGCTTCGGAATGTAAAGGTTTTGGCTCATGCAATAATGAAGTAAATTCTAAATCTGTTCAGAAAGAAAAGGCAATATAAAAAATAAGTATTACCCTTTTATGTCGGGCCGTAAAAATTAGGATTTCCCGGGCGGATGAATTCTCCAAAAGTTCTGTTAAATGGAACTACCCAACAAAACAGACAGGATTTTTAAATATTAAAACCTTTGATATAGAATATTTTAGGAGAGTTTTTGGCGTGGATAAGGGCGCGAAACCGCGCAGTAAAAGTTTTTGGTTTAGTATTTGCTAAATAATTTTACAAACGGGAACGTTTTCTCCCTGATTATAACGAAAGCTATCACCATGAAAAAAACTATTTTACTAGCCCTGTTTGTATTTACCACCGGGGTGGTGGCGCAGGCGCAAGTTGCTCTGGGTTTAAAAGCCGGGGCAAGCTCATCGCAGGTTGATATTAAAAATTTAAAAAGCTCGGTATCGGAATTTAAAGCCGCCGACGATATTACGGGTTACCATGCGGGCGCTTTTCTGCGCATAAAAGCGGCCGGGTTTATGCTGCAGCCCGAAGCCTATTTTACTTCTACGGGCGGTAAAGTTAAAGTAACCGATACCGACAATGGCACCACTGTGCAAACCGAAAAATTTACTTTTAACCGCCTGGATGTCCCTTTATTGGTAGGCTTTAATTTCTTTAATGTAGCCCGCGTGCAGGCCGGACCGGTGGCCTCAATGCTGGTGAGTGGTAAATTCCAGGACCAGAAATTAGAAGACTACCTGAATAAATCGGACTGGGGCTGGCAGGCCGGCGTAGGGTTTGATTTTGGCAATTTTACTGCCGACCTCCGTTACGAAAATGTAAAGCGCGACTACACCAATAATACCCAGAATACCAGCTTCAATATTGATAACCAGCAGTTTATTTTAAGTCTTGGTTTTAAATTGCTAGGCAAATAATATTTTATATACCAATCTAAAAAGCCCCGGTTGCTACCAATAGGCCGGGGCTTTTTTATTGATGGCTTCTGAAGCTTACCGTTACAGCTGTTGATTAAGGATTCATTCTTTTAAATATTTCCTGTAGTTCTTGCCGCGAGGCCTGCCGCGAAAATTCGGAAGTACCGTAACCTATTTCTTCTTCGCCTTTGCCCAGGCGCTCCATCACAGCATCGGCAAAATCGGCTAAAGGTGCGCCAAACGTATGCAAGCCGGGCCCGCCTAAATCGGTGTTTACGGCCGGCGGTACAACTTCAATTACCTTCACCGATGTTTGCTTTAGCTGGTAACGCAACGATAAAGTAAACGAATGTAAAGCCGCTTTGGTAGCACTGTAGACGGCCGCTTTCGCCATGGGCACAAAAGCCAGTCCGGAGGTTACGTTAATTAAATAGGCTTCGGATTTTTGTTTTAAATGCGGAATAAAAAGGAGCGCCAGGTGAACAGGAGCTTCCAGGTTAATGGCCATTTCGGACTGGTGGCTGCTCCAGGGTTCTTCGTTCTGGGTAAAAGATACCCGCCGCTGAATACCCGCATTGTTCACCAGCACATTTACTTGCGGAAAATTCTCGGTTACCCACCCGTACAAATCTATCCGGTCTTTTTCCTGGCCAACATCGCAGACGCGGGTGTGTACCTGCGGATATTGTTTTTTTACTTCTTCGAGCTTATCGGCTCGTCGGCCACATATAATTACTTCGCTGCCGGCTTTTAGAAAACGTTCGGCAAAAGCCCAGCCAATGCCGGAAGCGCCGCCGGTAATTAAAACAGTATTTTGAGCTAAGTTCATGTCAGGTATATTTTAATTAAATTAGCCTTTTACGTATTTGCCCGTAATACATCCAGCTAGTATTTATTTTAAGTTTAGCTGTTACCCGGTTAAATATTTGTGCGTTTGTTATAAACCAGCTTATTACCTTAAATGCCAAGCCGCCGCTACCTGTCTGCACTTTTATCTCTTTTAAGTCTGTTGGCTTTAAGCTTTTTAAGTATTTATCTGCTGCGGCCACCCCAGGCATTGCCGCCCGATGCGCCCGTAACCGAATTTGCGGCCGGCAGAGCAATGCGACACGTAAAGGTTATTGCTCAGAAACCCCACGCAATGGGTACGACTGCGCACCAGCAAGTGCAAAAGTATATAATAGCAGAATTGCAGAAACTCGGTATCCAGACTCAGGTACAGGCAACGGTGGTAAGCAACCAGGCGTTGCGGCGCTCGGCCATGGCTTATGTACAAAATATAGTTGGGGTATTAAAAGGCAGCAATAACGGCAAAGCAATACTGGTAATGGCCCATTACGATTCGCAGCCCCATACCCCGGGAGCCGGCGACGATGGGGCCGGCGTGGCTGCCCTGCTGGAAACGGCCCGGGCCTTGCGGGCCGGGCCGCCGCTCCAAAACGATGTAATTTTCTTATTCACCGATGGCGAAGAATTTGGTTTGTTTGGCGCCAGAGCCTTTTTACAACATCCCTTAGTAAAAAATATTGGTCTGGTAATGAATCTGGAAGGACGCGGCAACAACGGACCCAGTTTAACTTTTGAGATTAGTCCGGAAAATGGCTGGGTGATTGAGCAGTTTGCGCAGGAGGCGCCTTACCCATTTGCCAATTCATTAATGTACGAAATATACCGGCACCTACCCAACGATACGGATTTTTCGGTGTTCCGCCAGGCCGGCTACAGTGGTTTTAATTCGGCATTTATTGATGGCTATGTGCATTATCATAAGCTAACCGATACGCCGGAAAATCTCAACCAAAACAGTTTGCAGCACCACGGCAGTAATACGCTGGCCCTGATTCGCCACTTGGGTAATATTTCGTTAAAAAATACCAAGACGCCCGATAAGGTTTTTTTTAATCCCGTTGGGAGCTGGTTGGTGCATTACCCGGCCAGCCACACAATTGTGTGGGTGGTGGTTAGCGGAATTTCTTTGATTATATTTTTTATAATTGGTCTAAAAAGAAAAGCCTTAACCATTTGGCAACTACTGAAAGGCTTTGTTTTTTACCTGCTGATTTTTGCCAGCGTAGCCGGGATAATATTGTTATTGAACCTGGGAGTTGTAAAATTGATGCCTTACCACCGTTTTATTAATGGGGTTTATCAGGCCGATTTATTTTTCCTGGCCTATGTATCCGTAGCACTCGGCTTGTTTCTGTTGCTGGGCCGGTTGGCATTTCGGTTTACTTCGTTGTGGGGATTGGCCGGGGGAGTGTTTTTAGTTTTATACACCTTGGTTTTAGGCATTTATTTAACCGTACCTGCCGCCGTATTTATTTTACTCTTTCCGCTGTTGTTTTGCTGTCTGGGGGCAACTGCCGCTTTACTATTCATTAGTCCCAATATTTTTAGCTGGCGGTTTATGGTAGTAGTGTGTTTGGGATTTCTGCCGGCAATATTTTTATTGGTACCGCTGGCCAAACTTACGGCGGTAGCTTTTGCTCTTCAGTTGGCGGTAGCGCCTATTCTGGTGTTACTTTTTTTCTGGGGTTTAGGCATTCCTTTAATCTACCAGATAGATACAAACCTGCGCTGGCGAGCGGCACCTCTTTTTGCCATTGGCCTGTTGTTGGGGGGCGGGCTTTTAACGGCCGCTGCTATTTACCTCGAAAAGCCTTCGTCTACGCAGCCGCTCCATTCGGATGTAAGTTACTACCTCGATTCGGATCAGGGCCAGGCTTACTGGGCCTCGGGGTATCCAAAGCCCGATGAATGGAACAAGCAGTTCTTTGCCACATCCGAAGTAGGTTTGCTATACCCGTTTTATCCGGCCCCGGCTACCAGGCTGTTAAAAAATAGGGCAGAAGCTATGCCTTTACCCGCCCCCATAGCCGAAGTTTTGACCGATACAATTTATAAAGGCCAGCGGAGACTAAAACTACGGCTCCGATCTGGCCGACAGGCCGGGCAACTGCAACTAGATATAATTAACCAAACGGAAGAAGCCTTACAGGACGCAAGCCTAAACGGCGTAAAAATTCCGAACCCCAAAAAAAACTTAAAAGAAGGCGTTTTGCTGTCCACGCTGCTACTGGGTTTGCCCGAAGAAGGCGTTGTATTACAGCTCACCATGCTCCAAACAGAAGGCGTCTGGTTGCTGCTCTACGACCGTTCGATTGGCTTACCGCAGGCGCTGGTTAAGATAAAACGGCCGGCCCATGTAATTCCGGAACAAGGCATTAACAGCAATATTACCGTTGTAAAAAAAGCTTACTTGTACTAAATAACCTCCGGTAGATGTTTCGAAAGCAGAAATTTAATGCCGTAAGTTTTCCCGGAAATATCATTCAATCGTGTATAATAAAAAACCTTTCAGATGCCGCTGTTTTTCCGGCATCTAAAAGGTTGTTAGCTTTCCCGACCAAAGTTGGGGTGTAATATTTATCCCGAAATAAATTCTAGCGGTACTGACACAGGTAAGCGGTTGGTGCGGCGACTTCTACTTTAAAAGAAGCATTAGCCGGTACCTCAAATTTACTCCCGGCGGCAAAAGTTTCCCAGTTTTCCGTACCGGGTAGTAATACCTTTAGTTCTCCTTCCAGCACTGCCATTATTTCGTGCATCGAAGTACCAAATTCATAAGTTCCAGGAGCAATTACACCCACTGTTGATTTGCCTTCGGTGGTGGTGTAACCTAAAGATTTTACCTGGCCGCCAAAATACTCGTTTACGTTTATCATTTTTGTTTTATAGTTTTCTGCAAATTAAGCCGGTTCCGGTAATATTTTTTATAACCTGCACGCCTATTTTAATATATCCGGCACCAGCTTTTATTTCTTTTTGCCTTTCTTTTTCTTTGCATTTTCAAAAGTATCCACCTCGCGCAGCAAGGCTTTTAAATCATAGCTTTGGTCTTGCGAAAAGTCCAGGGTTTCGTGGTAATCAGTTTTGGTAATTTCCATTACTTTAATGGGCTTATCCAAAAAGCTTTCTATTTCGGACAGAATAGGCTTTTCCTCGGTGCTGCAAAAAGAAATGGCATGACCTTTTTGGGTGCCGCGGCCGGTCCGGCCCACTCGGTGCACGTAATTTTCGGCTTGCTCGGGCAAATCGTAATTCACCACAAAGTCTACGTTAGCAATGTCGATGCCGCGGGCACTTACATCCGTAGCTACCAATACTTTTACCTCGCCGGTTTTAAATTTCTGCATTACGGCCAATCGGTCTTGCTGGTCTTTATCGCCGTGGATGGTTTGGGTTTTAAGGCCGGCCCGTTCCATGGCTTTCATTACCCGTTCGGCGCGGACTTTGGTGCGCACAAAAACCAATATTTTACTTTCGGGGTTTTCTTTAACCATGCGCTCCAGAAAAAAACGTTTATCATCCATCTCCACAAAAGCAACGGCATGGTCGATGTTTTTGGCCACGGGGTCTTTGGGCGAAACCTGAATCCGGATGGCATTATTCACCAGGGAATAAGCCAGTTTTTTGATTTTTTCGTTAATCGTGGCCGAGAAAAACAACGTCTGCCGGTTGCGGGGGAGGTGTTTCATTACGTCCTGAATATCTTTGATAAAGCCCAGATCCAGCATGTGGTCGGCCTCATCCAGAATTAATATTTCTACCCGGTGCAGCTTTAAATAACCCTGGCTTACCAAATCAAACATGCGGCCGGGCGTTGCTACCAGAATATCGAAACCGGTTTCTAAGCGGGCAATCTGCGGGGCCTGCTCTACGCCGCCAAATACGCTGAAAGTTTTTACGCGGGTATTTTTTCCTAATTGCTCAAATACTTCCGTAATCTGGATGGCTAATTCGCGGGTAGGCACCATAACCAGGCATTTAATACCATCCGCACGGCGGGCAATTTTTTTTCTTTCGTGTAAAATATCCAACACCGGAATGGCAAAGGCCGCCGTTTTGCCGGTGCCGGTCTGCGCAATAGCCAACACATCTTCGCCTTTCAAAATGGGCGGTATAGATTTATATTGGATATCAGTAGGGCGTTTAAAACCTGCTTCGTGCAGGCTTCTGATTATTTCGGGCGATATATTGTATTCTTCAAACTTCATAAAAAATATTTTGAGCACTTTGAGCTGTCAAGCCATTCCGATAATGGTTCAGGCAAATATTACCGAAAGCTTTATTACCGAAGTATTTTCCGGCTGTGATGGTTTCTGCATTTTCTAACAGGCTGCTTAAGAATGTTTTAAATCCGGCATATTTACCTACTGTTTAACGCAAGCCCGGGCTTTAGGTAAGGAAATTATTTTATACCTCCTAATAAATAAGGCCGTAAAGGTAGCTTATAAATTTTTGCCTGCTGCATTTAAACAGCTAGCTTAAAACAAACCTGCTTTTTTATTTCTAACGGGAGCGAAATATTGCAGGTATCGAACCGACCTTAATTTTCGTATAAAAATT
Source organism: Adhaeribacter aerolatus (assembly GCF_007991635.1). Classification (GTDB taxonomy): domain Bacteria; phylum Bacteroidota; class Bacteroidia; order Cytophagales; family Hymenobacteraceae; genus Adhaeribacter; species Adhaeribacter aerolatus. The sequence continues at coordinate 143,473 of NZ_BJYS01000017.1, read as the reverse complement.
GCCCCAGCAATATTCAGTTGGTAAATAGCATCATATTGGTTCTTTGACCGGATCTATTTTCAAAAATATTGCTTTATATGGCGCCGAATAACTAATATTGCCGCTTGTTTATAAACCGGCGGAAAGAGCCAAAAACAAACTTTAAAATTATTTTCTTAACTATGAAAAAAGTAACCATTCTGTTAGCCGCCTGTAATTTGTTTTTTATGGTTGGCTGTGGTAGTTCCGAGAAAAAGCCCGGCGAAGAGTATTACGATCCGGATTATAAACCCAAAACAAACCAATCTGCTGCCGGAACAACGGATAACAACACTACTGCGCAGACCAGTGCCGCTACCAGTAATACCACCCCTGCTGCCGGCGAGGAAGATACCGCTGCAGGGCCGGTGGTAACCGAACCGCAGGCTTCCGGTACCAAAGTAGAGGGAGCGCCGCCTAGCAAAGACGAAGTGGTAGTAGCTGTTCAGCCGAAAGATAAATTGCCAGCTGCACCGGTAAAAAGCTTTGAAAAAGGCAAAACCCTTATCTCCAAGTCCGACTGCCTGGCCTGTCATAAAGACGATGCAAAATTGGTGGGTCCTTCTTATATTGATGTGGCTAATAAATATGAGAACACGCCCAAGAATATTGATTTTCTGGTTAATAAAATCATTAAGGGCGGCGCCGGTTCCTGGGGCCAAATTCCAATGAGTCCGCACCCAAATCTTTCTGCCACGGATGCGCGCGAAATGGTAAACTATATTTTATCGCTGAAAAAATAAGCTGCTGCTTTGGAAGCTGACTGCATTAGGCAGTTTTTTAAAATAGCTGATAACAACAAAAAGGGCCACTTACGAGTGGCCCTTTTTGTTGCTTAATAGGGTTTATCATCCCGCAAACGGTTTATGTTTCTTCGGATTTGCTGTACTAACCACGGATTTCGCTCTCTTCTTCCCAAATAACTCAGAATAGTAACCAGCGATTCGCGCTCCTGTTTTTTCAGGGAGCCGATATCCATTGCTTCAACTTTGCATAAATAATCTATTACCATAAATTAAACCATCTGAGTTAAATTCAATACCGTTCTATTATAAACGGTACAAAAATTAAAAAGCTTGCTTCAGCCGCTGAAATCAGTTTTAATCCGATAAAAATACGTATTTGGTACAGCAAAACAGCGTGTTAATTCCAGCGGAAATTGATTCCTTTATAAGTTTAATACGGGCCAGGTAGATTTTATTTATTAATTAATTATTAAATAAAATTTGCCTTTGTTGCATGTTTTCATCAGCAAGTAGCCGACATTGGCTTTAAAATTAACGAGGAAGAAACTGTCATCAGCATTAATTCAAGCTTAAAATAAATAAAGCCACTTCTTCCTGATAGGCAATAAAAAATTAAGCCTATGCACCGAAACTTGGAATGACCATTTAAACCTGCGAAAGGTAGCTACTAAGTTTTACAGGTTAATTCAGTTCTTATTAAAAGAATGCAAAAATAAATATATTGATATTCAGGCATTGCAGAACGGAAGCAGACTTTAATAAATAAATTGGTTTGATATTTGAGTATAGGTTTAAATTAATATTTCTATCCAGAACAACAAACTTAAATATGATGAAAACCAACTTTTATGCCCCCCTTGTAATTGCTTTATCTTTATTGCTGTTAGTTGCTGGTTGCCGTCCTACGCAGGTGGTGCGCGTTTACCAACCGGCCGGCAAACAATTACCACCCGGTCAGGCAAAAAAAATCTACGGACATCAATCGGCTAAGGCATTTGCCCCGGGACAACAGAAAAAACGGGCCACCATGGTTTACCCGACACCGGGAAATGGCAAGTATAGCAATGGAGGTAAAAAGAAAGGTAAAAAGAAGTAAATGATTGGAAAATTCATATTCCTGGTCTTCTGCTAATTTAAATTATTTATCCGCTTTTTTACCACAGCATAAATTCTGAGAGAAATAAATTATAACCATTTAAATAAATGAATCAACCTAAAAATATTTAAGTCCGCATCTGCATTATTTTGATTTTAGGATTGTTAAATACCAATTGGTATCCGCTGCTTGCCCGCACTCACCGGAAAATAAAAGGCATGTTTAGACAAACATGTATTAATTTTGTCTTTAACTATTTAAGTATTTTATTTTTTCTATTTTAAACCATCCAATGAATTTCAATTTTAAAAAAGGAAGTAATATTCCTACTCAGATTAGGGTATTATTGCTGGGCGCAGCTACTGTTGTTTCAGTAGAAGCTACAGCCCAGCAAGGTGCCAAAACTACTTTCATCGATAAAGTTAACATGGACCTGGGGGTAAAACCGGGTGATGATTTTTACAGCTATGCCAGTGGTACCTGGCTAAAAAACAACCCGGTGCCCGCCAAAGAAACCCGCTGGGGTAGCTTTAATGTGCTGCGTGATTTTAATATAAACGCCGTTAAAACCATTCTTACCGAAACCGCTCAGCTAAAGAATGCGGCTCCGGGTTCTCTGGAAAAAAGAGTAGGCGATTTTTATGCGGCCGGCATGGACAGCGTAACCATTGATAAACTGGGTTACTCGCCGATTAAAGCGGATTTGCAAAAGGCAGCATCTGTTAAGAACGTAAAAGAGGTGCTGGACCAGGCCGCTACCATGCGAACATCGGGCATTGCCGCACCTTTATTTGGGTTTTATGTTGGTCAGGACCGGAAAAATCCGAACAATATGGTGCCCCAGTTAAGCCAGGGCGGAACCACTTTACCCGACCGCGACTATTATTTAAAAAACGACGCCCGCAGCACCAAAATACAGCAGGCTTACAAAAATTATATTACCCAGCTTTTTACTTTAACCGGTGTGTCGCAAGCGGCGGCCCAGAAAAATGCCGAAACCATTTTTAACCTCGAAAAGAAAATGGCAGAGGCCCAGATGAGCCGGGTAGAAATGCGCGATCCGTACAAGACCTACAACAAATTTGCGATAGCCGATTTTACTAAAACCACACCTACCCTGGATTGGAAAGGCTTGCTGACCAAAATGAAAGTAACCGGTCAGGATACGGTTTTGGTAAATTCGTCTAAATTTTTCACCGATTTGAATTCGTTGTTAACCAGCACCCCGGTAGCCGACTGGAAAACTTATTTACAATGGAATGTGCTGAAATCGGCTGCTCCGCACTTAAGTACCCCCTTTGTAAACGCGAACTTTGCTTACACGCAGGCTTTAACCGGCCAGAAAATACAAACCCCGCGCTGGCAACGCATGTCGTCGCAAACCGATGGCACCATTGGCGAATTATTGGGCCAGTTGTATGTAAAGAAGCATTTTAAACCCGAGGCGAAAGCCCGCATGGAAGAGCTTATCAGTAACCTGGTAAAAGCTTACGAAATCCGGATTAAGAACCTGGACTGGATGAGCCCGGTTACAAAAGAAAAAGCCCTGGCCAAATTACACGCCTTTACCCCCAAAATTGCTTACCCGAACAAATGGAAAAATTACGAAGGCTTAGAAATTAAGCGAAATACTTATTTTCAGAATGTTCGGAATGCCGGAGTTTGGGCTTATAACGATATGGTTAGCCAGTTAGGCAAACCAGTAGACCGGACTAAATGGGGCATGACCGCGCCTACCGTAAATGCGTATTACAATCCGGTTATGAACGAGATTGTTTTCCCGGCCGGTATTTTACAGTTTCCGTTCTTCGACCCGAATGCAGATGATGCGGTCAACTACGGTGGCATTGGCGCGGTAATCGGCCACGAAATTTCGCACGGTTTCGACGACTCAGGCAGCCAGTACGACAAAGATGGTACGTTGCGCAACTGGTGGACGCCGGAGGACTTAACCCGTTTTAAGGAAAAAGCAACAGCGCTGCAAAAGCAGTTTGATGCCTACACCGTACTGGATACCATTCATGTAAACGGTAAATTAACCTTGGGCGAAAACATTGGCGATTTAGGTGGCTTAAATGCCGCTTACGAAGCCTTTAAAATGACTAAGCAAGGAAAATCGAACGAAAAAATAGAAGGTTTTACCCCGGATCAGCGGTTCTTTCTGGCGTGGGCGCAGGTATGGCGGGGTAATATTTTACCCGAAAGTGCAGCGCAGCAAATTATTACCGATCCGCATTCGCCGGGCGAATACCGCACCATTGGCGCGCCGGTAAATATGGATGCCTGGTACCAGGCTTTTGATGTGAAGCCCGGCGATAAATTGTATAAGAAACCAGCCGATCGGATTAAAATCTGGTAACATACCAAAGTTTTCCTGTATTACGCAAAAAGCCGCTTAGCCAAAAATTAAGCGGCTTTTTTGTGCTTGAACCATTAGCTTTCTGCAGTAAAATCAGCTGCGTTCCAGGGAGGCCGTAAACTTTAATATTTTTCTAAATTTTATTTTATACCAGTTAGTATGAATGACCTTCCATAGCTGAAAGTATAAATCATTTCCTCCACACCCGTCATTCCGGAGGAATCTTCTGCATAGAAAGCATAACAGGCAAATACCAGACTTGGTTTATTACCTGTTTACCCAATTTATGCAGAAGATTCTTAACAGAATGACAAGTAAGAAAAGCAGGTTGTTATGCTGTTATGAAAAAGTATATTTACTATTTAGTATTATCTGGTTTCTAAAATATTGTCAATATTCCGGCGGCCAAATTTCTGCAACTGGCGTAAAAAGCACTGTTTAAAACTATTGTTATGGCCGAAGCAGCAGAAAATAACCAACGATCTTCCCGAAAAAACTTACCTGTACCCAAAGGTAAATTGTTATCCATTGGCGGTAAAGAAGACAAAGGAGAACAGAAAACGGAGGTGCAGGCGGATATGAAACATTTTATCGACCTGGAAATACTGGGCCGGTTTGTAAAAGAACTGCCGGGCCGGGAACCAATGGTAGCGTTGGTGCCAACGGCCTCTACGGAGCCCGTTGCGGCGGTGCAGGATTACCGTAAAGTTTTTGAGAAGCTAAAACTGAAAAATATAGAAGTAGTAGATATCCGGAACCGTTTAGATACCAGGAAGCCGGAATATGCTAAAATAATAGAACAGGCCGCCGGCATTATGTTTACGGGCGGCGATCAGCTGCGGCTAACTGCCATTCTGGGTGGTACTCCTATTTTACACTTAATGAAAGAGCGCTACACCTTCGATCCTATTATCGTGGGTGGTACCAGTGCCGGAGCTGCCGCCATGTCTACGCCCATGATCTACGAAGGCGAAACCCAGGGGGGCATGATTAAAGGAGATGTACGGATTACTACTGGTTTAGAATTTTTGAAAGATGTAGCCATCGATACCCATTTTATTTCCCGGGGCCGCATCATCCGGATGTCGCAGGCCATAGCCACAAATCCTAGTTGCATTGGAATTGGACTGGAGGAAGATACTGCTATTTTGGTTTCCGAAGGCCGCAACCTGGAAATTTTAGGAAATGGGCTGGTAACAGTGCTCGACGGCATGGAAAGCACCGATACGAATATCTATAAAATTGGTAACGGCGAGCCATTTACCATCCGGAATTTAAAAATACATTTATTAGGCCGCGGCGAAAAGTTCGTGCTGCCCTTATTCGACCAACTGCATATTTAATACCTTTTGCTAAGTCTAAAAGGCTTTTACCATCCTGCCAAACGAAATGAGGTTTTTTTATTTCATCTAAGAAGTAAATTGGAAGTGCTGCTGCCTGGTAGAGCCGCATTATATTTCTTGGTCGGTTTAAGTGCCTTTAAAAGAAAACCCAATTGGTAGAATATTGCAGGAATATTGCCCCATTTATATATTTTTCCGGGTTGCCTCCGGACCTTCTTTTCTAGCTTTCCTTTCTGTACATTGTTCTGCCTTTTAAAAACTTTTGCAGGCATTTAGATTCTTAATATTTTTTGACGTATATATTCAGATAAACATCTATTTAGGTTAATAGTTAAACCCGGATTTGGCAGGCAGTGAGTAAAATTATGCGCAGCTATTCGGCTATTAACCTAAGTATTTTAACCCTTACGTGCTAAATACTTTTATCCTTAATTCAATAAAGATAAAACTATGAGAAGTATCTCTATTTACCGGGCAAATGCAGTTTTGTTATTTGCGATATTATCTTTTTACGCCCTGTATCATGCCCGTACTTTTTTTATTCCTTTGTTTTTTGCCATATTATTAGCCATGCTCCTGGCGCCAGTTAGCCGTAAGCTGGAAAATTGGGGAATAAACCGCATTGGTGCTACTTTCATTTGCATGCTGCTGTTTTTACTTTTTATAGCCGCAATTTTTGGCATTATTGCCGCTCAGGCTGCCAGCCTGGCCGAAGACTTACCTCAAATTCAGAAGAAGTTTCAACAGCTTTTAGATGGGTTGCAAAGCTGGATTGAAAGTCAGTTTGGGGTGGCACCCGAACGGCAAATTACAATTCTGAAATCGCAGGTCAGCAAGTTTCTGGAGTCGCCGGGTAAATCGGTAAGTGCTACCTTAAGCGGAATAATGGGATTAGGTACCGGTTTTGTTTTGGTGCTGCTTTACTTTTTCTTTTTAATGTGGAAGCGCGAAAAATACGAAGAGTTCTTCTTGAAGCTGGTATCTGACGAAAACAGACCAATTGTTAAAAAAGAATTAAAAGATATCAACCGGGTTGCCTCACAGTATTTAATCGGGCGGTTAATATCTATGGCTTTTCTGGCTATATTTTACGCCATCGGCTTTTCCGTAGTAGGTTTAAAAAACGGCCTGTTGTTAAGTTTAATCGCCGTAATTCCTACTATCATTCCTTACATCGGATCTTTTATCGGTGGCTTTTTCCCGTTAATGATGGCGCTGGTAACTGGCTCACCCGGTATGCTTTTACCGGTAGTTATTATTTTAATTCTGGCGCAGGTAATTGATAATAACATAATAGAACCCATTGTAGAAGGTGAAAGCCTGGATATTAGCCCCATATTTACCATTGTAGCCATTGTGGTAGGGGAGTTAACCTGGGGTTTGGCAGGGGTTATTTTGTTTGTACCCATGTTTGCCGTCATCAAAATTATTTGTGACCACATTCCTGCTCTGCACCCGTACGCTTTTTTACTGGACAACGATACCGAAGAACCCGCCTGGGTTGAAAAAATAAAAGGCTTGTTCGGTAAAAAATAAATTTCGCCTGTGGCCTCACTGGTTAAAATTGCCCTAACTAAACGCTTCGGATAAATAAGCGTTTAAACTTTTTAACATAGTAACCTCAAATTCGTATTCTGTAAATTCTTTATTCTCCTAAATATTTGTGGGAGAATTTTAATAGTTGCGCGTGCGGATAAGTTAATATTTCTACCTAACAGCTATTAAATCCTGTTTAAATATTAATCTGTTTTCTGCTTTTCTCAATTATTACGCTTAACAGAATAGACTATTTCTCTATTTGTCCGTACATGGGTTCAAAATTTTAAACTTTGCCCCATCAGCATACGCTACTGACTAAATTTATTTATGAATACAATTGTTTACCCTGGCTCTCCTTACCCATTGGGTGCTACCTGGGATGTAGAAGGTGTTAATTTTGCCATTTATGCCGATAATGCAACCGGTGTTGATTTATGCTTGTTTAATTCCAGCGCTGATGAAGTAGAATCTGTTAAAATCCGGATGCGGGAGCGGTCGCACCATATCTGGCACGTATACGTGCCGGATTTATTGCCGGGGCAACTGTACGGCTACCGGGTGTATGGTCCTTTTGATCCGGAAAACGGCCATCGTTTTAACCCGAATAAATTACTCATCGATCCCTACGCTAAAGCCATCTCGGGTACCATCTTGTGGCACGATTCGCTTTTTGGTTACCAGATGGGGCACCCCGACGAGGATTTAAGCTTTAACGATTACGACAGCGCTCCATTTATACCCAAATCAGTAGTAGTAGATCCTAACTTCGACTGGGAGGGCGATAAGCCGCCGAAAATTCCTTACTATAAATCTATTATTTACGAAACCCACGTTAAAGGCTTCACCAAACTGCACCCCGATATTCCGGAAGAAATACGGGGAACCTATGCCGCTTTAGGCCATCCGGTAACCATTAATTACCTGAAAGAATTAGGCATTACGGCCATTGAGCTCATGCCCGTGCACCAGTTTGTGAACGACAGCATTCTGCAGGATAAAGGTCTGGCTAATTACTGGGGGTATAACACCATTGGTTATTTTGCGCCGGATGTCCGCTACTCCAGCCGTGGTACCCTGGGCGAACAGGTAACTGAGTTTAAAGAAATGGTAAAGGAACTGCACAGCGCCGGCATCGAAGTTATCCTGGATGTTGTGTATAACCATACCGGCGAAGGCAACCACATGGGACCTACGCTTTCTTTTAAAGGCATAGACAATGCCGCCTATTACCGGCTAATAGAAGATAACAAACGGTACTACATGGATTATACCGGTACCGGTAACACCTTAAATGCCAACCTGCCCAGCGTACTGCGCCTCATGATGGACAGCCTGCGGTATTGGATTACCGAAATGCACGTAGACGGTTTCCGGTTCGATTTAGCCTCTACGCTCGCCCGCGAGCTGCACGAAGTAGATAGGTTAAGTGCTTTCTTTGATATTATTCACCAGGACCCGATTATTTCGCAGGTAAAACTAATTGCCGAACCTTGGGATGTGGGCGAGGGTGGTTACCAGGTGGGTAAATTCCCGCCGGGTTGGGCCGAATGGAACGGTATGTACCGCGACAGCATCCGGGATTACTGGCGCGGTGCCGAAAGTATGATAGGCGAATTTGCCTTGCGCTTTACCGGTAGCCCCGATTTGTACCAGGACGATTACCGCCGCCCCACCGCCAGTATAAACTTTATTACGGCGCACGATGGCTTTACCCTCCACGATTTGGTATCGTACAACGAAAAGCACAACGAAGCCAACGGCGAAGACAACAAGGACGGCGAAAGCCACAACCGCTCCTGGAACTGCGGGGTAGAAGGCCCCACCGATGATCCAAATATTAATATTTTGCGGAATCGCCAGAAACGCAATTTCCTGACGACGCTGTTTTTATCACAAGGGGTACCCATGCTGGTAGCCGGCGACGAAATAAGCCGCACTCAGGGCGGTAACAACAATGCGTATTGCCAGGATAACGAAATATCGTGGCTCAACTGGGCCAGTGCCGACACCGCTTTGCTGAACTTTACGAAGAAGTTGATTCACCTCCGCAAAAATCACCCGGTATTCTGTCGGCGGCGGTGGTTCCAGGGCCAGCCCATCCGGGGTACGGGCGTAGAAGATATCAACTGGTTTTTACCGGATGGCACCGAAATGGATGACGAACACTGGGCGCAGGATTTTGCTAAATCGTTGGGGGTTTTCCTGAATGGCCGCGGCGTACATGTGTTAGGGGCCAAAGGCGAGATTATTATTGATGATTCGTTCTATGTAATATTTAATGCCGCGCACCACCCCATGGATTTTAATTTACCCGCGGAGAAATACGGAACCCAATGGACGAAGATATTAGATACCAACGAGGACCGGGCCGATGAACCGGGAGAAACGTATGGACCCGGCGACACGATAAAGGTAGAATCCCGATCGGTGGTGGTTTTAAGAAATCCTATTTTTGAATTAGAACAAGCATGAACCAGATAGACGTCAGCCAGCGCACACTGGGCGTAAACTTTACAGCCGCCGGCGAAGCCATCATCCGGGTGTGGGCTCCCAAAGCCCAAAAAGTAGCAGTAGCCTTACCGGATAATATTACCCTGCCCCTGGAGGCCGAAGATTTTGGTTACTGGAGTGTCCGGACCTACCAACTGGAACCCGGCGATACGTATCAGTTTGTGCTCGACGAAGAAAAACAATTACCCGATCCGGCTTCTTTGTCGCAGCCCGAAGGCGTACATGGTAAATCCCGGGCGCTACAGGTAGCCGATTTTGCCTGGACCGATGGTTCCTGGAAAAATATTCCGCTGGAAGATTATATCCTTTACGAACTGCACACCGGTACCTTTACGCCCGAAGGTACTTTTGCCGCCCTCGAAGAAAAGCTGGATTACCTGCTCGAATTGGGCGTTAATGCCATTGAAATTATGCCGGCTGCCCAGTTTCCGGGCAGCCGCAACTGGGGCTACGATGGGGTATTTCCGTATGCCGTACAGGACTCGTACGGCGGTGCCGCCGGCCTGCAGCACCTGGTGGATGTTTGTCACCAGAAAGGCATAGCGGTTATTCTGGATGTAGTTTACAACCATTTAGGGCCCGAGGGTAATTACCTGGGCGAGTACGGTTATTATTTTACAGATAAATATAATACGCCCTGGGGGCCGGCCTTAAATTTTGATGATGCCTGGTGCGATGGGGTCCGGCAATATTTCGCCGAAAACCTATTGATGTGGTTCCGCGATTTTCACATTGATGCCGTCCGGATGGATGCCGTGCACGCCATCAAAGATTTTAGCCCGATGCACATCCTGCGGGAAATGAAACAACTGGTAAACGAACTCATGCAGGAAACCGGCCGCACGCATTACATGATTGTGGAGCTGGACCTGAACGATACCCGGTTTATTAACCCGCTGGACGAACAAGGTTATGGCATGGATGCCCAATGGATAGATGAATTTCACCATGCGTTGCGGGTAACGGCTACCGGCGAAAACACCGGCTATTATTCTGATTTTACGGGTATCCGGCATTTGGCTAAAGCTTACCAGGATGCGTACGTGTACGATGGGCAATATTCGCCGCATCGGAACAAAATTTTTGGCATTAAAGCCGAAAATAATCCGGGCAAGCAGTTTGTGGTTTTCTCCCAAAACCATGACCAAGTAGGCAACCGCATGTTAGGGGAGCGCACCAGCACCCTTACCAGTTATGAAATGCAAAAGCTGTTGGCGGCAGCCGTAATCGTCAGTCCTTATTTGCCAATGCTCTGGATGGGGGAAGAATACAGCGAACCGCACCCGTTCCTGTACTTCGTTAGCCACACCGATCCCGAATTAGCCGAGGCCGTGCGCAAAGGCCGGAAAGCAGAATTTGCTGCTTTTCACGCCGAAGGCGAGGCGCCCGACCCGGTTGCAGAAGATACCTTTAACCAATCGAAACTGCAGTGGGATTTAATTAAACAGGAGCCGCACCAGACCATGTTCCGGTGGTACCAAAACTTGCTGAAACTACGGAAAGCTTTACCGGCCCTGCGCCACCTGGACCGGCAAAACCTGGAAGTAGAAATCCTGGAAGAACACAATACCCTCATTCTGTACCGCTGGCACGAGAATGAGCGGGTAATTTGTTTTATGAACTTTTCCAAGGGTACCCAAACGGTAGTGGTTCCTAACCAGGCTAAAACCTGGCAAAAAGTGCTGGATTCGGCTGATCCGGAATGGAAGGGATCTACGGCAGCTCCCGAAACCATCAAGGCCGGGGCTACCGTTTCCTTGTGCCCCGAATCGTTTTTAATGTATGTAAATGAATAAATAGATTTAAGGTAGCACCGCACCCGGTACTGCCTTACAATATAACTCCCAATGGAAAGAAGTCTTTGTGCTTTAACAGCCGAAGACTTCTTTTTTTTGCGCATTAATTCTCTACCGTTCTTACTGTTATTGCCTGCCAAAAGTACCTCATAAGAAATAATACCCTAATATTTTTAACCTTTTAAAACCTGTTGCTGAATACACGTAAAAGGCCTATTGACGTACAACCCATAGATAATGAATAATCCTAATACTACTTATAGATTTCAGTTTCATAAAGAATTTACTTTCGAAGATTTTGAGCAAGTAATCCCTTATTTGCAAAAATTAGGTGTAAGTACGGTTTATGCTTCGCCCATTTTTGAAGCCACGCCCGGCAGTACCCACGGTTACGACGGCGTAAACCCGCACCGGATTAATCCGGAAATTGGTACCGAAGATCAACTGCGGGAATATTCGCGGCTGCTCAAAGAAAATGGCATTAACTGGCTGCAGGATATTGTGCCCAACCACATGGCCTATCACCCAAATAACTCCTGGCTGATGGATGTGCTGGAAAAAGGACCACAATCGGCTTACGCCAGGTTTTTTGACATTGCCTGGAACAATCAATCGTTGCATGGCCGCATTATGGTACCGTTTTTAGGCTCGGACCTGGAAGCTGTAATTAAAAGCAAGGAGCTACAAATAGCTTACGACGAAAAGCAACAACGCCTGGTTCTAAAATATTACGACAGCGCTTACCCGGTAGGCTTCCATTCCTACGAGAATATTTTAAGTGCCGGCGAACCCTCGCAGGCCATTCAACAGGCGCTGCAAACGCTCGATAGTTTGCACGGCATCGAAGACGCAACGGCCTACAGCGCCGGGTTCTCTGATTTTCAGCAATCATTAGCGGGCCTTATGAAAAACGATGTGGTGCGGGCATCAGTAGAAAAATCCTTAGCCGAGATAAACAGCAGTCCGGAGCGCTTGCAGCAAATAGCCGATGAACAGGTTTACCGCTTGTGCTCTTGGCAAGAAACTGATTACCAGATAAATTTCCGCCGGTTCTTTACGGTTAATGGCCTTATTTGCTTAAATATTCAGGAACCGGAAGTTTTTGATACCTACCACCAATATATTAAAGCCCTGCAGGAAGAAGGAATTTTTCAGGGTATACGCATCGACCACATCGATGGCTTGTACAATCCAAGCGGCTATTTAGAGCAACTGCGCAGCTTAATGGGTGAAGAAACCTACATTGTAGTTGAAAAAATATTAGAACCCGGTGAAGATATGCCGCATAGCTGGCCCATACAAGGCGCTACCGGTTACGAGTTTCTGGCTACCTTAAACAATGTTTTCACGAACAAAAAAGCCGAAGAAGCTTTTACGCAATTTTATCACCAATTGGTGGGCAAAGACGCGGAAGTGCAGGAGCAGATTCATGAAAAGAAAGCCTATATTTTAAAAGAGCACATGGGCGGTGAGCTTAACAACTTGTATACGCTTTTTGTAGAATTAAACCTGCTCGACCAGGCAGAACTAACCTCAGTAGAACCGGATTTGCTGAAGCAAGCCATTGGTGAATTTTTAGTTCAATGCCCGGTATACCGCTACTACGGCAACCAGTTACCACTTGATAAAACCGAAACTGAAGCCGTGCAATTAATTTTCGATCGCATCCGGAAGGGTACCCCCGAATTGGCTGCAGCCGCTGATTTACTAGCCAACGCTATTCTGGTAAAACCGGCTACCGAAAACGCAGATTACCAAGAAAGGGCCTTACGTTTTTACCAGCGCTTAATGCAGTTTAGCGGACCGCTTATGGCCAAAGGGGTGGAGGATACCATGATGTACACCTACAACCGGTTTATTGCCCACAGCGAAGTAGGCGATTCGCCGGAAGCTTTTGGCTTTTCTGATTTAGCGGAATTTCACAAGGCGATGGCGCAACGCCAAAAGAACTGGCCGCTGGCGATTAATACCACTTCTACCCACGATACCAAACGCGGAGAAGACGTACGCACCCGGCTGAACGTGCTAACCGATCTGCCCGAGGAGTGGCTGGCGAAAGTACAGGAATGGCAAACTTTAACTGCCGACCTAAAGACTGAAAACCAGCCTGACGTAAACGACGAATATTTTATTTACCAAACTTTATTAGGCGCTTATCCCATGCCGGGTCAGGACGAAGATAATTGCGGCCCCCGGATAGAGGAATATTTACAAAAGGCTTTGCGCGAGGCCAAAGTAAACTCTAACTGGACCACGCCAAACGAAGGCTACGAAAAGGCGGCTAAAGATTTTGCCACCAAATTGCAGGACAAGGAAGGCCTGTTTTGGGAAAGCTTTGAACCGTTTTACCGGAAAGTAGCTGATTTTGGTATTGTAAACTCCTTGTCGCAGGTGCTCTTGAAGTTTACTTGTCCTGGGGTGCCGGATACTTACCAAGGCACCGAGTTGTGGGATTTAAGCCTGGTAGACCCCGACAACCGTCGGCCGGTGGATTACGAAAAGAGAAACAATTATTTAGAAGAACTCGACCAGTACGACCTGAACCGCTACGACCGGCTGTGGGAAGAACTTTGGCAAAACCGCTACGATGCCCGTATTAAATTGTGGCTCACCCGTAATTTGTTAACCGAGCGCCGCAACAATGCCGATTTATTCCACAAAGGCGAATATTTGCCCCTGATGGTAGAAGGCGAATACAAAGATTATATTCTGGCCTTTGCCCGGAAATATTTGCGCACCTGGTACGTAACAGTGGTGCCATTACACGTAGCGCAGATTTGTGCGGAACAGGGGGTGGACGTATTAAATATTGATTGGAAAGATACCAAGGTTGTACTGCCGGAAGAAGCGCCCGCTGACTGGACTAACATGCTGCTGCGCACCTCCGGCCAATACGCCCATGAGCTTTACGCCCGCGATTTATTTAACACTGTACCATTGGCCTTACTAAAGTTACAGGCCGTTAACGAACGGGGTGCCGGTATTTTAATGCACATTACTTCCCTGCCATCGGCTTTTGGTATTGGCGATATGGGTCCGGAAACCCGCAAGTTTACCGATTTTCTGCATCGGTCTAACCAAAAATTCTGGCAGTTGTTGCCCCTGAACCCAATTGAAAAAGGGCAGGGCTACTCGCCGTACAGTTCTATCTCCAGCCGGGCCGGTAATCCGCTGCTCATTAGTCCGGTGCTGCTGGCCCGCGAAGGTTTATTAGACGAAAAAATATTGTCGCAATACCATTTGCCCCAAACCGGTTCCGTCGATTACGAAGCGGCTAAGCGGGTAAAAGACGAGCTCCTGGATAAAGCTTTTGCCACTTTCAATACCGGCGACTTCCCGACCATGCAGCAACAATTCGTGGATTTTTGCTTAACCGAAGGCGCCTGGTTGCACGATTTTGCCCTGTACATGGTGCTGAAGGGCCAGCACGATGGTGCGGCCTGGTTCCAGTGGCCAGAAGTATTTAAAAAACGCGACCCGGAAGCCTTGGAAAAGCTGGCAGCAGAATACGCCGATACTATCCAGAAAATTAAATGGGTGCAGTTTATTTTCACGAAGCAATGGAAACGCCTGCGTACCTACTGCAACAACCGCAACATTCAGTTATTCGGCGATATGCCGTTCTATATCTCTTACGACTCGGTGGATGTGTGGGGCGACCAGGAAATTTTTGCCCTGGACGCAGAAGGAAACATGACCGGGGTAGCCGGCGTACCACCCGATGCGTTTTCCGATGATGGTCAGTTGTGGGGCATGCCGGTATTTAAGTGGGATGTCCTGAAAGAACGCGGCTACGACTGGTGGATTGGCCGCCTCCGGAAAAACATGGAGCTGTATGATTTGGTGCGTCTCGACCACTTCCGCGCCTTTGCTGATTACTGGGAAGTACCGGCCGGGGATAAAACCGCCAAAAATGGGCAATGGAGACTTGGTCCGGGTAGCGATTTCTTCAGTTTTGTAGAAAAAGAGCTGGGTAGCTTGCCATTTGTGGCCGAAGACTTGGGCGAAATTAATGACCAGGTGCTAAAGCTCCGCGACGACTATAACTTACCGGGCATGAAAATATTGCAGTTTGCCTTTGGCGAAGGTATGCCGCAGAACGATTACATTCCGCATAACTATGCCCGCAACTTTATTGCTTACACCGGCACCCACGACAACAATACGACGTTGGGCTGGTACCGGCAGGAAGGTCATAAATACCACCACCAGATTCAGCATTATGTGGGCCGTGAATTAGGCGAGCACGACATTAACTGGATTTTTGCCCGACTGGCTTATGCATCGGTAGCCAAAGTAGCTATTTTGCCGTTGCAGGATGTGCTGGGAATAGATGAGCAGGGCCGCATGAATACGCCTGGTTCTTCCGAAGGAAACTGGGGCTGGCGCCTCATACCCGGTCAGCTAAACCAGCAAGCCGAAAATACCCTGAAAGAATGGACGCATATGTATAACCGGGGATAGACTTAACCCGTTTTTAAATAAAAAAGCCACGGAAGTTGTTCCGTGGCTTTTTTATTTAGCATTTTAAAGGTTGTAAGCACCTGTTGCTGCTATAGGGTGTTTTCACTAGCGAGTAGCCTGGCAGAAACTTCAATTATGATGGTGATAGAACCACCAAAGCCGACCAATTCTGATTTTGGCCTAAATACAACCCAACTTTCTGTTACAGGGGCAGCTATAAGCTTTCGCCACCGGTGCCCAATATGCGTAAAACTTCAATTGTAAACCCGGCTTGCTGAACGGCATTTTCTATGGTTTGCGGGTTCGGATTTTCGCCCGATACGCTCAGTATATTTTCTTCGCTTCCGGTATCTATTTTCCAGTTTTGAATACTTTTTTCCTGGTCTAAAAAAGAAGCGACCTGGGCTATTTCCGCTTCGTTTTGTACGTTGGTCTTAAATTTTAATATTTTCATAGAATAGCTTTTGGTTTTGCCCCCGATTTAACCGGCTGTAAGATTAGGCTGGTTACGGGCATAATAAGTTTACGAACTGGTAAGCGGGTTGGTTCACATGGGAGAATTTTAAGTCCTCTTTATAGCCAGACTTGCGGGTGCCTAATGCCTTATTTAGAGAAAATTTGACTATTACAGGACTTTCGCAAAATTATTAGAAAAGTCCCCCTTTGGAGGGAGTAGGGGGAGGTTTAAAGAAATAAATGACCAATTTGCGAAAGTCCTGTATTAATTAAAACACCCGCTAGCCAGGCCTATCCGCCGGGTTTGCTGGCGGCGGCGTTTTTTCGAGATAATCTTTTACGTAGAGTTCATTTACGATAACAATCAGTACGGCAATAATAGGAGAGGCCAATAATACGCCGCTAATACCAACCAGCAGCCCTAATAAAACCTGCCCAAACAAAAGCAAGGCCGGCAGGGTAGAAACAAATTTTTTGTCGAGCATGGGCGTCAGAATATAACCTTCTACTGATTGAATAGCTGTATACAACAAGAATACATACAAGGCTTTGTCGGGGCCCTGCAAATAGGCCAGGAGCAAAGCTGGGATTAAAGCAATGTAGGGCCCGATGTTCGGAATAAAATTAAGTAAGGCGGCGATAATGGCCAGTACAATGGGTAGCGGAATACCCAAGGCCATCAGACCAATACCTGTGGCAACCCCCACTACCACCATCGAAATAAAGCGACTCAGCAGCCAGTTGCTCAGCGTATGATAACATTGGATTAGTACCTCGTTTAGCCGGTTCCGGTAACGGGGCGTAAATAATTTAACGAACCCTTTCCGGTAGCCGCCCGGGTCGGCGGCCAGGTAAATACCCGTAATTATGACAATGATGAAATTGGCCAGGATGCCCAGGCTGGAGGAGACAATGCCCGTTAGCTGCGATAATATATCAGACTGCCCGGAAAATAATTTACCTGGTTTGCTGGGCAGCCCTGCTAACAGTTTCTGGCCCCAACTGGTTTGTGACAGGCTGGTTTTTAACCGTTCCAGGGCCCGCGGTATTCGTTGGGAGAGTTCATCGGCTTGCTGACTTACCGTGGGCGCCAGCAGCCAGATGGTGCCGCCAATTATTAACAGGAGCAGCAGCATAACCACCAGCAGCGAGAAACTATACCGGAGTCCTGTTTTTTTGCTTAAGAAGCCAGATAAGGCGCTCAGCAAAACGCCAAAGAGAATGCCCCCGAATACCAGCAAAAAGAAATTAGCGGTATGACTGACCAGCCAGAATAAAGATATGAAGAGCAGCGCCACAAACGACGCCACCGCTGCCCGGTACGAAATATGCCTGGTATCGTTCATGCTGGCGGGGCTTTAGCAATTTGTTTTTTATACTCGCTTCGGCCCAATTGGTTATTTAGCGCAAGGTCGCTGGTTGTGAATCGGTATTTCCGGTTTCTGCTGATAAAAAAATCTTAATTTACCCAGGTTTCCCAACCATTCGGGAAATATTTAATTTATTTTTTAATTTAAACCGCTATTATTTATACGCCTGGGTAAAGCTGCCAATCCGCTTTATAGACTATAAAATTTATCCGAATTCCATTTTGAAGGATTATTCACAATGTATTCCGAGATGGTCTGGTACGCTTGTTCATTCCGGATAATATGTTCGTAATAATTGCGCTGCCAGACTACCGTTCCGGGACATATTAGATTTATGTTTTTCGTTACGGCCGATTTATAACCCCGCACCATCGCCCCAATGGTATCCGATGGCGATCGTGGGGGCGAATCGCTTTCGCCCTTATTTGCCGAATGCGATTGGGGCGAATGCGTTTGAGACGAATGCGAATTGGGTAAATGCGTTTGGGACGAATGCGATTCGTCCCTACTATGGATGATGAGGATGCCGTGCATGTGATTGGGCATAATTACATAAACATCCAACGCCACCTGCGGACGTATCTCCGGGGTTCTCGCCCATTCGTTGGCGGCAATCTTGCCGTATTCATTCAAATGCATGGTACCACCCACCACTTCTCCAAACAGATGTTCCCGGTTATGGGTGCAGAGGGTAATAAAATAGGCGCCGGCCTGACTGTAATCGTAGCCGCTTAACCGGATGGACCGGCGGTGGTGGATTTGCGGATTATAGGCCATCTGCTTTTTACGGCCATCACCGGACCCCGGTTGGGGCGAATCGCATTCGCCCATTAGAGTACGCTCTTCTAGGGCTGGGGCGTACGCAGTACACCCTTACGGGTGGGCTTGCTTTTTACAAATAGGCCGGCGGTGTATTGCTCGTATAACTGGAACAAATATTCCATGCGTTTGGCTTCGGAGGCGAAGGGTTGCGGACGGTAGCAAAGGTCTACGGCTTTATCGAGGTCCTGGTGGGCTTTTACGAGGGCGGGCGGCATGGTGAGCGGGTCGTAGAGGTCGGCGAGGGAACTGGTGGGGAAGGCGGCGCGGGCATCCAGCACTTTTTGCGCGGCAACTTCTACGGCTTTTATTCCTTTTTCACTCGGGTTCTCCGGCCACGGAAAGTTGTTGTAAACTGTAAGCACGGAATATTGATAATCTGATTTCAATCTACCGGTTGTTAGTCTCATCCAGCCCATGTGCATTTTTGAAACTAAAATTCCAAAGTGAAACAACGTAGCATTAGGTAATATTCTGAGCTTATCACTACAAACTACACCAGGCTTCATAAAACCAATAGGAATATATTGCCTTCTTTCTGATGATACTTGAGGAATTACAAGAAACTCTGATGTGGGCATATTTTCAGTATGAAATCTTGTAGGTATTGCAGCAATTTTTATTGTAGGCAAACTAGAACTATGAAGCCGAAATTTTTTGACTGCTTCTACTCTTTTGATAATTTCCGGCATTGATTTTAATTCATTCGGGCTAATATCTTTTAGGAATAGAATCCAACGTCGCTTATTATTAATAAATTCATCAGCACCCAAGAACGGTAATATATATTTAGAAGCATTAGGTTCTTTCTTCAAAAAGTCATTCTTTTCTTCTTCTGAAAAAATATAATTTCCACCATCAATTGGTTTATTTCCTGTTGCAATTTCAGGAACATTACAAATTGGTTTACTTCTATTACCTACAGTAAAATCAGAACCTTCAACTAAATATGGGCTAATATTTTTAACTTTGATTTCCTGGAAATTACTATTGGATTCTCTAATAAATAATCTTTTCTCAGAAATATCGAAATCTGCAAAACCTACAATTATAACGTGAACCGCGGCTTTACCTCTTGCTTCACTTTCCCAAGGAAAGGTGCTGTAAGCAAAATGAATTTTTATTCCTTTAGAAAATAAATAATTCCATAAGGGAGCTACCTGTTCTCCTTGGCAAATAGAATTAGTAGAAACAAATCCAACTTTAATATTGGTGCTTTGGATATAATTTGCTGCATTTATAAACCAACCAGCTACATAATCTAGTAAACCGCCATTATCTACTTTATTAATTATTGGTCTTAAATCTTTTCTTTGTGAATCATTCTGAAATTTTGCTCCCACAAACGGCGGATTACCTAAAATATAGGTCAGTTGGTCTTTGGGTACTACGCTTTCCCAATTTACTTGCAGGGCGTTGCCGTAGGTAATATTGGCGGATTTTTCAGGGGCAAACGCGCAAAATATTGCCCAAACTCCTGGCTGATGCGCATGTTCATCTGGTGGTCGATGAGCCACATGGCTACTTCGGCAATGCGGGCCGGAAATTCTTCGTACTCAATGCCGTACACCATGTCCACATCGAGCCAGATAATATCGCTTACGTTCAGCCAGCCTTGCCCGCTTTTGTTCAGCGCCCGCAATACTTCTATTTCGAGGAGGCGCAGTTCGCGGTAGGTAATAATTAAAAAGTTGCCACAGCCGCAGGCCGGGTCCAGAAATTTTAAGGTGCTTAGTTTTTTATGAAACTCCGGCAGTCTGTTTTTATTTGTTTTCAGGCTTTCGAACTCCTGCCAGAGTGCATCTAAAAACAGCGGCTTAATCAGTTTTAAAATATTCTTTTCGGAGGTGTAGTGCGCGCCCAGGTTGCGACGTTCCTGCGGGTTCATCACGCTCTGGAACAACGACCCAAATATGGCCGGCGATATTTTGCTCCAGTCCAGGGCGCAGCAATTCAGCAGCACCTCGCGCATTTTACGGTCGAAGCTGGCGGGCGGCAAATATTCCGCGAACAGCTTGCCGTTCACGTACGGAAACCCGTTCAGGTGCTCGTCGATATTTTTCAGGCGTTTTTCTGCGGGCGTATTTAGGATATGAAACAACTGCGCCAGGTGCGCCGCCAAATCGTGGCCGTCTTCGGCGGTTTTCTGCTCTATGTAATCCTGAAAATAACGCTTTTCAAAAATGCTGGTGTCTTCGGCAAACAAGCAAAACAAGATGCGCACCAAATATACTTCCAGTTCGTGGCCGTCGTAGCCAATTTCTTTTAGCTGGTCGTGGAGTTTGCCCATGCGCCCAGCCGCCTCCATATTTACCGGGTCTTCGCTTTTATAGCTTTTGGTTTGGTAGCCCAGTATAAACCCGAACAGCTTTACGTTCTGGTAAAAGTCTTTTAATAAAAATTCGTGCTGCGTGTTTTCTTCCAGGTCGTAGAGCCGGAACTTTTCAAAATCCGAAACCAGAATATATTTGGGTAAATCGTAATCTTTCAGGCCCGGGAAATAATCAATGGCTTGCTGGTAGGCTTTGCTCAGGTCTTTGCCCCGGCTTTTCATTTCTACCAGAATTACGCCTTTCCAGAGCAAATCAATAAACCCATCGCGGTCGCCGGCTTTTTTTACGCGCTGCTCAAAAGCGGCCATGCGCCGCCGGCTAATGCCAAACACGTTAAAAAAGCCGTCCAGAAACGATTTGGCTTCGGCGTCTTCGCTGGTTTCGTTTTCCCATTCTTTACTAAACCGCACGGCGCGGTCTTTTACTTCGTTCCAGCTTAAAGCTGCCATATCAGGTAATTAGGAGGTGGTGTACGCTACATAGCCGCCGCCGTGGGCCGGTAACAGTTGTCGGCGGGGAATGCTTGCGGGGCTTAAAATAGGAAAATTAAGATAAATAAAATAAAGGCCGGCCGGAATAGATTCTATAATTAATCAGCTACAACCAGGTTGCCGGTCTTGGTTTCTTATAATCAGGTTAATATACTTATTTGGCTTGTTAATGGCAGCCGGCAGTAATTACTCCCGCCAGGCTGCTGGCGATAGTATGCAGGAAAGTAAATTCCGGGATGGTAGCGGCATAAAAATACCGCCTGAAATGGCAGCGCTTCTTAAGTTTATAAATATTATGCGCAGTCAGGCTGGTAACGGAAATAGCTGGCAGGTTAGCTGTTTTGGTATGCCTGCGCCGCATGCTGCGGGAAACATCCAAACAAAAATTATTCCGGTAAAAGCGTCAGCTTGTGCACTTAAATTATACTTTTGTGCTTCTTTAAAAAAACCGGGCTTACCCTATGAAAGTCAGAATCCTTGCCAATACCCTCCGCTTCCGGTTAAGACAACCAGAGGTTCAGCAGTTTCAGCAGCAGGGTAAAGTAACCGAAACAACAGCGTTTGGGCCTGACCCTGCCCAGCAGCTACACTTTTGTCTGGAGGTTACCTCCGGTCCGGAACTAACCGTTTGTTACCAATCCAATACCGCTACCATTGGCGTGCCGCGGCATTTGGCGGAGGAGTGGACCGGTACGGCGCTGGTGGGCTTGGAAGGGAAAGTAGATACCGGAAAAGGACAGGTAATAGAAGTGCTGGTAGAAAAGGATTTTGTTTGCCTGGACAGACCGGAAGAAGAAAATAGCGGGGCTTACCCCAACCCAAAGGGTGTTTGTTGAAGGTTACCGTTATATGCTTATTTGGCCGGAAATTAATGGTTTTCTTCTGGAAGTGCTTAACCCTTCCGCCCTCCGGGCACCTTCCCTGAACCAGGGAAGGAGTTCGGCCGAACCGGAAAGTTTTTGATTCGTCCGGAGGAAATGAAAAAGCATCTATAATACCGCAATGGAAAGGTTTAATCACAAAGACTGACCTTTTTGTTTAGGGAATAATACTCCTGTCAGTTATTATTTTTATCGTTTAATCTATTTAATTTTTTATTCAGGCTGATGGCAGCGCTTATCAGGCCCAGGTGGGTAAAAGCCTGCGGAAAATTACCGAGGTGTTCGCCTCTTACGCCTAACTGCTCGGCAAATAAACCCAGGTGGTTCGCAAAGCCCAGCATTTTATCGAAGTACAGCGTGGCTTTGTCGATCTGTCCCGAGCGGGCCAGGCATTCTACATACCAAAAGGTACACATCGAAAAAGTACCTTCGCCCCCGGTCAGTCCTTCTACTTCCTCGTTGGGTCGGTACCGGTAAACCAAAGAGTCCGAAACCAGCTCTTGTTCGATGCGGCGGAGCGTGGAAAGCCATTGGGGATCGGTGGGGCTGATAAAGCGAATCAGGGGCATCAGCAGGGTAGCGGCATCTACGGTTTTGGCGCCTTTGTACTGCACAAATGATTGCAGTTCCTCGTCCCAGAATTCGGTATGAATGGTTTGGAAAATGGTGTCCCGTTCTTTTTGCCAGCGGGGCGGTAACGGGAATGAGTGGAGTTGGGCAATGCGCATGGCCCGGTCGATGGCTACCCAGCACATGAGCCGGGAGTAAAGAAATTGCCGTTTGCCGCCGCGTACCTCCCAGATACCTTCGTCTTCCAGGTGCCAGTTATTGCAAACCCAGTCTACCTGCCGAGATAAATTCTGCCAGAAGCGGTAGGAGATAGGCTCTACGTGTTTGTCGTAGAGGTACACCGAGTCCAGCAGTTCGCCGTATATATCGAGCTGTATCTGGTTGTAAGCGCCGTTGCCAATGCGTACGGGTTTAGAATGTTTATAACCTTCCAGGTGTTCCAGTTCGGTTTCAGCCAGGTCTTTGCGGCCGTCCAGGGTATACATCAGGCCTAAATAGCCGGCATCGTCTATGTCATCGCATTGTTTTTCAACCCATTGCATAAAAGCGGCCGCCTCTTTTTTAAAGCCCAGGTTAATGAGGGCGTAAACAGAAAAGGAAGCATCCCGGATCCAGGTGTAACGGTAGTCCCAGTTGCGAATCCCGCCTATCTCTTCGGGTAATCCAAAAGTAGGCGCTGCAACCATAGAACCATGGCGGTGGGAAATCATCAGTTTTAAAACCAAAGCCGAACGGTATACCATTTCCAGCCAGCGGCCCCGGTACGTACAATTGGTCATCCATTTTCGCCAGAAGTTTATGTTGTCCACCAGACTTTTTTCGACGAAAGCTGCTAAGTTGCCCATGTCCGGATGATCCTTATCTACCTGCTCCAGCAAAAAATAAGCTATATCACCGGCTTTCAACGTAAATTCGGTATACACGTCATTTTGCCGGTATTGCAAGGGTATGCTACTCTGCAGCCGCAGTACCAGCTTATCATCGCCCAGGCTGCTGAACAGCACGGTGTTTTCGCTTATCTGAACAAGGGTGTGGGGAGAGCGGGCATAATTGAAACGCGGACAACAGGCTATTTTAAACCTGATTTCGCCTTTAATGCAGGACACCCGGCGAATAATTTCTTTGCCGCCATAAGTTTCTTCCTCGGGCATAAAGTCCGTTATTTCGGATATGCCTTCTTCCGATAAGAAGCGGGTAAGCAACACATTGGTTTCGGGCAGGTAAAGCTGCTTGTGTTTTATGTCTTCCAGTAGCGGATGAATATTAAAATAGCCGCCCTGGTCTTTATCCAATATAGCCGCAAAGACTGTTGGCGAATCAAAATCCGGGAAGCACATGAAGTCGATAGAACCCCGCTTACTTACCAAGGCCACCGAGTTTAAGTCGCCAATAATGCCATAATCTTCGATGGGTTGATAATCCTGCTTCTCCATATATTTCAGTTAGTAGCCCAGCCTTCTTTTCTGCTGTTATAAAATGATCATACCCTAAGCTAAACTGTAAGGTTAGAAAAGTTTCGGTAAGCAATTCGTGGTGTGGTATTTTTCACCGAATAAATAAAGCCATTTATTTCTTTTAAAATAGATAATATCCTTTAATCGGAATAAAGAAAGCAGGTAATGGGGGAAACGACTTCCTTTAAGAGATGGGAAGCTTTAAAATACTGGCCAAAAAACCTTATACTGTTTTGGGTTAAATATAGTCTTTTAAAAACCGAACGGGATTAAAAATCCCGTTCGGTTGATCCAACCAACATTCTAAAAATCACTGTAGAAGCTTAAACGCTTAACTCACCTTCGGACTGTGGTTGGTAAATTACTTCTTCTATTTTGTAAATCCGGGTACCATCCGGCACCAACCATTCTACTTCGTCGCCTACCTGGCAGCCTAATACCGCGGTGCCAACCGGAGCCAGAATAGATACTTTCTGCTCGCGCAAATCAGCGTCTTTGGGATAAACAATGGTAATTTCCATTTCAGTGGTGCTTTTCATTTCCTTAATCCGCACCTTCGAATTCATGGTGATAACGTTCGGCGGTATCTCCTCGGAAGGTACTACCTGGGCGCGTTCCAGTTCCTTGCCCAGCGCGGCGGCTACCTGCGGCCTGGTGGAGGTACGTTGTGCTTTTACCAGGTGGTGCAATCGTTGGTAATCGGTGTCGGTTAAATAAATCGGTTTCATGTTATTTAAGATTAATTTGATTATATATTTAATTTGATAATTGTTTTTAAGTATAAACCAGGAGAATATTCTCGAATGGGGCGGGCTTCGAACCTCCGCAGCATACAGCAACAGCCGCATTTCTCCCAGGCGGGTAATTATCCGGATCTGCCTGATTTTTGGTGAGCAGTTCTACTACGTCCGGGTCAGCGATAGAGCGCTGTACCTGGTCCAGGATTGCCGCCGGCAATAATCTTTTCGGTTAATGAGCTTAGTTTCACCTTAATTCAGATTTAACTTGTAGCTAGGCGCGTTATTCTTTTCAGTGCCAGGAGAAGTAAAATATATATCGCGGAAACTCCTGGTTTTATCCTGGTCCATTCGTCTGAAAATTTTATCCGGTTTAATATCCGCCAGGGTGGCAAAGCCGCAGGCTTCCATTAGCTCTATGGTGGCCAGAATGGTATTGCGGTGGAAATTAGCCACCCTTACTTTCTTATCCTGCACATCCAGGCCCTTAAACAAGCTGGGTTCCTGGGTAGCAATTCCAACCGGACACCGGCCGGAGTCGCATTGCAGGGCCTGCAGACAACCCAGCGCGAACATCATGCCGCGGGCGCTGTAACACGCATCGGCTCCCAGGGCAATGGCCTTGATAATATCTAACCCGGTAATTATTTTGCCGGCCGCCAGAATCTTAACTTCCCGCCGCAGCTTGTACTGCCGGAGTTTCCGGTGTACAAAAGGTAAGGCATCGTAAAGCGGCATTCCTACGCTATCGGCAAATTCAAGCGGCGCAGCGCCGGTTCCGCCCTCTGCGCCATCTATGGTAATAAAGTCGGGGTATAGCTGCAGGCGCTGCATTTCCTGGCAGAGCTTTTCAAACTCCTGCCGGTCGCCGATACAAACTTTAATACCAATCGGTTTACCGCCCGCTAAAGTCCTTAACTCCTCCAGAAATCGCAGCATGGAGACCTGGTCCTGGAAGGCAGCATGACCAGCGGGTGAAACGACCGTTGTATATGGCAGTACGCGACGGATAGCGGCTATTTCGGGCGTATTTTTGGCCGCCGGCAAAATGCCTCCTAAGCCGGGCTTAGCGCCTTGCGAAAGTTTTATTTCGATCATCTTAATGTTGGGGTGCGTAGCCTGCTGCTGAAAGAGCATAGGGCTGAACTCACCGTAAGCATCACGGCAACCAAAATAGCCGGTACCCATCTGCCAGATTAAATCGCCGCCTTCGGTTAAATGGTAGGGGCTTACGCCACCTTCGCCGGTATTATGGGCAAAGCCGCCCAGCCTGGCACCGCCATTTAAAGCTTCGATAGCGGTTTTACTTAGTGCCCCGTAACTCATGGCCGCAATATTATAAATGCTGCAGTAATAGGGTTGCTGACACCGGCTACTGCCAATCCATACCCGCAGGTCGTTTTCTTTTACCTGCGCCGGGAACATGGCATGCGCCACCCACTCGTAACCAGTTTGCCGGCTGTCTTGCTGCATACCAAAAGGCACGGTTTGGCGAACGTTTTTAGCCCGCTGATAAACAATGGAGCGTTGCCGGCGGCTGAAGGGTTTGCCATCTAAATCGGATTCGAAAAAATACTGACGTATTTCCGGCCGGATACTCTCCAGAAAATACCGCATATACCCCAGGATCGGAAAGTTCCGCAGCACTGTGTGTTGGCGCTGCCAGATGTTTTGCAGATAAACCAGGTGCAGGGGTACAATTAGCAATAGCGCCCAAAGTACCGGCGGCAGGTAAAAGGCCGCCACGGCTACCAAGGCATACGCCAATACAAAGGCTAAAGCAAATATTTGCCTAACGCTAATATTATTCGTCATCGGAAAGATTAATTATTACAGAAAAACTTTAAAACGGATGTAGGAAGCTGCTGAACCTGGTAAGGGAACAGAACCGATAGGTTATCAGAAACAGCTATAGCCGGAAGCACCCGGCCTCCGGCTTATTTGTTAAAGTCTTTAGGTGCTGTAAAAAAGGGAAGGCAATAACCGTTCAGCACATCACCCAGGGATACGTGATGTGAAGCTGCAACCAGACCATTTAAGGACTGGGCGAAGAAACTGTTTTGACGGTAGGGCAGCACGGTATTTTTTATACGAATATTTCAAAGTTAAGCAAAATTTTCCTTATAAGCAAACCTTTAAAACAGCGGATGGTAATTCTCTGTATCTGGATTAGCTTTTAAAACTGGCATAATTAAGTACCAATAGTACCGGCTACCAGTTTAATGGAAAGAAAGTATTTTTAGGGCTTTATTGAAGTTTAAAGTTTATTAGCGGTTAACTTTTAATAAATCGGAGTGAGTAGTTAAAGCTGGGCAGGTGGTAAGAACATAAAGCATAATTCTAACTGTCTACAGTAAGGATTAAAATTTAGGTTGGTACAAATGTGATGCGATTACCAAGGAGAATAATTTCAAAGATGAAAAAATACTAAATACCTAATGGCGGACTAAAGATACGCGGCTACCTCCGGTGGCTTACCCAACCAAAACGAGATGAACCAATATTTTAAAGGGCTGAATATTAGTTTGCTTTTAAATCCAAAGAACCATTGATTCCAGGTAATAGATATATAACCTTTACCATCGTTTTTTCCGGTGAAGAATACCGGCTGCGTACCTATTGCCACGAATATTCTGATCTGAGAAAATTAATAATGAAGAAATTTCGGGTAAGGGGGGTTGGCCAATGTGGCGGGTTAGGAAGATGCGCTACTTGCCTCGTAAATATTTCCCGACCGGATGATGTACTGTTAGGTTCTCCTCAAACAAGAAAGGAAATGGCCTGCCAGCTATTTATTGATGACGAGCTATAGAACGTTTCTATAAAAATTTAAAACTTCTAAGGCTACAGTATACTGGCGCTGCTGGCAATACCTAATCTGCTTTTGTAGCGATGAAGCCTTAAGTGCGGCTCTAAAGAATTAAATGAATATTTTGGCCGGCGAAATGTCTTTAAATTAAGCTGCTATTAATACCATAGGACTTTAGCAAAATGGTTTTTTAACATTGTAAATCCTCCCCCTTGCCCCCTCCCAAGGGGAACTTTGGATAATTTTGCGAAAATCCAGTACCAAATTACTTAAAGATGATTTCATAAAAGGTCAAGAAAATCAGAATGAGGGAGTTGGGCGGAATCAATTTAATCTTTTCTATGGAATAGGCTTCATACTATTTGGTGTTATTTGTTTAAACTGCGGAACTGCTCGGGCGTGCAGCCCGTGCGTTTTTTAAAGAAGCGGAAAAAGTAGGTATTATCGAAATAACCTAGTTCTGCGGCAATTTGGGAACTGGTTAATTCCGAATGCACCAATAACCTTTGGGCTTCCAGTATCAATCGTTCCTGAATCAGCTCAGTAGTCGTCTTTCCTAAAGAGCTTTTACATACCTCTTTTAAATGCTTGGCAGTTACGTTTAATTTTCCGGCATAATAAGTTACCGGCACATGCTCTTTGTAGTGCCTCTCTATCAGGGCTTCCAGGTTCTGTAACAGCGAAAATTCTCCGCCGGGTACTGTTAATTCTGTTTCCTGGGTTCGATAGATTCTGGTTAGGTAAATTAAAAGAATATCCAGGTAGCAACTGAGCATTTCCTGGCGCAATATTGCCCAGTGGTTGAGGTGTTCTCTCTGCAAAGCCTGGAATATGGGCAGCAGTGCCGCTTGCTCCTCTGGCGAAATAGAGAGGATAGGCTTATGCAGTAAAGCATTAAAAAAAGGGAATTCAGATAGTTTCCGGTGGGGGAACTCCTTTAAATAAAATTCCGGCGTAAAGAAAATTACGAAGCCATCGGTATCGTCGGAAAGCTCCCAACTGTGCACCTGGCCCGGCATCATAAAGAATACCAGGCTTGGTTTAACCGCATAGGTTTTAAAGTCGATGGTATGTGAACCGGTTCCTTGCGTGATAAAAAAGATTATATAAAAGTTATGCTTATGAGGCTCCCGGATAAACAGGTGCTCCTGCAGGTGGGCGGCAAAGGAACTTAAATAAAAATAGTGCTCTTTTTGGACATGCGCCTGAAAGTCCTGAATCTGGTAAATGGGCAAATGTTCTTTGGGCATTTCCTTGTTTATAGCGGCTAAAGTTAATAAAGAAGTTGAAGATTCGTTAGAACGATTAAATTGCCCGCAACCGAAGACCAAATATTCCTGGTCCAGCAAGTTGCCAGGGCTTTAGCTTAGAACTTTTTCCCAGCCTTTAAAATCGGAATAATGCCATTTTTGGCATCTGCTTAAATTTAATAATCCTATACTGACATTAACAATATCCGACGATAATCAAACCAATCTGATATCATTTAATACCAACTCGCATAAACTAGCTGCCCTTGCTTAAAACCTCACCGGTCTTGAAAACCTGTGAGGTTTGCGTAACCGGTATAACCATAGTTCTGTTAGGGAAGAGCGTGCAAGAGCTTTGATATTAGCTGCTAATCTTAAAAGTCCAATCAAACGGACTTTTTGTCCCGTAAAAATGGTAAGGCAGAATCGTATCTTTGTAAAGTAATTTAAAGCACTTTTCAGATATCATGGATCAGCCGAATTCTTTATTGTCTAGCCTTTTAACCGCAAAATGTCCCCGCTGCCGGGAAGGAAATATGTTTCCGGCCGGTAGCTTATATACCACCAGGTTTGCCAATATGAACCCGAATTGCCCTTGCTGCGGCCAGGATTTAGAGCAGGAGCCGGGCTATTATTACGGGGCTATGTACGTCAGTTTTGCCTTTAATGTAGCTATATTTCTGGTGGCTTTCTTTATCTTAAGCCAACTGGTAAAAGAAGTTACCATGCCTATGATGATAGGAGTAGTAGCTACCGTAGTAATCGGGTTTTTGCCCATTATTTTCCGTTGGTCCCGCGCTATCTGGATTAATATATTTATTCATTACGAAGGGCCCTGCAACCAAATTTCTAAAACCACCTAAAATTAGTTTTTACGCCTACCCATTCGCATCTATTAACTTGCGGTAATTAAAACCTTACAGGGCTACAAAACCTGTGAGGTTTTTCAAGAGCTACTATTAGTGTTGCAATGGAAGCGTGTTTAAACGTTTTATTGTAAATTTATGATGAAAGTGGAAGCAGTACTTATGACGACCGGTAACGCTATTTACAATATTGCCAGGGAACACAATAGTTACTATATGGTATTGGTTTCTACCAGCTACTTTTTAAATGCTTAATCATTCTTTTTGCCCGGTATCATGGTTAAAAGAAAGATAGATTCCTCGTCGGCAAATATGTGGTGCGGGATGCCGGCCGTCAGGGCCAGTACCTGACCTGCCGCTAACTCCACAGTCTGCTTCTCGGTACTTACTTTTAACTTGCCCTCCAGCACTTGTAAACTGACGATAGTAACTGCTCGATGGGTTTTCATTTGTGCCTGCGATGCGAGCGCGACCAGTACCAGTCGTATATTATCTCGCTTGCACAGCGTCATGGCATTGCGGTCTTTAAATTTCCAGGTTTGCCTTTGCTTTATTTGGTCTTTTAAGGCGGGCAGGTTAATTACGGTCAGGTGCTTTTCTAACCCATAACTTTCACCGGAATTGCTGGTATCTGTCTCTTCCGCAGCCGGAATAGCCTTTTTCGGACGCTTTAAAGGAATATTTGCGTTTAAGGCCCTAACCATTTCATCCGTAGTATTTTCGCTGTATACCCCATACACATTTATAAGGGTGCCTTTTACCTGACGTTTATTAGACGAGATCGCGTATACCAACACTTCATCTTCCGGGTCCAGAATGCCATCGAAGCGGAAATAACTTTCTACCAGAAATTCATCCGGGTAAATCTCTAAAGAACTGTCGCGACAAACCAGGCAATTATCATTTAAGCTGAACTCTACTGTATATCCTTCCTGTTTAAATTTATTCAACGCATCCGAAATAGTTGTCATGGGTTCTATAGAATATTGGCTATATTAAAGTTAAAGACTATAACTTATATACCATTAAGTTGGTTGCCGGTATACATATTTGTGCCGGTAAATTAAAAGCATTTTCAGGAACCCTGTCTTTTACTATCCTTACCTAATATTTATGATAATATGATATTTATAATATTATGATCTGTCCCCAATATGCTTACCATTTGGTTACAAATATTAAATCGGTAAATCAGTTAAAAGGTGTCAAAAGCTTTAATATAAACTGTCCTTCCGCAGAATGATAAAGTGGTGGATTTCAGGTCCTGATTGTAGCCACATTTGCCGTCTTTAATTAACACAAACGAAAGCTTAGCCGGGCTAAAGGCCTATAATTAGCTGTTGTTTTTGGCACGGTGAAGCGGCGGAAGACCTGCCAGTACACCGGATTGTTAACTAATATTCCACCGCATTTTATTAAGCGGCAGCAGTTAAGCAGGTGTTGTCGTTCCGGAGGAAATTCTTTAGCAGATCACTAACAAGTTTCCTCAGAGATTTTTGGATTCCTGGAAGGGCAGTAATTGACTGCTGTATAACTTTTGGCCAAACTGCTGGCTTGCGTAACAGCAGCTATCAATTGCTATAAGCATAGCACCGGATGTAGTATTTACGCCTCTTCCAAAGATTCCATTTCATCGATGGCTAATTTAGAATGGGATACCGCACCGCCGGCCTGCATTTCGGCCGCAATCCAAACGGCTTCAATAATTTCGTGCTGGGTAGCACCTTTTCTGATTGCCTGAGCGGTATGGCTCCGAATGCAGTAAGGGCACTGGGTTACGTGGGCTACCGCCACGGCAATTAATTGTTTTGTTTTTTCGGGTAACGCACCTTCTTTAAAAACAGCCTGGCTAAAATTACGAAAGGCCTCGGCTATTTCGGGAGCCAGAGAACTCCTTTTAGCCGAAAGAGCCAAACTGGCTTCGGGATACAATTGCTTACTTTTCATTGCATTATTTTTAAGAATAATTCAGAAGTTTAACTATCTGCTAATGCAGCGACTTGTAATTTCCGGCGTAACAGGCGCACGATGAAATTGACTAAAAACCTAAATCAGAGCCTTAAGACAGATTGTTAATAAAAGAGGTTCCTTCCTGCAATGCAGAAGCTAATTGCCGGATGGTGGTTTCCTGAAATACCTGGCGCAGCGTTTCGCGGGCAGCTTTAAATTTGTCGTGCATGGGGCAGGGGTGAAGTTCAGCGCATCTTTTTAGACCCAGGCCACACTCGTGGAACACCGCCATGCCATCGATGGCATTTACAATATTGATAACCGGCTGCTCCAGTTGAAAATCTTCGATGTAAAAACCACCATAAGGCCCTTTCAGCGACGTGATAATGCGGTGCTTGTTTAATACCTGCAGAATTTTGGCAGTGAAGGCTTCCGGGGCATCCACTTCCCGGGCAATTTCTTTTACATTCAGCTTTTGGTTTTTATCAGCTTGCGAAGCCACAAAAACCGCCGCCCGTATTCCGTATTTACATGCTTTGGATATCATCTAATTCGCCCCGCCCGTTTATATTGTTTCTTTACTTTATTATTTTATTGCCTGTTCATAAACTTTTTGAAAGGGAGTAAAAGGCTACGTTACCCAGAATTCATCGGGAAAGTTATCCCGAACCGGGCTAGTGTGCAATTGTTCTAAAGCCGCTCCTATAAGCAGCAATTCGCTTTTATTTAATGTTTTCTCCAGGTGCGGAAACAGCTCTCTTTCTTCGTAACGGATGTGGGCTTCTACCGCATCAGCCAGTTGGGTTAGCAGATCCGGAAATTGGGCCGGCGAACTGCCTTTTAGCTGGTGAATGGAGGCCCTTATATTCCGGTGTTGTTGCATGGCGTTCCAACAGTAATCGTCATTAACCTTTTCAAACAAATAAATTTCCTCTTCCCGGAAGTGTTGCCGGAGATGTTTGTCCCAGAAAAAAAGCGCATACGGTTGAATCCGGCGGGTGTCCACCTTTTTCTTCAGTCCCTGCCGTATCTTCCAGCAGAATAATAAGCCGGTATGATGCTCCGGAGAAAGCAAAGCGAATGGTTCCTGGGATGCAGGCGGTTTTTGCTCCATTATTTATACTTCTTTGCGCATTAACTTTGTCTTCGGCGGCAGCTATCACTCAATTCCACCGGGGCCGAACAGTCAGATTTTCGGGTATTTCAGATAAGGGTAATCTTGTCTTGCCCTTGGCTCTCCCGGATGCGGCGTTCAAAAGTATTTGCCATAATCAAAGCTCTTCTTTTGGCTTCTTCGGCCATTGGCCCGGTAAAGTGCTTATCCACCGTTTCGTTAAAGAGACTCAACCACCTTTCAAAATGTTTGGCTTCCACGGGCATGGTAGCGTGTTTGGCAAAAGGGTTGCCCGTATAACCTTTTACCCCAAATAAAGCGGCATTCCAGAAGGTATACATTTTTTCCAGGTGCGGAACCCAATATGTAGAAAGCCGAAAGTTAAAGATGGGAGCCAGCAATTCGTCCTCGGCCACTCTAGCATAAAAATCATCTACCATTAGTTTAACCTCTTCGAGCCCTTGTATGTCGTGTTTAAGATCCATTTTTTAGGTAATTATTAATTAGAAATGGAATATCAATGTATAAAACCATTATTCAGTTATTCCGGTTTCTTGGGTAAGCGGGTAAAACTTACTAGGTTCCGGGTACTACTTTAATTTAACGTAAACTGGGTGATTAAATAATAGATTGCCCAGCCGCCGAATAATATATGGGAAACCCAAACCCAATTCGGAATGCTGCGGGGTGTTTCGCTGCTTTCGATTAAAAATATTTTCTGGTCACCTTTACCGTAGGCGCTAATCATAATAGGCACCACTCCGTCTACTACTTCATCTTCATTCAGGCCTTCTACCGTAATATCCGGACCATTGCGT
Source organism: Adhaeribacter aerolatus (assembly GCF_007991635.1). Taxonomy (GTDB): domain Bacteria; phylum Bacteroidota; class Bacteroidia; order Cytophagales; family Hymenobacteraceae; genus Adhaeribacter; species Adhaeribacter aerolatus. The sequence continues at coordinate 109,683 of NZ_BJYS01000017.1, read as the reverse complement.
ACCACAAACGGAATTTTGCGCACGCCCTCTTTGCCGGAGGGGTCCTGGCTAACAATGCGTAAATAATGGTCGCCGTCTACTAATTTGCGTGTATCCAGTTCAAAGTTAACCGGTGAATAAAAAGAGCCGACGGGTTGCGGCGCATCATCTACAAAAATCAGGATTGAACTTTTACCTTCCATGACTAGCATTCATTTAATATGGCTTTTTTAATGTGAGCGTCACTATCTTCGCCGGGTTTTCTTAGCCATTTTATCGTATAAAACAGCGTTAACAGCACAATAAATGCAGTAGCCCAAACCAAGGCGTAATCCCAGTTACTTTGCGGACCGATTCCGTGCGAAATGCCTTGTAAGAGTTTAGGCTGCTGCTTTTCACATACGGGGCAGGCCGAGGTGGTTATGGTTAACAAGGCGGCCACGATGGTGAGAAAATAGGTTTTCATAGGCTTAATCTTTGGGGTGTCAATAATTATTAAGCGTTTGGAATGGTCTTAAATCCGGTGGTTACTACCCGGGCAGGAGCCATAAGTTGGGCGACATCGGTAGCATATTTATTCTGCCAGGCCTGGCCTATTCCGGCATCCGGCTGAATAGCGCCAACGGATTCGCGGGGCGGTTTTATAGCCAGTTGGTGCCCTTTAAAAGGGGAAGTATAAATGTTGCCGGGTAAATAATTCTCTTTGGGGTTTTGCATGAACATGAGATTAAATATTCAGTTCGAAGCTGTTTTTTTGAGTAAATCCAGAATTTGCTGTACTTCCGCCGCTGGTACTTCCCGGGCCTTATTACCCCAACTGGTTCGCTCGTGGTTAATGATAGCGGTAATTTCGGCGGCACTCAGGTTGCTGTTTTTACCTACTGCCGGCATAGCTGCAAATTCCGGGCGCGGGTCGTAGCCGTTCATAATCACATCAATCAGTAGTTCGGGGTTGTCGTCCAGTACAATGGGGCTGCCCTTTAAAGCGGGGAAAGCGCCCTTTAGGCCTTCGCCGTTGGCCTGGTGGCAGCTCTGGCAATTAGATGCGTACAAAGCAACCCCGTCCAACCCGGGTTCGGAAGTGCTGCCAGCCGGCACATCGGCCGCTTTTATTTCCCGCTTATATAAAAATGCCGGGACAACTGCCGGATTTTCCAGCTCCGTTTGTTTCAGGGCTTGCAGATAAGCAATCAGTTGCCGGGCTTCTTTCGTGGCCACTATTTTGCCGGGCCCTGCCGGCCTAAATTCGTCGGGTACGTTTATTTCCACATCGCCGGTTTCTACCTGCTGCTTTACTTGGAATAAGAAAGGATAGGCCGGCATTACCGATTCTTTTACCACGGCGCGGGGTTGGTATAAATGCAGTAAGTTCCACTCGGCGCTGGGCTGGCGATTACCAATATTAGTAAGGTCGGGGCCGATGCGGCCGGTACCCATCAGGGTAGCGGTGTTGCGCCAGAAGTCGGTGCGGCCGTTGCCGGCATAATCTGCCGCCACACTGGGGCGTTTGCCAAAGGGTTTATCCATGTCAATATTCCGGACCTGCTGGGTATGACAGGCCACGCAGCCGTGCGACACATACACGGCTTTGCCAGCCAGTTCTTCGGCGGTTAGCTGGGCGGCGTTGGGCAGCGGCAAATTATCATTCTGGTTTCTGATGGCCGGCATAATGGCTACCCAAAACGTTAAGAAAAAAAACAAGCCGGTAGCCGTTAAAAAGAGTTTCCGATGGTCGTTAAAAAAATCCATATCTGGCTGTTTGCTGTTCTATACTTGATGCTCGGTATTATATTTTTGGTGAATTTTAATTGCTTATTGCATTTTTACCAGCTCATAATCCGGTATTTCTGGTCTTTCCGGTGCTACTCCGTTTATCCTGGTTTTTTTATGGGTTACAAGCATTTTGTACATATTAAAGGCAAATATTAAATGAGCCACCCACATGAGCGAGCCCCCAATAGCTCGCCAAAGCCAGTAGGGCGCCATTAGTACCACACTGTCAATAAAGGGTTTACCTTCCAGCCAGAGTAGCCCCCTTAAGGTACCGCCCAGCATCAGGGGAATGGAGTAAAACATGAGGCCGATAAACGCCATCCAGAAATGGATACCGACGGTAAGTTGCGGCGGCTCCTGGGCCGTAAGCCGGGGCACAATGGCATAAATTCCGCCCCATAAGAAAAACGCAATAATCCCGTACATGGTCAGGTGGGAGTGAGCAATGGTAAAATCGGTAAAGTGCCACAGGCGGTTAGTATACCGGAAAGCTTCGGCGGTGCCTTGCAAGGACCCGGTAAAGTAAAAGATGATACCGATAATAAAGAAGGGCAGGGTATAGCTGCCGGAAACTTTATGCCAGGAACCCCGGAAGGTCATTAGAAAGTTGGTGGTGCCCGATACCACCGGGATAGCCATGCCGGCGCTGCCCACAATGGCCACGGTTTGCAAAGACCACGGTATTGCGCTGAAAACAAAATGGTGCGTACCAATGAGGGTATAAAAAAATATCTGCGACCAGAAAGCCAGAATACCCAGGCTGTAAGAATAAATGGGCTTGTTGAGTTGCTGCGGTAAAAAATAATAGACCAGCCCCAGGGTAAACAACATAAACCACATACCTACGCCCTGGTGCATGTAGTAGCCCTGAATAATGGTTTCGCCCATGCCATTTTGCCAGTTGGGTACGTAGGCTACCACCCCAATGGTAATAGCAAAAATAACCGCTGCCACTATGTACCAGTTAGAAACGTAAATTTCTTTGGTAGTGCGCCGGGCTACGGTTCTTAAAAAGTTAACCAGCGTTAATACCAGGCCTAGCGCAAATAATAGTTGAATGGGCCAGATATATTCGCGGTATTCGCCGCCGCCGTTGTTAATGCCGGCCATTAAAGCCAAGCTGCCCAGCACTACCGAAGCATTTACCAGGTACAAGGTCCACCAGCCTAGTTTTAAACTCGCAATTTGCACATTGCCCACCCGGGGCACCACGTAATAGCCCAAACCCAGCATGGCCAGCGACGACCAGCCCCAGAATACCGCATTGGTATGCACCGGCCGCAGCCGCCCAAAACTCAGCCAACTCGCATGGTCTAGATCGGGGGCTACCAACTTTATGCCCAGGTACTCGCCAATGGTAGTCCCGAAAACCAGCCAGAAGGTAGCCGTAACTAAAAACCAGATAATCAGGCGGGAAAGCGCCGGGTCGATGTTTGGCCTTTTAAGTGCTTTGCGTTTGGTTTCGATAAACCGGATGTTGGCGTGTTCATTAATATTGGCTAAAAGCCCTTTCTCATCCCAAACCGGTAAATTACCGGTTAGCTGCCCGGGCTTGTTTAAATATTGCAGGTTGTATTTCTCCTGTTGTAATTGGGCTAACGTGGCAGCATCCAGCGTTTTCAGGTAAGCGGCAAAGCGGGTAGCTTCCTCTGCTTGTTTCCGGCTTTTAAGGTAGTAGTAAACATTATTGGCTTTAACCACCAGGTATAATATTGCGGCCAGTAGCGGAATCAGAATCAGAAATATAGTAATAAGTATACCGGGTTGACTGAATAAACCGGCTTGTTCACTACCATTTTGGGCATAAAGCCGGGTAGGCGTAAAGCCATATAAAAACAAGATAAGAAGCAACTGGCTGGTGTACTTATTAAAAAAGGGAGGCGGAAGTTGGGAGTGCAGGTACATTAGGGAAGTTTATAGCAGCATTCATGAGTTTAACGAATAAAAACTAAAAAGGATAAATTTGTCTTAAATAATTTCTTAAAATTTATAAAGCGCAGCTAATATTGTGGCAGCGGTCAATATTTAAATGGTCAGGCGGCTGCCATTCCTCATCCTAATATATTATTAAGAAATATTGGTTAATAGAATTTTTAAAGAGCCCACCAGAAGTTTTCGGAAATATATTTAAGCAAAACAACCTGTCATCACGCCGCTTTTACTTGAGGTAAATTTAACTACCTGTTTCGCAAGCGTTATTACCGGTAAGTTGTGAATTATTTAAAATTACAAGGAATAAAGCCTTGAGTGATTTATTTCGACCGTTCTTAAAAATACAGAATGTCTGCGCAGCGGTATTATAACTTACCGGTATTTTCTCTTAAATATGATTGCCTTATTCCTATTAATCTTTTTGCCATAGCCTTTTGTAACCTTCTGCTGCCTCTCTTACTCTATTAATTAAGTGAGTTGTAAAACCACCCGGTTTTAATTCTCCTGAAACAGACGATTAGATCTTAAATGCAATAACTATGATAACGCTTAACGGAAATATAATCCCGGTTAAGGAAGCCAACGGAAAAGATGCTGCCCATAACCCTGAAAAATTGTTAAAGTTAAATGGCGCGGAAGCTACCGACGAATCCAAAATCAAGGCCATCAGTCATTATTTCCGGCAAATCATGCTTATGCTGGGTCTGGATATGGAGGATGATAGTCTGAAAGGTACGCCGGACCGGGTAGCTAAAATGTATGTGCAGGAAATATTCCGGGGGATGAATCCCGCGAATAAGCCGGCAGTTACGCTTTTCGAAAACAAATATCACTATAATAAAATGCTGGTGGTGAAAGATATCACGGTGTATTCCTGCTGCGAGCACCATTTTCTGCCCATCATGGGCAAAGCCCACGTGGCGTATTTTTCCAGTGGCAAAGTAATTGGATTATCTAAAGTAAACCGCCTGGTACAATATTATTGCCAGCGCCCGCAGGTGCAGGAACGGCTAACCGAGCAAATTGCACAAGCCTTGCAGAAAGCTTTACACACAGAAGATGTAGCCGTAATAATAGAGGCAACCCACCTTTGCGTAGCAGCCCGCGGGATACGGGATATTGCCAGCACCACCCGCACGAGCCATTATTCGGGCAAATTCCAGAACAATGCTATAAAAAAGGAATTGCTATCGTGGCTGAAATGAAATTTTCTCTAACCCTTTTTTCAATTATTCTCCTATAAATAACCAATTACCATGGAAAATAAAGTTAAAATAAAAGCAATTGAAAACCTGACGCACAACGTTAAAAGATTTCAGTTTGAAAAACCGGCAAACTACACTTTTATACCGGGGCAGGCTACTGATGTGGCTATTAACAAAAAAGGCTGGGAAGCCGAAAAGAGGCCTTTTTCTTTTACTTCCTTAGCCACATCGCCGGACCTGGAGTTTACCATAAAAATATACCGCGATCATGCAGGCGTTACCAATGAACTGGATAGCCTGGTTGTAGGGGATGAATTAATTATTGAAGACGTTTGGGGGGCTATTGCCTACCACGGTCCCGGTTATTTTATTGCTGGTGGCGCCGGCATCACGCCTTTCATTGCCATTCTTCGGCAATTACAAAAAGAACAAAAATTAGCCGGTAACAAACTCTTTTTTTCGAATAAGACCGAGCAGGATATTATTCTAAGGCAGGAGCTAACAGCCATGCTGGGAGCAAACGCCATTTATACGATTACCGGTGAACCTAGCAACCGCTATCACCACGGACATATTGATGAACCTTTCCTGAAGACTAATGTGGAAGATTTTAAGCGACATTTCTACGTGTGCGGCCCTCCGCCAATGGTAGAAGGTTTGCAACATATTTTAGCCCGGCTGGGCGCTTCGCCCGAAGCAGTAGTATTTGAAAAATAAAAATTAAAAAAATAAAGCGAAGGGTCAGGCCTCCCTGCCGATATGGATGCGATAACCAATTATTCTGTCTGCTTAAACGGTTGGGTTATGACCAGTTTATTAGCGGAGCCGTTTCTGTTGGCCACCGGAATTGAGAATAGTTATCCTACTATCCCAGCACCCAATGGTTCCGCCAAAAAAATTGATGAAACGGAAAAGACGGGTCATTACCGCCGGTGCTGGTGTCGGGAGGCTACGGTTTATATTTTTAGTTAAAGTTTTCAGAAAAAGAATCAGGCAAGATGAAATATTAAACTGTACCATCGCTAATATTCCAGGTCAGGTTTGGAAAATGTTATGCTCGAATTAATTAAAAAAGTATAATTCGGAACATGGTAAGCTTAAGGTACAGGATAATTTTCCTTTGTAATCTCTGCCATTACCTTGTTAACGATACGGTCGCAATGAATGAGGTTAAATTCAAAGATTTCTTCGGGAGAGTAATATTTTTCAATCTCCCGGCGGAGCATATTTTTGGCCCGGTTCAGACGCACCTTAACATTGGCTTCTGATATGCCCAGCGCTTCGGCGGTTTCGGCTACATTCAGGCCATTTAATTCCCGCAAGGAAAATACCATGCGGTAATCCAGCGGAATTTCACCTACTGCCTTTTCTATAATCGCTTTTAGCTCCTGTGTAAAAATATTCTTTTCCATATCCAAAGGAGAACCGGCAAACAATGGTACCTGCTTGTCAACAATTTCTTCATACCCGGCTTTTTCGTATTTAAAACTGAATTTGTGATTCTTCTGGTAGCAATGATGCAGCATTATTTTAATAATCCAGGTTTTAAAAGACGATCGGTGCTGAAAGCTGGCTAAACTTTTATAGGCACTGATAAATGTTTCCTGCATCAAGTCTTCCACATCCTGGTGCTGGTAGCCGTACGACTTACCTACTTTGTATAAAAAGGGATTATTTCTTCTAATCAGGATTTCAAAAAGCTCGGTTCTACCTTCTATTATTTTTTCGATTAGGTCCTCTTCCGCAACTTGTATCATGGCAATATTTTTATATATTGTTTATTTTTTCATTATTAAGCCGGCTTACTGTACCGCTATCCGGCCTTTCATTACGGGGTGCAGGCTGCAGAAATAAGCCGAATTCTTGGAGGCTACCATTTTCCAGGATTTGCCAACCGGTAATAAAGGAGAGGCCCAGGCTTTACTTTTTTCTTCTGTAACATTATGAGCCACCATGTCGCGGTTTACCCAAACAATGGTATCGCCTTTATTAACCCTGATTTCGGCTGGTACAAATTTCATTTCTCTGATTTCTACGGTATAAATCTTCGGCGCCTTGCTTTCCGTACCGGGATTATAGCCTCTAAAAATAAGGGGTAAAAATAACCCCCAAACCCAAACGTTTAACATCGGACTTTATTTAGCAGCGTATTGCTTCTGCAGCATTTGGGCGTGTTGCAGGTGCGCATCCAGGGCCGGCAGAATATTCTGAAGTAAATCTTTTAATTCCTGATTTTCTGTTTCGGGAATCAGCAGCCCCTTAACGGCGGAAATCACGGCCTTATGGTAAGCTACCTCATTATCTATATAAGCCTTATCAAACTCTTTTCCTTTTTTTGTTTTAAGGACCTTCTCCGTTTTAGCAGCATCGGCTAATAATTGGCGACTCACCGCATTGTCCTTCGGCGTTACCCCTAATTTTTTTACCAGCGCGGAGGCTTGCCCGATTACGGCCTTATGGTCGTTGGCCATTGTTTCCGCAAATTGCAGCACCTGGGTATTTTTAGATCTTTCTTTCGCCAGCCGGGCCTGATTTATGTCAATCTGATTGGCGGTAACCGCCACCGAAGCAACTTCTTCATCGGAAAGCTTCGGGTTGTCCTGTGCTGTGGCGGGCATAAAGAGGATAACACAGCCGCCGGCTAAGGCTAAATTTCTAAGCGTTCTAAGCGTTTTCATTTCTTTTAAGGTTAGTTCTATAGCAATAGAGTAACCCAACCGCCTAAAGGTTACAACCTTTTTTCAGAGAATTAAAAGTATATTTAACGTAAATATTTTAAGTGAAAGCTTTGGTCTTAAACCGCTTTAACTACTATAATTCTTTAGCTAACTGCTACCCGGGGCTCCAAAATAGCAGTATATTTTCTTTCTGTTTTTATCGGATTTGCGGGTTTTTAATTTTTACGCCTTAACTTAAGCCCTGGCTTGGCGTTGCTGTGGTACAACAATATTTAAACGGCTAATAATATTTAAAGGGGAAGTAAAGAACAGCTACAAAAGGCAAAAGCGCTATAAAACGTAAAAACAGTTATTCATTAAAATAAATAGTCAGATGGAAATTAGCGTACTGAAAAATCCCGGCGAACTTGGCAAGCTAGCCGGAAGCAAAGCGGCGGCCTTAATACGGGAATCTATTGCGGGCCAGGGCTATGCCAATATAATATTGGCAACCGGTACCAGCCAGTTCGAAACCCTGAACCAGCTAATTTCTGAACCAGATATTGAATGGCGTAAAGTAACCATGTTCCACCTGGATGAATATATTGGCCTGCCGGAAACCGCAAAAGCCAGCTTCCGGAAATACCTGAAAGAACGCTTCTTAGACAAAGTACCTCCGCTGCAAGCTACTTTTTTAATAAACGGTGAAAATGACCCCCAGGCCGAATGTGAGCGCTTAGGTAATATTATCAGTTCTCATCCGATAGCGGTAGCCTTGGTTGGGGTAGGAGAGAACGGGCACCTGGCCTTTAATGATCCGCCGGCCGATTTTGATACCGAGCAACCTTACTTAATAGTTGATTTAGATGAGCAGTGCCGCCAGCAGCAATGGAAGGAGGGTTGGTTTAATTCTATCGACGAAGTGCCCAACAGCGCCATCAGCATGTCGGTAAAACAGATAATGAAGGCAAAGCACATCATTTGCGCGGTACCCGAAAGCCGCAAAGCTGCCGCCGTGCAAAACTGTCTTGAAAAACCAGTAAGTAACCTATTCCCGGCCAGCATTTTACAGTTACACCCTAATTGCCATTACTACCTCGACGAAGCTTCTGCCTCCTTGCTTTCAGCCGGGGTACTGGCTAAGACCGGGAAAGCATAAACGGCTGGTTGCCTGTCTCGGTAAAGCAGCATTTTTTTATTATTTGATTATTTTAACAGGCGTAACCTATGCCTCACCTGGCAGTCTGCAACTAAAACACCAGCCTTAGCAAACATAAAAAATTTGAATAAAGAATAAAAAGTTAACATTTATCAAAATTATTTTTGATAAATGAATTTTTTCTCTATTTTCGTGTACGTACCCGAAAAATTTACCTTTTTGGTTTTCAGCAGGGTTAAATATTTCAGCCGCCGGTACTATTTCAAATTAAAAGCTATGCCGGAGCCCTGCAAATTATTCCGGAAGTGCTATTGGTAGCCGAAAGCCTCGATATATAGATTATAGATTCAGTGAATTGGCAATCCGGGCAGCAGGAGGTACCCGGTTGTTCAGGTAACGGGAGGTTGCTAACCTTAATGCATACGTCATCATGTAACTGGCAGAGGCAGTAAGCAAGAAGAAGAGTTATTTTTACGGCAGAGATAAATAGCAGAAATAAATAATTAAGTATTTAACCAAGTACTGTTATGGATTCAGTGCTAAAGGGAGTAGGATGTTTGGGTGGAATACTACTCCCGGTTAAATACTACTGGGCAACGCCTTCCGCCGCTTTCCTTTTATTAATTTGTGCCGACCTTGAAGGCAAGCCTTTCAGTAGGTACTAAAACAGTAAAATATGGCCAATATGCTAAATGCAGTAACCACAGAAAATTTAGAAGTTAAGATTTACGAAACCCGGTCCGCCATGGGAGCGGAGGCAGCGGTCGCCGCCGGTCAGGTAATAAGCGCGTTGCTCGACCAGCAGGAGTATGTTAATATTATTTTTGCCGCAGCGCCTTCCCAAAACGAATTTTTAGCAAACCTGGTAGCCAATCAGAATATTGCCTGGGAACGCATCAATGCCTTTCACATGGATGAATACGTCGGCTTGCCGGAAGAGGCGCCGCAACGGTTCGGCAATTTTCTGAAAGACCGCCTCTTTGCCATAGTACCTTTCCGTTCGGTTAATTATCTTAACGGCTTAGCCAAAGATGTAACCGCTGAGTGTGTCCGCTATACCGGCTTGCTGGAAGAATTTCTGGCAGATATTGTGTGTATGGGAATTGGTGAAAACGCCCACATTGCCTTTAACGATCCGCACGTTGCCGATTTTAACGACCCAAATCTGGTGAAAGTAGTGGATTTGGACCAGGCTTGTCGTCAGCAACAAGTAAATGACGGCTGTTTTGCCACCATTGCCGATGTGCCTACCCACGCTTTAACCTTAACTGTACCGGCTTTAATGCGGGCCCGGTATGTCTTTTGCATGGTGCCTGGGCCAACCAAAGCCCAAGCGGTTTTCCATACCTTAAAAAGCGACATACAGGAACTGTATCCGTCTACTATTTTAAGAAGGCACCCGCAGGCGGTTTTGTTTCTGGATAAAGCCAGTAGTTCTTTACTGAATTAAAATTGAGTAGCTTTTAAATAAAGCTTTCTATACGCTTGCCCGGGTAGTTGTAAAAAAATAAGTTACCCGCATTGGCATACCACAAGAATTTTTTTGGGTGGATAAAGCCTGTTGGGTTTTAAGAACTTAGCAGGCTTTTTTAGCCTCTCCAGTTTAAACCCATCCGGCCAAATGGTAGAATTGGTTTTTACTTCCACCCAACCATTGCCCAGAGACGCTACAATCGGGTTAACTGAATATTATTGCTCAACAGGATCAAATCTACTTCTCCGTCTTATATCAAAGGTATCTTGTGTTTAGACAAGAATACAGGTAAATAACTTTCATTGATTATTTCCTATAATATCTTCCGAGCAGAAAATTCTACTGAAGTTCACTGAATTCTAAGGAAAGACGCAGCGCAATGTCTTTTATTCAAATAGTAGGCCTTCTGGACGAACCTATATTTTTGTATGTCCGCGAATTAACCGCCCGAGTTGCATGGCTCTCTTCTCCCAGAGGAAAATGAGGTTTATTCGTCACTTGCTGGTCAGTATCCGTCGCAAAAACAGATGCAAAAGCTCTTGGCATAAGTTCTGATTTATACCAAACAGAATAATCAGGGCATGATAATAATTATGAAAACTTGGTGGAACTTCAACTTTCCACGCCGGGGCTAACGCTGAATACGTCTTTTATAAAGCAGAATGGGCTTTGGTTTATCATATTCAAAAAGATATCTCTAACGCGGCATTAAATTACGGGCATTAGCTTTACAAATACATAATTGCTGGTTAAAAATTAAGCTCGATCTCGGAACAGAAGGCTATATTGTTTTTATTTTCGAGCCAAGTGAAGTAACCAACTGTGCGAAGCCGGTGCAATTAATAAGTAGCATAAGTTCAGGTAAATGCTTGTGTAAGCTTTCTGATAGTACCCTTAGCTTTCGGAAGAAATGGTGTAAGGGCTTCAACCATCATATTTGTAGCCAATCCTTAACACTTATCACGTAAAACTTCCTACTTAATGATAATTTTCTAATAATACCTTACAGATACTGTAAACCAAATCCCGTACTTTTATAATCTCTTACCTATATAAGCCTATTTTTAAATGAAGAAAGTTGAAGAAGAGTTAGTTGGTGTAAAAGAAATAGCCAGAAGAGCCAATGTTTCGATTGCCACCGTAGATAGAGTTCTTCATAACCGAACCGGGGTTTCGGAAAAGACCAAGGAAAAAATAAATAGCATTATCCAGGAACTAGATTACCAGCCTAACTTGCTGGCCCGCCGACTGGCTTCGCGCAAGGCTATTCAATTTGCTATCTTAATTCCCCAAATTTCCAACGAAACAGATTTTTGGCAGGCTCCGCTAAACGGCATCGAGCAAGCCGAAGCAGAAATTATACAATACGGGATTAAACTGGATAAATATTTTTTCGACCTGAACAATAAAAGTTCTTTTGTAAAGCAAACACAGGTATTGTTGAAAGGCAATTTAGATGGTGTTTTGCTGGCACCCTCTTTTATAGAAGAATCTATTGCATTTACCAAAGAACTTCAGAAGCGTAATATTCCTTATATTTTCATCGATTCGGATATTCCTAACCAGGAAAGCCTGAGTTTTATCGGCCCGGATTTATTTCAAACCGGTTACCTGGCCGGGCACCTGATCAATTATTTGTTCGAATCCGGCAAAATTTTACTCGTTAATATTTCCAAAGAAATAGATAATCACCACCACCTGTTGCGGAAAGAGGAAGGGTTCAGAACCTATTTTCAAAAGAATAACATTAACAAAGAGATTGTCAAGATAGATATCCGTAAGACCGATTACAAATCAATTAAAAAGAATTTAGCTAAAATCCTCACCAAAGAAAAAGATGTAAAGGCCATTTTTGTAACCAACTCGCGGGTTTCTTACGTGGCCCATTTTATAGAAGAAAGCAGTATTCAGGATAAGTTATTGATTGGGTTTGACTTCTTAAACGAAAATATTGAGTACTTAAAGAAGGGAACCATCGATTTTTTAATTTGTCAGAAGCCCCAGGAGCAAGGTTACCGGGGTATTATGGCCTTGTACAATAAAATTGTGCAGCAAGCCCCCATCGAAAAGGCTTATTTTATGCCGATTGATATTGTAACCAAAGAAAATTACGCCTTTTACCGGAATTAAGCCCCAGCCGGGTATCGGTTATATTGTCCCGCAGACGAATAGTAACTTTTACATACCAAGGTTTTTGGTAAGTATTAGTCCTGCGTTGATTTAAAATTATTGATGTGTAAAATATGCGGTCAGGTAGGCCCGGTGGAGTCTTGAAGGCACACTTGGTTTACCTGACCGTTATTGTTTCCAATTTTTTGCTCCATTTAATATAGTTGAAAAGTTAATTTGAATATTCAGCTACTTCTTTTTTCGTCTGTGCGGCGGGCACTTGCTTTTCTGGTGGATGAGATTAACCCTTCCGCCCTCCGGGCACCTTCCCTCAATCAGGGAAGGAGTTCGGCCGAACCAGCACGTTGCCATTAGCTTAGAAGGGTAGGCTTATTATTCTATTATTTTTAATAACGATTGCACCTAGTAAAGTAGTAGCTACAGGCAAGTGACAGCAGTTTGGACAGCGAGGGCCTTTCAGGTTTCCGGTGCGCAGCATTGCGAGGTACGAGCAAAAGAAAGATGAGCAGCCCGAGTGACCAAACGAGGCCCGCCGGCCCAGAGGCTTCTTAGACCTACAAATACAGTTAGCACCTGATCATTGAAAGATGAAATCTTTCAAAAGATATACTATTACAACATTAGCCCATCAATGGAATACCTTTTTGGCAGGGTAGATATTATTATGCGATTACAAACCCTTTACCTGAAGTAATTTCGTGCCACTAATAAGAAAAAGAATAATCATCTAACCTCTGATTTTGATTAGAAAGCCTTTCATATAAGGATATTCTTTCGGCTGTTAGACTGACTATAAAGGATAAATTTTGTCCTTAAATATCAATTCTATGGGCAACAGCCAACAATTCATAAATTAATTAATAAAATATTTTTGAAATAGATCTTTTCTTTTCTATATTCGGGTACGTTACCGTGCTGCTTCGGAGGTAAGTGATAAATCAGGTAGATACCCTGTTCGGGTAGCAAGGCTCTTCTTTTCAGTTTCCAGAATAATCTAATTTTATATAGCTTTTTTGAATTAAGATTTACCTGATATGTTTATTTCGTTCTTTTCCGGGTACGCTACCGGAAGATGATTAATTAATTCAGGAAGAATTTTTACTGCGGGTACAGGGTAGGGTATTTTAGTGCGCAACAAACCGCAAGAAACGTAACAGCGAAGGTGTTTCGGCACTTTCCGTTTATCTGGACTTTCTTTTAACCATTTATAATGCTATGAAAAAACGCTACCCCGATTGGCAGGCGCTAACGCCGTTTGCCAGAAAATTTCCAGTACCATTTCTAGCCGGTAAGCCTTCGCTGGCGCTGCTGGTATTATTTATATCACTGGTTGCATTTATTTATCCGGCAGTAACTTTCGCGGCTATTCCGGTCCGAAAGTTACAAACGGTTACCGGGCGGGTAACCGATGCCGATAACGGCGAGCCTTTGCCGGGCGTAAGCATTGTGTTAAAAGGTACCAATTTAGGTACCACCACCGATGCTGGCGGTAATTACAGTCTGGAGGTGGCCCATTCCGAGGCGGTGCTGGTGTTTACTTTTGTAGGCTATTTAAAGAAGGAAATACCGGTTAAAGGCCAGACCACGCTCCAGGTAAGTTTAGCGCCGAATCAGGCGCAGCTGGATGAAGTGGTGGTTATTGGCTATGGCACCGTCAAGAAGAGCTCGGTAACGGCGGCGGTATCTAAAATTGAAAACAACAAACTGGACCAGATACCGGTAGCCCGGCCCGAAACGGCATTGGTGGGTCGCTTGTCCGGAGTGAATATTTCTACTAACCGCAGCACGCCGGGCGCCTCGCCCATTATCCGGATAAGGGGAGCCGGTTCAATCAGCGCCAGCAACGACCCATTGGTCGTAATAGATGGGTTTCCGGGCGGTAGCCTCGACAACGTAAACATGAACGACGTGGAATCCATTGAAGTGCTGAAAGATGCTTCTTCGGCGGCTATTTACGGATCCCGGGGCAACGGTGGGGTTATTATTGTTACCACCAAAAAAGGTAAGTCCAGCAAGCCGCAGCTCAATTTTAACGCATACACCGGTGTAGCCCGCGCCATTGGCCATGACGATTGGATAACCGGCCAGGAGTTTCACGATTATGTAGCCCGGTACCATAACCGCGAGTTCGTTTGGGCCGGCGGCGATCCTACTATTCCGTTGTGGGGCGATGTGCGCCGGCCGGCCCAATACCAGGTAAACCCGGTGGTAAAAGAAGGAAATACGGTTTGGGAAGAAGTGTTGCTTAAACCGGCGCCCATCCAGAATTATAACCTTTCAGTGGCAGGCGGTACCGATAATGCCAAATATTATGTGTCGGGTACGCTGCGCGATGAAAAAGGAACTCTGCTGAATACCGGCTACAAGTATTACTCGCTGCGGGCAAACCTGGATTTAAAAATAAATTCGGTTGTGAGTACCGGCTTTATGGTCAATCCAAATTATTCTATCCGCCGCACGGCTCCCTTATCCATGGAAGCCCTGGTGAAAACATCGCCTTTTGTTTCGCCGGTGCGCAATGCCAATGGCACCTATCCCAAACCTTTGGATTATTGGGGTTCCTCGGTTTCGGCCCAGGTAAGCCCTTTGGCCACGCTGGAAGGTACTACGAATACTACCGATGCCATGAACACCATTGGGGAAGCTTTTGTGAACCTGAATATTTTAAAAAATTTAACTTTCAGAACCTCGCTGGGCGGCAACGTTACCTTTACCACGGCTGAGAATTATTCCAAAGCCTCGGCCAATTCAAATGGCTTAAACAATGGTTCGGCTTCCGATGCTACCAACATCAACCTGCTCAACGAAAACGTATTCAGCTATACCAAATCCTTTAACGATATCCATTATATCAGTGCCATTGCGGGCGCCTCTTTCCAGAAAAATACCTCCCGTTTGGCCGCTATGGGGGTGCTGGCCGGCAGCTTCGGCAACGAAGCCATCCGTACCCTGAATAACGCCGTTATTTCACCTACTACCACCCGTACTACCAAATCGCAGTGGGGACTGGCTTCGTATTTCAGCCGCATCAACTATAGCTTCCGCGATAAATATTTGCTGGCTGCTTCGTTCCGGACCGATGGCAGCTCTAAGTTTGGGCCCAATAACCGGTGGGGTAACTTCCCGTCAGCCTCGGCGGCCTGGCGGGTTTCCCAGGAAGAATTTATACAGGACCTACCGGTTATCAGCGACCTGAAGCTGCGCGCCAGCTACGGGGTGGTGGGCAATTTCAACATAACCGATTTCGGCTACTTTGGTAATATCAGCGATGTATATTACGCGCCTAACGGTATACTAACCAAAGGGCAGGCCCAGACTACCCTGGGTTACCCAACCCTGCGCTGGGAAAGAACCAAAAGCTATGATATTGGCCTGGAATTAGGCTTGTTTAACAGCCGCCTTAATGTAGTATTAGATTATTACGATAAAAACACCGACGACTTGTTGTACAATGTTTCGGTACCTTCGGTTTCGGGCTTTACCAATGCCCTGGTTAATACTGGCGTGGTAAATAATAAAGGCATAGAACTGGAATTAAACAGTAAAAACTTAACCGGCGCTTTAACCTGGTCTACTGCTTTTAACGTTACCCGCAACCGCAATAAAGTGGTTGATTTGGGTGGTGTAAACGAAATTATCAATACCCACACGCGCGGCATGAGCTGGTTGTTACGAGTAGGAGAGCCGGCCTTTTCTTACTATGGCTATAAAGCCATTGGGGTACTGCAGGATGCCGAAGATATAGCTAATTCGCCCACGCTGCCTGGCTCCCGGCCCGGCAATGCCAAGTATCAGGATACGAATAACGATGGCAAAATTACGCCGGCGGACCGAATAATCCTGGGCAATTTTCAGCCAAAGCTGATTTTGGGAATGGTAAACGATTTCGCCTATAAGAACTTTGACCTAAGCATTATGATGCAGGCTTCTTTGGGCGCTAAAATGTACAACCTCGAAAACTTATATTACCAGGGCGCCACCGTAAGTGCCATGCGGCGGTCTTTGGTAGAAAACCAATGGTGGTCCGAAGCAGAACCCGGCAACGGAAAAGAGCCGGCCACGGCCCTGAGCGCTTTGGCTTACGTCTCCAACAGTGACTTTTATCTCGAAGATGCTTCTTTTCTGGCTATCCGGAACGTGAACCTGGGTTATCAGTTTCCGGCAGCTATCGCCCAAAAAATGCGGATGAATAATTTACGGGTTTACCTGACCATGAGCAATGCCCTGATGCTGACAAAGCGGGGATTCCACGGCTATAACCCCGAAGGGTATACCGGCGGCGAAATTACCGGCATTAACAGTATGCCGGGTTTCAACAATGGCTCAGAGCCCCTGAACCGGACCGTTGCCTTAGGCTTAAACGTTAATTTCTAATTTTTCAGCGCTGCATCAACATGAAAAAGCATCCATATTTGAATATAGGTTTATTGGCCCTGGCTATAAGTTTAGGCGCCTGCAACGACGAGGTTATTGACCTGGTACCGCAGTCTATTCTGACGGAAGGTAATTTTTACAAAACCGCTCAGGACCTGGAAGGGGCCACCTTAGGCATTTACAGCCGCTACCAGGCCCGCCTGCCCCGCGACTGGGCCATGCTCGAAATGCCCACCGATAATATGCACATGACTGGTTATTTTAACATCGGGGGCTTGCCTGAAGTAAATAACCTGGCTTTTACCTCCGAAAATCCTTTGTTCGGTGCCATGTGGACCGAAACCTATAATGGCATTTATCGGGCTAATATGGTACTATCCAAAATAGATATACCCACCGATTACAAACCCAAGCAAAAAGAACAGCTAACCGGCGAGGCTAAATTTTTGCGGGCCTTATTTTATTTTGATTTGGTGCGGATGTTCGGCGGGGTACCCAAAATAACCACGGTTCTGACCAGCCAGGAATCGAAGGCGGTGCCAAAGGCCACGGAAGCCGAAATTTATGACCTGGTAATTTCGGATTTAAAAGATGCCATTGCCAACCTACCGGGCAAAACCGAAATAGCCAAAGGGCGGGCCAGCAAAGGGGCTGCTGTGGCTTTGCTAAGCAAGGTTTATGTTTTCCGGCAGGATTGGACTAATGCCAAAACCTACCTGGACATGCTTCCGGAATTTGGTTACCAGTTGTTGCCGAATTTTGCCGCTTTGTGGAAGCTGGAAAACGAAGATAATAACGAACTGGTATTTGCCATTAAATACATCGACGGCACCAATGGCCAACCCATGTCCAGCGATTTTCTGCCTTACTTTGGCGTGAGTAATATTGCGCCGCGGGGCAACGAAAGCGCTTTTCCGTCGTGGGATTTGCATAAACTGTACGAGGAGACTGATACCCGCAAAGCAGCCACTATTACGGAGTTTTATAAATCGCCGGATGCGCCGGCCAACGCCCCTTTGGTGTGGAAACCCTACATCAGCAAATACAGCGTAAAGCACACCCAGAACGCCGCCGGGCTCGATCTGCCGGTAATCCGCTACGCCGACTTGGTTTTGTTAAAAGCCGAGGTACTGTACCGGTTGAATCAGCCCCAGCAGGCTTTGGTAGAACTGAACCGCATTCGCGAGCGGGCTTTTGGCAACACTTCGCACAATTATACCCTGGCCGATATCGCTACTCCGGAAGCTTTTTTAGATAAGCTCTTGCTGGAGCGCCGGTTAGAACTGGCTTTTGAGAACCAGCGCTGGTTCGATTTGGTGAGAACCGGCCGGTTGATAGCCGAACTGACCCAGGTTGAAACCGACTACAACTACGATACTAAAACGGCTTCAAAACAAAACTTGCAGCCCCAGCCGCATTACAAATTTTTCCCAATCCCGAACCGGGAAATAGAGCAGGCCAACCCAGGCGTACTGGTGCAAAACGATAACTACAATTAAACCGGTAAATATTTCTTCCCTGCTCTATTTAGAGGTAACAGATAAAGCAGATTGTGGAAATAAAACTTATAGATGCGATAGTAGTAGCCCGCAACAGCGAGGAGCTGGCTGCTGGCCAAAAGCAAGCATAAGTCTTTAACCTGCGTTTTAACAACCTTTTTTCAGCCGGGAGTAAGCTTACCGAATTATTAGTTAAAGATACCTGCAAACAGGGTATATATAAGCAGGCGGTGAACCGACACATTCATAACCCAGTCATCAAAGCATATCATACAGTTTTACTTTATAAAAAATTAGCCCATGAAAGAACTTTACCAACCGGTGCCGCCTAAGCTAAGGTGGCGCTGTATTGTCCATTCTTCCCTAACCGCCAAGTTTGTTCTACTGTTACTCTTCGCTGTAGTTCTGGTGGTAAACACTACCGGATCTTTGGCGGCTACCCGGCCGGTAAAACAGGTAATAACCGGGCGGGTAACGGATGCGGGTACCGGCGATGCCTTACCCGGCGTAAGCATTGTAGAGCGTGGCACCACCAATGGCACCACTACCGATGCCACTGGTAATTACAGCCTGGACGTAAACGGAGCAGAAGCCGTGCTGGTATTTTCTTTTATTGGCTACACCGCCAAAGAAGTGCCAGTGAAAAACCAAACGATAATAGATATTAACCTGGTGCCGGATTTAGCCCAGTTAGACGAAGTAATCGTTATTGGTTATGGCACCGTTAAGAAAAGTTCGGTCACCGCCGCTATTTCCAAAGTCGAAAATACGAACCTCGATCAGATACCGTCCGGACGGCCCGAGACCGCGCTCGTAGGCCGGATGGCCGGGGTTAATATTTCAACGGCCCGTAGCCGGCCCGGAGAGGCGCCCGTGGTACGGATTAGAGGGGCCGGTACCATTAGCGCCAGCAACGACCCGTTAGTGGTAATAGATGGTTTTCCGGGGGGCACCCTGAACAACGTGAACATGAACGATGTGGAATCTATTGAGGTATTGAAAGATGCTTCGGCGGCGGCTATCTACGGCTCCCGGGGTTCGGGCGGGGTTATTATTGTTACCACCAAAAAAGGCAAATCCGGTAAGCCGCAACTCAACTTCAATTCGTACACCGGGGTAGCCAAAGCCATTGGGCACGACGATTGGATTAGCGGCGAAGAATACTACGATTACGTGGTGCGCTACCAGAACCGCGAGTTTGTGTGGGTGGGCGGCGATCCTACCATTCCGGTTTGGGGCGATGTGCGCCGGCCGGCCGCTTACCAGGTAAACCCGGTTATTAAAGAAGGTAATGTAAACTGGCAAAATGCGGTACTGCAGCCCGGCCCTATTCAAAACTACAACCTTTCGGTTTCGGGCGGAACCGATAACGCCAAATATTATGTATCCGGTACCTTGCGCGATGAACTCGGAACCGTTAAAAATACGTCCTACACCTATTATGGCTTGCGGGCAAATGTTGATTTAAAAATTAATCCGGTGGTAAGCGCCGGTTTTATGCTTAACCCCAACTATACCAAGCGCCGTCATTTAGGTCTGGGCATCGAAGCCATGGCCAAATATCCGCCGTTTGTGCCTATTCAGAACCCGGACGGTACTTACCCAAAAGCCCGCGATTACTGGGGCGTAGTCGTGACGGGCGGCTTAAACCCGTTGGGCATTCTAAATGCCACCCAGAATTATTCTTATTTGATGAATAACCTCGGGGAAATGTACATGAGCCTGAATCTTCTGAAAGATTTAACCTTTAAATCTACCTTTGGCAGCAATATTACTTACACCACCAACGAGAATTATGTTGCGGCTTACGGTTCCTCTAATAATGCGGCCGGGGCTTCTGCCTCCGATTTAAGAAATATTAACCTGGTAAATGAGAATATCCTGAGTTATAACAAAAGTATTAACGAGGTTCATCATTTTAGCGCCATTGCCGGGGCCTCTTACCAAAAGAATACCTCGCGCCAAACGGCCATGGGTATTGTTACCGGCAGCTTCGGTAATCCGGCCATTCAAACTTTAAATAATGCGGTAATATCACCCACAACTACTTTTACCAGAAAATCGAAGTGGGGGCTGGCCTCTTATTTCAGCCGGGTAAACTATAACTTCAAAGATAAATATTTGCTGTCCGCTTCTATCCGGACTGATGGCAGTTCCCGCTTCGGACCCGATAACAAGTGGGGTAATTTTCCGTCGGCCTCCGTTGCCTGGCGGGTATCGCAGGAAGAATTTATGAAAGGGATGCCCACCATCAGCGACTTAAAGCTGCGCGCCAGTTACGGCGTCACGGGTAATTTTAACCTGCCCGATTTTCCGTATTTAGGCGTAATTGGCGATGCTTATTATTCACCCAACGGAGTCGTTACCAAAGGCAAGGCCCAAACCAGCTATGCTAACCCCCGCCTGCAGTGGGAACGCACCAAGAGTTATGATGTAGGGCTGGAGTTAGGTTTATTCAACAGCCGCCTGAACCTGGTGGTAGATTATTACGACAAGCGTACAACCGATTTGCTTTACCAGGATGCACTGTCGGCCCTCACCGGTTTTGCCAATTACTACACCAACACCGGCGAAATCAGTAACAAGGGGGTGGAATTTGAAATCAACAGCAAAAACCTGACCGGCAAACTAAAATGGGAAACCGGGTTTAATATTTCGCGGAACCGGAACGAAGTGGTTAGTTTAGGCGGCGGCGTAACCGAAATAATTAATCCGGATGTGTACGGCATGAACTGGATATTGCGGGTAGGAGAGCCCATGTTTTCTTACTATGGCTACAAAGCCATTGGGGTGCTGCAAAACAAAGAAGATGTAGCCAATTCGCCTATTCTGGCTGGTTCGCTGCCCGGCAATACCAAATACCAGGATACGAACAGCGACGGGCAAATTACTCCGGCCGATATGGTTATTCTGGGCAGCTTTCAGCCGAAATTATTTATGGGTATGACGAATAATTTTGTATATAAGAATTTTGACCTGAGCTTAATTATGCAAGCTTCGCTGGGCGCTAAGTTGTACAATTTCGAAAATGAATATTACCAGGGTGCTCTGGCCGGCGCCATGCGGCGGTCGCTAGTCGAAACCCAGTGGTGGTCGGAAGCCGAACCCGGTGATGGCCGGATGCCGGGCGCGGCGCTCAGCAAGTTAACCTGGCAGTCGAACAGCGATATCTACCTTGAAGATGCTTCTTTCCTGAGCGTCCGCAACCTGAACCTGGGTTATACCCTGCCGGCTGCTTTCGCCGGTAAATTACGCCTGAATAATTTGCGCCTGTATACATCTTTGAGTAATGTGCTGGTGCTTACCAAAGACGAGTTTCACGGGTACAATCCCGAAGGTTACACCCGCGGAGAAATATCCGGTTTAACCAGTATGCCAGGGTATAATTCCGGCTCAGAACCCATTAACCGCACTTTTACCGTCGGTATCAATGTTAACTTTTAATTACTTGGCCATGAGAAGAAATATCTGCACGAAAATATACCTGGTACTGCTGTTGATCGGGTTGGGTGCCTGTAACGATGAACTGGTAAACATGACGCCTGATTCGGACCTGACAAACGCCGACTTCTTTAAGACTTCCAGCGATTTGGATTTGGCCGTTATAGGCGTTTATAGCAGCCTGCAGGTCCGCAAGCCAACCGATTATTTATTGCTGGAATTACCAACCGATAACCTCTACCGGTCTACCTATACCTCGGCGGCCGGGGCAAACGAAGTGGATAATATGGCGATTACCCCCGAAAACCCATTGTTTGCCCTTTTCTGGGAGAATACTTATTACGGCATTGTCAGGGCTAATACAGTTTTAGCAAATATTGAGGTGCCCACCGATTACAAAGCCGGACAGAAAGAGCAACTTGCCGGAGAAGCTAAGTTTATGCGGGCGCTCTTTTATTTCGATTTGGTGCGGCTGTACGGCGATGTGCCTAAAATTACCAGTTTACTTAGTGCCGAAGAGGCCAAAGTTGCTACCCGAACCCCGGCCGAAGAAGTTTACACGCTCATTATTGCGGATTTGAAAGAGGCCATCGAACAATTGCCCCTGCAGGCCAACACGGCTAAAGGGCGCGCTACCAAGGGGGCAGCAGCGGCCTTGCTGGGCAAGGTATACGTGTACCGGAAAGACTGGGCTAATGCCAAAACTTACCTCGATCTGGTACCGGCTTTCGGTCACCGTCTGCTACCAAACTTTGCCTCGTTGTGGAAGCTCGAAAATGAAGATAATAACGAGTTTATTTTTACCATGAAATATACCGACGGTACCAATGGGCACCGGTTGACGAGCGATTTTTTACCGTTTGGCGGCAAAACCGGTATTTCCTCGGCCGGACTAGAAGGTGTTTTTCCGTCCTGGGATTTGCATAAATTATACGAACCCGGCGATACCCGCAAAGCCGCCACAATTAATGAATATTACAAAGCGCCTACTCCTGCGAATGCGCCAACTATCTGGTTTCCGCACGTAAATAAATTTGAGGTAAAACAAACCAACCAGGCATCAGGGATAGATTTGCCGGTGCTGCGCTACGCTGATATGGTGCTGCTCCTGGCAGAAACCTATTTTGGGCTGAAACAACCCGATTTGGCCTTACAGGAGTTGAATAAGGTGAGGGCCCGGGCCTTTGGCGATAACTCCCATAACTATACTTTAGCCGATATTGCCACTCCGGAAAGCTTTTTAGAAAAGTTGTTGCTGGAACGCCGGCTGGAGTTGGCCTTCGAGAATGAGCGCTGGTTTGATTTGGTTAGAACCGACCGCGTAGTGCAGGAATTATCGCAGGAAGAGCGAGGCTACAATTTCGATACCAAGACTCCACTGCGGGTTACCTTGCAGCCCAAACCGCACTACAAGTTTTTCCCGGTTCCCTTGCGCCAAATCCAAAGAGTTAGCCCGGGTGCTTTAAGCCAGAACGATGGTTATAACTAAGATAGATAAGCGTTAAAAAGTTAAGAGTTAAAAGTTTTTAAGACTAAGTCCTGTCAGGACGGAAACTCCCAGCCCAGGGTGTAGCCCTGGGTTTAGAGTGGCTTACCTAAGTCCAAAAGGGGCTTTATAATTAATCTTTGAAAGAGGTGATTACGTCCTTTCGGGCTGGGGCTAAACCAGAAAAAAAAGTGGGCTTCACCAATCGCTGCGGGATTACGCCGCTTCGGGGCTGCACCACGAGTAAGTTGTTTCAGTTTCTTTATGAAGTAAAACAACTTTAACTGGGGGAGAAATATTGGGAAGTTAATGTTTAAGAGTGTTACGAAAATAATCCTGGGTGCAGGTACTCATAAAATTTTTAGGTCGCCGGTTTTATAAGCGGCCAGGTGATGGCTCTCGGGCGGCATTTCGGTTATTAAGTACCCAATCTGGTTTACCGGGCAAATCCGGATGCGCTGGGCCGTATTTAGTTTTTCGGCGATGATTAACAAAGCAACATTTTTAGCCGAACGAATAATGGCTTTCTTAACCTGTACAATTTCCCAATCCAGATCAGTAAGTCCTTCGGCTACCGAAAACGCATTCGCGCCCAGTAAACAAAGGTCTACCTGTATTTCGGCCAGTTGGTTTATAACACTGGCGCCAACATGCAAGTTTGCGTTTTTATTAAGTTTGCCCCCAATGGTAATTACATTCAGGTTGCTATGCTCCGAGAGCGTAATGGCTACCTGGGGACTAATGGTAAAGAAAGTAGCTCTTAAATTATTTGGTATTAGTTTGGCGAGTTCCAGAATAGTCGTTCCCCCTTCGGTCAGAATCACCATGTCGTTTCGGAAGAGCTTTAGCGTTTTTAATGCTATTTGTCTTTTGGCCTCTACCGCATACACCTCATTTTGCGTGTTAAAAGGGGCAACAAAAGATTTGCTGATGGCACCGCCGTGTACTTTTAATATTTTCCCGTCTTCCACCAACTCCTTTAAATCCCGCCTGACAGTATCATCCGAAACATTCAGCAAAGCACTTAAATCGGCCGAGAGAACTTTGTTGTGTAAGTTTATTTCCCGCATAATTAACTTATGCCGCTCTTCCTTCTGCATAATTCATATTGGTTTTATCGGTGGTGGAATGCGTAGTGCCCGTCAAATTTATAGGAATAAAAATATTACCCAAATATTTGCATGGAGTTGCTTTTGCGGTTATATTTACAACATAAACGCATTAAAAACGCAATACTATAAACTTCCCGGTTTAAAATTTACAGCGGATGATTGTTTATAGAATATTTAAACAGGTTTTAATAGCTCATTTTATAACCTAAATCACTTTCTCTTCTATTATTTAGGTTAAATTTTTCTTACAGATTATTTGCGCCTGGCGCCTGACTATATTCTTTTTGCGGTTTCTAGTTGCTGAATTGCGCATTTAGGTGGCAGGCGCAACTGGAAAAAAAAAGTGCCTATTTAGGCAAGCATTTAAGTCATTATTCTCCATCTAAACAAGCATCATTATGAGCAAAAAATCTACTATAAGGGTAGTCAGATCCTTTCTGGTCTGTTCTTCCTGTTTGTTGCTATTTCTATTCGGGATGGGCATTTGCTTGGAAGCAAATGCCCAAACCAAAGCCCAGGTAGCTGGTAAAGTAACCAGCGAAGAAGGAGAAGCCTTGCCGGGCGTATCGGTGGTTGTCAAAAACGAATCTGTCGGTACGGTAACAGACTCCGAGGGTAATTTCAGCCTGGCCGTACCCCAGAACACTGCTACCCTGGTGTTTAGTTTTATTGGTTTCGAGACCCAGGAGGTGCCCATTGCTAACCGTACCCAGCTAAACGTTACGCTAAAAGTAAATGCCAAATCGCTGGACGAAGTGGTGGTTGTAGGCTACGGTACGCAGAAAAAAGTAAACCTGACGGGCTCCGTGGCCGCTATTTCCAGCGAGGATCTGACGGTAGTGCCGGTGGCTAATACCACTACTGCCCTGGCCGGTAAGTTGCCGGGCCTCATAGCGGTGCAACCCAGCGGCGAGCCCGGCCGCGATAATGCCAATCTTTCAATTCGCGGTTTTGGCAATGCCCTGGTCGTAGTGGATGGGATTGTGGGTCGCGATTTTTCCCGGTTAAATCCTAACGAAATTGAGAGTATTACCATCTTAAAAGATGCGGCTTCCACAGCGGTTTACGGGGTAAGCGGCGGCAACGGGGTAATTCTGGTAACCACCAAAAAAGGTACTTTGGGCAAGCCCGAACTGGGCTATTCTTTTAATTATGGGGTGCAAACGGTAACCAAATATCCCCGGTTTGTGAATTCAGCGGAGTACGCAGAATTAAAAAATGAGGCCTCTACGAACCTAGGCGGCCCTTTGATTTATACACCTGAAGAAATCGAAAAATTCAAGCAAGGCACTGACCCCAGCTACCCGAACTTCGATTATTACGATTATTTTGTGCGGGATTACGCACCGCAAATGCAGCAGAATTTAACGGTGAGGGGCGGTAGCGAAAATATTCAATATTTTTTCCTTTTAGGCCAAACCAAACAGGAATCTATGTGGAAAGGCGGTAACCAGGATTTTGCCACTTATAATTTCCGCTCTAACGTAGATGCCAAAATTACCAAAAACCTGGATGTTTCGGTGATTTTCGGAGCCCGCAAAGAAGACCGCAATAATCTGGTGCAGGACTCTTACCTGATGGCATCGTGGCTGCAATATTCCTGGCCTATTTTCGCGCCCAAAACTCCGGACGGTAAAATTGCTTCTACCAATTACGGTTTAACGGCCTACTTAGATCCGGAATTAACCGGTTATGTCCAGGACCGGCGCAATGTTTTTGAAGGGAGTTTATCGGTTAACTACAAAATACCTTTTGTAGAAGGACTAAGCGCCCGCCTGACCGCCGCCCACGATCTGTCCTTTCAGGACGAAAAGCAGTGGCGTAAAAAGTACCTGACGTATGCGTATAATGCCGATACCAAAACCTCCAGTGTGGTCGGGTCGCGGGAAACCAACCGGATTTTACTAACCGATTGGAAATATGCCGCTTCCCGCATCCAGGCTTCACTTAATTACAACCGCAGCTTTCTGGAGCGGCATAATGTTGCTGCCCTTTTGCTGTACGAAGAAAACGAAGACCGGGCTACTAACTTCTCGGCCAGCCGGCAGGATTATGTGGTACCCATTGATCAGCTTTTTGCCGGACCGGATTTAAACAAGAGTAACAGCGGCGGGGCCTCCGATAACGGCCGCCAGAGTGTGGTAGGGCGCGTAAACTACGATTTTGAAGGTCGGTATTTATTTGAATACAGCTTCCGGTACGATGGCTCGGCCAAATTTCCGGTAGATAAACGCTGGGGCTTTTTCTCCGGCGTATCAGGCGGCTGGCGTATTTCCGAAGAAAAATTTCTCCGGAATAAAATAGCGGCTCTTAACGATTTAAAATTGCGGGCTTCCTGGGGGCAATCGGGCAGCGATAACACGGGTAATTTCCAGTTCCTGACCGGTTATACCTACCCGGCCCGCAATTATATTATGGGTGATAATGTGGTTTCGAACGGCATGTTACCAACCGGCGTACCTAATCCGGACATTACCTGGGAAAAATCTACCATGTATAACGTGGGGTTAGACATGAGTTTGTGGAACCGGCTATTGGAGTTAGAAGCCGATGTATTTTACCGGGAGCGGGGTGGTTTGTTAACCCAAAGAAACTTGCAATTACCCAGTACCTTTGGCGCTTCGTTGCCCTTCGAAAATTTAAATTCCGATAATACCCGGGGTTTCGAAATTACCTTGCGGCATAGCCACCAAATTGGCGAACTTAAATATCATATCGCGCCCAACGTCTCTTTTACCAGGTCTAAATGGGACCATGTAGAACAAAGGCCATTTACCTCGCAGTACGATAGCTGGCGCAACAACACCCAGTATCGCTGGAAAAATATTTACTGGGGCCTGAAATCGGTTGGGCAGTTCCAATCTCAGGAAGACATTATGAATTCACCGATTCAGGATCAGCAGGCGAACGCTACGCTGCGGCCAGGCGATATTAAATACGACGACTATAACCACGATGGCATTATTGATGCGAACGACCGCCAGGTAATAGGTCGGGGGCAAACGCCCGAAATATTCTACGGCCTGGGCCTGGACCTGAGCTGGAAGAAGTTTTCGTTGAACATGACCTGGCAGGGAGCCAGCAACTTTAACGTAGAACAGCAACATTTTCTGATTCAGCCTTTTGCCAACGGCATGAATGCCTACGCTTACTTTATGGACCGGTGGCACCGCGCCGATATGACCGACCCCAGTTCGGAATGGATACCGGGCAAATACCCCAGCACCATTAACGACGGCGCGCCCAACAACAAAATGTTTTCTTCTTTCTGGCTCAAAGATGCCACTTATTTAAGAATGAAATTCCTGGGTATCAGCTATAACCTGGACGTATTGAAGAAGTTTGGCCTGCCCAGTGCCCAAATAACCCTAAGCGGCCAGAACTTGCTTACCTTTTCGGAGCTAGGACCCATCGACCCGGAAAGCCCCAGTGGCCGCTTATCTTATTATCCGCAGCAAAAGACCTACAACCTGGGGGTTAACATAATTTTCTAAGCAAAACAGATATGAAAACGAAGCTTCTCACCCTTTTAATAGGAATACTGCTGTCTGGTTGCATCGAGGATGTGCTGGACCGGAAACCATTGAATCTTATTTCGGATAAAGATGTGTGGCAATCGGAGCAGTTGATAGATATTTACCTGGTTTCCTTGTACGATGCCATTCCGATGGGTTTCACCAGCCGCTTGTCGCAGTCGGCGCTTACCGATGAGGCTACTTACCCCGATGGAGCCGTGGTTAAAGATTTCGGGAATGTGTCGCACACGCTGAACACCGGCATGTATGCTTTTATCCGGAACGCCAATTACTTTCTGGAGCAAGTAAAAACCAGTCCGCTGCCGCCGGAAAAGATTGCGGTTTTAACCGCCGAATGCCGCTTTATCCGGGCTTTTTATTACTTGGACTTAGTAAAAAAATACGGCGGTATGCCCATCATCCAGGAGGTGCAAACTTTTAATAATAATTTGCCGGAGCTGCAGGTAAAAAGAAACACCGAAGCAGAAGTGTACGATTTTATCTTGCAGGAACTGGACGAAGCTGCCAAAGATTTGCCCGAAACCCAAGCCACCGCCAACAGTAACCGGGCCACTAAATATACCGCCCTGGCTTTAAAATCGCGGGCCATGCTGTACGCCGGTTCGGTAGCTAAATACGGCAATGTGCAGCTAAACGGGTTAGCAGGTATTCCGGCCGATAAAGCGACAAAATATTTTACCGAATCGTTGAACGCTGCCAAAGCGGTTATACAGGGTAATAAGTTTGCCCTGTACGATAAATTATACAACCCCGAAACCAAAGCCGGCGACCCGGCGGCCAATTACCAGAATATATTCCGCGACGAAGGCAACAAAGAAGTAATATTTCAGAAAGCATACCGCACGCCCGATAAGGCCCACAGTTACGATAACTGGTTTATTCCGGAAGGCTATACCACCAATAACGGCAGCGGCATTGCGCCAACCTTGGAAATGGTAGAATCTTACGAATATATTGATGGAAGACCCGGTAAATTAGAGATAAGCAACAAAGTCTATAATTCAGCCGACGCGATTTTTAAAGATAAAGACCCGCGTTTTGATGGTAGTATTCTGCGCTCCGGCAGCCCGTTTGCTGGCCGGCCGGTACAGATTTACCGGGGTATTTACGGCAGTAACGGTACTTTGTACGAGAGTTTAGCGCCTTTCCCCGAAGATCCGGCCATGCGGCAGGTAGGCCGCGACGGCCCTTTTCCGGAAGGCAATTTCAGCAAAACCGGTTTTTATATTAAAAAATACATGAACACCGCTAACGCCGTGGTAGAACCTAACTTCTCTGATCAAAACTACATCGAAATTCGTTACGCCGAAGTTCTGTTAAATTATGCCGAAGCGGCTTTCGAGTTAGGCGACGTACCCTTGGCCTTGGATGCCATTAATCAGGTTCGGAAGCGGGCCGGTATTAAAACCTTAACGGCCGGTGAATTAACCATGGAACGGCTGCGCAACGAAAGAAAAGTAGAACTGGCCTTTGAAGACAAACGGCTTTGGGACATCCGCCGCTGGCGCATTGGCACCGACTTGTTCCGGAATACCTACCTGCACGGCTTGTGGCCCTATTTAAAATACGAAAACGGCCAGTATAAATATATGCATAAGGCGGTGAGCGGTTACCCCATTGACGACGGTTTGCCCCGGGTATTCAACGAAAGAGATTATTACAGCACGCTTTCCGGCTACATTGCTACCAACGAGCAAATTGTAAATAATCCGGGCTGGTAAGGTTTAACTTTAATGTATAAGAAAATGAAAGCTATCTATACTTTATCTTTATCGCTCTTCCTATTAGCTAGTTGCGAAGTAGATAATTACGAGGCACCCGAGGTTACCTTAACCGGCAAAATTGTAGATGCCCAGACAAATAAATTGGTAGAATCGGGTGGAATTAATGCCGGTACGGTGGTACGGTTGTACGAGGGCGACTCGCAGCAGCCCCTGGTTTTAAATACGCTGCCGGACGGCACCTTTACTAATAGCAAATTTTTTGCCGGCAGTTATTCCTACACGGCTCAAGGCCCTTTTAAATTGGTTACCAGCGAGCCGCAAAGAACAACCGTTGATCAGGATGCCGAAATTGAGATTAAGGTGATACCCAACGTCAGGCTGGAGGCAACTGTGGAAGAGGTAAGCGGCACGACCGCCAAAATTAAAGTAAAATACAACAAGGTAGCCACCGACCAGAAACTGGTGCATCTGGCGGTTGTCTGGAGCAAATTCCCGAACCCCAATAATTTTACATTTGCCGGCGGCGCCATTAACCAGGAAATTGTAGAGGCCCAGAACCTGACCGCCGGGGAAAAAATATTCACCATTACTAATTTAACGCCGCACACTAAATATTACCTGAGAAGCAGTGGCCGTACGGCAAATCCCGGCAATTATTATAATTACAGTACGCCACTGGAATTACTAATTCAGTAGCCGGTAACCCGCAGTAAATTATCTTAATCTTAAATAGAAATATAAAAAATTAGCATGGAAAACAAATTGGATCGCCGGGATTTTATCAGTGCTTTGTCTTTAGCGGGGGTTAGCCTGGCTATGGGTATGCCGCACCTGGCCACCGCTACAGCAGCTAACGCGAAACCGGCCCTGCTGGGCGGGCCCAAGGCCCACCCCGGTGCCTTCCCAAGCTGGCCCCTGTTCGATCAGAGCGAGGAAAAAGCTTTGTTGGATGTACTCCGAAGTAAAGTCTGGGGCCGGCTGGGCGGCAAAGTGGTAGCCACTTTCGAAAAAGAATACCAGCAGTTATTGGGCGCTAAACATTGCCTGGGCGTTTCGAGCGGTACCAGCGCGCTTTATACCATATTGGGAGCCTTGGAAATTGGCCCCGGCGACGAAGTAATTATTCCGCCTTATACCTTTATTGCCACTTACAATGTGGTAGTACTTAATTATGCGTTGCCGGTTTTTGTCGATACCGATATTGAAAGTTTCCAAATTGATGCAAACAAAATCGAAAATGCCGTTACGCCACAAACCAAGGTTATTATGCCGGTACACGTGGGTGGCTCGCCGGCTAACCTGGATAAGATATTAGAAGTAGGGCGGCGGCGAAATATTCCGGTGGTGGAAGATGCCTGCCAGGCCCATTTGGCGGAGTGGAAGGGCCGCAAGGTAGGTACTTATGGTTTGGCCGGTGCGTTTAGCTTTCAGGCTTCCAAAAACCTGAATTCGGCCGAAGGCGGGGCCATTAGCACCAACGACGAGCAGTTTGCCCGCACCTGCTACAGTTTTCATAACCAGGGGCAAGGCGGAAATGCCACTGCATATAACCCCGGCAGCGGTACCCGGGCTACCAACCTGCGCCTGACGGAGTTTCAGGGGGCTTTGTTGCTGGCGCAAATGGCCCGCGTAGCCGAACAAACCAAAAGACGTAACGAAAACGCCACTTATCTCTCTAAATTATTCAGCGAAATACCGGGTATAAAGCCGGCCAAGTTGTACGACGGCACCACCAGCAGTGCCTATCATCTATACATGTTCCGCTTTGATAAAAAGCAGTTTGGCGGCCTGGACCGGGCGCAATTCCTGAAAGCCCTGAGTGCGGAAGGCGTACCTTGTTCGGCGGGTTACGGCCAGATGAACAAAGATGCTTACGTAACGGGTTTGGCCCAAAACAAACATTACCTGCGCATTTACGGCGAAAAAACCATGCAGCAATGGCTGGAACGTAACCAATGCCCGCAAAACGATATATTGAGCAGTGAACAGGGCGTGTGGCTGACCCAAAACATGCTGCTGGGCTCCAAAACCGATATGGAACAAATTGCCGATGCCGTTCAGAAAATACACAAGTATAGCCGCGAATTGGCTAAAGTGTAAGTTCCTTAATTAGCATAAGGCGGGAATAAATTTTGGACAGTACGGCCCGTAAAAAATATTAATGCCCATCATCCGGGTGGATATATCCGTAACATACCTAATATTTTTAGAAGATACTTAAACATGCAAAAAATAACCGAAGAACCATCACCCCATAGAGATTTAGAAAAAAAGTCGGTGGCCGAAATAACTACCCTGATTAACCAGGAAGATAAAACCGTACCGCTGGCTATAGAAAAAGCGCTGCCTCAGATTCAGGCTTTAATCGAAGCCATTGTGAACAAGCTGAAAGCCGGAGGCCGCCTGTTTTACGTGGGGGCCGGTAGTGGTGGTCGTTTATCGGTATTAGATGTTATTGAACTACCCACGACGTACGGGGTTCCGAAGGGCATGGTAAACGCCATTCTGGCCGGGGGCATAGAACGCCTGGCCGATGCCCTCGAAGAAATGGAAGATGAAGAGGAGGAAGGTTGGAAAGCACTGGTGCAGCATCATATTTCGCCGGCTGATATCGTGGTGGGTATTTCCGCCAGCGGTACCACACCCTTTGTTCTTGGGGCCCTTACCAGATGTCAGGAAAAAAATATTTTAACCGGCTGTATCGTCAGCAACCCCGGTACTCCAATTGCCCAGGCAGCCGATTACCCGATAGAAGTAATTACAGGCCCCGAATTTATTACCGGCAGCACCCGCATGAAATGCGGCACCGCTCAGAAAATAATCTTCGATATGATTAGTACCACGGTTATGATTCAGCTAGGGCGGGTAGAAGATAATAAAATGGTGAACGTGAAATTGATTAACAATAAAATTATAGACCGAGGCGTGCGCATGCTGATGGAAACTGCCGGCTTGAAGGATTATGCCTACTCCAAAGAATTGCTTTTCCGCTACGGCAGTGTTAAAAAAGCCCTAACCTATTTAAGGCAAAAAGCCTTATAGATAACTGGTACAATTCTCCAATAATCCGGATTTTGTAAGAAGACAGAAGGGATGTTGTAATCACTATGACCTCTATGGCGCGGATTTACTTCCGTGCCTTCAACAAATAAAACTGAAAAATAAATCTTTTGGATAGCAAGTAAAACCATAATGCAAACCGCATATCTTCTTACAAAAGTATTAGGCGCTGAAGAATGCCAAAGTAGAAATAGTATCTAATTCAACTTAGCTGGAAAGGCCCGGAAGTAACTACCGCGCCATATTCGGAGTCTCTCTACTGGCAAGCATAACTTCAAACTTACCACTAAAAACTAATCGCTAACCGCTACTTAAAATATTTCTTTACTTAAATTACATGAATACCAAACGATTTAAGCTTTTAGTTTGCCTCTTCTTATTTTCCAGCCAGGTATTCGGGCAACAGAATTTTCTGGCCGGATTAGCCCGGCAAAGCCTGCAACCCGGTAAAGAATCTTTCTCGTTGGCCCTGGCGGGTTACGGGGCTCCGCGCGATGGCCGTTTTACTTTGGATTGGGAACAAAAAGCAAACCTGGCGCCAGGTTCCGTGCTAACCGGAACGGATGCCGTTTTCCTGGCAATTAGCGCTAAAGACATATTACAGCAAGCTCCGGTTAATCGTTTTCCATTGCAGTGGACAACTATTGGTCGGGCCCGGGCGGCCAAAAGCCTCACCGGAGATAATGATAACTTATACCTGCTGAATACAGTCGGAAATAAAATTTACCACAAGAGCAGTTCCGGTAAAAAATGGGAAAAAGCTGGTGCGGCACTGGCTTTAAAAGAGATTGTGCTTGCCGGAAATAATTTATTCGGCCTGGGTACCGACGGATCCTTTAAAAAAGCAGTGCCCGATGAAAAAAAGTTGCAATGGCAAACCGTAACCCACTTACCCGGCGCCGTTAGTTTTGTGGTACACCGACAATCTATTTACGCGGCTACCGGCACCGATACCTTGTACCGGTATAATTTAAACCAGGTGCCAGGCAGGTGGATCAAAGCCGGCTATTACAACCAGGTAATTCAGAACGTGAAGGTTCAAAAATTGCTAGTAGCCAATGATAAGTTGTATAGCCTCGACGAAAAAGGAAATTTATACGAAGCTACCAAAATTTATGGCGACAAACCCGACGAACTGTTTGCCACGGCTCTGGCTATTAAACAGGTTAATCAGACTGTCGTGCTGCTGGGGGTAGACCTCTGCGGTTTCGACGATAGTATGGTAAAGGAAATAAAAGCTGAACTTACCCGGAAAAGAGGGTTACCGGCGGCAGCCGTTTTGATAAATGCCTCTCATACCCATTTTGCTCCTGTAACCCAGTTGTGGGCTACCTGGGGGCCGCAAAACCAGGTGCCCGACAGTAGTTATTTAAACTTGGTGGTTAAACCGGCCATTTTGAAAGCTGCTGAAAAGGCGCTGGATAACTTAGCGCCGGCTGATATTTACTTTGGCCGGGGCAAAACCGCCATTGGCCGTAACCGCAGCAATAAAAACCTGGAAACACCCTACGACGATGACGTAGACGTGCTAAAAGTAGAAAGTAAAGACGGCAAAAATAATTATGTATTGGTGCTGGCCGGCTGCCATCCGGTATTTGTAAAACCGGGCCGGCAAAACTATACCATCAGCAGCAACTATCCGGGTTACATGCGCGATATGCTGGAGCGCAGTCAGAAAAATACCACCGCTTTGTTTATTCAGGGTTGCGCCGGCGACATTAACCCGCGCGATAACCAACCCGATGTTACCGGCCATAAACTTGCCCAAGATGCCATGCAGGTATTAAACCATAAAATGACATTCCTACAGGGAGGTATTTCTTTTTATATGGATACCCTGCAAGCGCCTGCTACGCCCTGGAGCAGGGAAAAAATAGTAGCTTTCCGGCAAGAGAATCTGAAAGAACCCGGCAATATTGATATGGAGAAGAACGTTCGCTGGGCCGATTTAATGCTGCAAAAGCTCGACAAGGGTACCATGCCGAACCACATGCCGGTTTACATCCAAACCATAAATATTGGCAACTGGAAAATGGTAGGATTGTCACGGGAAGTGGTAACGGAATATAGTTTGGGAATAAAAGCCATCTGGCCGGATAAATTGGTATCGGTAGCCGGCTATTGCAACGATGTGGCCAGTTATCTGCCCGTGGAAAGGCACATCCGTACGGGCGTTTACGAAGGCTACAACTCATTTCTATGGTATGGCCAGCCCTCTGCTTTTCCGGAGAATATCCTGGATCTGGTGTTAGATAAAGTGCGTGCCGGCAATTACTAAGTTGTTAGTATTAAGTTGTAAGTAATAAGTTAGTAAAAATATGCAGGCGGAAGTTTATAGAAGTAGCGAAGTGGTTCGATTAAATTCCAGTACTTAAGATCTGGTTGCGGGTTCAATTCTAAAAATACTTTCGCTTTTTTATTCCCAGATTTTAATCTACTAATAATTACCGTGCATTTCTGGTATAATCAGCTATAAAGCTTTTGCGGTTTTTTGTTTTGATTTTAAAAAATTAAATGTAGTTTCGGGTGCGTACCCGGAGATTTGTTCGAGAATATATTCTCGTCATTAAAATTGTCTCCTGAAGGATTACAGCGGCCATTCCGGCTTACCCGAAGCGGCTCTGAATAAGGCAACAAATAGGAGGTTGGCCGCAAAGAAGGCAAAACAAGCTTTGTGCTTTTAATTTTATTTCCTGATTACTGAGGAGCATACAATCCGATATTCCTCAATTTTTTATGAGTTATTTAAATTAGAGTTATGCCAAATATTAATCGCCGGAAGTTTTTAGCCAATAGCGCTTTGGGGGCAGCCGGCGCCATGCTGGGCCATACACTGGCAGGCTGTACCAACGCCGGTCAGGTAAAAGCCGGTGTTAACCGTTTTGGTGCGGAACCAGCTGGAAAGCAGGCTTTTGATATTATGGCAGAGGTAATGAAATACCGCAAAATAGATGCCCATGCCCACATCTGGGACCCGGACAGTGGCGTGCCGGAGTCGCAGATAGAATTGGCCGATAAACTAAAAATTGAGAAGTTGTTTATTTCGGCGCCGGTAACGCGGGGGCTGGCTCCGCCCGACGAGATCCGGAAGGCCAATGATGTTATCTTAAAAGTGGTAAAAAAATATCCGGATCGCTTTATCGGACAAATGACGCTGAACCCGGCCTTTCCAAAAGAGTCGCTCGAAGAAATAAAGCGCTGCACCGACCAGGGCATGGTAGGCCTGAAAGTATACACCCAGGTAAAATTTAATTCTCCTTTATTCTTTCCTATCATCGAGAAATTTATTGATCTGAAAATGATAATACTGATGCACGTGGGCATTGGTAAATCGCGCATAAAATTTGATAAACGGGAGCCGGAAAATGTATCGATACCGGAATATTTTGTAGACGTAGCCAAACGCTACCCCGAAGGCATGTTTCAGTTTGCCCATATTGGCGGTGGCATTGACTGGGAAGACGGCATTAAAGCGCTGCAGGATTCGCCGAATGTTTATGTAGATACCTCGGGCAGTAACAACGAAGCCAATATGGTTGATTTTGCCCTGAAGTACCTGGGAGAGGATCGCATACTTTTCGGCTGCGACAACAGCTTTTATCAGGCGGTTGGCCATGTGCTGGCTTCTAACCTAACGGAAGCGCAGAAACAGAAGCTGTTTTTTGGAAATTATAACAACATCCTCAAAAAATCGGGCCACCATGTTAATTGATTCTAACGCCTCCGTGGGGCACTGGCCCTTTAAACAACTGCAATACAGTACCTGCGAAACCCTGCTGGGGCGCATGAACCAGTTTGGCGTGGATGCATCGGTGGTGAGCAATCTGAACGGCATATTTTATAAAAATACCCAACCGGCCAACGAAGAGCTTTACGCCGAAATCGAATCAAAAAAAGAGTTCCGGGACCGTTTTATACCATTTGCCGTTATCAATCCTATTTTCAACGGCTGGCGGCACGATCTGGAAATAAGCGCTACTAAGCTAGGAATGAAAGGTATTCGGCTTTATCCGTTGTATCACGGATACGACCTGGAGAATCCGGCCTGCATCGAATTGGTAAAAAGCGCCCGCGACCGGGACTTGCCCGTAGCCCTTACCCTCCGCATGGTGGATAGCCGGGTAAGTTCGTGGCTAGACATTGAAAATGAATGGTCGCTGAAAGACGTGCTACCGATAATAAAAGCAGTACCCGATGCTAAATATTTAATCCTAAATGTAGCCAATGGTATTCAGGTAGGGGAGGCCGAAACCCAGCTATTAAAAAAGGCAAATGTCATTTTAGATACTTCGGGACGGGGAATTGCTACCTTACCCCAGCTATTAAAATCGTATGGCCCGGAAAAATTTGCCTTTGGTACGCATTCGCCCATTCTGGATTATTTAAGCGGTTTGTTACGGATTGAGTCCATGACCAACGCCGAAGCAGATGCAAAAACCAAAGACCTGTTGCGGGCTGGTAATATCCGGAAAATGCTGGGGGTTTAGAGTTTAGGTAATTACGGCCAAGTAAAAGCCAGCAGAACTTCTCTTAAAGAACAAGCCGGTAAAAGTAAGAGCAGCAATAAAATAAAGACTGAAACAATATAAAAGGTATGAGAAAATCATTATTCCTATTCGGTTTATTTTTAATGCTGGGTGGCTGGATAAGTAAATCTATTCCCTCGGATTTACTTTACTATCTGGATGTGAAAGGACAACGCAAGCCGGTGATGAATGCGGCCGATTGGCAACTGAAACGCAAGCAAATAATTAGTGGCATGGAACAGGTGATGGGTAAATTGCCCAGCCGCCAGCAGTTGCCTCCGCTGAATATTATATACCTTGATAGCTTAAAAACCGCGGCGTATACCCGTTATAACATCCGCTTTACGGTAGCCGAAAACGAGCAGCTACCCGCCTATTTATATGTGCCGCAACCCAAAAAACAAAAACAAAAAAGGGCTGCCATGTTGGTGCTGCACGGCACCGGCGACGCCGGCAAAAAATTAGTAGATGGTGAGAGCCCCCTTTCTAACCGGGCCCAAGCCAAAGAATTAGCCCAAAGAGGTTATGTAGTAATAGCACCCGATTATCCCAGCTTCGGCGATTTAAAAGATTATGATTTTACCAAAGACCGGTATCAGTCCGGCACCATGAAAGCTATTTTTAACCACATGCGTTGCGTAGATTTACTCCAGGCCCGGCCGGAGGTAGATGCTAACCGCATAGGTGTTATAGGCCATTCGCTGGGTGGACATAATGCCATGTTTGTGGGTGCTTTTGACCCGCGCCTGAAAGTAATTGTAGCCAGTTGCGGCTGGACACCTTTTGCCTACTACAATATTGGCGAAGAGGGATCCAAGAGATACGGTGGGAGATTAGGCCCCTGGGCGCAGGACAGGTACATGCCTCTTATTCGGGATAAATTTAACCTGGATGAAAAGCAAATTCCTTTCGATTTTGACGAGGTAATAGCTGCTTTGGCACCACGCGCTTTTTTCTCAAACTCCCCGGTAAACGATACAAACTTTGATGTAAACGGCGTAAAGAAAGGTATCCAATCCGCTTCCGAAGTATACCGTTTCCTGAAAGCGGCAGACAACCTGCAGGTGCGCTACCCGGTGGCCGGCCATGATTTTCCGACCGAAACCAGGTTACAGGCTTATCAATTTGTAGATAAAATATTAAAGCATATCCCAAATTCCCAAGAACTCGAATAATTTTTTAGGGTAGTGTTAACAGAGACAACAGTGGTAAGAATATTTAGTAAAAACATGAAAATTTTAAATTTCCCGATGTGAAACAAAATATTGTGAGCTTGCTTTTTAAAATTGGCAAATATTAGATATGAAACAAGTAATAGGTTTAAGCTTAGCGGTTTTGATCTTAATAGTTGGATGTAGCGAGAATAAAGAATTAAAAGAAGAAACTAACTCCCTTGTCGATACCTTAAATGGCCATACTTATTTGGCTTTATGGAAATCTAAGTATTATCCAAGAAATTGGAAATCGTTTGACCAATTAGATAAACCATTTGGCATAATAACAGTGGATACCATTAATAATATAAACCTTATAAATGTGAAATTTTGGCTGGCAGATTCAGCATTACGTCAGGTAGCAGATAAAGAAAATATTTCCTATACGAAGACCTACTTTTTAGATACAACCTATAAAAAAGAATTATCAAACACTGATAAATGGTTTAAAGTGAAGAAAGTCTTGAATGACACCGCTTTTTTTCAATTAAAAGTAAATGAACTTAAGCAAACGCAAGAAGAATTGAGGAAGAAATATTCTTTAAAGATTAACTGCCATTTTGAAGATAAAAATGGTATTGATTACGATACTACTTTTTATAGTAAGTTCAATGCGGGTTGGATGCAATAATATCATTCGCCAACAAAAACGAAAGCACCTTAAAACGTGCATTATCAGGAACGGAAGGACAAACAAGTTAGGTTGCAAAGTTGCCTCGAAACTAATTGAAGAGGCTCGGAAAAAGGCAGATATTAATACTTTTTTCTCTCCAAAAAAGAGGTAAAAACCTTAAATAAAAGTTGCTTTTAAGGTATTTGATGCCAATGTTGTTTGCTACAATAAAATATTTACACAAATACATTTTTATATTCAAAATATTTTATCTATTATCGGGTACGTTACCGGAAGTTTTTTATTCAAGAATAAAGAGTTGGTTAAATCATCCAATATTATTTCTCCGGTTAAGATTATTCCGGAAGAACTAACAATACCCATTGTTCCGGTCCCGAGTTGATAAATATATCCGTGTGTCCGGGCACGCACCCGAAAATACGCATTTGGAGCTCTATAAGTAAATACAAGGGCTAAAAGATTAGAACAGTCGTCCCAGCTTTAATTGGTTTATAACCTTACTACAACTTACCCGAAGAAAGCGTTAAACAATAATTGCAGAAAAATATGTTTAAAAAGAATTTTTCCCGACGCGCCTTTATCAAGCAAAGCTCACTGGCCAGCATTGGTTCGGCGCTGAGTTTGGGCCTGGTACCTTCTTTATTTGCCAGTATTAACAAAGCTGCCCAAACGCCCGCTATCTTGGGTGGCCCGGCCGCCTGGGATACCCGCAAGTGGCCCAAATGGCCGGTTTGGAACCCCGAAACCGACGAGAAACGCGTACTCGAAGTACTGCGGAGCGGGGTATGGTCGCGGGCTGCAGTGGTTACGGAATTCGAAAAAGAGTGGGCGGCGGCCCTGGACGCTAAACGTAGCCTAGCCGTTGCCAATGGCACCAATGCCTTAATTGTCGCGCTAAATCAGTTTAATATCAGGGGAGGAGATGAGGTGCTGGTGCCGCCTTATACGTTTATCGCTACGGTGCAGGCGGTACTTGCCAATGGGGCCATGCCGGTATTTGTAGATATTGATCCCCAAACCTTTCAGATGGATCCGGCCAAAATAGAAGCTAAAATTACCCCCCGTACGA
This sequence comes from Adhaeribacter aerolatus, assembly GCF_007991635.1. Lineage (GTDB taxonomy): Bacteria > Bacteroidota > Bacteroidia > Cytophagales > Hymenobacteraceae > Adhaeribacter > Adhaeribacter aerolatus. Next base: position 69,699 of record NZ_BJYS01000017.1, on the reverse strand, counting down.
AAGCCATTTTGCCGGTACACATTCTGGGATTACCAGCCGATATGGACCGGATTATGGCCATTGCTAAAAAGCACAACCTGGTGGTAATAGAAGATGCCTGCCAGGCGCATTTAGCAGAAATAAACGGTAAAAAGGTAGGTACCATCGGCCACGCCGGCTGTTTCAGCTTCCAGAATTCTAAAAATTTGCCTATCGGCGAAGCCGGGGCTATTGTGAGCAACGACGATGCCTTTATGGACCGCTGTTTTTCTTACCAGAATTTAGGTTTGCCTTACGGCAGTGTAGTCGGTTCGGTGGGTACCGGCAGCATCCGGGAAGGTACGAAGGTGCGTTTAACCGAATACCAGGCCGCCATCGGGCTGGCTCAGTTAAAGCGCCTGGATGCCCAAACGACTACCCGCAACCAGAATGCGGCTTACCTGAAATCACAAATAGAAAATATACCGGGCATTATACCTTATAAATTATACGACAATGTAACCAGGGGCGCCTTTCACCTTTTTGCCTTCCGGTATAAAAAAGAAGATTTTAAAGGCTTGTCGCGCGAAGATTTCCTGAAAGCACTGCGGGCCGAAGGTATTCCGTGCGCCAGCGGCTATACTACACTTAATAATCAGCCTTTCCTGAAAGAAGTTTTTCAATCGAAAAACTACCAGAAAATTTACCCGAAAGAAATGCTTGATTATAACAAATATTTAGAGCAGAATAAATGTCCGGAAAACGACCGCATCTGTAACGAAGAAGCCGTGTGGTTTACCCAGAATTTATTGCTCGGGACCAAATCCGATATGTCGGCTATTGCGGCAGCTATTGAGAAAACCCATAAAAATGCCGATAAAATAAAGAAAGCCGCTAAAATATGAAGAATGTCATCCTGCTCCTGGTTTTTGTATTTCCTTTACTTCAAGCTCAGGTAACCTATGGATTTATCACGCCGGCGGCAACTGACTGGAAAGCGGGGGTGGCCCGGGTAAATATTACTCCCAAACAACCCATGTGGATGGCTGGGTATGGTGTCCGGACGAAGCCATCGGAGGGCACCCGCCTGGAGTTGTGGGCCAAAGCGCTGGTTATAGAAGATGCCAATGGCCAGAAAGCTGTGCTGGTAACTATCGATTTGCTGGGCTTACCCAAAGACGTATCAGATAATATCCGGAAGCAGTTGCAGGCCCGATATGGCCTGGCCAAAGCCCAGGTATTATTAAATAGCTCCCATACGCACTCGGCCCCGGTGGTGGGTAATGCCTTATCGGATGTTTACCCCATGAATGCGGCCGAATGGAAAAAAGTACCCGAGTATACCCGAAAACTGGAGGAGCAATTAGTCGGATTGGTTGGAACGGCGCTTAAAGCCATGGAGCCGGTGCAGCTTTATGCCCAAAATGGGGTTACCCGTTTTCAGGTAAACCGGCGCAACAACCGCGAGGCTGCACTGCTGCAGCAAACCGAACTCAATGGCCCCAACGATTACGCCGTACCGGTTTTTAAAGTAGTAAATACCAAAGGAAAATTAAAGGCCATTGCTTTCGGTTATGCCTGTCATCCTACCGTGCTGAACGATTACAAATGGTCGGGCGATTATCCGGGCTATGCCCAGGCAGAACTCGAAAAATTTCATCCGGGCGTAACCGCCATGTTTTTCCAAAGCGCCGGCGCCGACCAAAATCCCTTGCCCCGGGGCACCGAATCGCTGGCCCGGCAATACGGGCGGGAGTTGGCAGCAGCCGTAAACCGGGTACTGGAAGAAGACATGCGCGTATTGTCGGCAAACATTAAAACGGCTTACACCGAAGTAGATTTACCACTGGGCAATCCGCCTACCGAAGCAGCCTTGAACCAATTAATCAGTGAAACCAACGTGGATTATTATAAGCGCTGGGCTACCCGCATGCTGGCCGAAATGAAAAAGGGAAAACCGTTCCGGACCCAATATCCTTATCCCTTACAGGTTTGGCAACTCGGCGACCAGGTAATGCTGGCCCTGGGCGGGGAACTGGTGATAGAATATGCCATTCGCCTAAAACAAATATTCGGGCTTAATACTTTTGTGTTAGGTTATTCCAACGATGTGATGTCTTACATTCCTTCGGAGAAAATATTACAAGAGGGCGGTTACGAAGGAGAAACTTCGCAGCGGGCTTACGGTTTGCATACGACCTGGGCGCCCGGTCTGGAGGAAGTTATTTTAACCGGCATGACCGGTTTAGCCAGGCAAATCGGCGTAGCGCCGGCCGCCTCAAACAACGTAAAAACAAAATAATTCCCGGATCTTTCCGCCGGTGTTTGGGTATAAAAATATATCCCCGGAATAATAATGCACAAAAGGAAAGATTTAAAATCAAAGCATCATGAAAAAACCAGATTTTGAATTATTGCCGCTGGAAGTGCCGGTAAAGCCTTCGCTGGAGGCGAAAAGTTATTTTTCAGGGTTCGAACAGGCACATGATACCTACAATGCCATTTCGGCAGCCAGCGACGGTAAAATATATTATGTGCTTAGTTCTGATTCGTACGAAGTTGGCGGCCAGATGTATGTTTACGATCCGATAAACGATAAAACAGAATTTATTGCAGATTTAACCGAAGTTTGTGGCGAAAAGGATGCCAAAGCCATTCCCCAGGGCAAAAGCCACGTCCGGTTTTACGAGCGCGAAGGTAAGCTCTATTTTGCTACCCATGTAGGTTATTACCAGCTCATCTCCGGCATGGACCGCCTGCCCGAAACGCCTCCTCCGGGATATCAGCTTTATCCCGGCGGCCATTTCTTATCATTCGATTTAACTACCTACACGTTTGAAGATTTAGCAATAGTACCCAACGGCGAAGGCGTAGTATCGATGACCATGGACCGTGAGCGGGGGCATCTGTATGGCATTACGTGGCCAACCGGCAATTTTATTAATTACGATATTGCCGCAAATAAATTAACAAATCTGGGGCCATGTTCGGCTAAAGGCGAAGCCGGCACACCGGGCAGCGATTTTCGTTCGCTTTGCCGCTCTTTATTTGTCGATCCCAAAGACGGCGCTGTATATTTCTCTACAGCCGAAGGCGATATTTTTAACTATAAGCCGGGAAGTGCGGCTATTAAAAAAGTAACGGACATTGATTTACGGCTCGATTATTTTGGCCAGTACGATCCCACCATGCCCGGCAGTATGGGCTACAACTGGCGGAAAATATTCTGGCACCCGACCGAAGAAGTGGCCTACGGGGTACACGGCAATTCCGGTTATTTATTCCGGTTCGATCCGCGGCAGCAAACCCTTGAACTCCTGGAGCGGATTACCTCCGAGCCCTCAAAAAAGAGCGGTATGTACGACCAGTTCAGCTACGGCTACCTGGGCTTTCAGTTAGGCCCCGACCTGCAAACCATTTATTACTTAACTGGTGGTCCAATATTTATAAATGGTAAACGCCTGAAGGGCAAAGACAAAATAGCCAAGGGGGCTGCCAAAGGGCTGGAAAACCTGCATTTGATAACTTTCAACTTACCCCGGCAGGAATACGTGGATCACGGGCCTATTTTTTACGAAGATGGTAACCGGCCCACTTATGTAAATTCCATTGCGGTTAGCACCGACGGCAATATTTATACGTTGGCCCGCTTCGAATGCAACGGCAGGGTAATCCAGGATTTAGTAAAAATGGCCGATCCGCTGGCAAAGGTGGCGGAACCGCTGATTTAGCCCAGCCGCTTCTGGTTCAAACAGGATTAAATAAAATTTCCTGCTGTGCTGGTTAGTGGCTGTAAAATGAAAATTAGTAGGACGAAGCGATACAAAAACGATCAGCTTGGCAAAAACAAATCTTTATAATCAGTATAAATTGTATTTCCCGGATAAATGAATACTGAATTATCGCCTAAACTAAATTAAACTATATGAAAACACCTCTATAAAATAGAATTTAATGTATGAAGCATGGGCATCCAGCCCGGGCGCTCTGGCAAACTTATCCGGAAGGTGCAAGCTTTAAATTGTACTAGATAGATGAAGATAGGTCTCTTTTGCCCTTACTTACCGCGCATTCAGAAATGAAACAAAATCTTATTGGCTTGTCCTGAGAGATTTAATTTAACGACAGGCATCTTACAAAAACTTAATAGAAGTTTAATATGATAATATTTAGAAGGTACTTCCCCGCATAAGTAGGGGGGCAGTTCCTCCGCGTGGCAAATAGTAATTTAATATTTCGCTAATAAGGAAGCGATATTAGGTGATTGAATATTTTATCAAGAGTTGCGATAGCGTACCCGTAGCATTTGCTATATCTGAATAGAAGGCCCCTGCTGGCTTGTATTATAAACAGGCAACCGGCTTTAGCAGGGAAATATGAAAATAAAAATCAGTAACTAAACCATAAAGCAATGGCATATTACTACCAACCAGCAGGAGATAAATCATCCGGTACTGCAAGCTTGTATCTTTTATTTAGCGCTAACAAGGGCTCAAAAATAAAGCTGGCTTTGTTATTTTTTCTGACATTCTTCTTAAAGGCACAGGCTGGTGTAAGCGCCTCGGTGGTTTGGCAAGCCAGGCAAACCATTACGGGGCGAGTTACCGATGCTGCTTCCGGTGACCCTTTGCCGGGCGTGAACATTATGCTGAAAGGTACCAGTACCGGTACGGCTTCGGATGCCGCTGGCCAATATACGCTCGAAGCGCCCGGTCAGGAGGCCGTGCTGGTAGTAAGTTATGTGGGTTACCTTAAAAAGGAAGTTCCGGTAAAAAATCTAACGGTAATAAATATTAGCCTGACGCCCGACCTGGCCCAGCTAAGCGAAGTGGTGGTAATTGGCTACGGAACCCAGAAAAAAAGTGATTTAACCGGTTCGGTAGAACGGGTGGATGCCGAAACTTTCAAGAACCAGCCCATGACCCAGCTAACCGATATGCTAACCGGTACGATAGCGGGGCTTAATGCTAACCAAAGCGCCACTGCCGCCGGCGGTAGCTCGCTCGAAATCAGGGGGCGTACTTCTTTAAGTGCCAATACTTCGCCTATGATTGTACTGGACGGGGTAATATACAATGGGAGCCTCTCCGATATTAATCCGAATGACATTGAAGCAATTGATATTTTGAAAGATGCCAGTTCATCGGCGGTATATGGTGCCCGGGCCGCCTCCGGAGTAATAATTATTACTACCAAAAGAGGCAAGCAAGGGAAACCTACCATTAATTTTTCTACCCGACTCGGCGTGTCTCAGCCTACCAAAGATCGTAAACCACTAAGTGCCGAAGAATTTCTTACTTTTCGGGGCGACTACTTCGCTGAGGGGGCGATTAACAATCCATCTATCCCGAAACACTTCTATACCAATCCAAACAAACTTCCTGATAATGTAAGCCTGCAGGAGTGGTTAAATTATAATCGCAACCCCAATGCCGATGCTTATACCGAATATTTACAACGCTTAAACTTATATCCTACCGAACAAAAAAATGCCCTGGCCGGCAAAACCGAAGATTGGTACGACAGGGTGATGGCGAAGGGGATAAGACAAACCTATGATCTGAGCATCGGGGGTGGTACTGAGGATATCCGTTATTTCTGGTCGGTGGGTTATGTAAATAATGAAGGTATCATCCGTGGCGATAAATATGCGGCAATCCGGTCGCGGCTGAATGTTGATTTTAAGATTACGGATTGGTTATCGGTAGGGGCAAATACACAGTTTAGCGAGCGCGACGAAAGTGCGGTACCGGCCGATTTGTCTTTGATGTACATTGCCAGCCCGTTCGGCGAAATGTATAATGCAGACGGCCGAATCAACCTCCGGCCCCATGATGACCCCAGCGCCTATAATCCGCTGATGAATTACTACGGGCAGGATCGGGAACGGAAAGTTAACACCTTGTTTTCCAGTTTATACACCAACGTAAAATTGCCATTGGGCATTAATTATAAACTCTCGTTTCAGCCGCGGTACTCGTTTGCCACCGAACGAAATTTCTGGGGCGACCAAACCATCACCGGAACCCAAACCTTTCCGGGTGGGCGGGGCACCCGGCAGAACGATAAAACCAGCGAATGGATGGTAGATAATTTATTAAGCTGGCACAAACAATTCAAGATGCATCAGATTGATTTAACTTTCTTGTACAACATCGAAAAGTACAGCAGTTGGTCGGAACTGCAAGCCAATCAAAACTTTTCGCCTAATCCGAACCTGAGCTACCATGGTCTGCAATTTGGCAGCAATCCGTCTTTAAATAATACCGATACAAAGGAAACCGGCGACGCCCTGATGGGCAGGGTAAATTATACTTTACTAGATAAATATTTATTTACCGCCTCTTTAAGAAGAGACGGGTACTCGGCATTCGGACAGGAACAACCCTGGGCGTACTTTCCGGCCGCTGCCTTTGCCTGGAAAATTTCTGACGAAGATTTTTTTAACGAAAACTGGCTCGTAAACCGCCTTAAATTCAGATTGTCCTGGGGCGTAAACGGCAACCGGGCAATCGGCGCTTATTCTGCCCTGGCTCAACTAGGCTCAGTTATCGATTACAATGGTTCTAAGATTGATGTTGGGGTAGAAAATACAAGGTTATCTAATCCGGGTTTGGTCTGGGAAAAAACCACCTCAATAAACCTGGGAGTAGACCTTGGATTATTTAAAAACCGGCTAGACGTGAGCGCCAATTACTACGTGGGTACTACCACCGATATGCTCATGAACCGGATACTGCCTACCATTACCGGTTTCAGAAATATTACCACCAACCTGGGCGAACTGGAAAACCGGGGCTTTGAGCTAAACCTCCGAACGGTAAATATTAATGCCAAAAACTTTAACTGGAGTTCAGATTTTGTTTTTTCGCTGAACCGCAATAAAATAAAATCGCTCTTTGGCGACCAGGGCCAATATACCTTATTAGGGGAAACCCGCACGGGGGAGTTACCCGATTTTTCTAATCAATGGTTCCCCGGTCAGGCCGTAGATGTAGTTTGGGACTATGATGTTACAGGGATATGGCAAATAGAAGATAAAGAAGCCGCCAAAGTATACAATATGTCGCCGGGCGATTTTAAGGCCGAAGACGTGAACAACGATGGTAAATATACCGACCTGATTGATAAGCAATTTATCGGCTATACCACGCCCCGGTATAATCTGGGCTTCCGCAACGATTTCACGTACAAAAACTTTACTGCTTCGGTATTTGTGCGTGGCGATCTGGGCCATATTTTGCCGTTTAATCAGGCCCTGCAAGGCTCCTTATCGCACGACCGGCGCAACTACGATGGCGGCCCGATGCCGTACTGGACCCCCGAGAACCGGAACAACGATTATGCCCGCTTGCGGCCCATCCACTCGGCTTACGGTGGTGGGTTGGGCATATACAAACCTGCTTCTTTTGTACGCATTCAGGATATATCGCTGGCTTATGCCGTACCAACTGCCGTTACGGCACGGCTCAAAATGAATTCTTTGAGCATTATGGGGGCCATCCGGAACCTGTACAGTTTTGATAAATGGCCGGGATGGGACCCGGAGTCGGGCATGACCCCTATGCCGCAAACGTTTACTCTTGGTCTGAATTTATCTTTATAATCTTACCCCAATATTGATCCGAAATACGATGAGACACTTAAAAATAAAAATTACCCGGATTATTCTAACGGTAACGATGCTGGTACAGGCGGCCTGTAACAAAGAATGGTTGGAGCCGGAACCATTATCTTTTTTTGCGCCCGGCAACGTGTATGTAAATGAAGCCGGATTTGAATCGCTGCTGGTAACCATGCGGAAGAGCCTGAAAGCCGAATTCTACGGCCAGTTTAATTATTCCACCGCTGAGTTTGCCCCCAGTGATTTGGCAATAGCTGGCTATGTGCCCGATTTTTCCATTAATACGCCCACCTCATCGGATAGGGTGCCTTACGGTACCATGTTCGACCCTATCTACCGCTATATTAAAAACGCCAACGTTCTGATTTCGCGGATAGATGATATAGAATGGAAAGATGAAAAAGTAAAGAACCGGATATTGGCCGAAGCCTACTGGCACCGGGCCTATTGGTATTACCGGCTGGTGCATTCTTACGGCGATGTACCGTTTATTGGGAAAGAATTAACCGGTGCCAAGCTCGATTTTCAAACTCATTCGAGGTGGGCAATCCTCGAAAAAATTAAGACTGATATGGAGTGGGCAGTGGAGTGGCTATCGGTTACGGCCGGCCCGCGCATCCCAACCAAAGGCGCCGGCAATCATCTTTTAACCAAAATATACCTGGCCAATACCGAGTTTGATAAAGCCATTGCCGCAGCTAATAAGGTTATTGAAGGGCCTTACAATTTAATGACGGCCCGGTTTGGCAAATGGGCTGCTGACGCCGAGCGGAATGTGATTTGGGACCTGCACCGGCACGAAAATATTAATTTGGCGCAAAACACCGAAACCATTCTGGCTTTGGTTGACCGGTGGGAAGCGCCCGATGGGGCCCGACAAAATCAGAACCTGGCTGCCAATTTTATGCCCCATTATTGGGATGTGCCGGATAAATCCGGTTCACGCGGAATTGTGTACCCATCGCCCATGATGGATACTTTAATGAGAGGGCAGGGGATTATTACCGCCTCCCGTTTTTACCAGTTTAAGCTATGGGGCGATGCCACTTATAACTGGAAAAATACGCCGGATTTAAGAAGAGCCGATATTAACTGGATTGATATGGCCGAAATAAAATACAACCGGCCCGGCTCGCCCAACTTAAACGAACGTATTCAGCAACTTTGGCCTAATAAAAGCGATACTACTATCCGGTGGTTTTCCTGGCCGCACTACTTAACTTACAATCCTTCTAACCAGGCCGAGAGTACCTGGAGCGGGGGCAACGGCGATGCTTATGTATTCCGGCTGGCCGAAACTTATTTGTTAAGAGCCGAAGCCTATTACTGGAAAAATCAACTTGCCCTTGCAGCCGCGGACATTAATAAAGTCAGAGCCCGGTCAAAAGCGCCTTTAATTACCGCCAGCGAGGTTACCATTGATTATATTTTCGATGAGCGGGCCCGGGAATTATACGCCGAAGAGCCCCGCCACTCCGAAATGGTAAGGGTATCGAATATTATGGCTAAATTAAACCTGAATGGCTATAGCCTAAACAATATCAGCCAGAAAAGCTGGTGGTACGACAGGGTAATGCAGTATAATGATTTGTACAAGAAGCCAACCGGAACCTGGTGGCGGAGCCAGACGGTTAGCATAAAACCCTATAATATTTATTGGGCTATTCCCCAAAGCGTAATTACCGCCAATACACTGGGTAAGATAAACCAGAATATCGGTTACCAGGGCGCAGAAAATAATGTTCCTCCACTCCAGGCCATTGAAGAATGAACCACATGTAAGAAGAAAAATAAGTTGACAACATTCCGATATAGGTTTACTGATTTAATGCAAATAAGCTGGTTTAAGAAAATTTTCTTAAATCAGCCTTATTATAATTACCTGAAAGGTTGGTTTTGTTAAAAAAGGTTTTTAATTTCGGGTACGTTACCGATGATTTAATTCTGCTTTTTTTAAGGGTTAGTGCGAAGAGTACAGTCACCTTATTAGCTCGCCGACCCCAGTCCTTACGAGTCGGATAAAAATATTAATAATTTATTAAAATCTTATTCTTACAAACCAGAGCGGAATAAAAAATAAAATCTCTATGTCTACTCCTCAGTTGTTTACCCGTCGCGAATTTTTAGCCGGAACCGGTATGTTGCTGGCGGGTACGGCACTAAACTTAGAGGCGGCCCCTTTTTTTCAGGCTGCTCCCCAAGAGCCTATCATTGATATTCACCAGCACACCGATTACCACGACCTGACTACCGAACAACTGGTAACGCACCAGCGGGCTATGGGGATTACCACTACTATTTTATTGCCGGCGGGGCATCCGGTAAATTATGGCTCTACCCACTATGGTGTTTCGAACGGCTTGCAGGCAAAGGTTACCCCCAACGAAGCGGCTTATAAGGTAGCTCAGCAGTATCCGAAAGAATTTTTGTTTGGCGCCAACGAAGTACCCGATGTGCCCGGTGCCGTGTCCGAAATTGAAAAATATTTAAAGCTGGGAGCACCGGTTATCGGCGAGTTAAAATTTAACATAGAGTGCGACTCCCCCGAAATGCAAAAGATTTATCAGTTGGCGCAAGCTTATGATGTGCCGTTGATTATGCACTGGCAGCACAAAATGTTTAACTGGGGTTTTGATCGTTTTCATAAGATGCTCGAAAAATACCCGAAGGTAAATTTCCTGGGCCACGCTCAAACCTGGTGGGCCAATATCGATAAAAATCATACCAACCAGAACGTTTTATACCCCAAAAGCAAAGTAACACCGGGCGGCATCACCGATCGGTTGCTACGCGATTATCCCAATATGTACGCCGACATGTCGGCTGGTTCTGGTTTAAGCGCCCTTACCCGCGACGAAGAGCACGCCCGCGCGTTTCTGCAGCGGCACCAAGATAAACTAATTTACGGCAGCGACTGCGCCGACACCGCCGGAAAGGGCGAAGCCTGCCAGGGCGCCATGACTATTGCGGCCATTCGCAGGTTGTCTCCTTCTAAAAAAATAGAACGCAAATTACTCTACGAAAACGCGAAGAAATTATTTAAGCTTAAAGTTTAAGAAATCTAATTAAGTAAAATATCGCCAACATTATGTTTAATAGGATAAATACTTATGCCACCGGAAAAAAAGCCGGTTTAATATTACTGTTGCTGGGAGTGGGGTATACGGGCCTGGCGCAGCGGTATCCCGGACCGCTTTCGCCGGAAGAGTCGCTGAAAAAAATAAAAATAATTAAAGGTTTTAAAGCCGAGATATACGCCGCCGAGCCGCATGTTTTAGATCCGGTAGACCTGGAGTTTGACGAACAAGGTAATGCCTACGTTGTGGAAATGCCCGATTACCCTTATGAAGTGGAACCGGGTAAAGGTAAAGGCCGGATACGGCTATTAAAAGATACCAACAACGATGGCCGGGTGGACCAAGCCATTATTTTTGCCGAAAATGTAACCGAAGCTACGAGTATTTTACCCTGGCAGGGCGGTTTGATTGTTACGGCGGCGCCGGATATTCTTTACTTAAAAGATACCAACGGCGATGGCAAAGCCGATACACGGGAAGTGCTGTTTACGGGTTTCTTTCAGAACAATTCGGAAGCCCAAATTACCAACCTGCGGTTTGGCATTGATAACTGGATTTATGCCAATAACCACGGCCAGCATGGTTTAGTAACCTTTACCCGGACCCCGAATGCCGAACCAATTCCGGTACGTGGCGCTGATTTCCGGTTCCGGCTCGACCAAAATAAATTTGAATTGGAAACCGGGCCGGCGCAGTTTGGCCAAGCCCTGGATGAATGGGGTCACCGGTTCTCCAACGAAAATTCTTTACACCTGCAGCAAGTTGTTATTCCGTGGCGGTACACGCACCGGCACCCGTACCTGCCAACAACCAAAGCGGTGGTTAGCCTGACCGATCACGAAGAAATTATGTTTCAGGAAACCCCGCCGCCCTACTGGCGGGCCGAACGGACAAAACAACGCAATCAGGCGTTTAAAGAGAATAATTTAAACCGGGTAGAATACGACGAAGACCGGTTTACCGGGGCGGCGGGCATGGCTTATTACGCGGCCGGTGCGTTTCCGAAAGAATTCTACGGTAATATTTTTGTAAGCGAAGTAGCCGGGAATCTAATTCACCGGGATATTTTAATGCCCAGCGATAAGAGTCCGGTTTACGTAGCCAAGCGCGCTGATGTAGAAAAAAGCCAGGAGTTTATGGCTTCTACCGATTCCTGGTTCCGGCCTACTAATTTTTTAATTGGCCCCGACGGCTACTTGTACGTGCTGGATTATTACCGGCAGCATATCGAAACCCCGGTTTCTATTCCGGACGAGTTAAAAGCCGATATGGATTTTATGGCTGGCAGCGACAAAGGACGTATTTACCGCGTGATGCCCGCTACCAGCACCCATAAAAAAGTAGCCATCAATTTAACCAAGTCGCCAAATGCTAAACTCCTCGAAACCCTGGCACATCCGGACATGTGGTGGCGTTTGCAAGCCCACCGGTTGTTGCTGGAGCGGCAGGATAAAACTGTGGTACCGGCGGTAAAAAAACTATTCTCCACAAGCAAAGACCCCAGAACCCGCCTGCATGCTTTATACGTGCTCGAAGGTTTAAATGCCCTGGATGTGCAGGCAATTCGGCTAGCGCTGAAAGATGCTTCACCGGGCGTACGCGAAAACGCCATTATTTTAGCGGAGCGTTTCCCGGAAACTTACCCGCAGGTTTTAGAAAAATTAGACGACCCAAATATTCGGGTAGCCTTTCAGGTCAGCCTGAGTTTACCCGAGTTCCGGGGCAAAGAAATTACGCCGGCGCTGGTAAAAGTAATGGAAAAATACGGCGAAGATCAATGGTTCCGGATGGCGGTACTAAGTTCCGAAGCCGGTTCGTCGCCGGAACTGTTAAAAGCATTGAGCCTGCGGGAAAAATTCAGCCAAAGTACCAGCCCTTGGAAAACAACTTTTATCGGCGACCTCTCTCAGGTAATTGGCGCACGTAACCAAAAAGCCCAGGTTGTTGCCTATTTAGATTTGTTATCGCAGCCGGTTATGCAAAAAGAAGAATCACTCCGGACGGCAGCCGTTACGGGGCTAACCAAAGGCTTAAACAAAGCCGCCGCCGCTGACCCCAAATTAAAAGAGACTTTGCAAGGTATTAAAACCTCTTCGGCGCAGGAAGTGACGGCCGCCATTCAGGATTTAAAGAAATTATATTAATTAAGTGCAGCATGGATAAGAAATATTCGCGGCGGAAGTTTTTATACAAAAATATATTGGGTACCGCAACGCTGGTAGGCGGCGGCTGGCTAATGGCCTCCTGCAAGCTGGCCGCAACAGCTATCCCGGGCGAAATGAATGAGACTGCCCAAAACGGGCAAAAGGCGGCGGCCCAAAATTCACCCCAACCGGCGCAAAATACGCCCAAAGGCGCGGCCCAGCAAACGCCTATAACTGGCCAGAATCCCTGCGACGATTTAACCGGCGTAGTGCCGGGCGAAATTGAAAAGCGCAAGAAATTTGCTTATGTAGGTGTATCGCCGATACCAGATAACCGTTGCGGTAATTGCAAGCTTTTTTTGCCGCCAGGCGCCGGCAAGGCTTGTGGCGGTTGTTTGCTGTTTAAAGGCCCCGTACGCGAAACGGGTTATTGCACCTATTGGGCGCCCATCGAATAATAATTTAAACAGATGACCTTTATTAAATAATAAGGGTGGTTAAAACGGACGTTCAGGAAAGGCAACTGCATTGGCATAAAGAACTTAGCTAGAGCAGAATTCTGTGGAAGCCTTGCAAAGTTTAGTTATGCTTTTTTAAGTAAATAGCCTATTAAGCGCTTGATGAGTAAAATTTGCTTATTGATAAGAAAATGAGAAACCGGTTTTTGTTTTCATCGCTGATTAGTTTGTTTGGCATTGGGGCACCAGCCGGCACAAGCGCTTACATCCAAACTAGAGCTGCTGTAGAAAGCCCGCGCATGTTTGCCGCTGCCCAAAGTAATCCGATTATTCAGCAAATAAATGCCGATGCTGCTACCGGAAGTTCGCAGGCTGTAGTAGTGGATGAAGTGCCCCTGGCGCATACCACCCAGCTTTTGCCACTGGATAAAAAAGGCGAACTGATTGGTAAAGGCAATATTCTTAAACAAGTAAACCAGGTGCTGAACAATATTACACTGGCCTTAAAAGCGGCTGATGCTAACTTAAACGGGCTGGTTAAATTAAATATTTACTTAAAACAGGCCGACCTGATGCCGCAAGTGCAGGCGCAGCTCGGAAAGCAATTGAAAGGCCGGGCCAAGCCGGCCGTTAGTTATGTGGTAGGCGATTTAGCCCACACCGATTTGCTGATAGCGATGGATGCCATTGCCACTACTACCGCCGCTAACCAGAGGGTTCAATATTTTAGGTCCGCAGCTTTACAAAACAACTCGCCGGCGGCTCATGTGGCGGTTTTACCCGCAGGAGAGGTGGTGTACGTGGCGGGCCAGGCCGATAAAGGCGCCTTACCAGAAGCAACCCGCGGTACCTTGAAACAACTGGAAGCAACCCTGATGCATCTGGGTTTAAAAAAGGACCAGGTAATCCAGCTTAAATCTTTTATCCGCCCCATGACCGATGTGAAAGTGGTAGAAAAAGAGATTGCCAGTTTTTTTGCCGGTTTTACGGTGCCGCCGGTTGTGTATGTAGAATGGCTGAGCCAGGATCCGGTAGTAGAAATTGAATTAATTTCTGCCGCTCCAGTTACGGCTGCGTCCGGTGCTCCGCAACTGGAATTTATTACCCCGCCGTTCATGACAGCTTCACCGGTTTACAGCAAAGTTACCCGCATCAATCACGGTAAAAAAGTGTATGTCTCGGGTCTTTACGGCAAAACTCCGGCATCGGCGCCGGCCCAGGTAACCGAAATATTTACAAATCTGGGTGCTATTCTGGAAAAAGCAGGCAGCAGTTTTCAGCACCTCGCCAAAGCAACCTATTACGTTTCGGATAACGAAACCAGCACCCAGTTAAATGCGCTGCGCCCGAAATACTATAATCCGCTACGGCCTCCAGCGGCCTCCAAAGCTATGGTTAGAGGGGTAGGAGCGACCAATCTGGGCATTACCATCGATATGATTGGGGTAGTAGCCAAATAGGACGGCACGGTAACTAACTAGCAGGTTAAAGGCAGCAGAGGAGTCGGGTAGGTACTGGTAACATAGGCTGTTTTAAGTAAATCGTTCAGGTAATATTTTGCGGGTAGAAAAATGCTGGTAAATTATGCCCAAAATATATTATTGGTTTCCGTCTTCAGCTTAGCTTATACCAGCATACCTTATGAATAAATTTTTTAATTCTTACCGTCTCTTTACTTACACGTTCTTCGGGCTTTTTTTAAGCTTATTTTTATTTACCGGCACCGTAGCCCAAAAAGCCGCTCCCCAACCGCCAAATGTTATTCTTTTCTTTCTGGATGATATGGGCTACGGCGATTTATCGGTAACGGGCGCCTTGGGTTACGAAACACCCCACATCGACCGAATGGCCGCCGAGGGGACCCGGTTTACAAATTTCCTGGCGGCGCAGGCCGTATGCAGCGCCTCCCGGGCCGCTTTATTAACCGGGTGTTATCCTAATCGCATTGGGCTAAGCGGTGCATTGGGACCAAATTCGCAAATCGGCCTTAACCCCAGTGAAGAAACACTTGCCGACTTATTAAAGGGAAAAGGCTACGCTACCGGAATATTCGGCAAGTGGCACTTAGGCGACCATCCGACTTTTCTGCCCTTACAACAAGGTTTTGATGAATATTTTGGGGTACCTTATTCGCACGATATGTGGCCATTGCACCCCAATCAGGCCAACGCCAAATATCCGTCGTTGAAACTTATAGAAGGCAACCAGCCTACGAAGCCGGTAAATACCTTAGCAGATGCCGGCGGGCTTACCAGTGCTATAACCGAGCACGCTGTAAATTTCATCCGGAAAAATAAAAAGAAACCTTTTTTTATGTACGTGCCGCACCCCTTGCCCCATGTACCCTTAGCGGTTTCAGCCCGGTTCAAAGGCAAAAGTAAACGGGGTTTATACGGCGATGTGATGATGGAACTGGATTGGTCGGTGGGGGAAATATTAACCGAACTGAAAAAGCAGGGTTTAGATAAAAATACCCTGGTTCTGTTTACCAGCGATAACGGTCCCTGGCTGAACTACGGCGAACACGCCGGTTCGTCGGGCGGATTCCGCGAGGGCAAAGGGACTTCTTTTGAAGGCGGACAGCGGGTGCCGCTAATAGTACGGTGGCCAGGGGTAGTGCCGGCCGGGCGTGTCAGCAATAAATTACTTTCAACTTTGGATATTCTGCCTACCGTGGCAAAACTATGCGGCGCCCGGCAACCGCGCCGGAAAACAGACGGCCTGGAATTTACCGGTCTGCTGAAAGGCGATGACAGTCAGAACCCACGTCAGCAATTTTTATATTATTACCGGAAAAACAGCCTGGAAGCCGTGCGCCAGGGAAACTGGAAATTAGTGTTTGCCCATCCAAGCCGGTCTTACGAGGGTTTTCTGCCCGGCCAGAACGGGCAGCCCGGTGAAACCACCGAGAAGCGCGAAATGCCGGCGGCACTCTATAATTTAGAACGGGATCCGGGTGAGCGTTACGATGTACGGGGCCAGTTCCCCGAAATAGTAGCCGACCTGGAAAAATTAGCCGAAGCGGCCCGCACCGATTTGGGCGACGATTTACAAAACCGCACCGGTGCCAACGTCCGGCCGGTGGGTCGGGTAGCTAAAAATTAATTTTAGTAGAATTTACCCAAAAACAATGCAAAGTCCTCCTGGGGAGGGTTAAGTTTTCCTTCTGTCTGACGGTTATGGTGTTTTCACCAGCAAGTGGTTTGGCTGAAGCTTTATAATCTGCGGTGATAAAATCAACAATGGTGCCGGAAGCTGTTCAAAAAGAAATTCTGAACAGCTTCCATATAAACCTATTAAACCAGTTTCTGAAATATTCCCGGCTACTAATTACCTAAAGTACATTATTTATCATGAAGCGAACTTTGAATCTTGCCAATCTGCTAGCTATCATTACTTTTTTTGTTTTTACATATGCCATTGGTCAACCCAATAATAATCCCCGCCCCAACAAAAAGAAAGGCTGGATTAGCCTCTTCGACGGCAAAACCCTGAATGGCTGGCACGGCTACAACAAAACCGGTGAAGTTAAAAACTGGGTGGTTGAAGATGGCGCGCTGGTTTGTTTAGGCGCTAAAAAGGGCATCAGCGGCGGCGATTTAGTAACCGATCAGCCATTCGAAAATTTTGAATTAACCTGGGAGTGGAAAATAGACCAGGGTAGTAACAGCGGCGTGTTTTACCATGTAGTCGAAAACCCGAAATACAAAAAGCCTTCCGAAACCGGTCCCGAGTACCAACTGATTGACGATGTGAATTTCCCGGCTAAACTCGAAGACTGGCAAAAAACCGGTGCCGACTACGCCATGAATCTGGCCAATGATAAAAAGAGATTAAAACCGGTGGGCGAATGGAACACGAGTAAAATAATATTTAACAAAGGTAAAGTAGAGCACTGGTTAAACGGTGCCAAAATTTTGAGCTTCGAAGCCTGGACACCCGAGTGGACGAAGCAAAAAACCGAAGGCAAGTGGAAAGATTATCCCGATTACGGCTCGGCTAAAAGCGGCCCCATCGCCCTGCAGGATCACGGTAACAAAGCTTATTTTAAAAATATCCGGATTCGGGAATTATGATATTTAAGCGGTTTAACATTATTTATAATGGCTGAAACGGCTGCCTGGCAGGGTGTTTTCACCAGCCTATAGGCTGACAGAAGCTTTAGAATTAGCGGTGATAACACCACCAATGGTGTCCGAAGCTGTTCGGAATAAATATTCTAAACAGTTTCACTAGCAAGTATTAAATATTTATAACAACGAACATTTAAATATTGCCGCGGCATAAATAAGTGATTAAATATTTAAGTAAGTAAAAATGAACCGGAGGAAATTTTTTTCCAGTACGGCCCTTTCGGCAGCAGGTGCAATGCTGGGCAACACCCTGGCGGCTAAAACGCTCCGGGGCAATGCCGCCGCAACTACCGAGGCCACTGGTACTGCCGCGAGCTACAACCTGATGAAGGATGTGCTGAAATACCGGAAATTAGACGCGCACGTGCACGTAAATTTATACCACGGAGGACCGGAAGAGAATATAAAATTTGCCGACCGTCTGGGCATCGAAAAGCTGTTTATTTCGCGGCCCATTACCAGCGGCCCGGGTACACCCCAGGATTTTATCGAATCGAATAATATTGTCCTGAAGGCCATAAAACAGTACCCCGACCGCTTTATAGGGCAATTTACGGTAAACGTGGAGCACCAGCAGGAGTCGCTGGTAGAAATAAAACGCTGCGTGGATTTGGGCATGGTAGGCTTAAAAGTTTATACCCAGGTTAAAATAAACAATCCGCTATTTTTCCCGATTGTCGAGAAAATGGCCGACCTGAAAATGATAATCCACATGCATGCCATGTTACAATTGGGCCTGGGCGGCTACCGCATGAAGTACGACACCAAGATGCGGCCCAACACCTCCATACCGGAAGATTTTGTGGACATAGCCAGGCGCTACCCCGAAGCCATGTTTCAGTTTGCCCACATTGGCGCTGGCTGCGATTGGGAGTACACCTGCAAAATGCTCAAACACTCGCCCAACGTGTACGTCGATACTTCGGGCAGCAGCAACGACGAGTACATGCTCGATTACGCCGTGAAAGAATTAGGCGAAGACCGGGTGTTTTTTGGCTCCGATAACTGCTATTACCAATCGGTGGGCAAAGTATTGGCTGCCAATTTAACCGAAACTCAGAAAAAGAAAATATTCTTCGATAACTATAACCGGGTTCTTAAAAAATCCGGGAAAAATATTGCTTGAAAGAACAAAGCTCCCCAACCAATATTTGATGTAAGCCTTTATGAAGCATAAAATGAACCGCCGGAAATTTTTTACAGATACTGCCCTTTCGGCAGCCGGCGTACTGGTAGCGACCAACAGCTGGGGTTTACCGGCAACGGCGGCTAATGCTCCATCTGCAGTTAAGCCGGCGGCTTCCTTTAATTTAATGCAGGAAGTAAAGAAGTTCCGGAAGATAGATGCCCACGTGCACGTGGATTTGGGAAGCAGCGATTTAGCTGTACAAAGAAAACTGGCGGATAAACTGGTAGATTACATGGACCGGCTGGGAGTAGAAAAGTTAGTACTCTCGAAACCGGTTACCAGACTGGTTAGCGGCGTACCGGTAGGTACCACCGAGGCATACAAAGACCACAACGATGTGGTACTGTATGTGATGAAGCTGCACCCCGACCGCTTTACCGGCAACATGACGGTAAACCCCTTTAACCCCAAAGAAGCCCTGGAAGAAATAAAGCGCTGCACCGATGCCGGCATGAATGGCGCCAAATTATACTACCAGGTTAAAATCAGCGACCCTTCGTATGCACCCATTCTCGAAAAGTTCATCGACCAGAAAATGGTTATTCATAGCCACGCCGAATGCCAGCTAGGGGTAGGCGGTTACCGCATGAAATATAATGGCTACAAACCGGCTGGGGTTTCGGTACCCGAAGATTTTGTAGCGGTGGCCAAACGGTACCCCGAAGGTGTTTTCCAGTACGCGCACATTGGCGGCGGGGGCGATTGGGAATATATGTGCAAAGCCCTGAAAAATTCGCCCAACGTGTATGTAGATACCTCGGGCACCAATAACGAAGAAAACCTGATTGATTTTGCCGTGCGCCAGTTAGGCGAAGACCGGCTTTTGTTCGGTTCCGATAATTGCTATTACCAGTCGGTAGGCAAAATATTAGCCGCTAACCTGACCGATGTCCAAAAGCAGAAAATATTCTTTCATAATTATAATAACCTTTTAAAAAAGGCCGGAAGACATGTTAATTGATATAAATGCCTACGTGGGTCACTGGCCCTTTCAGCAATTGCAATACAATACCTGCGAAAAACTGCTGAAAAGAATGAATCAGTTTGGGGTAGCTATTTCGGTAATCAGCAACCTGAACGGCATATTTTATAAAAATACCCAATCAGCCAACGAAGAACTCTACGAAGAACTGAAAAGTAATAAACGGTTCCGTGATGCCTTTGTGCCATTTGCCGTGATTAACCCCATTTACGCCGGCTGGCGCGAGGATTTTGATACCTGTATTAATAAAATGGGCATGAAGGGCCTGCGCCTGTACCCCAAATACCACGACTACGACATTACCGACCCGGCATGTATTGAACTGGTAAAAAGAGCCCGCGACAAAGGTATTCCGGTGGCTTTTAACTTGCGCATGATAGACAGCCGCCAGCGCTCCTGGATGGACATTGATTACGTGGTAGGTACACCCAAACCGGAGTGGAACCTGAAAAATATTTTGCCCATTATTAAAGCCGTGCCCGATGCCAAATTTATTATCCTGAACCTGGCCAATGCCACCAAACTAGCCGACGAGGAGATGGCGCTGGTGAAAAAAACAAATTTATTGATTGACACCTCCGGCCGCTCGATAAACGATATGGGCGTGGAACTGAAAAACTTTGGTAAAGAAAAATTTGCTTTTGGTACGCATTCGCCTATTCTGGATTATGTAACCGGGCAATTGCGCATAGAATCTTTGTACGACACAGAAGCCGATGCCCAGACCAAAGAGCTGCTGCGCTCGGGCAACGCCAAACGCCTGATTGGTATCTGACATAACCGTGTTGGGCAGAATGAATGATCGATTTTAAAGAATATTTAATTAACCTTCAAAATCCGGGAAAAATGAAAAATGAATTTACCAGACGGCGTTTCTTGACCGCCGTGTCCGTTGGTTCCATTGGGGCCATAGTTGCCCAGGCTATTCCGTCCTTTGGTAAACCCATCAGCACCAAAGCCGATAAGTTAGCTATTTTGGGTGGTTCACCGGTACGTACCAAAGACTGGCCCAAGTGGCCCAGCATGATTGTAGACGATAAAATGCTCGAATCTATTACCAATACTACCAAAAGTGGTATCTGGTCCCGGATTCAGTCGCCTTCCGGTACGGTAGTAACTTTCGAGAAAGAATATGCCAAACTCATGGGTACTAAATATTGCGTGGGCACCGGCTCCGGCACCCAGGCGCTGGCCACTTGCGTGGAGGCCATGGGCATTGGCCCCGGCGACGAAGTAATAACCTCGCCGTATACCGATTTTGGTACCATATCAGCCATTTTAACGAGCCGCGCCTTACCGGTTCTAGCCGATTTAGACCGGGCTTCTTTTCAGCTGGACCCGGCCGATGTAGCTAAAAAAATAAATAAAAATACCAAGGCCATTATTCCGGTACACATGATGGGCATGCCCTGCGACATGCAAAGCATAATGGCCCTGGCTAAAAAGCACAACCTGCGGGTTATCGAAGATGCGTGCCAGGCTAATTTTGCCCGCTACCAGGGCAAGCAATTAGGCACCATCGGCGAGGTAGGCTGTTTTAGTTTCCAGGCCAGTAAGCAAATTTCCTGCGGCGAGGGCGGCGCTATTATTGGCAGCGACGAAGCCCTGATGGATAGATGCTATACCGTACAAAACCACGGAACCGACCGCAAAGGCAGCAACGTAACCATTGGCCCCAAATACCGCATGAATGAATTTGAAGGTGCTATTTTGCTGGGTCAATTACCCGGAGCCAAAGAACGCTTTAACCTGCGCAACGAAAACGCCAAATATTTAGCATCTAAACTAAAAGGCTTTAAAGGTTTGGTTCCCCAAAAGCAATATGCCGGTACCGAAAGCGGTGGCTATTACCATTATGCCATGTCGTACCACAAAGAGCATTTTAAAAACGCCGACCGGAGTAAATTTCTGAAAGCCATCGGGGCCGAAGGTGTTAAACTGAGCCCTTACATTGCCAAGGGCTTACACGGCGAACCTTGGGTAGAGCACATCTTAGGTTTACCCGAATATAAAGAAATGTATACGGCGGCCCGTCTGCAGCAATATCGCCAGGAGTTAAAATGCCCCAACTGCGATGCCGTGGTAAACGAAGAAATGGTAATCCTATCTGGGGTAAATTCTTTGTTGGGTACCAAACAGGATATGGACGATGTTATTAACGCCATTATGAAGGTTTACGACAACCGTGACAAACTAGCAGCCATTTAGACCAATAGCAAGCGTTGTTTGCGCTGATTTATAACCATTCCGATATAATCTCCGCTTCAGGCAGGTACCAGTAGTTCATTTAAAAAATTTAGGCAGATTACTTGAACGGATTTTCTGAAGGAATACGCCATACCAAATAATTATGCAGGCTTAGTAACGGGGCGTGGTGTTAAGCCAAAAGCTTCGGCTAGCAATTCGAACGAACGTCTTCTTTCCGGGTAGTCGGCCATGGTCGTAACTACTATTTCGTCCACGCCAAAGTCAGCAGCCAACTTTTCCAGTTGGGGTTTTACCGTTTCGGGAGTACCTGAAATTACCCGGCCCGCGTTGGCTTTGATGCGCATTAATTCCATATCCGAAAATTGATAATCCCGGATTTCTTCGTAGGTGCTCAGCGAAGTAAAATTGCCCCGCTCCATTTGAATGAACCGGTAATCGAGGACTCTACGCATCTCCAAAGCTTTTTGAGGCGTGTCAGCGCAAAGTACAATAATAGATAAAATAGCTTGCGGTACCGGAAATAGGGGAGATGGTTTAAAGTGTAATAGGTAATCCGTAACTACTTCGGGTTGAACATTGCCGTTAATAAATTTAGCTACGGCCAAGCCCATGCCGTATTCGGCTGCAATTTTACTGCTACCCCCGCTGGAACTCAGCATCCATTGCATTGGCGTGGTAGCAGCCTGCGGTATAGCCAAAATCTGGCCTTTTTCAGTGCCTGCAGTATCGGAGAAGAACAACTGGAGGTAATCAAGTTGCTGCCGGTAGCTATCTTCGCTGAAATCATTCGCTGGGTTGAGTAGATAGGCTGTAACCCGGTCGCCGCCGGGAGCCCGGCCAATTCCCAGGTCAATCCGGCCGGGGAAAAGCGCTTCGAGCAACCGGAAGTTTTCGGCCACTTTTAAAGCGCTGTGGTTGGGCAGCATAATACCCCCGGAGCCAATCCGGATGTGCTGCGTGGCATCGGCCAGCTTTACCATTAATATTTCGGGTGCCGAGCCCGCAATCGCAGCCAGGTTGTGGTGCTCCGATACCCAGAAGCGTGTATAACCCAAATGATCGGCCAACCGCGCCATTTCTACCGTCTGGTGCAGGGCTTCACTGGCCGTTATCCCTTTATTCACCAACGATTGATCCAGAATACTTAACTTTAACTTCATCATTAATCGGCAGTAATAGGGTTATATTCTGTAAATACCAACACCCGATACTTCTGGCCGGTTTAACCAAGCAAGTAGCTGTTAAATTTGAACAGAATGAAGAGCTTGGCTTTTACCTTTGGCTAAGCTTTAATAAATAATAACTGTCTAAAATTTATCCCGCAGTATGATAAAGTTAAAAGAGCAGGCAAACAAAATATTACCTGCTCTTTCAACCTCAGCATTTAGCCTTGATTGACCGGGGCCAGACTGAACCGGTCGGCAGCTTCGGTTATGGTATTTAGCTCTTCGGTGCTTAAGGTAAATGCCAGGGCTTTGGCATTGTCGGCCACCTGGTGTTCATCGCGGGCACCCACCAAAACACAGGCTACACCGGGACGGTTTAAGGTCCAGTTTATAGCCAATTGGGCCAGGGTAACCCCGTGGTCATCCGCGATGGGTTTAATTTCCTCCAGCAGGCTTAATGTCCGGCGGATATTTTCATCGGTATAGAAAAGGTTGCCCTCGCGGGTATCGCCTTCGTTGAATTTATGGCCGGGTTTAATTTTGCCGGTGAGCAAACCTCTTTGTAGCGGGCTGTACGGAATAATACTTAAACCTTTCTCCAGAGCCTGTGGAATTACATCTTTCTCGATGCCCCGGTTTACCATAGAGTACGGTACCTGGTTAGAGGCCAGTTGGATGGTATCAAGGGCTTCGGCTACCAAAGCAGTATTGTAATTACAAACACCGGCGGCTCTTACTTTACCTTGTTCAATCAGGCGTTGCACGGCTTCAAAAGTTTCGCTGACGGGCGTGGTGGCATCGGGCCAGTGAATCTGGTACAAATCAATGTAATCGGTTTTAAGCAGGCGCAGGCTGGTTTCACATTCCTGCATAACCTTTTCTTTCGAAGCCCACTTAAACATCCGGAAAGGTTTACCGTCATTATCTACCGAGTCGAAGAAGTATTCGCCTTGCTCGGTTTCCCAGTTCATTCCAAATTTGGTGAGAATCTGATATTGGTCGCGCGGAACGCCTGTCATGGTCCGGCCCACCAGTTCTTCGCTCTTGCCGAAGCCATAAACCGGCGCCGTATCAATGGTGGTGATGCCCGCATCAAAAGCAGCCTTAATAGCCCGAATAGCAGCGTTTTCTTCGGCGCCGCCCCACATCCAGCCGCCAATTGCCCAGGCCCCAAAAGCCATAGGCGTTACCATTACCTCTGATTTTCCTAATTTTCTTAATTCCATTAGTATGCTTTTATATTTTTGATTTTCATAAAGTATGAGCCTCGCTGGGCGGTCTCTTGCAGATTTTGCCTTTGTACGAAGTAGCGGTAAGAAGAGATCTAAAAAATTGAAACAGCTAATTAAAAGACTTTTTTACCTTCTAACGAGTTTAGCTGGCAGTAAAAAACCAGGACAATCCACTAAAGGTTTGCCCTGGAAAAAAATATGAGTTTTTACCTTGCCCAAAGTAGGGAAAGAGCTAAATATTTATTTGCGAATATTATAAATGTGGTAAAAAACTAAATCTGTTTTATATTTTATTTAACCAACCATCAGGAGCAATATCTTTTCCACGTCAGAAAATATTACCCCATTGAAATAATTACCGCTACTTAATAGTGCTTCCGTTTATAGACAACTCACCACTTTAATTTAAATTATAGCCTACTTATTCTCAAAATCAGCACTAATCGGCTGCGACCGGGTATAATGCTTTTCGTATAGAGCCTGCAAAATGCCGTCTTTTAAACCTACGGTGGGCACCAGCATACTTTCGATCCGCGCCCATTTCATGGCCGATAAATAAATACGTGCGGCAGGTACAATTACGTCGGCCCGGTCGGGGTTCAGGAGCAAAACGCTTATTTTTTCGTCCATGCTCAAGCCTTCCAGTTGGGTTACTATCTCTTCAATCTGCTTCCGGAAAATAGGCTTACCAGCCATCTTACCGGCCATTTCGTAAATCTTATTAATGTTACCGCCGGTACCAATGGCTCTGGAAACGTGGCATTTACGGGCGTTATCTTTAACCCATTCTTTCATAGCCATCCAGATTTCGTCGTTTTTGCTGCCCACCTGGTAACGGATAGAACCCATTTCAAAAGATTGAGAAGCTACCTTTTCGCGGCCGATGTAAACGTTAAACTCGGTACTGCCGCCTCCCACATCTATGTGCAGGTAATTTTTCTCGTCGAGCAGGTTGTAAATAACTTTGTTTATCAGTTCAGCTTCGGTCTGGCCATCAATTACATTAATTTTCATGCCCAGCTTTTCGTGTACCCGATTTATAATATCGGGGGCATTGTGCGCCTGCCGCATGGCCGAAGTAGCGCAAATCATGTAATGGCTTACATCGTGTACCTCCATCAATAATTTAAGCGCGTGCAGAAATTTGGTAAACCTTTCTTCTTTGGCCGTAGAAATAATGCCGGAAGTAAATACGTCCTCGCCAAATTTAATGGGGTAACGCAGGTATTCAACCCGTTTAAATATATTTCGTTCCTGGTGGTGCAATACACTCGAAATCTGGCATCTAACCGCATTAGAGCCAATATCAATAGCAGCTAATTTCAATCGAAATAAAAATTTATATTATTTAAAAACGAACCAAAGATAGCAGGTAAGCCGGTAAAATTATAATTTTTAACGGCTACTCTATTTCGGGTAGATTAGTTTTGCCTTAATTTCTGATTTGTTGTAAAAATAAGTGTATACCTAAGTGTAA
Source organism: Adhaeribacter aerolatus (assembly GCF_007991635.1). Lineage (GTDB taxonomy): Bacteria > Bacteroidota > Bacteroidia > Cytophagales > Hymenobacteraceae > Adhaeribacter > Adhaeribacter aerolatus. Next base: position 44,051 of record NZ_BJYS01000017.1, on the reverse strand, counting down.
TTTATGGTTGAAGCCGGAGGTGAATGATATAACTTGTACCGGTTAGTTTTGGTAATAAATAGAGGTAAGCCTATTTACTTTTTCATTTATAATAATGGTTAAAATAATTGAATGTCCGAGGGATGCCATGCAAGGGTGGCCCGCCTTTATTCCAACCAGCGTAAAAATTCATTACCTGAATAATTTATTGCAGGTAGGTTTCGATACGCTCGATTTCGGCAGTTTTGTGTCTGCGAAAGCGATACCCCAAATGCAGGATACCGAAGCAGTTCTGGCCGGCCTGGATTTAGCAAATACCGCTACGGAACTGCTGGCCATTGTGGCTAATCTGCGTGGTGCCGAAAGAGCCGCTAATTTTCCGGAGATAACTTACCTGGGCTTTCCTTTATCCTTGTCCGAAACTTTTCAGCAACGCAATACCAACCAATCTATAGCCGCAGCCTTTGATCTCCTGGCACAGCTACAGGAACTTTGTACCAGGACGGGTAAAACGCTGGTGGTTTATTTATCAATGGGCTTTGGCAACCCTTACGGAGATCGCTGGCACCCAGACCTTGTATTCGATTTTGTGCAGCGATTAGTAGAGCTGGAAGTTAAAATTATTTCGCTGGCCGATACCGTGGGGATTGCCGCCCCGGAGGATATAAATGCTTTATTCTCTCGCTTGATTCCGGGTTTTACAGGGGTAAAATTTGGCGCACATCTGCACGCGCGGCCAGATAATTGGACCGAAAAAATAAGTGCGGCTTATGAGGCTGGTTGCCGGCGTTTTGATGGCGCTTTAAAAGGATTTGGAGGCTGCCCCATGGCCAACGACCAGCTGGTCGGGAACGTGGCCACGGAAAATTTAATCCGGTACTTCCAAAATATTAATTTACCTTTGAAGTTAAATAAAATAGCTTTAGAAGCCGCTCTGGCGCAGGCACCAGCCGTTTTTGTTTAAATCAGATGAAAAGAAAACCAGTTGTAGATATTTTTATTCCTTGCTTTGTGGACCAGTTGTTTCCGGAAACCGGCTTGAATATGGTAAAGGTACTGGAAAAACTTAACTGTGAGGTGCGGTATAATCCCAATCAAACGTGCTGCGGGCAGCCGGCTTTTAATGCAGGCTTTATAGAAGAAAGCGGCCGCATTGCCCACAAATTTTTAAAAGACTTTACAAACGACCAAACCAACTTTGTAGTAGCACCATCTGCCTCCTGCGTGGGCATGGTCCGGAATGCCTACCCGGATATATTTATGTCTTCGTCGGAGTTTGTGAATTACCGGAACCTTGAAAAAAAAGTATTTGAGTTTAGCGAATTTCTGGTGGATGTGCTGCAGGTTACCAAAGTGCCCGGTTCCCGGCTGGATGCCAAAATAACTTACCACGATTCGTGCAGTGCCTTGCGGGAATGCGGCATTAAAGCCGGACCACGGGCCTTGTTGCAGAATGTTACCGGTTTGGAATTGCTCGAAATGGAAGACACCGAAACCTGCTGCGGTTTTGGCGGCACCTTTGCGGTAAAATTCGAATCTATTTCGGTGGCCATGGCGCAGCAAAAAGTAGAAAATGCACTCGCCTCCGGGGCCAACTATATAGTGTCTACAGATTCAAGCTGTTTGATGCACTTGGATGCATATATGCGCCGCGAAAACATTAACCTGAAGGTAATGCACCTGGCCGATGTTTTAGCGCAGGGGCTTTAATATTTCTGCCCTGAGCCTGGTTTATAATTTAAATTGAAAAATACCGCTCCAGAAATCTTAACTGTGCACGAGTATATTCCGGACCCGGTATTTGCGCTGGGAGCGTAAATCTTTTATTTTATTATTCACCGGAACTAAAGCCAGAAAGCAGGTAGCCGTAAGAATAAAAGAAACGGCCGAGGCCATTAACAAAGCTTGATCCTGGCTTTCGTTGATTAGATTTATGCCGAAAACAATCAGACTAATGGCCGTAAAAAGCAAGCCGGCTTTGATTAGTATATTTTTAACTACGGTAAAGCGCGAAAGCTTATTTTGACAATCGTTGTAAATTTCAAAGTAGGGTTTTGCCATAATTTTTCTTGGTTTAGAATTATGCTGATGCTAATAGCTTAAATACTAACGGGTTTTGTTAGTATTAAGGTATGCTAACCTACTAAATTAGGCGAAAAAATAAAAGCGATAGATGCAAATATTTAAAATAAAGTACAATTATTTTGTTACTTTATATAGATTGCGCAAAATAGTACAATTTTTAGTGAGCTTCCGCGTGTTGTAGTAATCTGCCTAATTTATGTTTTAAGGCCGGAGAAGCTTCTACCAAGGGCAGCCGGACGGCTGGCTGGCAAATCCCCAATAAATCCAAAACCGCCTTAATGCCTACCGGATTACTTTCCTCGTACATTAAAGGGTTCAGGTCTATAAGCTCGAATAATATTTTAGAGGCTTCAGAAAAATTATGTTCCAAACCTAATTTTACCATCCGGCTAAATTTGCCCGGGAAGCCATTAGCTAGAACCGATATTACGCCTTCAGCTCCAAAAGTAATCATGGGTAAGGTGAGCATATCATCGCCGCTAATCAGCATAAAACCATCGGGCTTATTTTTGGCAATTTGCATGCATTGTTCCAGGTTACCCGAGGCCTCTTTCGTACCGATAATATTAGGATGCTTGGCCAGCCGTAAAGTAGTTTCGGCAGAAATGTTGCTGGCAGTGCGGCCGGGTACGTTGTACAGGATTACAGGAACCGGCGAAATATCGGCAATGCGGGTATAATGTTGAAAAATGCCTTCCTGAGAAGGTTTGTTGTAGTATGGCGAAACCGAAAGAATGGCACAAACGCCATCCAGGTTCAGGTGTGAAATAATTTCCACGATTTCTTCGGTGCAGTTGCCGCCGGCGCCATAAACAATCGGCACCTGGTTATTTACCTGTTGTTTTACAAAAGCCAAAATTTCTTCTTTTTCGGTTTGGTTTAAGGTTGCCGATTCGGCGGTGGTGCCATTTACCACCAGGTAATCTACACCTTCCGAAATGGTATATTGCAGCAAACGGGCTAACCCCTCAAAATCAACTTTATGCTGGCTGGTAAAAGGCGTAACAAGCGCTACACCCGTACCTCTTAAATTATTCATGTGATCTTACTAAAAACAACAGGCTTTTTTTACTAAACAGGTTCCAAAAATAGGCAGACTATCCCGCAAATCAAAAGATATTAATGACCTATTAAGGTTAAAAGCTCGGTTTCGGAAATAATTTTTATACCCAGCTCATTGGCTTTCTCTAGCTTAGCCGGGCCCATTTTATCGCCGGCCACCAAATAAGAAAGTTTCTTGGATATAGAGCTTACCATTTTGCCGCCGTTAGCGGTTATTAAATCCTGCAATTCTTCGCGGCTGTGCTGTTCGAAAACCCCCGAAATTACAAACGTTAACCCGGCTAATTTATCGCTTTGGGTAATATGGGCTGTGGCTTTTTCTTGGCTAAACTGCAAACCGACTTCCTGCAACCGCTTTAAAATAGCCTGATTATCCGGGTCGGCGAACCAGGCCAGGATAGATAAAGCAATGCGGTCACCAATTTCCGGTACGCCAATTAAGTCTTCGTAGGAAGCTTGTTTTAAGGCTTCTATGCTGGAAATATGTTGCACCAGTTTACGCGCTACCGTGCTACCCACGAAACGGATGCCTAAAGCAAATAATACCCGATCAAAAGGCGCCTCTTTTGACTTCTGGATGGCAGCCAGAATATTATCTACAGTTTTCTGGCCAAAGCTGATGGTGCGGATTTTACCGGTTTTTTCATCCACATAATCTTTACTCAGGCCAAATAATTTTTCGTGCGTTAAATCGTAAAAATGGTCGGGCGTGGTTACCAAACCTTTTTCGAACAATAAATCTATTTTGCCTTCGCCCAGGCTCATAATATTCATGGCGTGGCGGCTGATAAAATGCTCCAGTTTCCCTTTGATTTGAGGTGGGCAGCCTTTTTCGTTCGGGCAATAATGGTGTGCTTCACCCTCGGTCCGGACCAGTGGGGTGCCACAGGCCGGGCAGGTATCCAAATATTGAACGGGCTGGCTTTCGGGTAAGCGCTGCGATTTATCGACGCCGGTAATTTTGGGAATAATTTCGCCGCCTTTCTCCACGTAAACCACATCGCCGGTATGAATATCGAGCCTCAATATTTCGTTCGCATTGTGCAGCGAGGCCCTTTTTACAGTCGTGCCTGCCAACTGCACCGGCTGCAGCAAAGCTACCGGCGTAACCGCACCGGTGCGGCCTACCTGATACTGGATATTGAGCAGACGGGTGGCAGCGCTCATTGCCTTGTATTTATAGGCAATGGCCCAGCGGGGGCTTTTGGCCGTGTAGCCGAGTTCTTCCTGCTGGTTAAAGCTGTTTACTTTAATTACAATGCCGTCAGTGGCAATAGGCAGTTCAAAGCGCTTGGTTTCCCAAAGCTTAATATAAGTCAGCACTTCTTCCAGGGTGCTGCATTTCTGGTAAGTATCTGATACGTTAAAGCCCCATTTTTTTAAAGCGGCTAAAGCTTCGGCGTGGGTTTCGAAAGCCATGGGCGTACTCAGAAAACCATAGGCGTAGCAACTGAGCTTCCGGCGGGCTACCTGGCCCGAGTCTTGTAGTTTTAAGGTACCGGAAGCCGCGTTGCGGGGATTGGCCAGCAACATTTCACCAATATCTTCGCGTTCGGCATTAAGCGCTTCAAAAACCGAGAAAGGCATAAAAACTTCGCCGCGTACTTCAAACTCTTCCGGAAAATCCTGACCGTGTAATTTCAACGGAATGGTTTTAATGGTGCGCACGTTGGCCGTAATATCGTCGCCGCGGGTGCCGTCGCCGCGGGTAACCCCTCTTACCAGTTCACCGTTCCGGTAAGTCAGGCTAATGGCTACGCCGTCAAATTTCTGCTCACATACGTATTCATAATCGCCCTCCAGCACCTTTTGCACCCGGTTATGAAATTCGCGCAGATCTTCCTCCGAATACGTGTTGCCCAACGACAGCATGGGATATTTATGCACCACGGTCGGAAAGCTTTTGGTAACGCTGCCGCCCACCCGTTGGGTAGGCGAGTTAGGCAAGCGCAAATGCGCAAACTGGGTTTCCAGGTTGTTCAGCTCTTCCAGGAGCATATCAAATTCGTAGTCCGATACCTCAGAATGGCTGTTTTGGTAATACTGGTAATTAAGGTGGTGAATACGGGCACTAAGTTCGCTAATACGGGCAGCAGCTTCTTGTTCGGTCATGGAAATGAAATGTTTTCGCCGCTCCAAATTACGGATATTTTTAAAAGTCGGCGCATACCATAAAGTAGATTCTGGTTCTGGTAACGCCTCGTTTTAGACAATAGCCAGAATATTAAATTATTATGGTACCACCAGATACAGCGCTGAGGTGCTTTATATATTCAAAAGCAGCTAAAGCGAAGGTGTATTTATTCTTTTAGGTTTAATGTGGGGCAGGCTATTGCACCAGCACGCCATCTGCTACGAAAGTAATGCTGTTTTGAGGTTGGGTAATGGCCTTTATCTCGGCTTCGGACTTGCCAGCATCCTGGGCATAGTGGCGCTGATCGGCTACCGAAATCATCTCTTTATAAGCCATTCCGTGCATTACCACCGTTTTGCCGGCAATATCTTTCGGCACAAAAAAGCCATAATCTTTAAACCGTACTTTCATAACGTTGTTGTCTTTCAGCTTTACATCCATCCAGCAGCCTTTGGCCTGGCAAACATCCAGTACCTCACCGGCCACCTTTACTGCAACCGAATCTTTCGGACCCAGCAATTCCGGTAAAGCAGCGGCGGCAACGCTGTTTTGGGAATTTAACGCCTTGCCGAAAATATTGCTGTTAGTAGCCTCATCTGTTTGCCCCTGGCAATTAGATAATAAAAGGCCGATTAGCACGAGCAGTGTTAGTTTCAGGTTATTCATAAGTTTTAAAAGCATTTATTCAAAGATAAATAATTTTTGAGGTCGATGTTATGTACCAAAATATATTATAGCGTCTTTAGCCATCAGGTCAACAGAAATATTAATCTATAAAAACAGATCTATTAAATATTACCGGGTGGTATTCGTTAGCTTAAAAGTTAAAAGTTGGCTATTGGTTAAACAGCGATTAAAAACTTAGCGGGTAAACCAAAATGCAATGCTGGTGCCGTTTATATTCGGGTAAAACAAATCTTTTCTTTAATTAGGTGTTAAAATGTGCTATATTAGTTTTACAAAAAGCCGGATAGAAGGTGCTCGTAACCACCAATTTATCCGGCAATAGCTTAGGATAAAAATTTGCTGATATTAACTATAAACATATTAAACAATCTGAGGGTTTTAAAGTATAGAAAAGAGGGTGTTATGCTACCGGCCGAAAATAATAACTGGGGCATTTAGCTATTCAAAAAGAGATTTAGCAGGAGCAGTAAGCATGAATTTTGATAAAAAAAATAAGGTAGGATCGTCTAAAGAATCAACTTTTTCTAAGATCGAAAAGATTCATCCGTTCGAGATGATGCTTTATCTGGCTATTATGGGGGTTGGAGTATTGTTCCTGATGCTGGTAATTGCTTATCTGCAAACCCGTTCTTACGACAATGGTTTTTCCCAGATCCGGATGCCTAAATATTTTAGCCTAAGTACTATTTTAATCCTGATTAGCAGCTATACCATCAGCAAAGCACCGCGCCAGTATAAAAAAGACAGTTTAGCCAAACTAAAGAAAACGTTACTGTATACCATGTTGCTGGGTATAAGCTTTATTTTGGTGCAGTTAGCCAGTTGGTACGAAATCTCGCAGAGTGGTATCAGCTTTAGCGGTTTAGCAGCCGGTACCTATATTTACCTGATTTCGGCGTTGCATGCGGTGCATTTAATAGCAGGTTTTTTTTATTTATCGTATTTGTATTTTAAAACCCAACATGCAGCATCTGATCCTATTCGGATGCTCCTGTACATTCGGAACCCTTATGTGCGTCAACAGATAAAATTATTGAATATTTATTGGCATTTTATGGATGCCATGTGGGTTTTCCTGTTCCTGGTATTTGTATTTACCTTAAAGGCTTAACTTCCTCCTCTAAGGTATAGTTCAGATACATTTTCCAGCTCCCAATAATTGTATTGTGATTTGCATTTTACTGATAGTTTATCCTGGCTGAAAAGCTGGTGATTTTAACGCGTGGTTTAAATTTAAATTAATAACACAACGTGCAGGCAAACAGATGCTAATATATGCTTCGTTCATTTTTAACTGTTGTTCTGTAAGTGAGTTATTATAAGCGTTTTTCGTTTGATTCATTCCTATTGTTTTTGCCTGGTAAAATTGCGGGTAATAATGGGAAAAAAATTTTCCTTAAATAAAACTTGGGAAAGGAAAATATAAGCTTTTTCTATATACAGCAGATATTTATACAATACTTAGTAGATTAATATATATTAGTTTACCCCTGTTTAAGAATAAATAATTAGACTATAAAAAAACAATATCTTCCTGATTTGGTTAAGAATTAGTTAAAAAACCATTAAATTGATGGTGCTTCTGAATTTTACCAATTGGTAACTTATTTTTCTTTTTTTCGAATAAGGAAATCTTTTCTACTAAACAGTACTAAAATTAATTCCGATATGATTCCTGAAACCACTACTAAACCTGCTACAAATTTACTATTGAAGCAACAATTATTAGCGGAATGCCTGCGCATCCAAAACTCGGTGATTCAAACCGCTAAAAGTGCGATGGATGAAGCACAGGAGAGCGCCAATGAGCACCAGGGCGCTTTAGAAGATAAGTTTGAGTCTTTCCGGGAGGCCTGCCAGATTCAGCGCGATATGTACGCTAAGCAATTAGATGAGGCCATAACCAGTTTATCTGTACTGAAGCGGATTGTGGCGACGAAAGAAAACAAGCACATTATGCTGGGAAGCGTAATTATCACCAACCTGCAGAAATTTTTTATATCGGTTAGTCTGGGCGAAATAACCGTGAACGGCGAAAAGTTTTTTGCTATTTCGGCCATGTCGCCGTTGTTTAAGGCCATGGCCGGAAAATCAGAAGGCGAAGAGTTCACCTTTCGGGATAAAGCTTACCGGATAGAAAGTATTTTTTAATTTTAATTTAAGAAAACGAAGGCCAGCTCTTGTGACAGGAGCTGGCCTTCGGCTTTTCAGCAGTTTTTAAATAATAATTAGCTAAAAGCAACTTGCTGGCAATTTTAAATTTCAGGAAAAAAATTATTTTATCCTGGTCCAGATTTGCGAACGACCAATCAGCGATATCCCAATATATCCTTTTACTTCCATTTTATTTTCATCTAAAATTTTCAGGTAGCAGGCGTAAATCTTGCCGCTTTTTGGGTCGTAAATACTGCCATTGTCCCACTTGTTGTTTCCGGTATAACTAAAATCTTTCAGGAACACCATGCCCAATATCGGTTGGCCTCTTAGTTTTTCATCCGGGTTTTTACTATCTACTTTAGGTTTACCATTTAGCATGGGTTCTTTTAGCCAGCTTATTTTTCCGCACAATTTTTCCCCGCATTTATAAATCTGGAAACGCGCTTCTTTGTCTTCGTTGGTCCAGGTACCAAGGGGAAGTTGAGTTGCTTTTTGTGCCTGAGAAATATTACTAACCAATAAAAGCAAACTTAAGAATATATTGGCAATCAGCTTCATAGGGGAAATCTTTAAGGAATAATGTCAAATTTTTAGGTCAGAACTTAAAGTAATGCTTACTGGCTAAATATTATAGTAGCTTAAAGTTATACGAAACGGATTCTGTAAATCTTAATAAAAATATTTCCGGCAATACCCGATTTTAAATTTAATAAAAATTGATCAGCAATATATAATTGGTATTCAAACAAGCGGCTGCTTGAAGAAAAAACCAAACCAGCCCTGAGGCGTTAATGCTGTTAACCTCCTGTAAAATTTTTTAATGACAAACGCCAAGCCCGTTCGTATTTTACTTTTGATTCAAGGCATTTATTTTGCCCTAACGGGCCTATGGCCCTTTATTCATTTAAGAAGCTTTCTGTGGATTACCGGACCTAAAAACGACATCTGGCTTTTAAAAACAGTATCGGCGCTGATTATTGCCGTAGGACTTACTTTGCTGGTGGCTGGTTTCCGGCGGGAGTTTAATGGGGCAATATTTACCCTAGTGCTAAGTAGTGCGCTGGGATTAATGGCAATAGATATTTATTATGCCTTACATGATGTTATTTGGGATATTTATTTACTCGACGCAGTTGCGGAAGCGGGAATAATATTGGCCTGGTTAGTTGTTTTTTTAAAAGTGAAAAGCCGAATTACAAGGCCTTAATAGTCAATGGTTTATATTTTAATAATGCTATTTAATATATTTACCTCAATTATAAAAAGCTTTATTTTTAGTTCAAAAGGCTGTTTTTTAGATGCTTAAGAAAAATTATAAAAAAAAGTGCAATTACTTTTGAACCTTAGCGTTTAATTTTTACTTTAGTAACTAGTAGCGAGTGCTACGGCTTACCGGCTGAATCCATAAGGTGCTTGGAGACCCCCTGTAAGAGATGTCGAACTTAAAGAAAGGAGGTCTAAATGTCTAGTCCGAAACAAATTTTGTCAAGCCTGAATCATGTTGTACCTTCAACTGGTTTAAAGTTTTAGGTCGGGTTTTTGCCTGATACACAAAACAACCTGGTTCTTTAGATCTTATTTATAGGATTGCCGATCTGCAAAACAGATGGGTAGCTTGGTAAGATTTTTAGGATTTATTACCTGATTGTCACGTTGGCGTATCTACCGGCAGACAATCAGGTATTTTTTTTATAGTACCCGGCGAACCTGTAAAAAGCGGCGCGCATAACCAGTGCTGTCTACTTTACTTATTTTTACGCCGCCTTTGCGGGTAGATGAAGAAGCATGAACAAATTCAACGGGTTGTCCTGGCATGGTTATTACCACGCCTACGTGTCCGGCAGTTGTATCACCTTCCTGGGTGCCGGTAAAAACAATTAAATCTCCTTTCCGGGCTTCGGCCAATGGCACTGCGGTACCTTCTTTTAGCAGCATGGCCGATGAATGGGGCAGGTCGATGCCGTATTTCTGGTAAATGTGGTAAATAAAACCAGAACAGTCGAAGCCTTCGCAGGTAATACCGGCCGGCAAATAAGGGGTTCCAATCAGGCTTAAGCCATAATGCACAATACTATCGGCCAATAAGGCATTGGGCACTTTTAACCGGGCCTTTTCTTTTTTATTTTTAAATATTTTCAAAAATAAATTCTCATTGGCTTTGGCATCAACACCGCCGTTCCGGCTGCTATCCGAATAGGTTTGCGGGAAGTCGGATGCAAGTTGTTCGTGCCGGATACTTTCTTTGTTCCAGATGCCGTAAACCAGCAAAAGTACTATTACGCTACAGAATATTATCCAGGCTAATTTCATGTTTATACAATTCTTAAGCTTTAAATCTTAATTTCTATACACGTATACGGATAAATTTTTATTAAAGCCAAAGTGTAATTAGCCCTCTGAAAATAGATGAGTATTAAAATTGTCCAGAAAAGGGGTGTAGAAAAGGTTAAAAATGGCCTACAGCTAATATTTTGCGGGTTTTCTAAGTTTATTTAATTTACAGAATTACTATTTCTGAGAAGAGGGGCAATTGATAAGGATAAATATAAGACGCCGGTTTATTGCTAAATATCAAGACTAGGTATACGTAAACGGGGGAAAGGATTATTTAAAAGACTTAACTACTTGTATTTTAGGAGTAAATGTCTGGTGTGATAAACTTATAATTTAATTGTATAAATCGTTTTTGGAAATAAACCAAAAGAGCAAAAAAGTATGATTTCCTTTTTTGCTCTCTTGAAATTTGCATTATTTATTAACTGCCAGGAGCTCTACATCAAAAATAAGGGTCGCATTCGGTCCAATGTCATCGCCGGCCCCTTGGGCGCCATAAGCCAGGTTAGAAGGTAAGAACAACCGCCACTTGGCGCCTTCCTGCATTTGCATCAGGGCTTCTGTCCAACCCGATATTACACCGTTAACCGGGAAAGTTGCCGGTTGGCCTCTTTCGTAAGAGCTGTCGAATACAGTACCATCAATCAGGGTGCCGTGGTAATGGGTTGTAACTTTGTCGGTGCGGCCAGGGGTTTGGCCATTACCTTCCCGCAAAACCATATATTGTAAACCACTCGGTAAGGTAACAACGCCTTCGCGGTTTTTATTTTCGGCTAAAAAAGCTTCGCCTTCTTGTTGGTTTATTTCGCCTATCCGGCTGTGGGAGGAGGCTTGCCGCGATTGCATTAGTTGTTGTAGTTCCATCATGGCTTCCTGCACCTCATCCTGGTTAAGTTCCGATTTGGTGCCGCTCATCGCTTCTTTCATCCCCTGAATAAAAATATCAGGATTAATTTCAAGCCCTTGTTTCTGAAAATTAGCAGCCATATCGCGGCCAATAATATAACTAATGCGGTCTTTAAGGTTTTTCGATTTCATAGTTTTTGGTAAGAAAAATAATTAGTAGGATTTTCAAAATTTGCGCCAATATATATCATTTAAATGAATGATGACGTCTCTTTTGAACGCAAAGGATTTAAGTAGGTTGTTCACCTGATTGGCTAAGCAGACTTTGAAAGTGCTCTGGTAGGCTTATTTTTATCTAAACAAATAAGTTAGAAATATATATTTAACTGCTGTATTATAATAGGTTACTGAATATAGGGGTTAAGGGGAAGTCGACTATTGCTGCTCTGGAATGAAAAGCGGCGCTTTCAACTATGTTAGTAGGTACGTAGCTTAAAACGATAATTTTTTGCACAGAAAAAAAGCAAAGGACATTTTGCAGATGAAAATGGCCTTTGCTTTTAATAAGGTTTTTGTTTACAAATAAAGATGAATTTCTTCTTCCTTAAAATTTAATTGTATGTCTTCTGGGGTTATCCAAACTTTCACCAGATAACCTAAGGTGCCCAGAACCAGCAGGGAAGATAAGGTAGTATATTTTTTCATAAAAGCAGCGTTTTAACTGTTACTAATATAACGAAAAAATATGCTTCTTGTTGAATAGTTATGTTATGAAACTGTTAATTTCGAAATAATTGAAAATCTATATGTATTTATTTAAAGTTTTATCAGAATCGGTTTAAAACATTCAATTATTGTTAGTTATAAAGTGTCCTAAAGCTTTGCTTTAAGTAGCGTTACATGTTACGCCGGTACTGACCACCAACCTGGAACAAGGCATGGGTAATCTGACCAAGTGAACAGAATTTAACAGTCTCCATTAATTCTTCAAAAATATTGCCGTTGGTAATAGCAACCTGCTGCAACTGGTTTAAGACGGTTGCCCCTTTATCAGCGTGGCGCTGATGCAGATGTTCCAGCATTTTAATCTGGTACCGCTTCTCGTCTTCGGTGGCCCGGATAACTTCGGCCGGAATAATTGTAGGCGAGCCTTTACTGCTCAGGAAAGTATTTACTCCAATTATCGGGTATTCGCCGGTGTGTTTCAGAGTTTCGTAATACAAACTTTCTTCCTGAATTTTGCCCCGCTGGTACATGGTTTCCATGGCGCCTAATACGCCGCCACGTTCGGTTAAGCGGTCGAACTCCAACAGAACGGCTTCTTCTACCAAATCGGTTAGCTCTTCAATTATAAAAGAACCCTGCAGCGGATTTTCGTTTTTAGCGAGGCCCAGTTCCCGGTTAATAATTAGCTGAATGGCCATGGCCCGGCGTACCGATTCTTCGGTAGGGGTGGTAATGGCCTCATCATAAGCATTGGTATGTAAAGAATTACAGTTGTCGTAAATAGCGTATAGCGCTTGTAACGTAGTCCGGATGTCGTTGAAATCTATTTCCTGAGCGTGCAGCGAACGGCCCGACGTTTGGATGTGGTATTTAAGCATCTGTGAACGGGCATTGGCGCCGTATTTCAGTTTCATGGCTTTGGCCCAGATGCGGCGGGCTACCCGGCCGATAACGGCATATTCCGGGTCGATGCCGTTGGAGAAGAAAAACGAAAGGTTAGGAGCAAAGGCATTGATATCCATGCCCCGGCTGGCGTAATATTCTACAAAAGTAAAGCCATTGGCCAGGGTAAAAGCTAACTGGGATATAGGGTTAGCCCCAGCTTCGGCAATGTGATAACCCGAAATAGAAACCGAGTAAAAATTCCGGACGTTTTGGTCGATGAAATATTGCTGCACATCGCCCATGAGTCGTAACGAAAATTCGGTACTGAAAATACAGGTGTTCTGCGCCTGGTCTTCTTTCAAAATATCAGCCTGTACCGTACCCCGAACAGCGGCTAAGGTTTTGGCTTTTATATCATCGTAAACTTCTTTTGGTAATACCTGGTCGCCGGTAACGCCTAAGAGCATCAGGCCCAAACCATTGTTTCCCTCGGGTAGTTCGCCCTGGTAGCGCGGCCGCTCCTGGCCTTTATCTCTGAATAGTTCCTCTATCTTTTTATATACCTGCTCTTCCAAGCCATGTTGCTTAACATAAAGTTCGCACTGTTGGTCGATGGCGGCATTCATAAAAAAGGCTGTGAGAATAGCGGCCGGACCGTTAATGGTCATGGAAACAGAGGTGAGTGGATCGGCCAGGTTAAAACCGGAATACAGCTTTTTGGCATCGTCGAGGCAGCAAACCGAAACCCCGGAATTGCCTATTTTACCGTAAATATCGGGGCGGTAGTCCGGGTCTTCGCCGTAGAGCGTAACCGAATCGAAAGCCGTAGATAAGCGTTTAGCCGGCATAGCTAAACTCACGTAGTGGAAGCGACGGTTGGTGCGTTCAGGTCCGCCCTCGCCGGCAAACATCCGGGTAGGGTCTTCGCCCTCGCGTTTAAATGGGAATACGCCGGCGGTATATGGAAATTCGCCGGGCACATTTTCCTGTAAATTCCATTTTAATAAATCGCCCCAGGCCTCGTAGCGAGGTAGGGCTATTTTAGGAATATCCAGTTGCGCCAGCGATTTGTTTTTGGTTTTAATTTTCAGCTCATTGTCCCGCACCCGGAATACGAAATAATCCTGCTGGTAAGCTTTTACTTTCTCCGGCCATTTTTCCAGTAATTGCTTGTTCTGCCCGTCCAGTTGTAAGGATAATTCCTGGTAAGCTTCATCCAGTTGCTGTAGTAGCTGTTCTTTATTTCCTAACCGAAGATTGGTAATTGCCTCTTTTGATTTATTTAATCCGTATAGTTGCTGGGCAATTTCGGCCTGGGTTTTTACCCATTTATCATAATTCCGGTTGGTTTCTGAAATTTCGGATAAATAGCGGGTGCGGCTTGGTGGAATAATGTATATTTTCTCGGATAACTCTCCGGAAGCTTGGATAGAAGTTTCAAAAGCAATTCCCGTTTTTTGACTTATTTTCTGAAGGGTAGCCCGGTATAGCTGGTTCATGCCGGGGTCGTTAAACTGCGAAGCAATGGTGCCGAATACCGGAATTTCCTCGTCGGGGGTATCCCACAGCTGGTGGTTGCGCTTGTATTGTTTTCTAACATCGCGTATTGCATCCTGGGCGCCACGCTTGTCAAATTTATTTAAAGCAATAATATCGGCAAAGTCCAGCATGTCAATTTTTTCGAGTTGGGTAGCCGCACCGTATTCCGGTGTCATCACGTACAGGCTCAAATCCGAATGTTCTACAATTTCAGTATCGGATTGCCCAATACCCGATGTTTCCAATATAATCAAATCGAACCCGGCAACTTTTACAATATCTAACGCGTCCTGCACATACCGCGATAAAGCCAGATTCGACTGCCGGGTGGCCAGTGAGCGCATATAAACCCGTTCGTTGCTGATGGCATTCATCCGGATACGGTCGCCTAACAAAGCGCCGCCCGTTTTTCGTTTAGACGGATCAACCGAAATAATAGCAATGGCTTTCTCCGGAAAGTCTTGTAAAAACCGGCGTACCAGTTCGTCCACCAAAGAAGATTTGCCAGCGCCGCCAGTGCCGGTTATGCCCAGGACGGGTGTTAATCGTTGTTCGTTATTCGTTGTTCGTTGTTCGGCAATATTTATTAGTTGGCCTTTAATCTCTTCGTAATCTTCCGGGAAATTTTCGGCGGCTGATATTAAACGAGCAATCCCTTTGGCATTTTTCTGATTCAGGTTTTTAACTTCGCCGTTCAGGTTTTTACCGGTTGGGAAATCGCATTGCTGCAGCATATCGTTTATCATGCCTTGTAAACCCATGGCCCGGCCATCGTCCGGCGAGTAAATGCGGGTAATACCGTAAGTGTGCAGTTCGGCCATTTCGGTCGGCAATATTACGCCGCCGCCACCACCAAATATTTTAACGTGGCCACAGCCGCGCTCCTGCAGCAAATCGTACATGTACTTAAAAAATTCGAGGTGCCCCCCCTGGTAAGAAGTAATGGCAATGGCCTGCACATCTTCCTGAATGGCGCAATCTACAATTTCTTGCACCGAGCGGTTATGACCCAAATGAATTACCTCGGCACCGGAAGCCTGAATAATGCGGCGCATAATATTTATAGCGGCATCGTGCCCGTCGAATAAAGAGGCAGCGGTTACAATGCGGATTTGGTTTACTGGTTTGTATATTTCGGTTTTGATATTTTGCATACAGGCAGCAACGATATTTAAATTCCCCGGCGAAGATAAGTAAATTATCAGCACCCTTTTTTATCTAAACGTACTTGCCCGGATTTTGATATTCGGGTTAATGAGCGTACTTTTTGTCGCTTTGTTCTTTATTTTTTTACAATACTAAACTGTAAGTAAGCGTTGGAAGAGAAGAAATATTTATTTAAATTAATTTCTATTTGGATAAGCGTTTCTATTTGATATTGAATATCTTATGTAGTTAGGGGTTTTGTATAGGGCCTAGTGCTTTTAAACTCGTCATTCCGGCAAACTTGTATACCATATATATATTACTTGAAAATAACTGCCTGTATGTTTATTTAGCTACCTGTATTTAATTTTTTTTGGTTTTTTGCTCGCGCTTTTCCATGGTGTCGAGTACTTTCTCAGGCCGAACATCTTGGGCAAGTTCATCAATTTCCGGATTATCCGATTCTTCTATATCCATTTTCTTGGCAATGGCTCTTACCAAAGTAATCAGCCGGGTTATCTCGTGTTCTGATAACAAGCTTACTTGTAAATCTAAATTCGCCCGTTTATCGGCCTGCGCGGCCATGCGGTTCTGGCTGATCAACACAAACGTGGAAAGGAAGATTGCTTCTACCGAAGCAAACATAGCCAGTACTACAAAAGAAGGATCGAAGGGTTTGATACCTACCCAACCTAGGTTTATGATAATCCAGGCGCCAAACATAACCAGATGAATATAGACGAAGGCCATACTGCCGGTAAAGCGGGTAACTGTATCGGCTATCCGGGTTTCCAGCGGCTTGGATTTTTCTTCTTCTTGTTCCCGGTCTAATAAGGCCTGGATATTACGTTCAACAATCTCCGCCATGTGGGGAGTAGACGCCTGGTTATCTGTTCTCTTTGGTTTAGTATTCATGAAAAATTATTTGCCCGCATATACGTAAAGCAACAAGCCCATGATTTAGAATAAGTCCCATAAATTGAAAGGTAGTACTCCGTATTAATTACCAATCTCTTTTAAATTTATTAATAGCTGATGGTAGCCGGTTAAATTTGAAATGCTTTACCTCTCTTTTTCCCTGAAAATTATCTTGTGCGGGTTGCTGATAAAGAAATTGCCCAATTTTATTTTAATACTATAATTAAAAGCATAATTCTTACCTTTGTATTTCGTATAAAGCTAGTATGAAGAACATTCGGAATTTTTGCATTATTGCGCATATCGACCACGGAAAAAGCACTCTTGCCGACCGGTTACTGGAGTTTACCTCTACGGTAGCGGAACGAGAAATGCAAGACCAGTTGCTGGATAATATGGATTTGGAGCGGGAGCGAGGCATTACCATTAAAAGCCACGCCATCCAGATGAATTATAATTACAAAGGGGAGAATTATGTACTCAACCTGATCGATACCCCTGGCCACGTCGACTTTTCGTACGAGGTGTCGCGCTCTATTGCGGCTTGTGAAGGTGCTCTTCTAATTGTAGATTCTTCGCAAGGCATTGAAGCCCAAACTATTTCTAACTTATATTTAGCCATTGGCAACGACCTGGAAATTATTCCGGTTTTAAATAAAATTGATTTACCGCATTCCATGCCGGAAGAAGTTTCCGACGAAATTATTGATTTAATTGGCTGCGATAAAAGTGATATTATTCATGCTTCCGGTAAAGCCGGTATTGGTATTGAAAACATCTTAAACGCTATTTGCGAGCGCATTCCGGCACCTAAAGGCGACCCGAAAGCTCCGTTACAAGCCCTTATTTTCGATTCGGTTTTTAACTCGTACCGCGGCATTGAGGTTTATTTTCGGATCATGAACGGTACGCTGAAGAAAGGCGATAAAGTAAAGTTCGTAAATACCGGTAAAATTTATAACGCTGATGAAATTGGCGTATTAAAGCTAAACCAGGAGCCGCGCGATGAGATGCAGGCAGGCAATGTTGGTTACCTGATTTCGGGTATTAAAAATGCCAAAGAAGTAAAAGTAGGGGATACCATTACTACCGTAGAGAATCCAACGAAAGAATCTATCCAAGGTTTTGAAGAAGTTAAGCCCATGGTATTTGCCGGTATTTATCCGGTAGAAACCAGCGAGTTTGAAGAACTCCGGTCGGCCATGGAAAAATTGCAGCTGAATGATGCTTCTTTGGTTTGGGAGCCGGAAAGCTCGGTGGCTTTGGGTTTTGGTTTCCGTTGCGGGTTTTTAGGTATGCTGCACATGGAAATTGTGCAGGAGCGCCTGGAGCGGGAATTTGACATGACGGTGATTACCACTGTACCCAGCGTTCAGTTTAAGGTTTTCTCCACCAAAGGTGACGAAATTACGGTTAACGCGCCTTCCGATATGCCGGAACCGAACTACATCGACCGGATTGAAGAGCCATTCATCAAAGCCCAGATCATTACCAAATCGGATTACGTGGGCGCCATTATCTCGCTTTGTATAGATAAGCGGGGGCAGATTAAAAACCAGAATTATTTAACTTCTGACCGGGTGGAAATGGTGTTTGAAATGCCATTGGCCGAAATTGTATTTGACTTTTTTGATAAACTCAAAACGCTATCGCGCGGTTACGCCTCCCTGGACTACGAGCTAATTGGTTTCCGGACTTCGCATCTGGTAAAATTAGATATAATGCTGAACGGAGAAAAAGTGGATGCGCTTAGTGCTATTGTACACCGCGATAAAGCTTACGATTGGGGTCGCCGTTTGTGCGAAAAGCTAAGAGAACTGCTGCCCCGCCAAATGTTCGAAATTGCCATTCAGGCAGCTATTGGTCAGAAAATTATTGCCCGCGAAACCATTTCGGCTATGCGCAAAAACGTATTGGCCAAATGCTACGGCGGTGATATTTCGCGGAAACGTAAACTCCTGGAAAAGCAGAAGAAAGGTAAAAAACGGATGCGCCAGGTTGGTAACGTAGAAATTCCACAGGAAGCGTTCCTAGCCGTTTTAAAGCTAGATTAAATAATAAAATCCATGGGATTTTACTGGCTCATGGATTTTTTACTTTGATAATTGCTAACAAGTAATTTCAGTTTAAGATTAGTTTAAATGTTCGGAAAGAACTTTTTTCATTACTAAGCTAATCAATTCTAATTCATCATCTCTAATTCATAATTCAGACGTGGAACTCATCGACGGTAAAAAAATATCAGACCAGATTAAAGAAGAAATTGCAGCAGAAGTTGAACAATTAAAAGCACAGGGTGGTAAAACGCCCCATCTGGCGGCTATTTTGGTTGGTAACGATGGCGGGAGTATTACTTATGTTAATAATAAAGTTTTGGCCTGCGAAAAAGTAGGTTTTAAATCTACCTTAATCCGGTACGAAGATTCGGTTACCGAAAAAGAGTTACTGAACAAGGTACAGGAAATAAACAACGATCCGGATATTGATGGCTTAATTGTGCAGTTGCCTTTGCCCAAGCATATTTCCTCGGATAAAGTGACCGAAGCGGTTTCGCCGCAGAAAGATGTGGATGGCTTTCACCCGGTAAACGTGGGCCGCATGGTAGCCAATTTGCCTGCCTATTTACCAGCTACGCCGGCTGGTATTCTGGAATTGCTGAAGCGTTACGAAATTCCTACTAAAGGCAAGCACTGCGTAGTTATTGGCCGCAGCCACATTGTAGGTTCGCCGGTTAGTATTTTAATGGCAAAGAGTGCATATCCGGGCAATTGCACCGTTACCATTTGTCACAGCCACACCCATAACTTAAAAGAAATTTGTTTGCAGGCCGATATTATTGTGGCCGCTTTGGGTAAACCGGAGTTTGTAACCGCCGATATGGTAAAAGAAGGCGCTGTTGTAATAGATGTGGGAACCACCCGGGTTCAAAGTGATGTTACTAAATCGGGCTTTAAACTAAAAGGCGACGTTAAATTTGATGAAGTGGCACCTAAGTGCAGCTACATTACCCCGGTTCCGGGTGGTGTTGGCCCCATGACCATTGCTTCTTTACTGCTGAACACTTTAAAATCGGCTAAAAAAGAAGTTTACGCTTAATATTTGTTTGGAAGATTTAAAAGAAATAACGCAGGCCTCTATACATTCGGTACCTAAAGATGGCAGCATCTTACCGGTGATGGAGGCTTTTTATACGGTTCAGGGTGAAGGTTTTTACACCGGCCATGCCGCTTATTTTATTAGGCTGGCTGGTTGTGATGTGGGCTGCCATTGGTGCGATGTAAAAGAATCGTGGGATGCCGAGCAGCACCCTTTAACCGCTTTGGATGATATTGTAGCCGGCGCTTTGGCTTTTCCGGGCCGTTTGGTGGTAATTACCGGAGGCGAGCCACTTATCTACAATTTATCTCCGTTGACGGCAAAGTTAAAAGCTGCTGGCTTTCAGATAAATATTGAAACATCTGGCGCATATCCTTTGTCCGGCAACATAGATTGGGTATGCTTGTCACCAAAAAAGTTTAAACAGCCAGTGACTGAAATATTGCCTAAGGCTCAGGAACTAAAAATAATTGTTTTTAATAAAAGTGATTTTAAATGGGCGGAAGATTACGCGGCTCAGGTAAGTCCGGCTACCCGGCTTTACTTGCAGCCGGAGTGGAGCCGGCACGCCGAAATGCTTCCCCTGATTATAGATTACGTGAAGGAGCACCCGAAATGGCAAATTTCCCTGCAAACCCACAAGTACATGAATATTCCTTAATAATGGTAAGGAACCGCGTTCTTTTAATTTTTTTTATATTTTATTCCGGCATTGCTTTTGGGCAACAAAAACAGCTTTCTACCTCTTCAAAAAAGGCGGCTGCATTGTACCAGAAAGCGGATGAGTACGTACGTGCCCGAAATTTTCCAAAGGCTATAGAAGCGTTAAATGACGCTAAGGAAAAAGATACGGCATTTGGGGAAGCGTATTTAAAACTGGCCGGTATGTATAAGGTACTGGGCGACAGGAAGAATTCTTACGAGAACTACAAGTATGCTTTAAGGCTGATCCCGTATAACCCGAAGCTGATGCAGGAATATTATGCCTTCGCTGACCTGAGTTTATCATTAGGCCAGTACAGGTTAGCTAAAACTAATTTTGAGAAATTTCTGCAGGCCTCACCCCAAGGAACCAAAGCGTCCAACTACGCCAATGCGCAACTAAAAAATATTTCCTTTGCCGAAACAGCCATGCGCAACCCGGTTAGTTTTGCGCCGCAGCGTTTAACATCACCTTTTAATACCTTTGCCTTACAATATTTCCCGGCGCTTACCGCCAACCAGCAACATTTATTATTTACGGCCCGGATGGGTAATAAACCCGAAAACGACGAAAATTTATTTGTATCGGCCAGGAGAGAAGAAGGTTGGACCGAACCGGTATCTATTTCGCCTAATATAAATACCCGCTACAACGAAGGTACCGGCAGTATTTCGGGCGATGGCAAAACGCTGGTATTTGCTTCCTGCGACCGGCCGGATTCCTTTGGCAACTGCGATTTGTATATTTCTTATCGGACCGGCGAAAAATGGTCGAAGCCGGTTAATTTAGGTAATACGGTAAACGGAACGGGCTGGGATTCGCAACCCTGCCTTTCGGCCGATGGTCGTACCTTGTATTTCTCTTCAATCCGGTCTGGCGGACAAGGGCGGGAAGATATTTGGGTAACTACGCTGCAGGATGACGAAAAATGGTCGAAGCCGGTAAATCTGGGCCCCAATATTAATTCGCCGGGCAACGAAAATTCACCTTTTATTCATTCCAGCGGTTCAACGTTGTACTTTGCCAGCGATGGCCAGATAGGATTGGGCGGGACGGATATATTTAAGGTAACCACCGATGCTACCGGTAATTGGCTGGAGCCGCAGAATTTAGGGTATCCGCTGAATACTTTTGAAAATGAAAATTCTATTTTCATAACCACTGATAACCGGACCGGGTATTATTCGCGGCAGCAAACAAACCACCAAGGCCCTAATACTATTGAGCTATACCAGTTTGAAGTGCCAACAGCCTGGAAGAGCCGGGAAGAAAGTACGATAGCCCAAGGCCGGGTATTTGATGCCAAAACCAAAAAGCCACTAGGCGCAACCGTGCAGCTATACGATGTAACCACTGATAAATTGGTACAACAGGTAAAAAGTGATGTGGTTTCGGGCGATTATACGGCGGTACTGACCGAAGGCAAGCATTATGCCTTATACGTTTCGGCTAGTAATTACCTGCTCAAGAGCTTGAGTTTTGATTATATTGGTAAAAAAGATTTTAACCCGGTAACCCTGGATGTGTACCTGGAGCCAATTACCAGTGGTGCGGCCATTGTGTTAAACAACTTGTTTTTTCCGACCGGAAAACATAGCCTCGAATCAAAATCCAAAACCGAGTTAAATAAATTAATTCAGTTCCTGGTCCAGAACAAAGGCGTTAAAATCGAAATTTCGGGCCATACGGATAATGTGGGAGAACAAGCAGCTAACCTGACACTATCAAAAAAACGTGCTCAATCGGTAGTGGATTATTTAAGCCAACACGGTATCTCCCGCGACCGGATTGTGGCTGCTGGCTACGGCGAGGGAAAACCAGTTGCTAAAAATGATTCAGAAGAAAACCGGCAACTTAATCGCCGTATTGAGTTAAAAATTATTTAAACATTAGAACTTTAAATTTATACTTTAAACTATAACAAAAAAGACCGCTTCAATAGCGGTCTTTTTTGTTGTAGTTATTTTACTACATTTCAATGGAGCAAAGTAATTATTTATCCTGCTTTTTGTTTTTGTCGGCATATTGTTCGTAGCGTTGGGGATCTTTCTGCCGGTCTTTCTTCCGGCCAATAGCTCCACCTGCAACGGCACCAGCCGCACCTCCTACAATAGCACCACGGGTACCCCCGCGCTTACCTGCTATTACCCGGCCAGCAGTTGCGCCAGTTGCACCTCCAATTACTGCTCCTTTGGCTTTTTTACTCCAGCCTTTCTTTTCGGGCTCCTTTTGTTTCGTATCCTGCGCTTGGGCAGACTGACTGTTTAATAAGAAAAATGCAAAAAGGATAGTTAAATAAATTTGGATATTTTTCATAGTCTTGTTCTTTGTTCAATTAATAATTTCTTCGATTTAAACGAAATCGGTTGTTTTTAGGTTTTGGCTTTCTGTAAACAGGAGCAGAGCTGATATTATTTAGTCCAATCATTTTAAACGAATAATTATATTTTGTTTTTCTTGTAAGCTAAAGTTTTTAAACAAAACTGCTTCGGCTTAGTTAGTTTTTAGGTTTAAAAAAGATTTGTTTATACTTCCGGATTTACTTTAAAAGCTATTAAAAACAATTTCGTCGGGCTACGAATTCAGTTTACCTGCGCAGGAGCCGGTTTCAACGAATAATTTACATCGGCGGGTTTTTAACTTTTATCTTTGAATTAAATAAAAGCCCTGACACCTTTAATAAACACCTTGAGTACAGAAGTTAAAATTTTGGAGTTGGCCATCCGGGAATAGCCGGATGGTTAAAGTCAAGTAAGTAACTTACCAGAAAACTAAAGAGGTTTGTACCCGAATGTAAAGATGGTTTTGAATTTGAAGTTTTACTTCCCGGCTTAATTTTAAAAATAAGTCTTGGTAAAAGCTGGTAATTCGGGTGAGGAAGTTAAGAAGTGTTAAGGTAGGTGATTCTGCAAAAAGATCAGTTTGTGGCAAAAATAAATTGCCTGATGAAAACAGAATTGCTGATTTCTGGTTATCTAAATGAGCCTTACGGCTTAAAAAGATTTTTCATAGTAACAATTTAGTTGGTTAATAACTGAAAAGCCGGCAAAAGCCGGCTTCTCTTTTTATATCTTTTTTTAAATTATTATTTAGCTACGGTTCTCAATTAAGCTATAATCCCGGGCAGATTGACCGGTATAAATCTGGCGGGGCCGACCGATTGGTTCTTTATTCTCGCGCAATTCTTTCCACTGTGCAATCCAACCCGGCATCCGGCCAATCGCAAACATTACCGTAAACATTTCGTTGGGCAAACCAATTGCTTTGTAAATAATTCCGGAATAGAAATCAACGTTGGGGTACAGCTTCCGATCGACAAAATACGAATCTTGTAGGGCGGCTTGTTCCAGTTCTTTTGCAATGTTCAGGGTAGGGTCGTTTACGCCCAGGTTGTTTAAAATATTATCGCAGGCCGCTTTAATAATTTTAGCCCGCGGATCAAAGTTTTTGTAAACGCGGTGTCCGAAGCCCATCAGGCGGAAAGGGTCGTTTTTATCTTTGGCTTTCTCCAGCCATTTCTGCGAATTGCCACCGTCCTGCTTTATTGCCTCCAGCATTTCTATTACTTCCTGGTTAGCTCCGCCATGCAGCGGGCCCCACAACGCATTGATACCCGCCGAAATAGAAGAATACAAGCTGGCGTGTGAAGACCCCACCAACCGCACCGTAGAGGTAGAGCAGTTTTGTTCGTGGTCGGCGTGCAGAATTAGTAATTTATTCAGGGCATCTACCACCACCGGGTTGATTTCGTAATCTTGCTCCGGCGTAGAAAACATCATGTGCAGAAAATTAGAGCAGTAATCCAGGTTTTCTTTTGGTTGAACCAGCGACTCCCCTTTACCGTGTTTGTACACCCAGGCGGCAATCGTAGAAATTTGGGCAATAAGCCGGGTAATATTTAATTCAATCTGTTCCTTCGATTGGTTTGGTTCTACCGATTCGGGGTAGAAAGCCGTGAGCGCACTAACCAGAGCCGATAAGATGCCCATCGGGTGTGCATTAGCGGGAAAACCAGCTAATATTTTTTCCAAACCTTCGGGTAAACGGCTATGCTGGCTGATTTGACTGCTGAAATCATCGAGTTGGGCTTGGCTAGGTAGTTCGCCGTAGATAAGCAGGTATGCTACCTCAACAAAAGAAGATTTTTCTGCCAGTTGTTCAATTGGGTAACCCCGGTAATGTAAAATACCTTCTTCTCCATCCAAAAAAGTAATAGCACTGGTTGTGGCACCGGTATTTTTATAACCTGAATCGAGGGTAACAAAACCAGTTTTAGCACGCAATGATGATATATCTATGGCTTTTTCATTTTCAGTACCTACTATAACAGGCAATTGGATTGACTTGCCCTCAATGATTAGTTCAGCGGTGTCAGACATATTAAGTTGTTAGGGTTAAGATATAATCAGTTTACTCGTCGGAGCGAAATTATGTAAAAATGCAGAAAGATGAAATGAATTCATGATTTAACGGGCATTTAATTTAATATAATTTGTCGTGCTTACAAGGGCACCCTGTAATTAATCCCTCTTCATTCCTTCCATTAACAAGTTGCTTGCTGGTATAGGGTACTAGTAATTGAATAATTGCTATTCTATTAATATAAGTAGAAGCAAGGGGTATCCTGCTTGTTTTACTAGCATATTTCCTGTAAATACATATTGTATGTAAATAAACACTATAAAATCAATGTATGTTTTCAAAAAAAAAGCGTAAAATTTTGAAAACATCTTTAAAATTAAGGCATAATTTTTTTTGATATTATATAAGTTTTGTAAAGAGTTTAGAAATTCTTTAGAAAACCATCTTTATATAACATAATTATTAAATCAGTTAAAAAATATTGTCATTTATCTGAAAAATATGTATATTTATTATTATAGGTATTAATTATAGAGGCAATTTTTACATTTGTAATATAATATTTGATAATTGGTGTTTAAAAAGAGGTCGAACTGTAAATGGTGACTATTAATAGTTAATAGTTAACATAAATCACCAATGCAAAGCCCGGATGTAAAAATTTAACCTATAATAAAAAGCTTTATGAGAAAAAAACCTTTACTTCTTTCCTGCCTGTTGGCTTGTTCAAGCCTTCACTTATTTGCCCAGCACACCGATTCGGTAAGGGTAACCAGTCCTTCTGAAGCAACCATCACACAGCCCGAAATACCGGCTACCGGTGCCTTATCCATTAGTGGCTACGTTGATGCTTATTATTTTAACAACTTTAATAATCCACAATCCGGCGTAAACCGGGGCCGGATTTTTGATTTACCGGCTAATAACTTTGCTTTAGGTTTGGTACAAACCATGATTACCTATACTTATGGCAAATCGAAAGTAGTAGCCGATTTAACTTACGGACCGAACGCCGATTTGGGTAACTTTGGTAACTACCGCAGTTTAAACACTAACCAGGATAATATTACATCCTCGTCGTTTGCGATAAAGCAGGCTTACTTAAGCTATAACTTAACCGATAAACTGGCTTTTACCATTGGCCAGTACGGTACCCATATTGGTTATGAACTGATAGATGCGCCGCTAAACTTTAACTACAGCTTATCTTATTTATTTGGTAACGGCCCCTTTTACCATACGGGGGCAAAGCTGGACTACGCTGTTAATGATAAACTGGGCCTGATGCTGGGTGTCGTGAACGGCTGGGATATGCTCATGGATTTTAATAAACAAAAATCAGTTACCGCCCAGGTGCACCTGACACCCACCGAAGGCTTTCATGTTTACGCTAATTACATTGGCGGTGATGAGCACGATGGTAAATCCTATTTCGGAACCATTAAGGGCTGCAGAACTGATTTGTGGGACATAACTACCTCTTACCAGATAAGTGAAAAAGTGAAGTTTGGCCTTAATGCGGCTTATGGTTCATTTTCTTCCGGGGCAGCCGTAATAGATGAAACCGATCCTTATTCGGATGATGCTTCCTGGAAGGGAGCCGCCGTTTACCTGAACATTGCTGCCTCTGATAAATTTGGCTTGGGATTACGCGCAGAACGTTTCGAAGATCCCCGTGGCGTCCGGTATTTCGGACCCTTTAAAGGCAATGAATTTACTTTAACCGGTGACATAAAACTGGCCGATGGCCACTTTAATCTGAAACCAGAGTTCAGGATTGATACAGCGAAAGATAAATTCTTTGAAGATACCAATGGTAATTTTAGTAAAAAATCGCAGGTAACTTTAGGCGCCGCCTTTGTTTATACCTTCGATTTTTCACCTGGTAAATAAATACTGGAAATAGTTTAAGCAGATCCCTGTTTAAGGCGGAAGTCTAAAACAGGGAGCTTTTTATTTTGCCACTATCCCAAGGCCAACAGGTTTTAAACCTAAACGCATCTGGAAAACGGTGGCAATATTCAGGGCTTTGTTTTTGGCTTCTTCGGCTAGCAGGCCAGTAAAATCCGCATCTACCGTTTGGTTAAATAATTCCAGCCATCGGTCGAAATGCTCGGCACGTAAATTTAAAGTGGTGTGTTTCGGGAATGGAAAACCTTTGTAAACGGCTCGCCCGAAAAGTAAAGTTTCCCAGAAATCATACATATTGGGTAAATGCGCCGGCCAGTTTACTTGTGCCTGCACATTAAAAATGGGGCTGAGCATAGGGTCTTGGTTTACCCGGTCGTAAAAATTATTCACCAGCAGTTCTACTTCGGTCCGGCCCTTTATTTCTGTTTTATTTTCCATTCTGTTGTTTCTTTTACTGCAATGGGCACTTGATAAAAGCTGCTGTTTTAAGCTGGCTTGCACCATTCCAGATAGCTGAACATAATCTTACCCGAACAAATTTCTTATTTACCTTCTTTTTGCTACATGAGCAAAGTCATTTTCAAGGCTGATTTTACTCATCTGTGGGCCGGCTAAGGGTTTGTAATATTGCACTTGCTTAAGGAAATAACCATGCAAGTTACTGCCTCACCCCAAATAAAAGAGCATTGCTACCATTGTGGCGACGAATGCGATACTACCCCGATTTACGCCGATGAAAAAGCTTTTTGCTGTACCGGTTGTAAATCGGTGTATGAATTATTGTATGCGAATAACCTGTGTACCTACTATAACCTCGAAGACGGTGAAAAACCCGGCGTAACCGTAAATGAGGAGGAGGTAGACATAAATAAATTTTCTTACCTCGACGAGGACGTGGTACTGGGCCAGTTGCTGAGTTTTAAAGATGATTCGCTGCATAAAGTACTTTTTCAGATACCTGGTATGCACTGCAGTTCCTGTATCTGGCTCCTCGAAAACTTATTTAAACTGGATGCCGGAATTATTCAGTCGCGGGTAAATTTTCTCCGGAAAGAAATATCTATTTCTTACAACCCGGCTAAAACCAAGTTGAGTGCCGTTGTAACCTTGCTGCACAAAATTGGTTATGCGCCCACCTTAAACCTGGATAATTTATCGAGAAAGAAAAAGAAGAAAGATTATGCTATTTACATCCGGCTGGGTTTAACGGGCTTCTGTTTCGGCAATATTATGCTGTTAAGCTTTCCGGATTATTTTTCGCTGGCCGATGAAGTAAACCGGGAATTTGGCTCTTTTTTCGGGTACCTGAATATTCTCATCAGTTTACCGGTTTTCCTGTACGGCGCGCCGGTATTTTTTAAATCTGCCTGGCAAGGTTTAAAGCAAAAACACATCAACTTAGATGTACCCATTAGCCTGGGTTTACTTTCTTTATTTTTGGTAAGCCTTTACGATATATTTACAGGCCATGGCCCCGGTTTTCTTGATTCGTTTACCGGTCTGGTCTTTTTTATGCTGATTGGCAAATACGTGCAACAGCGCACCTACGACGCCCTGGAGTTTGACCGGGATTATAAGTCTTATTTCCCTATTTCGGTTACTACGCTGGAAAAAGGCGTGGAAAAGATTATTTCGGTAAAAGAACTGGTGCCGGGTAAGCGCATCCGCATCCGGAACCAGGAACTGGTCCCGGCCGATGCTATTTTGTTGAGCGGCCAAGCATTTATCGATTATAGTTTTGTATCCGGCGAATCGGTGCCGGTGCCCAAAGTGGCCGGCGAAATAATATATGCGGGCGGGCGCCAAACGGGCGAAAGTATTCAACTGGAAGTAATTAAAGATGTATCGCAAAGTTACCTGACCCAGCTTTGGAACAATGATATTTTCCGGAAGGAGCGGGGCTACGCCAGCTTTGGTACGTACGCGCACAACGTAGGTAAATATTTTATCACCGTTACTTTGCTCATCGCATTAGGGGCTTTAATTTATTGGGTACCGCGCGATCATGATATGGCTATCAAAGCTTTTACCTCGGTGTTGGTAATTGCCTGCCCTTGCGCCTTGTCGCTATCTACGCCCTTTACTTTATCTAATGTGCTCCGGATATTTGGTAAGCATAAATTCTACCTCAAAAACGGAGAAGTGGCCGAAACGCTGGCCAAAGCCGATACTATTGTGTTCGACAAAACCGGTACCTTAACCGTGAGCAACCAAACTGATTTAAACTACCACGGAGAGCCATTAACCACTGACCAGCAGGCGTTCGTACGTTCGGTATTGCAGCACTCCACGCACCCTTTAAGCCAGCGGGTTTACGAATCTTTAGCAGGTAAAATATGGCCGGTGGTTAATTACAAAGAGCTACCCGGCAAAGGGGTAGAAGGAGAGGTGAACGGAGTATTGGTACGGGTTGGTTCGGTTGCCTACGCGGGTACGCAGCACCAAACAGCTAATCGGTCGAACCGCGAAACCAGCGTTTATGTACAAATCGGCGAAAACCAACCCGGTTATTTTGTATTCGGCAACCATTACCGCGACGGTTTGGCCGACTTAATCCGGGAATTGCGCAAAACTAAAAAGCTGGCGGTATTATCCGGTGATAACGACGCGGAGAAGAGTAACCTGCAGCTATTATTTGGCGAAGATGCTGAATTACACTTCAACCAATCGCCGGCCGATAAATTGACTTATATCGAAAACCTAAAAAAACAGAACCGGCGGGTTATTATGGTAGGCGATGGCCTGAATGATGCGGGGGCTTTAAAGATGAGCGATGCCGGTATTTCGGTAACCGATTCGGTAAACGGATTTTCGCCTGGCTGCGATGCCATTCTGGATTCCGGCAGTTTTACCCGCCTGGCCGATTTCCTGCGCTTTTCGCGAAGGAGCCTGCAGGTAATATTATTCAGCTTTGGCGTATCTTTTATTTACAACATTATTGGTTTAAGCCTGGCCGTAATGGGTAAATTCTCGCCGGTTATTTCGGCTATCCTCATGCCCATTAGTTCTATCAGCGTGGTTCTGGCAGCAATTATCGGAGTACGGGTAGTGGCCTGGCGAATGGGCTTAAACCGAACCGCACAACCAAAATCATCTAAGGAAACTAAAACCGTAATCGCATGACCATTATTTATATATTAATCGCCATTAGCTTAACCGTTGCCATCATCTTTCTGAGTTCTTTTCTGTGGGCGGTAAAGTCGGGTCAGTACGAAGATGATTATACGCCTTCGGTACGGATATTATTTGAGGAAGAAAACGAAGAAAAACCCCGGAAGTCTTAGGAGAGGGACCTCATCCCCCAACCCCTTCTCCTCCGGGCGAAGGGGAGCTCCGGTAATGCTTCATTTAAGGGAAACGCTTTTAACAGAAGGAATAATATTATCTTGTGATATATAAGTGCAGAGAGCATATAGCAGACGCAGTAAATTCCTCTAAAACTGCTTTGGCCTATATTACTGTTATTCGAATACCAGCATTAGTTGTTCCATTCTCTTTAAAAGCTTCATTAAGAGATAAAACAACGGTATTGCAAAAGCTGAAAGACTAATCAAAATCCCTCTCCATTTTCAGGAGAAGGATTTTGGGCGAGGTATCAAATATTCCTTTTTATATTAAACCTTCATAACATTTAACCGGAATGTGGTACCAAACTTCTGAAAAGAAAGCATATTCCGGAAATTTAACCAATCGCGGTATTCCAATCGGGCAGGCGACCGAAACGGTGCAAGGTAGACAGGTGCGATTTCAGGGCCTGCATAAAGGTGGGGTTTACCATGTAAGGAATGCCAAATTCAGCGGCAGTAGCTTTTACAATCCCGGCAATTTGTGGATAATGGACGTGGCAAATGCGCGGAAACAGGTGGTGTTCTATCTGGTAATTAAGGCCCCCCACGTACCATCCAATAAATTTATTATCCGGCGAAAAATTAACAGTGGTATTTAATTGGTGAATCGCCCAATCGTTTTCAATATTGCCTTCGCTGTTGGGTAAGGGATGGCTGGTACCTTCTACGGTGTGGGCCAACTGAAAAACAACGGTTAAAATAATGCCGGCTGTAAAGTGCATCAGAAAGAAACCGGCCAGAACTTCGGCAAAAGGGATGTTGAATACAAAAACCGGCAAACCAAAGATTACTAGAAAGTAAAATATTTTACTGGCCACGATTTTAAGTACCGTAATAACATTCTCTTTTTGCGTCTGCGGATTTACGCCCTTACGGGTAAACTGAATAAACTGAATGGCATCTTTGGCCAGTACCCAATACAAGGTTAGCAGGCCGTAAAAGAAAAAAGCATAAATGTATTGCAACTGGTGATACTTTTTAACCAGGGTATGCGGCGAAAACCGCAGTACCAACCGGTCCTGAATATCTTCGTCAATGTGCGCAATATTGGTGTAGGTGTGGTGTAAAATATTGTGCTGCAGCTTCCAGTTAAAGACCGAGCCACCTACTAAATTCAGGCTGTGGCCCACCAGGTAATTAACAATTTTGTTTTCGGAATAGGCGCCGTGGTTAGCATCGTGCATGATGCTCATGCCAATACCGGCAATTCCCAAACCCATCATAAACCAAAGCAGCAAACTTAAACCTAAACCAGGCTGAAAAGCCAATATTATAACAAAAGGCACCAGATACGTCAGCAGCAAAACAACTGTTTTTAAAACCATGCTGCCGTTAGCATATTTCGATATTTGTTGATCGGCAAAATACTGATCTACTCTTTTTTTGAGGGTGGGGTAAAAGTTACTTTTATTAGGATTGGTGAACTTTACGCGTCTGGTGGTTTGCATAAATAAAGAATAGATGAAAAGGAAAAAACAAATATACTGGTACAAAAGGGAACGGCGCGGTTCAGGTATAAGAATAATCCTTTAAACAGAACGCTTCCCAAAGCTAACTAAATATTACGGATAAATACGTAATAGTTAAACAATTGTACGTAGTTAACCATCCCGGGTCTATATCAGTTCAAGGTTTGGAGAATAAAGCGACGAAGCATATCCAGCGTTTCAAAAGGATATTTTTCCTTTAGGTCTGAGTATAATACTTAAAATATTTAGTTCTGCACCAATAGGCTTTCCATTCTGCAATATTTAAATAATTCTTTAAAGTTATTAATCAGAACTGCTGCAGTACTATATTCTTGGGTTCGGGGGAAAAACAATACTGGTGAGTCGCCGATTCAAATGCCATAAAAGACGAAAATAAAGACTTAGAATAGACCCTTTTTACACAAGATATTATTTTGAAATATATTTGCCTAATAGTTTCTTTGTCTTAAATTTTATCAATTAAAATTACGGGTTATTATAAAAATTAAAGTTTATTCAATCATTTAATAAAAAAATAATATCAGTTTACGGTTACTTTTTTCGCTTACTCGTATTAAGCAAGGAACAACATTAAACATTATGAATAAATTTGAAAATTTAACCCCTGCATTAACCGAAGTAGAAGAAATTAGAAAGCTGCGGCAGCAATTAGCCGAATTTAATCCGGCGGAAGGAAGCCTGGAAGTAATATTTAAATTAACCGACGGAAAAAATGTACGGGTGCCAATTACAAGCAAAGTAAAAATGCGTTTAATTTCCAAAGAAATCCGGAATTACTTGGCCGAAGAACAATTATTACGACAATGCCAAGAAGATTAACTGATATGAGGTTTAAACTGCTATTATCCGGATCTAAATAAAGAGGGCTCTTACGCAAGAGCCCTCTTTATTTTTATACTTAATTTTAGGTTTACTACGCTTACGACTAAGCCCTAATACCTAAACATGATAAATATCAACTTTCAGGTTGATGCTAGTCGTCGGAGAGTAGATTGGGTTAGCCTAATTTTACCATAGAAAATTAACCCCTGCGCCCAACTAATAGCTGAATACCATGAAAAATATATTAGTAATCACCGATTTATCTCAGGAAGCCTTACCGGTGCTGCAATTTGCCAACAAGTTGGCGGCTAAAGCCGATGCCGAAATTGTGCTGTTGCATTGTTTGCAATCCGAAACCTTAACGGCTACCACCGAGAACCGGGCTTTGTCGCGGTTACGGAGTTTTGCCGGCCGGTTGCAGCAGCAATACCCCAAAGTAAATGCCACGGTGGTATACAACGAATGCGTGGTGAGGTCGGGCTCTTTGGTAAGTTCGGTGCAGGATTTGGTACAGGATTACCACATAAATTTGATCTTGATGCCTACGCCTTATGGCGCAGACGAACCCGAAAATGCGCATTTTTTCCAGGCTTTTCTGGAACGGGTAAACTGTCCGGTTTTGCTGGTGCCGCCACAGGGAGAATTTAAAAATTATTCGCGTATCAGTTATGCCTCCGATTTTACAAAACTGGATATGGGCATTCTGAAAAAAATAATTTCTTTTGCCCGGCTATTTAATGCCGACCTGGATTTGGTGCATGTTTACCAAAAAACACAGCGGCCGTACCTGGCCCAATACAAAAAGGCTTTAAACCAGTTGTGCGTGGAGGTAACATACGATAAAATACATTTTTTTCTGCTCGAAGAAGATGATAAACTGGAAGGCATCAATGATTTTGCCGAACAGCGGGAGGCCGATTTACTCGTTATTGCCACCCCCGACGCAAACCTGGTAAATCGCCTGTGCAGCCAAAAATATTTAAAAACCGATGCCTACCACCGGCATATTCCAACCATTATTTATCCGGAGAGCAACGGCATTATTTGTTCGGCCCATTGCCCGGTTTGCACCATTGAAAAACAACGTAAGCCTAACATGGAGTTAGTGGCTATATAAATTAAAAGATAAAGTTTAGTAATTTGGGTAAAAGCGGCGTAATGATTACGCCGCTTTTATTTTTACCGGGTAGCATTTTTTAGAAAGAAACTACAGAATAATTTTGCTTAAATATTAAATTGATAATCAGGTATTAAGATTAAACCATTTAAAAAACACTCTAATTAGAAAGTAGCAGTGAATTTACTTTCTGGGTTATCCAGCTTAGTGCTTTTGCGGTTGCCTTTTACCGTTATGTGTACCATATTGGTTTGGGTGTCGTGTTCGGCAAAAAGCACATCGTTTAAAACCTGAATTTGTTTAATACGGCTTACCTGGGGCACTTCCAGGTAGCACCAGGCAGCATCCTGTTCTATTTCGTAGCCTAAATAGGTAAGCGTTACCGGCTTGCCGTTTATTTGCAGTTGCAGGTGCTTTTGCAAATATTCCCGTAGGAGAGGGTCGATGCGGTTTTTCTCGGCTGGTTTTAAAATATCCAACCGAGTTTTAAATTGTTTCTCCAGCACCGTTTCTAAATCATCAAAAAAGATGCGGGTACTTATTTCCAGGCTTTTAGTTTTATCGTTGTGGTTCACCTCTGTTACGCTCACATAAAATGGGTGCAGGAAAGCGAACAGGTTTATTAAAAAGAGGTGCAGCATCTGATTTATATTTTTTAAAGAACGCCAAAAAAACTAATTTTGTGCCAAATTAAGCAAAAGTTCGCGTTGCACGATTTTCCTTTATATTTTCAGTTGGGGCTTACGCATATTCTGGATTGGCAGGGTTACGATCACATCTTGTTTGTGATGGCCCTCTGCGGGGTTTACGCGTGGCAGGACTGGCGGAAACTACTGATTTTAGTAACCGCATTTACCATCGGCCATTCCCTTACGCTGGCACTAAGCGTCTTCAACCTCATTCCGGTTTCGGTTTCGCTCATCGAGTTTTTAATTCCGATTACCATTGTCATTACCAGCCTGGTTAATATTCTGCGGAAAAACCAAAACCAGAGTAGCTGGCTGTTTACCTATTTGCTTACGCTCCTGTTTGGATTAATTCATGGTATGGGCTTTTCTAATTATTTGCGGAGCTTATTGGGCAACGAAATATTGGGGCCATTATTAGCTTTTAACGTGGGCCTGGAGGTGGGGCAGCTAGCCATTGTGGTGGTTACTTTAACGCTTTCTTATTTTATCCTGAACTGGTTTCGGGCTTCCCGCCGCGAATGGAATTTGTTTTTATCATCGGCCATTTTCGGGATTGCCTTTACCATGTCTGTTGAGCGCTTCAGCGCTTTATTTTTTAACCGCTAAATTTTTCATGAACAAACGATTTTATTCGCTTTTACTTTTATTAGGCCTGGGTACGGCCGCTAGCGCCCAACACCAGAATAACCCCGGCGCGAACCACGGCAATAAATTTGAGCAACTGGGCACCATGATGCACGACCCCAATATGTACCGGTCGGCTTCCGGAGCGCCTGGCCCTAAATATTGGCAGCAACGCGCCGACTACGAAATAGATGTAGAACTCGACGATGCAAAACAACGCATCACTGGTTCCGAAACTGTAACTTACTTTAATAATTCGCCTGACCCGCTTACCTATATCTGGTTGCAACTCGACGAAAACGAGCACGATCCCAAAAGTGCCAATCAGAAAATTGACGAGAGCCAGATGAAGGAAAAAATGTCGGCCAGGGATTTGCGGAATATTATGGGACATGGGCAGGATTTGGGCATTAAAATTAAAAAAGTAACCGATGCCGCCGGTAAACCGCTTAAATTTACCATTAACCAAACCATGATGCGGGTAGAAATGCCCAATACCCTGAAGCCCGGCGAGCGGTTCCGGTTTAAGGTAGATTGGTTTTACAACATACCCGACCGGATGACAGTGGGTGGCCGAGGCGGGCTGGAATATTTTGCCGAAGACGGAAATTACTTGTATACCATTACCCAATGGTATCCGCGCTTAGCAGTTTATTCTGATTTCCAGGGTTGGCAGAACAAGCAGTTTATCGGCAGCGGCGAATTTGCTTTAACCTTCGGTAATTTTAAAGTAAATATTACGGCTCCGGCCGACCATGTAATCGGAGCCACCGGCGAGTGCCAGAACTACAGCCAGCTTTTAACTTCGGCGCAATTAAAACGGTGGAACCAGGCCCAAACCGCTAAAGCCCCCATCGAAATTGTTACGTTGGCCGAAGCCCGGCAAGCCATGAAAGCCAAAGCCCCGAAAAAGAAAACCTGGACTTACGTAGCCCAAAATGTACGGGATTTTGCTTTTGTATCGAGTCGCCGTTTGGTCTGGGATGCCATGGCAACAACCATCGAAGGCAAAAAAGTGATGGCTATGTCGTACTACGGCCCCGAAGCCTACCCGCTCTACAACCGTTATTCTACCAAAGTAGTCGCCCATACTTTACAGTCTTACTCCAAACACAGCATTCCGTATCCGTACCCGGTGGCTATTTCGGTGGAAGCTAACAACGGCATGGAGTACCCGATGATTTGCTTTAACTACGGCCGCGCCGAAAAAGATGGCACTTATTCTGAGGCTACCAAATACGGCATGATTGGCGTAATCATCCACGAAGTGGGTCATAATTTCTTTCCGATGATTGTAAACTCCGACGAGCGCCAGTGGACCTGGATGGACGAAGGCCTGAACACCTTTCTGCAGTTTTTAGCGGAGTTGGAATGGGATGTGAATTACCCGACACAGCGGGGGCCAGCCCACAAAATTGTAGATTACATGAAACTGCCGAAAGACCAGCTGGAGCCCATCATGACCAACTCCGAAAATATTATCCGGTTCGGGCCGAATGCTTATGCCAAGCCGGCCACGGCCCTGAATATTTTGCGTGAAACCGTAATGGGCCGCGAGTTGTTCGATTATGCTTTTAAAGAATATTCCCGCCGCTGGGCCTTTAAGCACCCTACGCCGGCCGATTTCTTCCGCACCATGGAGGATGCTTCGGCAGTTGACCTGGATTGGTTCTGGCGCGGCTGGTTTTACGGCACCGACCCGGTAGATATTGCCATAGCTGGGATGCGCTATTTCCGGATGGATACAAAAAACCCGACGGTAGAAAATGTAGTAGTTAAAAAAAATACCGAGCAGGATGCCCGTCATATCAGCCAGGAACGCAACCGGGTAGCCGGCATTAAAACGGCAGTAGAGCAGGATACGAGTTTGCTGGACTTCTATAATAAATGGGACCGATTCGCCGTAACGGCTTCATCCCAAGCCGAATTCCAGCAGTTTTACAGCTCGCTTTCTAAAGAGCAGCAGGCTTTTTATAACGCAAAATCTTACTTCTACGAGCTGCAATTCCAAAATATTGGCGGTTTGGTAATGCCAATTATTCTGGAGTGGACTTATGCTGATGGCACAACCGAAACAGAGAAAATACCGGCTTATATCTGGCGCAAAAATGAAAACCAGGTTACCAAGGTATTTGCCAAAGGCAAAGAAGTTAAGAGCGTAAAACTGGACCCTTACCGCGAAACGGCGGATATTGACGAAAGTAATAATGCCTGGCCCCGCCAGCATGTACCATCTAAATTCGAATTATTTAAAGAACAGCAATTACCACGCGGTTCTTCCGGGGGCCAGAATCCGATGCAGCAGCACCGGCAAAGCCAACCAAACCGCGATGCCGGCACCAATTAAAAGACAGCTCTAAATAGCCGTTATTTAAAAAAGCAGCGTTTATTCGAATAAATGCTGCTTTTTTGTCTTCTTGCCCTTAAAATACTGAGCAGTTTGGCCTTACCAGAAAGTTTGGTGGTTTAGTTTCGGCTGACCGGTGTAGGGGTGGATTGGTAAGGCCAGCACGGGCACTTGCGCCTCCAACGCCAATTGCCGGCTAACACTTTTATGAAAAAAGTCTTCCAGAAAATTACGATCCTGCATAGCTATGGCTAAAATCTGGATATCGTTTTGCTCAGCAAATAATTGCAAGCCTTTTACCACATCGTTTTCTCTTATCTGATTTATGTGCAGGTTACTTTCGGGAAATTCTTTTTGAATGTAGTACAACACCTGGTCATCAGTAACGGTTTTTAACTGTCGCTCGCTTTTAATATTTACCACGTAAACTTCCGCTTGCAGCGGTTCAGATATTTGAAAGAGTTGATGTAAAAAGAACCTTTCATCTGACTGAAAATCTGCCGCGTATCCAATTCGTTTTATCTGTCCGTAAGCGGTTTTCGGTGGGATAACCAGCACGGGACAAACAGCGGTTTTAATAAAGGCGGCTGTGTTGGTGCCAATTAATTTTCCTAAAAAATTAGTAGTGCCCCGGGTACCCATCACTACTAAATCAACCTGGTTATTTTTTATTTCCTGGTTCAGTACCAAGCTTAAACTACCTGTCCGGTACAGCGTTTCGATGGGTTGGTTTAATAAATATTCGGCTTGTATTTGCTGCGCCTGTTCTTCCAGTTTTAGCTTACAACCCGATATGGTGGTTGGGTCCGGATCCATTACCAAGGTACTTTCGGCAATAGCTACCTGGTTCGTTTCGGT
The DNA here is from genome assembly GCF_007991635.1 of Adhaeribacter aerolatus. Classification (GTDB taxonomy): domain Bacteria; phylum Bacteroidota; class Bacteroidia; order Cytophagales; family Hymenobacteraceae; genus Adhaeribacter; species Adhaeribacter aerolatus. Next base: position 6,187 of record NZ_BJYS01000017.1, on the reverse strand, counting down.
GTGGAGCAGAATTAAGCAGGCACCGGATTCTTTAGCCAGGCAGGCCGCATAATTTGCCGCCGTAACGGCATTCTCCGAAAAATCAGTAGGAACAAGAATTTTTTTCATTTTTCTTGATTTAAGTGCGGGCATAGCCGCCCGGTTAAACCTATTTTTATACGCATATTACTTACTATTTGCTAAAACCGCAATTTTCCATCCGGCTGGCATATTCTAGGATGGCTGTAAGCGGTGAATAGCCTTTCGGTTTCTGCTGCCTTTATGCCAGGTTGTGCTTGGTTCAAAATTGCGCCTTTTAATTTTCATCTGAAATAATTTTCATCAGCTTTCCGGGTGATTATAATCAAAAAAGATGCGCCTTTACCTAATTGAGTTGTAAGATAAGTGCCTTAGTGTTACAACATACCCAATTTAGTTTTAATACCAAAGTAGCTATTCGCAACTGAATAATATTTTGCTGCCCGGAATTTTCTCTTACTTTTAAGGGCGATTAACCAACAGCTATAATATTACCCTTAATGACTGCCCTCAGAATTTTTTTGACCTGTCTATTATTGAATATATCTTTATCGGGGTGGGCACAGCGCCCGGTCTGGTCAAAGGAGCAAGCGAATGCCTGGTATGCAAAGCAACCCTGGCTGTTGGGCTGCAACTACACCCCCTTTAATGCCATTAACCAACTCGAAATGTGGCAGGCAGAAACCTTTGATTTAACTACCATTGATAAAGAGTTAGCCTTAGCCGAAAGTTTAGGATTTAATACCCTACGGGTTTTTCTGCACGACCAACTGTGGGTGCAGGATGCGGAAGGGTTTAAGAATCGCATTGGACAGTTTCTGAATATTGCCCAGAAGCATAAAATCCGGCCCATGCTGGTGCTTTTTGATTCCTGCTGGGATCCGTTTCCGCAACTCGGCAAACAACACGAACCTGTGCAAGGGCTTCATAATTCCGGTTGGGTGCAGGGGCCGGGGGCTGATGTGCTGAAAGATCCGGCCAAGCAAGCCTATCTGGAAGGATACGTAAAAGGCATTGTATCTCATTTTAAAAATGATGACCGCATTTTGGTCTGGGATGTCTGGAACGAGCCGGACAACACCAATAATTCCAGCTATAAAACCTTTGAACCCACCAACAAGGTAGAATTGGTAACCAGGTTGCTGCCGCAGGTATTTGCCTGGACTTTCAGTGCCGAACCTTCGCAACCCGTAACCTGCGGCATCTGGCATGGCGACTGTTCTTCGCCCGAGAAATTAAACCCGCTGCAAAAAATAATGGTTGAAAATTCCGATATTATTTCTTTTCATAATTACGACGATGCCCAGGAATTTGAAAAACGGGTAAAATGGCTGCAGGTATTCGGACGTCCCCTGTTATGCACTGAGTACATGTCCCGAGGTAACAAAAGCACTTTTCAGGGTTCTTTATCAGTAGCCAAAAAATACAAGGTGGCCGCTTACAACTGGGGTTTTGTCGCCGGTAAAACCAATACCATTTATCCCTGGGATTCGTGGCAGAAGCCGTACCCTACAGAGCCGGAATTGTGGTTTCATGATATTTACCGGCCTGGCGGCGACCCTTACCGGGCTGAGGAAGTAGCACTTATCCGGGAACTGACTCAGGCAAATGCAAAAAATGATAAAAACCAAAGAGCGCCGCTACAAACCCGGACTAAGAAAAGACAGAAAGCCGCTGCGCAACACTAATACAACATTTATATTAATTTAATTAATATTATAGAGAATAGTGATGGAAGGCACCTCATCCCCCAACCCCTTCTCCTTAAGGCGAAGGGGAGCTCCGGTAATGCTTCATTTAAGGGAAACACTTTTATGAGTAGGAGAAATGGTATAGTTTAATGTATCATATTAAAGCATATAGCAGATTCAGGAAATTCCATTAGAACTACAATATGATTTATTATTGCTATCAAAATACCAGAATTAGTTATTCAAACCGCTGTATAAACTTCCTGAAGAAATAAACAAGGTTATTACAATAGCTGTAAAACTATTCAAAGTCCCTCTCCTGGAGGAGAGGGATTTAGGGTGAGGTCCTCGCCTGACAACACTTACTAAATTCCGAAAATATTTACCAAGTTTTTCATTATGACGCCCAAAACAAACTTCGAAAAATTAAAAATTATTTTACCGCCTGCTCCCAAACCCCTGGGTGTGTACAAACCCCTGCTGCTGGACGGTAAATATTGTTACGTATCGGGGCATGGCACCGTACAAACCGATGGTAGCCTGATTATAGGTCGGATAGGGCAGGACCTTACCCCGGAAGAAGGTAAACTGGCGGCTCGCCAGGTGGGCTTGGCTATTCTGGCTACGCTTAAAAGTAATTTAGGGACTTTAAACCGGGTAAAACGGGTAATTAAAGTTTTGGGCATGGTAAACTGTGTGCCGGAATTCCAAAAGCATCCTTTTATTATTAATGGTTGTAGCGAATTATTTGCTGAAATTTGGGGGGAAGAAAACGGGATTGGCGTACGCAGTGCCGTAGGCATGGGCTCGTTGCCGGACAATATTCCCGTAGAGGTTGAGGCGCTTTTTGAGTTAATTTAAAATCAATCTTTACCTTATGTTTGGTTCTGAGCCCGAATGGTTTACCATTAAAAATATTGCCAAAATAGATACGCCGGCTCTGGTGGTTTATCCCGAGCGGGTAAAAGAAAATATCCGGCTGCTGAAAAGTATGGTGGCTGGTGTGGAGTGGTTGCGGCCACACGTTAAAACCCATAAAATGGCCGAAGTTAGCCAATTGTTGCTGGCGGCAGGTATTACCAAATTTAAGTGCGCCACCATTGCCGAAGCGGAAATGCTGGGAATGGCCGGTGCTCCCGATGTGCTATTAGCCTACCAGCCGGTGGGCCCCAAAATAAAAAGGTTGCGGCTACTAACTGAAACTTACCCGGACACGCAATACAGTTGTTTAATAGATAATGCTCATTCGGCTGCGGAAATTGGCGGAATATTCGACGAAGCCGGCCGGGAGCTACCAGTTTTTGTTGATTTAAATGTGGGCATGAACCGGACCGGCATTAAACCGGGACCGGAAGCTTTAGGCCTTTACCTCGCATGCCAGGAAATAGACGGCGTTAAGCCCATTGGGCTACACGCCTATGACGGCCACTTGCGCGATACCGATTTTGCCGAAAGGAAAAGAAAAAGCGATGTGGCATTTGCGCCCGTAGCGGCTCTAGCTGCTGAAATAACCGGGAAAGGCTTACCCAACCCCATTTTGGTGGTGGGCGGTTCCCCTACTTTTCCGGTGCATGCCTTGCGTTCTGGCGTGGAATGCAGCCCCGGAACCTTTATTTTCTGGGATTGGGGCTACAGCCAAGCGCTGCCGGAACAAAATTTTAGTTTTGCCGCCCTGGTCCTGACGCGGGTAATATCTAAACCCAATAATGAAACCTTGTGCCTCGACCTGGGGCATAAATCCGTAGCCGCCGAAAATCCATTTCCGCGGGTAATATTTTTAAATGCTCCGGATGTGCAGGCCATCAGCCAAAGCGAAGAACATTTGGTGGTAAAAGTAAATCCGGGAAATAATTATCAGGTAGGTGATGTATTTTACGGCGTTCCCATTCATATTTGTCCAACCTGCGCGCTTTACGAACAGGCGTATGTAGCCGAAGCCGGCGAGGTTAAAACCACCTGGAAAGTAGTGTCCCGCAATCGTTTTATTACCGTTTAACAAAGCTTATGTTTAGTATAGATGCTCATTTGGATTTGGCCATGAACGCCATGGAATGGAACCGGGATTTACGACAATCAGTACACCAAATTCGGGAAAGAGAGGCGGGTAAAACCGATTTACCGGACCGGGGAAAAGGTACGGTGGCTTTTCCGGAGTTACGACAAGGAAATATTGGCCTGGTAGTCGCTACCCAAATTGCCCGTTTTGTGGCTCCCGATAACCCGCTGCCCGGCTGGCATTCGCCGGAGCAAGCCTGGGCGCAAACGCAAGCCCAGTTGGCCTGGTACCGGGCCATGGAAGAAGCCGGCGAACTGGTGCAGATTAAAGACCTGCCGGGCTTAGAAAATCACCTCCACTTGTGGCAGCAGGATGGTGCGGCCGAAACGAAGCCAATCGGTTATATTTTAAGTCTGGAGGGTGCCGATTCTATTTTAACCCCGGCGCATTTGGAGCGGGCTTATGCCCAGGGTTTGCGCGCGGTGGGCTTAGCACACTACGGAACGGGCCGTTACGCCAACGGCACCGATGCCACCGGCGGTTTAGGTCCGCAGGGCAAGGATTTATTAAAAGAAATGGAACGGTTAAATATTATTCTGGATGCTACCCACCTCTGCGACGATAGTTTCTGGGAAGCACTGGACCATTTTAACGGCTCAGTGTGGGCCAGCCACAATAATTGCCGGGCGCTGGTAAATCACAACCGCCAATTCTCCGAAGAACAATTGCGCGAACTGATAAACCGGGGCGCGGTAATAGGTTGTGTAATGGATGCCTGGATGGTAGTACCAGGTTGGGAAAGAGGCAAATCTACGCCCGAAGAGATGAACTGCAACCTGGATAAGGTACTGGATCACCTCGATTATATTTGCCAGTTAGCCGGCAATGCCCTGCACGTGGGTATTGGTTCGGACCTGGATGGCGCATTCGGGAAAGAACAAAGCCCCTATGACCTCGAAACTATTGCAGATTTACAGCGGATTCCGGTTTTACTTGCCCAGCGCGGCTATTCCGATGCTGATATTCAAAACATCATGCATGGTAACTGGCTACGATTTCTGAGGCGGGCCTGGGGTGCGGCGGTGTAGTTGCAGACTCCTTGAAAATATTAAAAGCCAAACAATTTTTAGCTGGAACCTGTACGACTTGGCGTTAAAGTCATCGTATTTTTCTTTGCGCTGGCCTTAGTAGAGTTGGGTATATTCACCTATTTGTTATGGCCACTAAGTTCATTTTAGCCTTACTGCTTTTCAGAGGTAGATATATTAAATTGAAATTCGTAAATTTATATTGGGTAGTAGGGAGTCAAAGTTTTAAAGGTTTTTCTATGAATAAGCTGGCCGGCACTTGCTTGATGTGGTTAATGGCAGTCAATTTTGTCTGGGCCCAGCAGCCGGCGGGTACTACCGGAACTGCCCGCCAAAATAACAATCTGGTGCAGGCAGCACAAGTGTTTTTACAGTCCTTAACGCCCGGGCAACAGCAGCAAGCGGTTTTTGAATTTTCGGATGAAGAGCGGTTTAACTGGCATTTTGTGCCGCGGGAACGAAAAGGGTTACCTTTGAAAGAGATGGATGTCCGGCAACGGGAACTGGCCATGGCGCTGCTGCAGAAAACTTTGAGTGAGCAGGGCTACGGCAAAGCCAAGGCTATCATGGAACTGGAAGTAATCTTAAAAGCCCTGGAAAACAGGCCTCCCGATGATACCTACCGCGATCCCGATAAATATTATTTCTCTATATTCGGAAATCCTACCGCCCAGGATCCTTGGGGCTGGCGCGTGGAAGGACATCATCTCTCCTTAAACTTTTCTTCAATAACGGGCCAGGTAATTTCTCAAACTCCTGCCTTTATGGGAGCCAATCCGGCCATTGTTCCGGACGGCCCGGCAAAAGGCAAACAAATATTAAAGCAGGAAGCAGCGCTGGGGTTTACATTATTGCATTCTTTTTCGGCCGAACAACTTAAAACAGTTGTAATTGCCGAGAAGGCCCCAAACGAAATTGTTACCGGTAACGCCCGCAAGGCCATGCTCGAAAAGCCGGTTGGCTTGCGTTACCCTCAAATGACGCCTGCCCAGCAAAAAATATTCAGCCAGTTGCTTCAACTTTATTTGAATAATTATCAGCAGGATTTGGCCAGGGCCTTGCGGCAAAAAGTAGAGAAAGCCGGTATGGATAACATGTATTTTGCCTGGGCCGGCAGTCCGGAGCCGGGCGCCGGTAAGCCACATTATTACCGCATTCATAGTCCGGTAATATTGATAGAGTACGATAACTCCCAGAACAACGCCAACCACGTCCACACAGTAATCAGAGATCTTACCAATGATTTCGGCGAAGATGCACTTAAAGTACACTACCAAAAGCATCTGCATAAGAAGTGACATTATTTAAAATAAGGTCCTCATAATCAAATAAAATGAGATATTAAAATTAATTGGGCGGAGACTCTATACGGGTGAGTTTGATATTTATTTTTG
>NZ_BJYS01000016.1 GCF_007991635.1 Adhaeribacter aerolatus | reverse complement strand
GTCCCGAAGAAAAGGAACGTCGCCAGTAAGTGGTATCGGTTTGGGCAAAGGCTGTTATTTGAAGGATAAAAGAGAGAAGTAAAAGTGTAACTTTTTTCATAAGGATAGAATAAAGTGGTTTGAAAAGCAAAACAGGAATATCAACTAATCTAAATTTAAAACTTCTAGTATTTAAATAATTTGTACAAATATTAGTTACAAAAATACAAATGCGTTTACTCTGATTTGTATGAACTTCTTTTATTTAAAAGAATCATTGACTTAAAATTTTATATTAGACAATTAAGCGGTGAGCTTTTAGTCCCTATTTAGGCAATTTTCCGCTAAAGGCAGTGTAATTGATTTTGCCGCAGCCAGAATAATTGGTGCCGCTTATGCCTCCATTTTTATTTACCTGGTAAATGAAAAAATTATGCTGTCTTTTTGAATAATATTAAACTGTTCATTTTTAGCCTTTAGTTTTACTTAGGTAATCGTAAACGCAAAAAAAATACTTGAAAATTTATATATATTGAAACAGTATTTCATTTGCATAAGATAAAATTTAATTATATTAATTTTTATCTTACTTGTTTTAAAGAACTTTATAGGTAAATAAATATTTTTTAAAGGCATATTACAACAAAATTGGATGAAATCAGTATAAAATATGATTTGTTTTATCAATATATAACAGAAAACTTTATGGCAGACTTAATTGAATCACTAAAGGGGTTGATATCTCCCAGCCTTGTATCTAGAACCAGCAGCCAATTAGGCGAGGGTGAGACTGCCACGGCGAAAGCTTTTGGTGGTATATTGCCGGTCGTTTTGGGTGGATTAGTTAATCGCACGGCTGAGCCGGGTGCAATGGATTCTATTTTTAACCTCATCCGGAAGAACGATAGCGGTTCGTTAGCAAATCTAGGAAATACCGCTCCGGGTGCTCCAGGAAGTACCGTACCTGCCGGAAACCAGTTCCTAGCGGAAATATTTGGTAATAACTTAGGTGGAATTAGCAGTGCTCTGAGCAATTATTCAGGTATTAAATCCTCCTCCGTTTCGGCCATCCTTGCCTATATTGCGCCTTTGGTGTTAGGATTCTTAGGAAAAAAGACCAAGGAGGATGAACTGGACGAAGTTGGGCTAAGCAGTTACCTAACCAGCCAGAAATCAAGTATCATGAGCGCTCTTCCGACCGGACTGGGCAACTTGCTGGGCTTAGGGGGTTTAGGCGGTGCCACTACCGCGGCCGCAGCGGCCGCCGTACCGCATTTTGAGCGACCCACCCTGGCAACCGGTGCCGGCAGCGTTCAACCTAGCGCTGCTATACCGGTCAAGAAAACGAACTGGCTTTGGCCCTTGGTGCTGGGAATTGCCGCCATCCTGTTGCTTGTTTTTGGTCTCCGTAACTGTAACAAAGACACCGATATCGCAGCCGTGGGTACAGAGCCAGTCACAACCGAAGCGGAAAGAATGGAGCCAGGGCCAACCGGGGCAGGATTTACCGAAAGGGAGATTCCGGGGGGAGTAGTGCTTAACATTCCATCTAATGGCATAGAAAGTAAACTGGTGGCATTTATTGAGGACCAGAACAAAGCACCTGATAAAACCAGTTGGTTTAGTTTTGACCGTTTAAACTTTGAGACAGGCAGCGCCCGGATTCAACCCGAATCACAGGAACAGATTGACAATATCGCCAAGATTCTTAAAGCATACCCCCAGGTTAATATCAAAATTGGTGGCTATACCGATAATGTTGGTCAACCGAATTCCAATCTCAAGCTTTCGCAAAACAGGGCCGAAGCGGTGAAAAATGCTATTCAGCAATTAGATATAGCGTCTGCACGCCTAGAGGCGGAAGGTTATGGCGAACAGCATCCGGTGGCTGATAACGCCACCGAGGAAGGCCGTGCTCAGAATCGGCGCATTGATGTATTGGTAACCAAGAAGTAAGGCCTGCTTCTGATGGTGATTACACGCCAACCTTAACTAGCAGAGCTGCTCGAGACGCAATAATTAAAAGAAAAGGCAGGAAAAAACGTATAGATTTTTCCTGCCTTTGCTTTTATTAGGATAGGTTGATTCAATTAAATACTATCCGCTGCTCTGTTCAGTTTATAAGGCATAGAGCTAAATGGGCTTGCTAAGTTTTTTAAGCAAGCCTGTTGCTAAACAGAGAAAGCCATCAGGAGGAGATTTAATGGCAGCCTTAAAATTTAAAATCGGTACTGAACTTATCTATTTTATAAATATCTTCCCGGAACTGTAAGATTCCCTTTTCATTAACCCAACTGGTGAAATAGCCTATTTTGATAGGCAACGGTTTCGGCAGATAAACTATTTTCTCCACTGTACTTTCTTCAAATTCCAGGGGCCAGGGCAGCGTTTTTTGCCAGTTCTGGTTTAACAGATAGGCTGCTAATATTTCCGGGTTTTGTACCCGCACGCAGCCGTGGCTGTAATCCCGTAACTCATGGTTAAATATACTTTTTTCAGGGGTATCGTGCAGGTAAATCTGGTATGGATTGTCAAATATAAATTTTATCCGGCCCAGGGCATTGTCTTTTCCAGGCGATTGAATAATCATCAGAGCATCCCGGTCCGGGTCTGCGGTTTGCCAATTTATTGACTTTACCGGAATGAGATATTTTTTCGCCCCCTTTATCCGGTACAATTTCATTTGGTTGCGGGCCAGGTAATGCGGGTCTTTCCGGAGAATGGGAATGATTTCCTTTCGGATAATACTGTTGGGAATATTCCAGGTAGGGTTTAACACCAGATAGGATATTTTACTTGTCAGCGAGACCGTTTGGCGCTCTTTCGGCCGTTGTCCCACAATCACTCTGGTTTGCCAAATTAGGTTGGAGTTACCATCTAGCAATTTTAAGGAAAATTCTGGAATGTTTAATAATAACCTTGGCACACCCTGGCCAATGGTATCCGCCTGCCACCGCAGCAAGTTAAACTCCAGTTGCCGGATGCGTTGGGCGGGGGTAATATTCAAAGCTTCTAAAGTGGATTTTCCCACAATGCCATCGGCTTTTAAGCCATGCCGCTCCTGAAATTTAATAACGGCGGCAAATAATACTTTATCATATACGGGAAGCGTGCTGGTATCAACTTCTGGTAGGTCACGGGTTAAAATCAAATTATGCCGCAGTTTTGGGATGTAGGTGCTACTGTCATTGGGCCGCAAACAAATATTTACCGGAAAGCTAGACCAGGAATTCTTATTTGCTATTTTTCGATAATGTTCCAGGGCTTGCGATAAGCTTGCCACTTGTGGGTGAATCATTTGGCTATGAGCCAAAGCCGGTAAAACCAACCCACACCAACACGTAAATAGCCCCTTTCGCCAATCCTTTTTAAACATTATTTCCTAAAATTAGATCATTTGCCCACCCTTTTTAACCAACGCTCGGCTTTTTTTGTGAATGTAAGTTTAAAAGTTTAATGCCTTTTTATCCGATAATTAAAAAGTGGGAAATGTCTTCACAACATAAAACGCCTCTAACTTATTATTGAACAAAAACTTATATACTTTAATATTTGCGATTATATATTTATATTCATGGTACCCAGATAATAGTTAACTTTATTAAATATAATCCTTTATGTAATAAATAGTTCTATTATCCTCTAAAATCAGTTAATTTAACCATAATAAAAACTAGAAAACGATGAGCATCTTATCTGAATTTAAGCAATTCGCTGTAAAAGGCAACGTTATTGATTTAGCCGTAGCGGTGGTAATTGGCGTTGCTTTTGGAGCTATTGTTACCTCGCTAGTAGATGATATTATCATGCCGCCTTTCGGTTTGATTTTGGGAGGGGTGGATTTTACTGATTTGAAAATTCAGTTATCGGATCCGGTAATAGAAGGGGGTAAAATAATCAAAGAAGGGGCCTCTATTAATTACGGTAATTTTATTCAGGTAATTATCAATTTTCTTATCATTGCGGCTGCCATATTTGCGCTGGTAAAAAGTATCAATTCGCTCAAAAGAAAAGAAGAGGCTGCACCAGCCACGCCTACGCTTAGCAAAGAAGAGATATTGTTAACTGAAATCCGGGATTTACTGCGTGCCAGAAGCTAATAAATAGCATTTGGCTTCCAAGAAATAGCCGCTAAAGGTTTTATGTAAAAAAGTTAATGTCAAGCTGATACTTTTTCTTTTAAGTTAAAGATTATCTACTTCCAGAGGAAAACAAAAGCCTACGAGAAAGAGGTCTGTTCAAAAACAACCTTGGTCTACCTATTTTAATCTATTTGATTTACTTTGGCTTATAAGTGAAAATATGTTAAACAAGATAATTCCTTCAGCTATATCCTTTCCAAATCGCTTCTACTTTCCTGCCTTTACAACCAACTATTTCTTACCTTACGAGGCATACCAGCCAATTATACAGCTGCTAATTTATCATACTCAGGTAAATGGGTTTTCTACGGAAGACGATATACAACTTCTGAAAATAAAGCTTTATTAACTTATCCTTAAATCTACTATTCAGGTAATTGCACAATTAAATTATTTAATATATTTTAAAATTTATTAAGTTTAACACCGGTTGGTTACTTGCTTAATCCGGCCGGTTTAACATTACACTAATATTATTCATTCAAATAATTTAAATCGCACGCATGTCTCTTTCCCGTAAAGATTTTATGAAAGTAGCAGGAATTGGCCTGGCCGCCGGCCTGCTACCTGGCACCACTACTACTGCATTCGCCCAAACGGCTTCCGCTAAAAGCTTACCTATTCCTCTGGGTTTGGCTTCTTATACCATGCATAAGTTCTCTCTGGACGACACCATTAAATATTCCAAAAAAATTGGGCTGACCCACCTGGCCCTGAAAGATGTGCATTTGCCCTTAACCAGCACCCCCGAACAGATTAACGAGGCGGTGGCTAAAGTAAAGGCTGCCGGCCTGACCTTATATGGAGCAGGTGTAATTTACATGAAATCGGAGGACGAGGTAAAACGCGCTTTTAATTACGCGAAACAGATGGGCATTCAAACGATTATCGGGGTGCCTAATTACGAGTTGCTGCCGCTGGTAGATAAACTGGTGAAAGAGCACAACATAAAACTGGCTATTCATAATCACGGGCCTGGTGATAAGGTTTACCCAAGTCCTGATACCGTATATGAGCGCATAAAATCCTTCGACAAACGCATTGGCTTGTGCATTGATATCGGACATACCGTTCGCATTGGGCAGGACCCGGCCAAAATGGCTCAGAAATACGCCGATCGCTTATACGATGTGCATTTAAAAGACGTAACCGGCACCACCGCTAAAGATACGCCCCTGGAAATTGGCCGCGGCGTAATCGATATTCCGCAATTCCTCCGGACCTTAATGAAAATTAAATACCAGGGTGTACTAGGACTGGAATACGAAAAAGATGCCAATGACCCGGTACCCGGACTGGCCGAATCAGTGGGCTATACCAGGGGTATATTCCGGATGCTGGGATAAGAAACTCTTAATAATAGTAACAAAAGCCGGGTTTAACCGGCTTTTTTATGCCATTTTAAAATAAAGCTTACTTTTTACTCTCTCTTAAGGCTGAGTTTAGCAACGCTGTCATTCTGGTAAGCCCGAAATACTGTGTGGCAACTAGTAAGCAGGTAGCAACTCCATCTCCGGCCTAATACCCCAAGTGGGTACCTTATAGACCTCTTTTAAAATGTTTGAATAACCTCAGTTAATTATCTTCAAAAATGTATGGGGTTAGTTGGGATAAAATTTAATCTGAATATCTTTAGGAGATAAAACCCATTTTAATGGAAAAAAATAATCCCAAAATAACGCGGGCCTGGTGTTTTTACGATTGGGCCAATTCGGTGCATTCGCTGGTCATTATTTCTACTATTTTCCCGATTTACTACGGAGCTGTAGCGCAGCAAGCCGATAGTAGCAGCATGGTAAATTTTTTGGGCTGGCAACTCGATTCTTCGGTGCTATTTTCCTACAGCATTTCTTTTTCTTACCTGGTTATTGCGCTCATAAATCCCTTGCTCACGGCCATTGCCGATTACAGTGGCCGCAAAAAAATGTTTCTGCAAATATTCTGCTACCTGGGTTCTATTTCCTGCGCCGGGTTGTTTTTCTTTACCAACGAAACTTTTACCGTTTCTATGTTTTTGTTTATGTTTTCGGCTATGGGCTGGACCGGCAGTATTGTTTTTTATAACTCCTACTTACCCGATATTGCTACCGAAGATCAGTTTGATAAACTAAGTGCCCGCGGGTTTGCCATTGGCTATTTGGGCAGCGTATTGCTGTTAATATTTAACCTGGCATTGGTATTGCAGCCAACCTTATTTGGTCTGGACCCGGCCAATACGAGTTTGCCCCCCCGGATTGCCTTTTTAACTACCGGCATCTGGTGGTTTGGTTTTGCCCATTATACCTTGTACTACTTACCAAAATATACCCACCGCAAGGCCCGCACCGGCAGTTGGCTGCTCAACGGCTTCAGAGAGTTAAAGCAGGTGTTCGGGCAGGTGCAGCAAATGGCCTTCTTAAAACGTTTCCTCCTGTCTTTTTTCTTTTACAGCATGGGCGTGCAAACCGTAATGTACGTGGCTACCGTTTTCGGCGACAAAGAACTGCACCTGGAGGCCAGTAAATTAATTTTAACGATTCTTATTCTGCAACTGGTGGCTATCGCGGGGGCCTACGGTTTTGCCCGTCTTTCCGGTAGAATAGGTAATATTAAAACTTTAGTGTTGGCTGTTCTGATCTGGGTGGGTATTTGCGGCGGAGCCTACTTTGTTTACACCGAATACGCTTTTTACCTGCTGGCCGCGGTGGTTGGTCTGGTAATGGGAGGTATTCAGTCCATGTCCCGGTCTACTTATAGTAAACTTATTCCGGCCCATACTACCGATACCGCCTCATTCTTCAGCTTTTATGACATTACCGAAAAACTGGCTATTATTTTGGGTACCTTTTCTTACGGCGTTATTGCCCAGGTCACCGGTTCTATGCGCAACAGTGTGCTGGCGCTAATGGCATTTTTTGTGTTGGGTTTATTTTGCCTCTTAACCATAAAGGATCGGAAAACCGAAAGTAGCCCACAAGCCTTACCAGTTACTTAGCCGGTCTGCTGCCTTGCTTTATCCCGGGGCCCAGATGTACCGCATATTATTTATTTCTGCCGTAAACTAATTCGCCGTTGGAGTAGGTTGCCAGTACTTTGGTGGCTCTTAAATTTGGCAAGGCAGTCGTGATAATATCCTGATCTAATATTACAAAATCGGCCAATTTATTTCTTTCGATGCTTCCTTTTTCATTTTCTTCGAAGTTGGCGTAAGCGGCCCAGCGGGTCATGCCATAGAGTGCCTGCATGCGGGTGAGGGCATTATTTTTTGCAAAGCCGCCGTTGGGGTAATTTTTAGCATCCTGCCGGGCTACTGCCGCATGAAAACCATACAGAGGATTAATATCTTCCACCGGAAAATCACTGCCTAAAGGAATAAAGCCGTTTTGCTTCAGCAGGGTTTTATATGCATAGGCATGAGCGATGCGTTCCGGTCCCAGGCGGTCGGCGGCCCAGTACATATCGGAAGTGGCGTGGGTAGGCTGTACCGATGGGATAATATTAAACCTGCCAAATTTTGGCACATCGGCCGGATGGACTACCTGCGCGTGTTCGATGCGCCACCGCTTGTTGTTTTTCCCTTTTAATACCTCGCCGTAAATATTCAGCATCAGCCGGTTGGCAGAGTCGCCGATAGCGTGGGTGTTCATCTGGAAACCCAGTTGGTTCAGTTGTTTGGCCAATTGGCGGTAGTACGTTTGGTTTTGCAGCAAAAAACCGGTTTGGCCGGGCTTATCGTGGTAAGGGTGCAGCAGGCAGGCGCCCCGGGAACCCAGCGCGCCATCGGCATAAACTTTAAAAGAACGAACATGCAGATAGGGCGTGTGGTAAGGCCCGTTTTTAAAATAATAACTTTTATTTTCCTCCGACGGATTCAGCATGGCGTAAATGCGCATTTTTAAGGCTTTGGCTTTTTGCAGCGAATCTATCAGTTGAATAACCGGTTTTTCGAGGCCGGCATCTACTACACTGGTTAAGCCCACCGCAAATAGGTTTTCCTGAGCCGCCAGGAATACCTTTACCAAATCAGCGGTTTGCAGCGGCGGTATTTTGCGCGAGACCAGCCCTTGCGCATTATCTACCAATAAGCCGGTAAGCCTGCCATTTTCTATTCCGATTAACCCGCCCGAAACAGATGTGGCAGGTGTAACCTGAGCCATGGCCAAAGCTTTGGCATTAACCAGGGCAGCGTGTCCGTCTATCCGGGTAATAAATACCGGCACATCAGGGAATAATTTGTTCAGGGTGTCGTTGGTCGGGAATTCTTTTTCCGGCCAATCGTTCTGGTCCCAGCCGCGGCCCAGCAACCAAGGCGTATCAGGGTGCTTTTTCCGGTGGGTTTCCAAGCGTTGTATTACCTCGCGAAACGATTTGGTACCCACTAAATCGACTTGTCTTAGATTTTGGGCGTAGCCATAAAAGTGCGCATGGGCATCAATAAAGCCGGGGTAAACCGGTTTGCCTTTTAAGTCAAGCTCCTGCTGCCCTTTGTATTTCGTCCGGATAAAGGAAGACCCACCCACTTCCAGGAATTTACCATCTTTTACGGCAAAAGCTTCGGCTACCGTGGAGTCGTTGTCGGCGGTATACACCCGGGCGTTGTAGATGATCAGGTCGGCCGGTTCAGGCTGGCGGCAACCCGTAAACCAGCCAAAACTTAAAATAAAGAAAGCCAGGAACGGATACTTTTTATTCAAAACGCAGGTGCTTAACCGATTCGCCGGAATCGCGGAGTTCAATCATGGAATCGATGCCAATATTTAAATGTTTTTCCACAAAGTTAGAAGTAACTTTTAAATCGCTCTCAGCGGTTTTTACGCCATCCGGGGTCATGGGGCTATCTGAAACCAACAGCAGCGCACCGTGCGGAATATTATTCATGAAGCCTACCACAAAAATGGTAGCCGTTTCCATATCAATGCCCAGCACCCGCACTTTGCGCAAATATTCTTTAAACTCATCGTCATGTTCCCACACCCGCCGGTTGGTGGTATACACGGTACCGGTCCAGTAATCGAGTTCGTATTTTTTAATCATCGAAGAAACCGCCCGCTGCAGCCGGAAGGAGGGTAGCGCCGGAATTTCCGGTGGCAGGTAGTCATCCGAGGTACCTTCGCCCCGGATGGCCGCAATGGGCAGAATAATATCGCCTACTTTTACTTTGTCTTTCAGGCCACCGCATTTACCTAAAAACAAAGCTGCTTTTGGCCGTACGGCCGATAATAAATCCATTACCGTGGCAGCCATGGCACTGCCCATTCCAAAATTAATGATGGTAATATTTTCGGCGGTGGCCGTTTGCATGGGTTTACCTATTCCTTTAACAGGAACATTGTAACGGGCAGAGAATGAATCTATATAATTATGAAAATTGGTTAACAAAATGTACTCACCAAATTCGTTTAAAGGAGTACCCGTATAGCGGGGCAACCAGTTCTTAACAATATCATCTTTCGATTTCATGGTATGTTTTATTTTACAGCCATTAGAATATTTTGGCGCGATTAAATATCTTTTGTTTAATTTAGGACTTACGTCAAGTACTTTAAAACTGCGCTTGCAAAGCTTTCAAACCGGGTAACTGCGGGTAATAACCTGTTGTGTCGGCAATCGGCGTCCAGGTAATTATCTTTGGCGCCAGCTTTATAATTTTTAAAATGCAGCAGCTTAATTTACCCGCTTACGATTACAAAATTAAACATTCCGCCGGATCCAGCCTGATTTTTGATTTTATCCGCCGGAAATACGTAACCTTAACACCCGAGGAGTGGGTACGCCAGCATTTTATTAATTTCCTCGTTAGGCACCTGCAATACCCGAAAAGTTTACTGGCGATTGAACGCGGCACCACCTACAACCAATTAGCCAAAAGAACAGATTTATGCGTTTACGGCACCAGCGGCCACCCAGTTATGCTGGTTGAGTGCAAAGCAGCTGGGGTAACCATTTCGGCAGCGACCGTTAAGCAGGCCAGCGTATATAATCAGCAGATCAGAGCCCGGTACGTGGTGTTAACCAATGGCCTACAGCATTACTGCTGGGAAGTAAATTTCCAAACCAAAGAGTACAAACCCCTGGAAATTATTCCACCTTTCTCGGAGCTGGAACTGAATCTGTAATGGTTATTGGGCAGGTAACTTAGAAGGAATCCAGTAATAAAGATTATTCTCGATTAAGCCGTTTTTAAAATATTGCAGATAGGCTTTCAGGTCGTCTCCGTATTGCCGGCGCTTGGCATCAGGCGCTTGCGGTGCGCGTTTCAGGCCGTGCAATTGATACTGGTATAGTTTTAACTCTTCGTTGGGGTTAAGTTGGGTAATATAATCCTGGTGCAAGAGCGTGGCAACACCTTCGAGGTATAAAAGTGCCTGGCCGGTAGTTGCCGAATCGAGTAGAGAATGGCCGAATGGTAATAATTTATTTGTGGGTACCTGCAGGTAATGGACCAGGGTTGGCAATATATCGGCGTGCTGGGATATTTTGACTGTATTGTAAGCCGGGAATTTTTTACCTGGATGATAAAAAAGCAAAGGTACTTTGTGCATACCCACCAGATTATTATAGTCTTTTACCTTGCTTTTATGGGTGTGATCGCCGGTTAGTACAAACAACGTATTTTGGTACCAGGGTTGCCGGGCCGCCGATTTAAAAAATTGCCGCAATGCATAATCGGTGTAGCCAATGGTTTCGTGGATGGGCAAATTACCCTTCGGAAATTTACCCCGGTGTTCTGCCGGCACAAAATAAGGGTCGTGCGAGCTGAGCGTAAACACCGTAGCGGCAAAAGGTGGTTTTTGCTTTGTTAGTTGTCTTACCACGTATTGCAGGTAGGGCTCATCCACAATTCCCCAAAGGCCATCGTAATCCCTTTCTTTTAGTTCTTTGGGGTACTCGTTTAAGCCATAATAATGCGTTATGCCAATAGATTTGGTAAAAGCGTTAAATCCCATGGTACCGTTGGCCGCCCCGTGAAAGAAAGAGGTGGTATAGCCGGCCCGATTCAGAATTGAACCGAGCCCAAATAATTGGTTCGACTCGTAGACTGAAGAAATAAAAGGATCGTCCATGAGGGAGGGCAGGCCGGCCAGGATAGAAGGTAGGGCCAGAATAGAGCGTTTGCCGTTAGCATAGTTATGCCGGAAAAAAGTGCCTTGGGCCGCCAGCGAATCGAAAAAAGGTGTATAGCCGCGGCCATTATTTTCATAGCCAATATATTCGGAGGCAAAGCTTTCGAGGATAATAATTACGACGTTTTCGGGCTGCGGCGGGAGCTTTTGGGTGGCGTACTTTTGGGGCGAAAAACCCAGGTGCCGGGCCACGGCAGCCTGGTTCGCAAAGTAATTGGCCTTTTCCAGTGGCGCATTATTCAGGCTGCGGATAAAGGTAAAAGTACTGTTCAGGGCCAGGTTACCCAGCACTGCCGGTTCCTGTACAAAAGCGTGGCTGATGCGCAGAGGTTTGTACTGTGTGCCGCCGCGGATGCCTAAGGTGCAAAATATACCTAAAAAAAAGATGGCTAACACCCGCTGCAAATCCCAGTTAGCCTGTTCCGGGCGCCGGGGTTCCCGGTAAACGGGGTATATCCGGTTTAATATAAAGCCCAAAAGCAGGGTTAAAAAGATAAAATACCAATAATCCACGGCCAAATGGCTGGCCTGGTCGGCAATGTCCTGGGTAATAATTAAGAGCTCGTTGGAAGTGCGCCGCCCGATGAATTTAAAATATTCAATATCAATTAAATTAACGAAGAAGAAAACCGTATTTAGCAGCACATAAAGAATGCGCAAAAACTGCTGGTACTTTCGGTTGCGGAGCGATGAAATATTCGGGAAAACCGAAAGTGCAATAAAAGGCAGGTTAATGGTAAGCAGGGCGGCTGCATCAAAACGCAGGCCGTGCAGAAAGGCCAGCAATATTTGAGCCGGTGGCGCCGCCTCAAAAACATCCTGGTTAAAAAGAAAGAAAGCGCATCGCAGACCTAAGTAAAATAATAGCAATATGCTTAAGCGCTGGAACGTAATTTTTAAAGAATAATGGAACATGAAAACGGTGCCAGGAAGAAAAAAGAGTACTAAGCGATTGTAAAGAACAAAAGCCTTTCCGGTAACCAGCAGAAAGGCTTTTGCAAAAGTACGGAAAGAATAAAATTTTATAAAGCCGCGGCCAGTACTTCGTTTACATCCGTCAGATTTAAATTCCAGGCTTCGGCTACGCCTTTGTAAACCACTTCTCCTTTTACCACATTCAGGCCTTTTTTCAGATCTTCGTTGATGAGGCAAGCACCTTTCCAGCCTTTGTTAGCCACCTGCACAATGTAGGGCAGGGTAGCGTTGGTTAGGGCCAGGGTAGAGGTGTAAGGCACCGCTCCGGGCATATTAGCCACACAATAATGTACAACGCCGTCAATAACAAAGGTCGGGTTCTCGTGGGTGGTAGGTTGGCAGGTTTCGATGCAGCCACCCTGATCAACGGCCACATCCACCAGAACAGTACCCGGTTTCATTTCCTTCAGCATGTCGCGGGTAATCAGGTGGGGCGCTTTGGCTCCCGGAATCAGAACGGCCCCAATAATTAAATCAGCAAATTTTATGGCTTCTCTAATATTATAAGCGTCAGACATTTGGGTGTCTACGTTGGCCGGCATAATGTCGTCGAGTTCGCGCAAGCGGGCCAGGTTAATATCCATGATGGTAACATGAGCCCCTAAGCCCGCCGCTATTTTGGCAGCCTGTGTGCCAACTACACCACCGCCCAGTACCAGCACATTAGCCGGTTTTACACCCGGTACGCCTCCTAATAAAATACCGCGGCCCTGCATGGGTTTTTCCAGGTATTTGGCGCCTTCCTGGGGCGCCATGCGGCCGGCTACTTCCGACATGGGGATGAGCAGGGGTAAGGTGCGGTCTGTTTTCTCTACGGTTTCATAAGCCAGGCAAATAGCTTTCCGCTCCATCATGGCCCGGGTTAATTCTTCCGAAGAGGCAAAATGGAAATAGGTAAAAAGGAGCTGATCTTCCTTAATGAGCGAATATTCAGAAGAAATAGGCTCTTTTACTTTTACAATCATTTCGGCCGCAGCATATACCTCTTCAATCGCGGATAATATACTAGCTCCGGCGTTTTTATATTCAGTATCTGTAAAACCGCTGCCTAAACCGGCCGCCGCTTGCACGTAAACGGTATGTCCGTGTTTTATAAGTTCTGCTACGCCGCCGGGGGTTAAGGCAACGCGGTTTTCGTTATTTTTAATTTCTTTAGGAAGTCCTATTATCATTCATTTCAGGAATTAGGTTTACTAAGGGCGCAAATATACAACCCTTACGAGTATTTCTCAGATTATGATTAGTGGGAATTCCAGAACTTTCTAAAAAGAATAGTAACTTTTATCAGGTAATACTTAATATAAATATTCAAAAGTAGTTGCGGATTTTGCCTGAATAATTCAGAAGAAAGTCTTAGAATTCTATTGGGGTCTGAACCTGATAAAGGGAGGAGGAGGTAAAGAAGTTTTTCGATTTATATAAGATATAATTGGGCTGTTAGTTAACAGGTAAGCTGTTATTTTAAATAGTTGTTTCAAGCTGGTAAGCAGGGGGCTGGTAAATTAATATCAGTAGGCGCTTATGTTTAGCAGAACTGTTATGGGGAAATAAATAAGTTAGTACTTTCGCAAAATGGTTTTTTAACATTGTAAATCCTCCCCCTTGCCCCCTCCGAAGGGGGACTTTCAATAATTTTGCGAAAGTCCTATAAGTAATAATAGCTTGAATAATTGAAGTGGTAAATCAAATAGACACTTCTTTAAAAAGACAGTGAGCTTACATTCGTTATTGCATTTATTTCTGCTATTTTAGAGAACGCCTATATTTGAGCCATGAACCCTGATAATCTGAACCGTTTCGATCGCATTGTGGCCATCCTGATTCACCTGCAATCGGGCCGGGTGGTAAAGGCCCAGGAGTTGGCCGATCGTTTTCAGGTAAGCCTCCGTACGGTGTACCGCGATATACGCTCCTTAGAAGCTTCCGGCGTGCCTATCAGCGGCGAAGCCGGGGTGGGGTATTCTTTAATGGAAGAATACCGCTTACCACCGGTTATGTTTACCCAGGAAGAAGCCAGCAGTTTTGTGGCTGCCGAAAAACTGATGCAGAAATTCAGTGATAAAAGCCTGGGCGCTTACCACGAATCTGCGATGTACAAAGTAAAAGCAGCGCTCAAAGGCAAAGCTAAGGACCGGGTAGCTGCCCTGGAAACGCAGATATGGGTTAACTTTGGTCAGGAACTATTTAACCAGAATACACCAGATGCCTTAAACATATTACTGGACAGCATAGCGGAGAAAAAGCAAGTTATGCTGCAATATCAATCGCTTTACTCAGATGCATCTACCAACCGTTTTATTGAGCCTGTCGGCTTATTCAACGAAAACAATTACTGGTATGTAATGGCTTTTTGCCACCTGCGGGCAGCATACCGGCAATTCCGTACCGATAGAATACTGGAAATAAAGCGAACGAGTGTACCTTTTACGAAAGAACACGGAAATATTGAGCACTACCGGCAAACAGACGATTCTACGCTAAAAACCAAGGTGGTTATTCGGGTTGATAAAGAAACAGCCAGGTACATTCAAACCGGACGTAAGTACTATGGGTTTGTGTCGGAGAAGATAATGGGCGATAAAATAGAGATGACCTTTATGACCGCCGATATCCAACACGGTTTACCTCGTTGGTACTTAATGTTTGGTGATTGTGCCGAAATTATAGAACCCGAAATTTTGCGTGAACGCGTTAACGAGCTATTAGAAAAAGCTAGAATCAATCTTCAACTAAAAAGTGAGGTTTTAAATTAATCCGCTAACTCTGCACAGATAAAACCCGCGTTTTGTAGATTTTGGATGATTGCATCCGGTTGCAACGATATGGCTTCTACCCGGAGGATATTGTCACAATCCTCCAGGTCAAAGTTCCATTTTTCACCACTAGCCATCAGTTTATCTAGCAAGGGTTTAACCTTTTGGATTTTGCTGCTGGTTGTAACCGATGTTTTAAATACCAGTACCGTTTTCATAGGGTGCTGCATCGCGTTTATCTTGCCCAAAAGAAAGGTGGTTCTATGCCCAGGGAGCGTAAATACACAAATGCCTGGGCCCGGTGGTGAATCTCATTATCAATAAAGTAAAAGATAGAAGACCATACGGTGCCTTCGTATTGGCCGAAGGTCAGGATAGTGTCGTGAAATCTTTCGGCCGGAATCAGGGCCCAATACCGGTTAATTTCAGCAGTTGCTTCATCCCATAAAGCAAGAATATTGGCTTTACTCGTAGCCTGGTCCAGGTGTTCATTCAGTTCCTCTGTTGGGCCGCCAGTTATTTCGCGGAGGCCCGGAACCGCAATCGCCAGCAGCTCCTGAACCATACCGGCAAATGGCCGCATACCGCCAATAGCATATTCGAAAAGTTCTTTTTCCGGAAAAGCTTCAATTACCCGGCGGGTCAGGCCCCGGTGGCCTTGCCAATGTGCCAGCAGTTCAGCGGCGGTGATAACGGAAGTAACTTTGTTTTCAGTGATAGTGTTGTCCATAGTTCAAATTATTATTGTAATAGTTTATGAATGAAGTAAAGCTACAGGCCCACCATGACAACAGCTTGTCAGCAGTATTTAAAAAATTTATTATGTTCGTTTGCAAGTTGTAAACAGGCTATAAATGGCCTTTATAAGAACATACAGAAAGTTGGTTTCTGACAAAAGAAATATAAAGAAATACATCCGGGCGGTATTACTGGGCTAAAATTCAGCTGTTGAACCAAGTTTTGAATGGACCGTCCGCAAAGCAATCGGTTGCCGGAAATTAAGTTGCTGTAATATTTCTCAAGCTATTATTTACCCGACACCCCATGATGTAATAGTTGTCCGTAATAAACGCTTGTTTAATTTTTTACAGAATAGCGGCCTGTCTCTCATCAGATTAATTAAGTTCCGCACAACTCATGATGTACGGGCAGTAAATGACACAGCATTCATCCATCCTGATTTTAATGATGATGTGCACGCATTGACTTGGCTTCGTAGACAGCCAATTCTGATAACATAGTGGTGGTTGTAGCAAACTTTTCTGATTTTGGAACAGCGGATCCGCTCAGTCCTGCTTCCGAATAGCATGTGCAAAAATGGCTGGCTACTGCGGTGCACAAAAAGTGGAAGGAGATTTCCCAAGATAGAGAGGAGCCAATGGAGTGGGATGGACGAGCGCCTGTTTTCCCTTGGGAAGCAAAAATTTTAATATAGGTTTGTGAGAAGAACATTTTTCTTAAGTTTAATTATTCTAACTCCATTAAGGTTTTTTACAGGATAAAATACTTAAAAATAAGTATTGCTATTACACTAATCTTATCCAATATTTAGCATCTGGCTCATTTTATTATGTTTTACCGTTTTATAAAGCAGCAAATGCAATTTGCCTGATTCCACTGTTAAACCAAAAATTTTAAGATATGGATTTTTACAAGACAATAGCGGAACAAGCGGCTGCCAGGTGGCAGGCTCGGGAAAACATCAGAGAGGGAAACAAACAGAAGCTACAGCATGAAGGGGTAGTTGCAGTGGAGTCTGCTGACCGCATTCAAATGCGGCTAAACAGGCTTTCCGCCGCCGCCAGTAAGGAAAAAGCCTTTAAAGCATCTTCCAGCCTGGCTGCTTCATTGGGGCAAGGTTCGCCCACTTCTTTTTTGATAGAAAACGTAAGTTTTGAACGCGTAATTGGTAAATCTGATTTTCTGGGAATGGACTTTTTAGAACTGGCTCTGGCGGTTTCCCGTTTCGTGTGCCGTATTCAAATCCGCAACAGTCCGGGCAGAACTATTGGCTATGGTACCGGTTTCATGGTTTCGCCCCGTTTACTCATAACCAATAATCATGTCCTAAGCAGTGCCCAGGAAGCAGTTAATAGTGAAGTAGAGTTTGATTACCAATACGACCGTTATGGAAGACTCTTACCGGTGGTGACGTATGGATTGGAGCCGCAGGCCTTTTTCATGACCGATAAAAACTTAGATTTCACAATTGTTGCGGTCCGGGAACGCTCTTTTAACGATATCGAACTCAAACGTTTTGGCTGGAACCGGTTAATTGCCGACCAAGGGAAAGTTATTCACGGCGATACCTTAAATATTGTGCAGCATCCCCAGGGAGAAGCCAAGCAAATTGTGTTACGCTCTAACCGTTTAGTTGATTTATTAGATGATTTCGCCCATTACGAAACCGACACGGAGCCGGGTTCCTCTGGTTCCCCGGTTTATAACGACCAGTGGGAAGTGGTGGCCTTGCATCATTCCGGCGTGCCCAAAATGGAAGGAGGTAATCTGATTGCTAAAGATGGTTCTGTTTGGCGGAACGGTATGGACCCCAACGATTTAGTTTGGGTGGCCAATGAGGGTGTGAGGGTAAGTAGTATTGTTAATTTTGTTAAAAAACAACGCATTGCCACCGCCTGGGAGCCTTTGAGAGATGAATTACTCCACAAAGAACCGCCGCATCCTTTTGAAGCAGCAGCCATGGCTTCTATAACGCCAACTAATCTGCCTCAACCAACTATTGCTGCACCAGGTGGCGGTAATAGTTATACTTTTACCATTCCTTTGCACATTACCGTACAGGTAGGATCTCCCCAAATAATGCCCTTAAATGGAACTGCTAATATTAACCAAGCTGCACCCGTAAATGCCATTACCGGTGTAACTTCCGGTGCTGATACTGCTTCTGCTAAAGTAGTTAAAGATGAAATCCCAAGGAGGCAACAAGATTCTCCCGACCTCCGGGAGGCCCTACAGGAGCTGGAAGCTGCCCGCAATGAACCCTATTATGACCAGGCCAAAGACAAAGCCGCAAAAGAGGCGTATTATAAAAATATTCAGGTTGGTGATTTAAGTGGGCGGGAATTATACGAGCAATTGCATGAACTTTTAGAAAAGAGCCATACCACCCGCTTAACTTACAATCAGGCCCGGCATCAGCATTTATATCCCAGAGTAGATTTACATCCGGACAAAATGCTGCACAGTATTTACACGGGGGAAGTGTATGCACCGGAAACCTTTATCCGGAATGACTTTGAAATTACTGAAAGATTAGAGAGCCAAGCCAGAGAACAATTATCCCACATAGGTAGTCTGAGTGAGGCAGCAATGGCCGAACACCTGGATATTTTAGAGGCAGGAGCGCCTTATAATGCGGAGCACGTGGTTCCGCAATCCTGGTTTGCTAAGCGAGATCCCATGAAATCGGATTTACATCACCTGTTTGCCTGTGAAACAACCTGCAACTCCTTTAGAGGGAACACTCCTTTCTTTGAGTTTGCAGATTTTGAGGAGGCCATTCGGCAGGGTTGCGGCAAACGGGAAGGCAATAGCTTTGAACCATCACAAGGCCATGGCGCTGTAGCCCGGGCTACCTTATATTTTATGCTCCGCTATCCGGGAGAAATTAACAATAATGCAAAAGAATATACCAATGACCGGATAGAGATGCTGTTAGGCTGGCACGAGAAAGATCCGGTAAGTAAATATGAATTCCACCGCAATGCGGAAATCTTTAAGGTGCAGGGCAACCGAAACCCCCTAATCGATCATCCGGAATGGGTAGGAAAGATAGATTTTGCTTTTGGGCTGGGCTGATTTTTGAAAAGCGGTGAAAAGAGGAGGCGCCTTTTTAACTTCCATATTAACGATAATCGCTCATCAGAGATTGGCAATTCAGGAAATGCGTAAAGTGCTACGCTAACGCTATGCACAGCCGGAGAGCAGTTGCTAACGGAAATATAGGTGGATTATAAAGCTGTGGTGGGGAAATTGTACCTGTATTAACCAATAGCTCCCTTTCTAAATTCTGATAAATTAGATACGGAACAAAGAGTCAGGATTAACTTTATTTTTATTAAAGAAGTATTTGAATTATTTGTGCTAGAGACCTCCCTTAAAATAAAAAAAGGCAGCGATTCCATCACTGCCATTAGTCAAAATAAAACTATGAAAAAATCTATTTAAATGGAACAGCTGCGCTGTTCTCCTTTAATACACTCTGAGCAGATAAACTCTGCACTACTTTCGCCTTTAAGTTAAAAGATAATTCCGGCGAAACAATATCGTTAGAAGAAATTTTTACTATTTCTGTTTGGTCTCCTAACACCCGCGGAATATAAGTTAGTTCCACAATTCCTTCACTTCCAGGTTTTATTTTTGGAGTTAAAGATTTATAGGTAACACAGTTGCAGGCCGACTGAATACCATCTATAGTTAACTCTTTTTTGCCGGTATTTTTTACCGTTACCTTCGTTACCGCTTTCTGACCACTCTCTAATTTGCCAAAGTTATGCGCTGCATTGGTTAGCGTAGCCCGCGGCGACAGGGCTTTTTGCTCTGGTGTTAAAGAAGCTTTCAGTTCTGCTTTATCAACTACGGTACCCTTAATATACAAAACCTGGGTACTGTTAGTTCCGTTTGAAGTAACAGTAATGCTCTTGTTAAAAGCACCCATGGCAGCTGCGTTGTAAGAAGCTTTAATAAAGCCGGATTTGCCAGGAAGAACCGGGGTATTGGTCCATTCGGGGGTAGTACAGCCGCAAGATGCTTGCACATTAGAAATGACAACCGGGGCGTTGCCAGTATTTTTAAATTTAAATTCGTAAGAAACCGGAACTCCTTGCGCTATTTTGCCAAATTCATGGGTTTCTTTTTCAAATTTAAGCGTACCCTGGGCATAAAGCCGGTTGGCCATTGTCGCAAAACAAAGACATATCAGAAAAAGTATAGATTTCGTTTTCATTTCTAAAGGCTTTAAATTTTTAAAATACTGTACACACAAATATAAAGAAAAAAGATAAAAAACAAGTTCATTTCTTAACCATTATTTTACCCTTAAAAGTCAGCAAAAGCCGCTAATTTGATAAACTGAACCTTTTTCTTAATATTGTATATAATTTACCCGCGATACTCATAGAATAACATGCACATAGAACAACTGGTAAGAACGGAAAAGCTTAACAGAGAGGAGATTTTAAGAGATTACCGGATTGCCTGCGAAAGCCGGCAGGCCAGCCTTATCGGACGCAAAGAAGTTTTTATGGGCAAGGCTAAATTCGGAATCTTTGGGGATGGCAAAGAAGTGGCGCAGTTGGCTATGGCCCGGTTTTTTCAGCCAGGCGACCATCGTTCCGGTTATTACCGCGACCAGACGTTTATGTTTGCTATTGGAGAGTTAACGCTGCAACAATTTTTTGCCCAGTTGTATGCCCACGCCGACGAAAAATATGAACCCGCTACGGCCGGGCGGTGCATGACCGGTCATTTTGGCACCCGCTTACTAGACGAAGATGGTAATTGGAAAAACCAGGTCGAAAGTAAAAATTCCAGTGCCGATATTTCACCTACTGCGGCCCAGATGCCCCGCCTGGTCGGGTTGGCGTATGCATCTAAGCTTTACCGCCACAACCCGGACTTAAAACACCTGGAACAGTTTTCAGTAAATGGCAACGAAGTGGCTTTTGGTACAATTGGCAATGCTTCTACCTCCGAAGGCCCTTTTTTCGAAGCTATAAATGCCGCCGGCGTGTTGCAGATTCCCATGCTGGTCTCGGTTTGGGACGATGGCTACGGCATTTCGGTTCCTTCGGAATATCAAACCACCAAAGGCAGCATTTCGGAGGTGCTGGCGGGTTTTCAGCGTAACGGTAAAGGCGAGCAGGGTTACGAAATATTTAAAGTTAAAGGCTGGGATTACGCCGGTTTATTAGAGGTTTATGCCAAAGCGGTGCCTATTTGCCGCGAAGAGCACGTACCGGTGCTGATTCATGTAGAAGAAATGACACAACCCCAGGGCCATTCCACTTCGGGGTCGCACGAACGGTATAAATCGAAAGAGCGCTTGCAGTGGGAAGATGAATTCGACTGCATTAAAAAAATGCGGGAATGGATTCTGGCTAACGAATACGCCACTTCCGATGCGCTGAATGCATTAGAGAACGAAGCGAAAGAAACAGTGCGCCAGGCCCGCAACGAAGCCTGGGCTGCTTATATCGGCGAAATTATTGCCGACCAGGAGGAAGCTTTAGGTTTGCTGGAGCAGGTTATTAACCAGACTACAAGTGAGTACGCCGGCAAGCTAACCGAAATAACGCTGGAACTGCGCAAAACGGTTACGCCGAACCGCTACGATGCCATTAAGGCCGTAAAGAAAGCTTTGCGTTTTATTCGGAAAGATAGAAATCAGGTTAAAAAAGATTTAATTGGCTGGATAGAAAAAGTAACCGGCGAAAATGCCGAACGCTATAATTCTTATGTAATCAGCCAGTCCGAAGAATCGCCGTTGCTGGTGCCGGAAGTAAAGCCCGTTTACACCCCCGATAGCCCACTGGTGGACGGCCGGGAGGTTCTGCAGGCTTGTTTTGATGCGGCCCTGGCCCGCGACCCGCGCCTGTTTGCCATTGGCGAAGATGTCGGTAAAATTGGCGATGTAAACCAGGCTTTTGCCGGCTTGCAGGAAAAATACGGAGAATTGCGCGTTACCGATACCGGTATCCGGGAGTGTACGATAGTAGGGCAGGGAATAGGCGCGGCTTTGCGCGGCCTCCGGCCCATTACCGAAATCCAATACCTGGATTACTTGCTTTATGCCATTCAGATATTATCCGATGATTTGGCTTGTTTGCAGTACCGGACCAAGGGCGGACAGAAAGCGCCCTTAATTGTCCGCACCCGTGGTCACCGCCTGGAGGGAGTCTGGCACTCCGGTTCGCAAATTGCCCTTTGCCTGAGCAGCCTCCGTGGTATGCATATTCTGGTGCCCCGCGACATGACCCAGGCTGCCGGCTTTTACAATACCCTGTTTAAAGGCGATGACCCGGCTCTAGTAATTGAGAGCCTGAACGGCTACCGCCTGAAAGAACGCTTACCGGTAAACATTGGCGAATTTACTTTGCCGCTGGGCGTGCCCGAAATTTTAAAACAAGGCGAAGATATTACCGTTGTAACTTACGGTTCGATGTGCCGTGTGGTAATGGAAGCTGCCCGCCAGTTAGAGGAGTTTAATATCCGGTGCGAAGTGATTGATGTTCAGTCTTTACTGCCTTTTGACTTAAATCATTTGATCGCCGATTCCATCCGGAAAACGAACCGGGCAATATTTACCGATGAAGATGTGCCTGGTGGCGGCACGGCCTTTATGATGCAAAAGGTAGTGGAAGAACAGGAAGCCTATCGTTGGCTCGATTCACCGCCGCGTACCGTGCCCGCCCAGGAACACCGCCCGTCTTATTCTTCCGATGGTGATTATTTTTCTAAACCTAACCCTGAAGATATTTTTGATGCGGTTTACGAAATGATGCACGAAGCCAATCCTGCTAAATATCCGGCTATTTATTAATGCAGCAAATATTATTTGTTCTATGATTTGCAGATATTTAATGAGGTAAAAGAGCTGCTAAACTGCTAAAAAAGAAGGCCCGGCAATAATTTACCAAGCCTTCTTTTTATATATTGCTTCAGGATTATTCTAAAACTTTCACTTCTTCTGACATGACCGTATTGCTTTCGCGTAAAGCGCGGTCGCGTACGCGCACCCGGAATTTTAAAATATCGTTTGATGTAATGAGTGGGTTTTCGCGTACCACAATGCTGTAGCGCAAGTCCCCTTCAATGGGGCCTATCCGCCCATCTGGCGCCAAGCGAAAAAAACGTCCATTAAAGGTAAACCCGGACGGCAGTTGCAAGGACTCGAATACGCCATTCTTTTTAATCAGAATATCTACGAAATAATTAATGTTATTATTCCCCTGGTTAAAAGGCGGGCTGCTGATATCTTCATTACTCAAACCCAAATCGCCGTCACCATCTTCGAAACGGGTAACCAGAATGAGCGAATCTTTTTTAACACCATTCTCCAGCGAAGAATATTTTTCCACGTTTTTAAATTCCAGATTCGGTCTTTCGTCGTAATCCGGCGGATGCTGGCAGGCATTCAGGGCCAGTAAAATTCCGGAGAAGAGCATTAGCTGGTAAAGGCGTAAACTTTTCATTCAATAAGAAAAATTTGAGGTATTTTTACTAATTCTAACGATTGACACCCGCAATTGTTATATGGTTATTTTAGAATGTTAACGAATTCTTCTTTTAAAAATTCTCTTCCGGAATTAACACCTGAAAGCTGGCAGGCCCATGCTTTAGCCTTGTTCCGGTACCAGGCCGAACATAATCCGGTTTACCGGCAATATATCTATTTGCGCGGAATTGATCCGGACCAAATTACAGAATTAACCCAAATTCCATTTCTGCCCATCGAATTTTTTAAAACACACCGCATTTCCACCGGAAACTTTGAGGCTAAGGTAGTTTATCAAAGCAGTGGTACTACCCAAACCACGCGCAGCCGCCATTATTTACCCGATGATATATTTTACAAAGAAAATGCCCAACGGTTATTCGAATACTATTACGGCCCGCTAACCGACTATATTTTTCTGCCTTTGCTGCCTTCTTACCTGGAGCAAGGAGATTCATCGCTGGTAGCCATGGTTGATTATTTCATCAAGAACTCGGGCCAGGGTGTACCCGGTTTTTATTTAAACGATTTTACTGCGTTGCTCCGGCAAATAGAACAGGCCCGGCAAACCGGGAAAAAAGTTTTGCTGATAGGGGTAACCTATGCCTTGCTCGATTTGGCCGAAGCGGTAAAACCCGGCAGCCTGGTCGATGTAATCATAATGGAAACTGGCGGCATGAAGGGGCGGCGGCGGGAAATGGTAAGGGCAGAACTCCACGAAGTTTTGCAGCAGGCATTTGGCGTGAAGGCCATTCACTCGGAATATGGCATGACCGAACTATTATCGCAGGCTTATTCGCTGGGTGAGGGCATATTTAAACCGGCACCTACGCTTAAAATATTTCTCCGGGATATGAACGACCCGCTGACCATCAGCAATCAGCTTAAATCGGGTGGAATTAATGTAATTGATTTAGCCAATGTAGATTCCTGCGCCTTCCTGGAAACCAAAGATATTGGCAAGCTGCACCCGGGCGGCTCTTTTGAAGTTTTAGGTCGTTTCGATAATTCTGATATTCGGGGCTGTAATTTAATGATTGGTTGAGATATAGGTTATTATATATCTGAAATAGTAATATTTATAAACAATAAAGCTACTTTAATAGGGAGTAGCTTTATTGTTTATATTAAATACTGAAAGTGTTTAAGCGGTAGCGGGTAGGGCAAAGGTGCGGGCATCTTCTTCGGTAATGGCATCATCGCTCATGATAACCAAACGCTCCACTACATTGCGCAATTGGCGGATATTACCGCGCCAATCCAGGGTTTGCAGAAAGGCGAGGGCCGCCGGCGAAATGGTTTTGGGTTTGTTGCCGTAATCGTTGGCAATATCCTGCAAGAACTTATTTACCAAATCCGGGATGTCTTCGCGCCGTTCGTTTAGCGGCGGCACGTGAATTAAAATTACGCCCAGGCGATGGTACAAGTCTTCCCGAAAATTTTTGGCTTCAATTTCTTTTATTAAATCTTTGTTCGTAGCGGCCACCACGCGCACATCCACCGAAATCTCTTTTTCGCCGCCAACGCGGGTAATTTTGTTTTCCTGTAAGGCGCGTAAAACCTTAGCCTGCGCCGATAAACTCATGTCCCCGATTTCGTCCAGGAACAACGTGCCGCCGTTGGCTTGCTCAAACTTACCAATCCGTTGCTTTACCGCCGACGTAAAAGAGCCTTTTTCGTGGCCGAACAATTCGCTCTCGATGAGTTCGCTTGGGATAGCGGCACAGTTTACTTCTACGAGCGGACCGGTGACCCGGCTGCTTTGCTCGTGCAGCAAGCGGGCTACCATTTCTTTTCCGGCGCCGTTCGGACCGGTAATCAAAACGCGGGCATCGGTTTTCGCTACTTTTTCAATGGCACGGCGTACTTTTTCCAGCGCGGGTGAGTTGCCCACCATTTCGTAATTTTTCGATATTTTTTTCTTCAGCTTTTTGGTTTCGGTAACCAGGTTTATTTTATCGATGGCGTTGCGCACGGTAATTAGCAGCCGGTTTAAATCGGGTGGCTTTTGCAGGAAATCGTAAGCGCCTTTTTTGGTTGCTTCTACGGCGGTATCAATGGTACCGTGAGCCGAAATCATGATAAAAGGTGTATCGGGTACAAATTCCATGGCCCGGTTCAACACTTCCAGGCCGTCTATTTTGGGCATTTTTATATCGCAAAGCACCACGTCGTATTTGGTTTTAGATAACAGTTCTAAACCAACTTCCCCGTTTTCGGCCTCGTCTACGGTATAATTTTCGTATTCGAGAATTTCCTTCAGGGTACTCCGGATGGCGCGTTCGTCGTCGATGATTAATATTTTAGGCATCTTATATTTTAATGAAAATCTGAGCGTACAATATTGAAAAAATATTCCGATTAGACGTGCAAATGCGAAAGAAGTTTAACCCGGGAATATTTTTGCGGAAAGGAAGACCACAAGCAGAAAGAGAAAATAAAAATATAGCAAGCCTGTAAGCCGGGTTCTGTGCCGCAGCAAAGCTGCAACTCTTATCATTTATCTAGGCCAGGGCTCACGCCCAGGCTCCATCAACCTACCCATCCCGACAAGCAGCCGAAGCTACCAGGGAGCGAGCAACTCCACGTTCGGGACCTATTTGGTCTTTCAACTCCTAAGGTTTACCCAGCTACGCCGTCGCCGGACGTACTGGTGCGCTCTTACCGCACCTTTTCACCCTTACCTTTTCAGTTTACAGTTATCAGGTATCAGTCATCAGAATAATCTGGTAACTGTTTACTGCTAACTGTTTTACTGTAAAGGCGGTAATTTTCTGTGGCACTGGCTGTATCTTTTCCGTTCCCCGAAAAGACCCTTCCCGTTAGGAAGTAGGATGCTCTGTGTTGCCCGGACTTTCCTCTCCGCCTTGCAGCGCAGCGATAAGACGGCTTGCCATATTTTATTCAAATTTAACCAATAACTTTCGTATTTGGTTCTTACGCCTGTTGCTTTAATCCGAAACGAGCATTTACTACAAAATTATTTAAGCCGCACGAGGGTAGCGCCATAACCAAATTTTTCTTTCCGGGCATCCTCAAAATATTTAATATTTTTATTCCGGCTCAGCAGTTTCTGAATTTCGTTGCGCAACACACCATTGCCGGTACCGTGTATAAATATTATTTCGTGCATGTTAGCCGCTAGCGCCCGGTCCAGGTTATCCTGAAAAGTATTTAGTTGCAGTTTTAATATTTCGCTGTTGCTCATTTTGCTAAAATCTGCGTCCGTTAATTTCTCAATGTGTAAATCAACTTCGTGGGAGGGCGCTTTCAAGGTGTAAGTTTCACCCGTAGGTTGTTCCGGCTCGGTAAGCTTATCCTGTAATTTTTTCAGATCCACCGCCTCGGGTTTGGCATCTACCTGAAATAAATAAGCTTCTTTTTTTACCAGCGGCGCCATTTTTTTGCTTTTATAGAAAGAGGCCGCTTTAAACCGGAAACGCTTTAAACCAGGTTCCAGCAAGGTTTTGGCAGAGGCCCGGTGCTGTAAATATTGCAGTACCAGCGCCGGCCATTTATCAAAATCGTTTAAATGCAGGTGGCTTACCACTTTAAACGATTTCTGATTTAATTTATCGTTGATAATGCCTTTGTATTCGTCTTTTTCTTCGCCGTAAGTAAAGAGCAAATCATAATCAGAATTATTAATAATAGTAACTGCCAACAGTTCCGGCGATTGGTGGGTGAGGGCCACGTAAATTCCCAAGCTGGCCGGAACCGGCTGGGGAATATTAGCTGTTCTGGAAATGGTTGTTTCCGGCACTGCGGTACTCGAATTATTACCAAAAAATTTATCTTCTTCCGGGGCTATTACCACTACTTCGCGGCGCAAAACCGGAATCGTAAAATCATTATCAATGGCCACTTCTACCTGGTTATTATCCAGGAAGCGGGTTATAATGCCTTGTTCTTTGCCATGCAGCAAACGTACCCGATCACCTATATTCATCTTGCTTAATTTCTTTTTTTTAAATATTACGTTATTCTTTTATTAAAGAGCAAGGTTACTCTTTAAGTTCTTTTTAGAACTTTAGTAATAACGATTAGCTGGGGCAAAGTTAACTGGTTTAAGGTTGAAGTTCTGAAATTTCTGTGGTATTCGATATTCTTTATATGAACCTTAAAATATTGTTGCTTTTACCTGGCTGACTACTATCCTTAAAAATATACCGGATGAAAACGGAAGCCTTTTTTGCGGTTGTACTCCAATGTGGGGGCCGGTAAATGAACCATGCTGATGAGGCTGAAGGCCGTGCGTAATAGTTTATGCCGGGTTTTTACATGCAATAAATTCAAGTCCAGAGCTAAGTAATATTGCCGGTAAGCATCAAAACCATTCTGCCTGTTTTCCTGGGGCATGCCGTAAACTATGCGCTGCCCACCGTAACCCAGCGCCAGGTTCAGCCATTTGGGATAAGCGCTTTGCGCCGGTAAAAACGAAGAAATATTTGCAGTTAACCAATAGGTCTGCCCATTGTAATCTTTTAACAATTCTTCGGGTAAGTTGCTACCCAATACATTGGGCCGCAAATTTGCGTAAGCGGTCCGGTGAAAAGAAAACTTAGGCAATATTTTTAATTCGCCCCAGGCTAGTTGCTGCACCAGTACCGCCAAAGAACCAGCCGCATTAGCGCTCAAGTCGCCCACGGAAGCGCCATAATCAGCCGCATAACCATCCAGTAATTCGATAGGCGACTGTAAGGCAAACCCGAGTAAACTGCCGTAAATAATAGCTTTCTGTTCGGGTACACGGGCGGCGCGCAGGGCTTCTATACCCAGGCGACTCTCGTGGAAAGCGCCCCAGAAATGGCCCGCTTTATCTAATTGAAGCCACTCTGGGTTATCGTTGAAAAAGTGGAAGCTTGTTTTTTCTGATTGCTCGTACCAGGTTTGGCTCAGGCCAACTAACATGCCCGTATAACCGATGGCTAAGCCGACGGCCGCTAATTTTATATGTTTGGCGGGTGCTATGCTATCCGGAGCGGCCGTAGCAGGTTGCGCTGATACCTGGAGAGAACCAATTGGGCACAATAAGGCTAGCCAGCTTAATTTTTTTAAACGGGTAAATAGTAATAGTTGCTGATTACAAAGGAATTTTAGCTTCAAGCCAGATAATGCCAGATTTGGAGCAAAGGTAGGTATGCCGCTAATAAATAAAAAAGGCTTCTGCTGGTAAACAGAAGCCTTTATATTAATCAGTATAAAATATTATAAATCGCTTTTGGCTAATACCTGGTGATAGTAAACCAGATTATCTATTGGCGACCGGATGATGGTACCCATTTCCATGCCGTTTTCCAGCGCTACTTCTTCCAGAATATCGCGGAAGTTATAAGCTACAGAACCTACGCAGTTAAAAGTATGCTCCTGGTAGCCCGGATAATGGCAAACCAGATTTTTAAAGAAAGTATCAAACGATTCTTTAACTACCTCACGGGAATAAGAGAAGTTGTTATTCTCGTACAAGAATTTACTAAAACTAGCCAGGAAACGGTTTGGTAAAGGCTTATTATAGAGGTGGTCAAAAATGGCTTCGTTATCGAGCTCGTAGGTATCTTTAAAAATTTTAGACATGCCTTCGGGCAAATAGCCCCGCATATAGTCCCGGAGCAGGCGCTTGCCCAAAGAAGAACCAGAACCTTCATCGCCCAGGAAATAACCTAAAGAGTCGATGTTCATGGTTACATCATAGCCATCATAATAACAAGTGTTGGTACCAGTGCCTAAAATGGCAGCAAAACCGGCATCTACGCCCAGCAATGCCCGGGCAGCAGCGAGTAAATCGTGACCTACTTTTACTTTTGCGTTGGTGAAAACAGCCCGCATGGCCGCTGCTACTATTTCGTTATTTTCGGGGGTAGAGCAGCCGGCACCATAATAATATAATTCCGTAACTTCTGTTTTCTTTAAATTTTCAGGCAGGCTCCTTTGTAGCGAAGATATGATAACGGGAGTATCGGAAAAATACGGATTATACCCTTCGGTATTAAAATAGACTTTAGAATTAGATTCTGTAATCAGGCACCAGCTCGTTTTGGTTGAACCACCATCAGCAATAATAATCATAGATAGCTTCGAAGATATTTTGGGTGAATATTTAATTAAAATAAATAATCTGATTTTGCCCACTTAATTAATCCGGCTGGTTACAGGAACAGCTACTAAAAGTCAATGGGCTTGTAAACTTATTTAAATTATTAATAAATGTATAACAATTCTGTAATAATTTGAAAGATGTTCAGCATATTTTAACATAAAATTGTGTATCTACGCCTGTCTTTTAAGTTTTAATTAATCGGCACCGGGCACCAATATGCAAATAAATTCCGTAGGAATAAGGAAATAAACTCCCAAATTATGAGGTGAATAGCCTTTTTGCCAACAGGGTTAACGCTTCCGGGGCCGACCATTTGATGCGATAAAGGTAATCGGGGTACAAAATTCCAAGGTGGCAGATAGTTTCTGGCTTGCACAACGGGTATATATTTCCCTATTCTAATGAAAGTTGAAAGTATTAAGTTATAAGGCCATAATTTACTACAACCAGAATTTATAAAGATAGGGGTTTGTCCTGATTTTCAATCTATACTTATCACTCAGAAGACTCAATTTTTAGAAAGCTTAACTATCAGATACAATAGCATAGGGCGAATTGATGCTAATTTCTAATTTGGTCAAGCATTAGTGAAATAGGCTAAACAGCTAAGCCCTTATTCGCCGGCCACCTGAAATATATAAGCACTACAAGGCGGTAGCTTTAAAATAACCTGACCTACCAGATGGCTGGACTTTTCAGAAATAACATAATGGACTTCCGGATCCGGTGAAGTATTTAATAAGTCCAACAGGATCAGTTTTTTATAGTTACCAGCCAGAAGCTGTAGTTCAGGCTCGTGGATGGGAATGTTGGTGTGAAGGAAGTGGCTTCGGTCGAAGTTAACTACTATCATTAATTTCTTGTGAGAGGTATATCGCAGGTAAGCGTATAGCTTATGCGAGCCGTGGCCGTGATCGCCAACGGAGTGCGGATATAACTGGTAAAATCGGCCGGTCCGTAAAGCTTCCTCCTCCCGAAGCAGGTTTAATAACCGGCTATAGAATTCTCTTAACCTTAACTGGTCCGGGCTTAAAGCGCCGCCGTCGAACTGGCCGTTGTTCATCCATTTCTGGTGTTCGGGTACGCCCCAATAATCGAAAATAGTCGTACGGCCGTCTTCGCCCTGAAATCCCTCATTACCTTTGCCGGGTTCGCCTACTTCCTGGCCAAAATATAGCATTACCGGTCCGGAGGCCAGCGTGGCCGATACAGTCATGGCCGGTATGGCAGCCCAGGGGGTGCCGGCAAAATGGTTGGAGGCAATGCGTTGTTCGTCGTGGTTTTCCAGGAATCGCAACATGTGCGAGGAGATGCCCCGGGTTTCTTCTTTCCAGGACTTAATTATTTCGGCCGTATTGCCTTTGCCCTCCATGAGCCGGCGCAGGCTATCGTACAAACCCACTTTATCGTACAGAAAATCAAACTGGCCCTGCTGCGTGTAATGGTGGTATTCGTGTGGGTTGTATATCTCGGCAATAAAAATCAAATCCGGGTTTACCGCCTTCATCTGCGGTATTAACCAGCGCCAGAATTCCACCGGCACCATTTCGGCCATGTCGCACCGGAAGCCATCTACGCCTTTTTCGGTCCAAAATTTCAGAATATCGTGCATCTTCAGCCAGGTATCCGGAATAGGATCGAAGTGCTTGGTGCGGTTATACTGAATATCTACGCCGTAATTCAGCTTGATGGTTTCGAACCAGTCGTTAACAGAAGGAGTAGCGGAGAAAACATCATTGCCGGTTACTTTGGCGGGGTTTTCGATAAAAGCTTCTTTTTCCAGGTCTGCG
Source organism: Adhaeribacter aerolatus (assembly GCF_007991635.1). Classification (GTDB taxonomy): domain Bacteria; phylum Bacteroidota; class Bacteroidia; order Cytophagales; family Hymenobacteraceae; genus Adhaeribacter; species Adhaeribacter aerolatus. Next base: position 128,959 of record NZ_BJYS01000016.1, on the reverse strand, counting down.
GCCGTTCGGCATTCCTGCGGTAATATTAGTTGCCGGCCCGGAATGTAGTAAAAGTTATTTTGCGGGTCGAAAGCAACGTTGGTATTGTCAAGCGTGCCAAAATCTTCCGTGCCGGTTGGCCGGGCATCGGAGTGGTAGCTGCGGGCGACGTGGTTCGGAACAAAATCAATAATTACTTTTAAACCCTGGCGGTGTGTCCGGTCTACCAGCGCCTGAAATTCGGTCATCCGGTTTTTTACATCTACTGCTAAATCGGGGTTTACATCGTAATAATCTTTAATAGCATACGGCGAGCCGGCCCGGCCTTTTACCAGGCAGGCAGCGTCGGTTTTAATACCATAGGCGGTGTAATCGGTTAGGGTGGCGTGCTCGATAATGCCGGTGTACCAGACGTGGGTGGCGCCTAGTTTTTGAATTTCCGTTAAAGCTTTTTCGCCAATGTCGTTGAATTTACCACACCCGTTTTCTTCGAGGGTGCCGTAAGTTTTGTTGGTGGTTTTCTTGTTGCCGAACAGCCGGGTAAATATCTGGTAAATTACCAGCTTATTATCTTTTATTTGTTCATCCGAAAAATTATCAGGCGAAAGGGGCAAAGTCACCGCCTCGGCATCTTCCGGCATTGTGGTAAGAGTATGCGACATAGAATTAGGAAAAACGAACAGGGAAATGATTCAAATAGATTAAAAATCTGTGTTTGTACGGCCTGGAAAATATTTTGTCAATCCGGAGCGCGCATTAAGTTTAAATAAACTGCAGATAAGCCGGTAAGGTAGTTTTCATATAGAAGACTTACGCCAATTTTTGAATAGCTAGTTACGAGGGCATACCGGCTGCAATTGCAAGTATGTTTGGGTAATTATACTTTGCGTAAGTCCTATATAAAACCACTATTGAGCGATGCTTTGCTTCAGTTTAAATGTTTAGGTTAAACGGGCACCGGCGAACTCGGAAAATTAGAAATATTGTTAGCCGGAATAGTTTCTTCTTGGCCATAAAGGTGAAAGACAAGCGGTTTATCGGCCTGGTTTAATATTTTGACGGAGCTTGGCGAAACGGTAATGTCGAGCCGGTGTTCCCGGAACCTGATTTTAAAAGTAAAGGATTGCCAAGTGCTGGGAAGGACAGGGTGCAGATGCAGGTGGTTATTTCTTACCCGCATACCGCCAAATCCTTTCACAACCGCCATCCAGGTGCCCGCCATTCCGGTTATGTGGCAGCCGGCTTCGGTATCATCGTTTAAATTATCCAGGTCTTGCCGCGCGGAGCGCATGAAATATTCGTAAGCCTTTTCCTGGTGGCCGATTTTTGCGGCCACAATTGCGTGTATGCCCGCCGACAGCGCAGATTCGTGTACCGCACGTGATTCGTAGAAATTAAAATTACGGCGGATAGTATCTGAATCGTAGTTCTCTTCAAAGAGAAAAAGGCCTTGCAGGACCTCTGCCGGTTGAATAAAGCTAGATGGTGAAATCCGGTCCTCCGTACATGTCTGGTCAAGCGGCTGTTGGTTCGGAGCCTGGTCTTTTACCGAGGCGGGTTCTTTAGCTAAATAATTATCATGTTGCAGAAAAATACCCTTTTCCTCGTCGGCCGGGTAGTACAGGTTATTTATAATATTCTGCCACTGAGCGGTTTCTTTTGCTTCGTCGAAGTTTAAAGTTTCTTTTAACTCCTGATACCGGGTACTTGCTGTTAGCTTAACCTGCTCTAAGGCTTGCAGGGTATAAGCTAAGGTCCAGGAAGCTATGGTGGCGGTATACCAGTTGTTGTTAACGTTGCGGGCATATTCGTCGGGCCCGGTAACTTCTAACAGTACGTATTTGTTTTTTTTACCGGACCAGTTTACCCGCTGTGCCCAGAAACGTGAAATTCCTATTAGCACTTCCAGGCCGAACTGTTGTAAATAATCCGTATCGCCGGTGTAGCGGATGTAATCATAAATGGCGAAGGCAACAGCGCCATTCCGGTGAATGGCGGACGAAATAATTTCTTTATCGGTGTGGCATTCTTCTCCGTTTAGCGAGCCCATAGGGTAGAGGGCAGCACCACCTGTAAAACCTAGTTCCTGTGCATTTTCGATTGCTCTAGGTAGGAGGTTGTAGCGGTATAGCAGTAAGTTGCGGGCTACCTGCGGTTCAGCGGTGGCTAAGTAAAAGGGCAGTCCAAATACTTCGGTATCCCAGTAAGTAGCGCCGCTATAGGTAGCGCCGGTAAATCCGTTCCGGCTAATGCTTAAGCGCTCATCTTCGCCGGTGTAGGTTTGGTGGAGCTGGAAAATATTAAGCCGGATAGCTTGCTGGGCGGCAGCATCGCCTTTAATCACAGTATCACTATCTTGCCATTTTTCGCCCCAAACTGCCGCTTGCGCATCCAGCATTTCGGCAAATCCAATTTGAGTAGCCCGGTCCAGCGCCAGGTTACAGGCAAGGGCCAGCTTTTCTGGTGGGTAATATTCCGAAGAAACCACTGCCGCGTATTTAAACAGCACCAGTTGTTCGCCTTCGTCTACCGGCGCGGTCAGGCGGTTGGCAATATATCTGTCACGGTTTATAAGTTCAACTTTGGTTTCAACGCCGGTGCCGTCTTTTTCGAGTTGCAGGCGCATACCGGTACTTACCTGAAAAGCCGTTTTTTCTGTTTCGCTAAGAATAAAACCAGCGCCCGGTTCTACTTCCCGGTCTATATCTCGCCAAACCTTTTCCTGCAAATTATATTCGGCAGCAGCGTGGTTAGCATCAATATAAGGTGTAAGCGTAATTTCTCCGCTAAAATTTAACGGCATAATGGCGTAGCGGATAGCACCCAGTTCATCGTCGGCTATACTGGTAAAGCGCAGGGAAGAAACTTCCACTTCTTTGCCGCCCGGCAATTGGGCCCTAAAAGTGCGCTCCAGGTAGCCTTCGCGCATGTTCAGTTCCCGGCGGAAATCTAATATTTTACAAGTGGCCAAATCGAGTACTTCCCCATCCACTTCCACGTCAATTCCAATCCAATTGGGGGCTTTAACCATTTGGGTTGTATATTCTGGAAGGTTGTTTAGCTGTACGCAGGCTTGGTCTTTAACAGAATTATAAATGCCGGCTATGTAATGACTGGGATCGGTATTACCGGAATATTTTTCTTCGAAAGCAGCCCGGTGGCCCATGCGCCCATTCGCAATGCTGCACACCGATTCTGTAATTTTATTGTACTCCGGGTGAAAGCCGTCTTCAATGATCGACCAATCGTTTATAGTTAAAAATCGCTCCATTAAGAACAGAAAAAAATTGGGGTTTGTTTAAGGTTGAATATTCCGAAAGAGGCAAATAAAGCTTTTTCTGGATGAATACACGCAAATTACCTGTAAAGGTAGCTGAAAGTACTTTGTGCTCCCAGATGTTAATTAAGTCAGTGGTAAATTGTATCGCTTAAATGCATGGGTATAGGGCTTAGGTAAACCAACTTTACTAAAATAAAAATTTATTTTTTAGCTTTACCTCCGGCAAACGAGCAGGATGCTGTTGGCTCTGTACCATACTAAAATTCCGCCAGATGAATAGACAAATTTACCCGCATAGGTTACTGTGGTTTATTTTACTATTAATTACCCTGCAGACCGGGGCTTTACCCGCTTCTGCCATTAAAATACCCCCTGGTAACACGCTCCGGGACAAAAATAAACCGCTTCGGCTATTTATTATTGGCAATAGTTTTTCGCAGAATGCTGCCCGGTACTTACCCCAACTGGTGAAAGAAAACGGCGGGGCGTTAATTATTGGCCGGGCGGAGCTGGGCGGGTGTTCTTTGCAGCGCCACTGGGAAATTGCCGCCGCCTACGAAGCCGACCCAAACGAACCGGCAGGTAAACAATATAAAGGTAAATCTTTAAAAATGCTTTTGTCCGAAGGGCAGTGGGATGTGGTTACCATTCAGCAAAACTCTATGAATTCCAGCGATGTAGAAACTTACCGGCCCTACGCCCGCAAACTGTACGATTACATAAAAGCTATTCAGCCGCAAGCCGAAATAGTGATGCACCAGACCTGGGCTTACCGCATCGATTCTAAAAATTTTGGGCTGGTACAGAAAGAACAGCACGCTCAAACCCAGCGCGAAATGTGGGAAAAATCGCGGGCCGCGTACCACACCATTGCCGATGAACTAAAGGTGCGGTTAATGCCGGTTGGCGATGCTTTTTACCAGGTAAGTTCCAACTCCAAATGGGGCTACCAAGTAGACGAAAAGTATGATTTTGCTAATCCGGTTGCGCCCAATTTACCTAACCAGTCCAATTCTTTGCACGTGGGCTATACCTGGAAAGACAACAAGCTCGGTTTTGATTCCAATCATGCCAATGCGGCCGGCGAATTTTTAGGTTCGTTGGTGTGGTATGCCAGCCTGTTTAACCAATCGCCTACTAAAGTAAAGTTTGTACCGGAGCAAGTACCCGCCGATTTTGCCCATTATTTAAAAAAAGTGGCTAAAGCCGAAGTAAAAAAAGCGAAAAAGGAAGCCGTGAAAATTTAATCCTAGCGCGATCTCAAAGGTACACTCGGGTAATTTACCATGTAGGTGAGGGTAACGGCCGGTGGTCCGTTACCCAGCAATTGTATGTAGGGGTATTTCATGCCCACTCTCCATAAAGTAAATTGCCGGTGAAGGCGATCTTATATAAAAGATAAATTTCCTTCCTCTAGTGCGGCTTCGTATTTTTCTTTGTTAAATCGGTACAAGTAAGGCGATTTAAAAGCCCCGCCTTTTCTTCTTTCCGTTAATCTTTCTAAAATATTCAAGCTTAGTATTTTCCGGTGAAAATTCCGAGGATCCAATGGCCGATTTAATATGGCTTCGTACAACCTTTGTAATTCGGGCATGGTAAATTTTTCGGGTAATAAATTAATACCAACCGGTTGCCAGTTAAGTTGCCGGCGCAGGGCTTTCAAAGCTGCTTCAATAATTTTGTTGTGATCAAATAGCAGAGCAGGCAAATCTTTAATTTCCCACCACTGGCATTCATCGGTATATAAATCGGGCGCAGGGTTAACTTTAGAATATTCTACCAAAGCATAATATCCGATGGATACGGCCCGGTTATACCAAAGTGCCGGGTCTATGAGGTGTTCCAGTTTATTTTTAATTTCGGATAAATTATACCGGATAACTTCTCCGAAAACCTCGAATTGCTGGAGGTAAATCTGATCCAATCCGGTACGCTCTTTTAAAATCCGGTAAGCCGCCTCATCTACCGATTCAGTTTGCCGAACAGGGCCACCGGGCAAACTCCATTCCTGGGTTCCTTTCCAGCGCAATAACAACACGCGTAATTGGTCCTGATGAAAGCCCAATACAGTGCAGTCGAGGGTGAGTTGCGGCAATAATTCTGTTGCTTCTGGATTAGGCAGGTAAGTTAAATTTTCTTTTTCAGGCATGTAATCAGTAGAAAATATTATTGTGTTATTTTGACGTATTGAAAGAAATAAATTATTATTATGTCAAATTAACATATTTAAATATTAATCTAGATCAAAAGAATGCGGTTTCTACAAAAGTTTTGTTTTTTATTGCTACTAAGTATTCATATAAGCCCCCTAACGGTTAGGGCTCAAACTAATAACGGAAACACCGCTCAAGCAGGCAGCCAGGTAAAAACAACTAACGGAATGCTGACCGGTACCACTGAGAAAAGCGGTATTCGGGCTTATAAGGGTATTCCATTTGCTGCTCCTCCGGTCGGAAATTTACGTTGGCGCGAACCCCACCCCGTTAAAAATTGGCCAGTCATACGGCAAGCGACTCAATTCGGACCAAGAGCCATGCAGTTAGCTGTGTTCGGCGATATGGGTTTCCGGTCGAACGGCATGAACGAAGATTGTTTGTACCTGAATGTCTGGACGCCCGCTAAAACTTCTCAGGAAAAGTTACCAGTACTGGTATATTTTTACGGGGGTGGTTTTGTGGCCGGCGATGGATCTGAAGCCCGCTACGATGGCGAGAGTATGGCTAAGCGCGGTATTGTGGCCGTTACTGTTAATTACCGGCTCGGCGTGTTTGGATTTTTAGCCCACCCCGAACTAACCAAAGAATCGCCGCATAAAGCATCAGGCAATTACGGTTATATGGACCAAGCCGAGGCTTTACGTTGGGTAAAACAAAATATTGCGGCTTTCGGCGGCGACCCGGCTAAAGTAACCATTGCCGGCGAGTCGGCCGGTTCTATCTCGGTAAGTGCCCAAATGGCTTCACCAATTTCTAAAAATTTATTCCGGGCGGCTATCGGCGAAAGTGGTGCCTTGGTTAATTCGGGCCTGGATCCTGTTCCGTTAGCAGAAGCCGAGAAAATTGGAACTGCCTTCGCGGCGGAAATGGGCGCCAATTCGCTGGCAGCTTTACGGGCATTACCTGCGCAACAATTATTAGATGCGGCAGGAAAGCGGGGGATACCAGGTTTTCCGGCTACCATAGATGGCTACTTTTCCCCAAAGTTACCAGCTGCTATTTTCGCCGCCGGCGAACAAGCTAAGGTGCCTTTACTTGCGGGCTGGAATTCCGAAGAAATGACTTATATGTTTATGCTGGGCCGCGAAAATCCTACAGTAGAGAACTTTAAAAAAGCGGTTGAGAAGATATACGGCGCTGATGCCGATGAAATATTAGCCGTCTACAAAGTAAATAAGGATGCCGACGTGGTACCGGTTGCTACCGACCTGGCCGGTGATCGCTTTATTGCCTACAGTACCTGGAAATGGCTGGACTTACATGCCCAAACGGGTGGTAAACCAGTTTATCGGTATTTGTTCTCGCGTCCACGTCCGGCCATGGTGCCCGCTATGGGTAATGCCTCGGCTGGCCTGGCCGGCGGGGTGGTAAAAGAGAATGATCCCAATGCCGTAAAAATGCCACAAGCCCGCGGAGCCGTTCACGCCGCCGAAATAGAATATGCCATGGGTAATCTGCCTTACAATAAAGTATACGCCTGGGCACCCGAAGATTATAAAGTATCGGAAACCATGCAAAGCTACTTTGCCAATTTTATTAAAACAGGCAACCCCAATGGGCCGGGCTTACCAGTTTGGCCATTGCTTAGCGAAGGCAAGCCCGTACAGGTAATGCACCTGGATGTAAACAGCGGCGCTAAACCTGAGGAGAGCAGTGCCCGGTACCAGTTATTAGATAAACTGCATAAAAAATAGGAAAGAGCTGGTCGCAATAGTAATAAAGCATCCTTAACCCAAGCTTAGTCTACCCTGGTTTTCCTAAACCACTAAAAGGCTGCACTTATTAAACCTTCAGATTCGGATTAATTTTCTTATAAAAATTTAAAACCTGGAGAGGTTAAAATGCCTCTTCGGGTTTGACTCCTTTATAAACCACTTATAAATTAAATCAAATGAAATTTCGTCGCTTATTCTTGTTGGGGCTTTTGGGTAGCTTAGGTATTTCTGCTTTTGCTGCTAAAGTAGATTCGTTGGATATTCCAAGTGCCGCTATGAACAAAACGTATAAGGCCGCTGTAGTATTACCCAATGCTTATGCTAAAAGTAAGGCGGCTTTTCCGGTTTTGTATTTATTACACGGTGGGGGAGGGCGATTTAGCGACTGGCTCCGGCTAACGCCCGATAAGCAATTGTTGCATAAGCTGGCTGACCAATATAATGTTATTATTGTTTCGCCCGAAGGAGAAAGGTTGGGAGGTTACCTGGATAGCCCAGTCCGGAAAGATAACCTTTTTGAAACATACATTACCCAAGAGGTACTAACCAAAATCGACAATACTTACCGCACCATCCGCGATCGTAAAGGCCGCGTAATTACGGGTTTGAGTATGGGCGGCCACGGGGCCCTGTATTTAGCCACCCGGCACCCGGAGCTTTATTGTGCTGCGGGTAGCATGAGCGGTGCCCTAGACTTGGATCCAGCTAACTGGAATATATCACCGGAATTTAGCCAGCAAATAAAGCCTGGGTTTGAGCGGATTCTAGGGCCATTGGGAGCTATGCCCAATCATTATGCTGCGCATTCGGTGGTTAATATGGCGGATAAAATGAAAGCCAATAACCTGAAAATAATAATCGATTGCGGGGTAGACGACTTTTTACTGGAGCCAAACCGTGAGCTTCACCGCCGCCTGGTTTACAACAAAACGCCTCACGATTATACCGAAAGACCTGGCGGCCATACCTGGGATTACTGGGAAAACTCTTTACCCTATCATGTACTATTTTTTTCTAAAATATTACAGGCAAACGGCGTAGCCAATCTGCAGGCTCAAAAAATCAGATAAATATTAATTTTAAATTATTTATTTGAGCCCTTGCACTTTGCTATAGATTTTTCTGAAATATAATGTGGGTTTAATATTTTGCCACTCTACCGATACTTCCGGTTCCTAAAGGATTAAATTTAAATAAGACCACCCCAAATAATTTAAATTAAATTATTTTGGATAAACCAAAACCACCTTTATATTTGCGACAGAATGAAGAACATAACATTACATACTGCTGGTTGGTGGCACCTTTTAGAAAACTAAGAGCGTGAACGCGGCATACCTGTAATTTTATCATAGCGCATAAAAGAAAGCCCAAGTTCACACTTGGGCTTTTTTGTTTTAAGACCTTAACATATCTCTTTAAATGGATAAGTATAAACTTTATACGGTTCACAAGCATTTATTAGCCGATACAGTAACCCCGGTAGGTATTTATTTACAATTGCGCGATAAATACCGCAACTGCATTATGCTGGAAAGCTCCGACTACCACGGACACGAAAACAGCTTCTCGTATATTTGTTGCGAACCAATTGGGGGGGTCGAATTAAAGAACGGCGTTATCAGCCAGTTTTTCCCGGATGGGAAGGTAGAGCAACTCACTTTAACCGAACGGCGCGATGCCGTAAAACACCTGCAGCAGTTTGTGAACTGCTTCTACGTAAAAGAACACGATTTCAATTTCGTAAACAACGGCTTATTTGGGTACATGGCCTACGACGCCGTAACTTATTACGAAGACCTTACCTTCCGCCCCAAAGAAACCGCTTACGAAGGTTTGCCCGATATTTTTTATAGCCTGTACCGCTATGTAATTGTGGTTGACCATTTCAAAAACGACCTTTACATTTTTGAGCACAGCATTGACGAGAACAACGATGGCAAAGGCCTGGCTAACCTCGAAGCGCTTATCCGCAATAAAAATATTCCTTCCTTTTCTTTTAAAGTCAGCAACGACGAAGACTCAAATTATACCGACGAAGAATTTTTAAAAGTTATCGGCGAGGGGCAGCACCATTGTAATATTGGCAATGTGTTCCAGATTGTGCTGTCGCGGCGGTTCTCGCAAGGCTTTAAAGGCGATGAATTTAATGTTTACCGCGCCTTGCGTTCCATCAATCCATCGCCTTATTTATTTTATTTTGATTATGGCAACTTTAAAATATTCGGTTCTTCGCCCGAAGCCCAGATTTTATTAAAAGGCAATAAAGCCAGTATATTCCCGATTGCCGGTACTTTCCGGCGCACCGGCGACGATGCCAAAGATGCCGAATTGGCCCGCAAACTCTACGAAGACCCCAAAGAAAATGCCGAACATGTGATGCTCGTTGATTTAGCCCGCAACGACCTGGGCCGCCACGGCGACGATGTAAACGTGGAAGTATTCAAAGAAGTGCAATATTATTCACACGTGATTCACCTCGTTTCAAAAGTTACCAGCACCCGCAGCAAAGAAGTAGCCCCTATGCTGATGGTAGCCGATACTTTTCCGGCCGGAACCTTATCGGGGGCGCCCAAATACAAAGCCATGAGCATTATTGATGAACTGGAACCAACCGGGCGGGGTTATTATGGTGGCTGTATTGGGTTTATCGGGTTCAACGGCGACTTCAACCACGCCATCATGATTCGGTCTTTCATGAGCGTGCAGAACCGCTTGTATTACCAGGCCGGAGCGGGTGTGGTAGCTAAATCGGTTCTGGAATCGGAACTGAACGAAGTTAACCACAAACTGGCGGCTCTGCGCAAAGCTTTGGTTTTGGCTGCGGATATTTAAAAAGGTTAAAGGTTTAAAAGTTTAAAATCAGGTCTAAGGTTAAATGACAAATGGCAAAGCGGTTTGAAGATTTAGATGTTTGGAAAAGGCCGGCCAGATTGCAATTGATATTTATAAAGTTTGTGAAACCGAAAAATTGAAGAATGATTTTGCACCTAAAGACCAGATAAAAAGAGCTGCTTTCTCTATTTCAAGTAATATCGCCGAAGGATTTGAATACAATAATAACAATGAGTTTGTACGATTTCTGAAATATGCCAAGGGGTCAGCAGGAGAGCTTAGAAGTCAGCTTTTCATTTTGAAGGAACTAGAGATTATTGAAAATGAATTTTATAATAATAAATTTTCCGAGTTAAATAGCTTGTCTGGTCAGCTTTCAAGTTTTATTAAATACATCAAGGATTATCAGAATAAAATAAAGTAAATATTAAAGGTTTAAGGCATTAGTGGAAACCCTTCAACTTTTAACCTTAAACTTTAAACTTTATCAGAAAATGAAATTATTAGTGTTAGATAATTACGATTCGTTTACCTATAACCTGGTACAACTGGTTAAAAAGCTGGGTTACGGAGCGAAAATGGATGTTTACCGGAACGATAAAATAACGCTGGACGCGGTAGAGGAATACGATAATATTCTTTTATCACCGGGCCCGGGTGTACCATCCGAAGCCGGCATAATGCCGGATTTAATTAAACGCTATGCACCTACAAAGAAAATATTTGGCGTTTGTCTGGGGCACCAGGCCATTGCGGAGGCTTTTGGCGGTTCGCTTCTGAATTTACCGGAGCCGGTGCACGGGGTAGCCACGCCCATTCGGGTTTCTTCAAATAACGAACCAATTTTCCGGGGTTTACCGCACGAATTTAAAGCTGCCCGTTACCATTCCTGGGTGGTGGTACCTAAATCTTTTCCCCACGAACTGGAAGTTACAGCGGTTGATGCCGATGGACAAATAATGGCGCTGCGTCACCGCGAATACAATGTAAAAGGTGTGCAGTTTCACCCCGAATCTATCTTAACCGAGCACGGCGAAACCATGATGCGCACCTGGCTGAAAGGCTCCATCACCCCTAAGAAAAGCTGGATTTGATATTTTAAATAATTAGCATTTAGATTGTTATAATTTAGTTTTAGCTAAAAGTCAGACGGTTAAAGTTTAGAAAACAAGCTAATATTGCTACATTTTTCAAATCAGCAAATCAGCATATTCGCACATCAGCACATTAATTTATTATGAAAGAAATTTTAATTCATTTAATCGAGCAAAAGGCACTCACGAAGGAAACCGCCCGGCAGGTTTTAATGGACCTAAGTCAGGGGCGTTATAACCAAAGCGAAATGGCGGCTTTTATTACGGTTTTCCTGATGCGGAATATTACCGTGAGTGAACTGGAAGGTTTCCGCGATGCCATGCTGGAATTGTGCATTAAGCCGGATTTAGGTACCCACGATGTAATAGACCTGTGTGGTACCGGCGGCGATAGTAAAGATACTTTTAATATTTCTACGCTGGCTTCTTTTGTAGTAGCCGGGGCTGGCTATAAAGTGGCGAAGCACGGTAACTTCGGGGTGTCTTCTATTTGCGGTTCGTCTAACATCATGGCCCATTTTGGGTACCAGTTTACGAATGAATCGGATTTCCTGCGCCGCAAACTCGACGAGGCTAATATTTGCTTTTTGCACGCCCAAGTTTTCCACCCGGCCATGAAAAATTTTGGCCCCATCCGGAAAGAGTTAGGGCTGAAAACTTTTTTCAATATTTTAGGCCCGATGGTTAACCCGGCCATGCCTAATTTCCAGATGGTAGGCGTTTTTAACCTGGAGTTGCTGCGCCTTTACAATTACTTGTACCAGCAGACGAACAAGCGCTACATTATTCTGCATTCGCTGGATGGGTACGACGAAATTTCTTTAACCTCGCCGTTTAAAATGGTATTGGCCGAAGGCGAACATTTGCTTACGCCGGAATCGTTGGGTTTTAAAACCGTAAACCCGGCTGAGCTCGCCGGCGGACATACCGTGGAAGAATCGGCCGCAATATTTAAAAACGTGCTCGAAAACCAAGGCACCGAGACCCAGAAAAATGCGGTAATTGCCAATGCCGGTATGGCTATATTTTGTGCCAACCCCAAGTTAAAAGTACCAGATGCCTTAGCCGAAGCACGGGAGTCGCTGGAATCGGGTAAAGCCTTACAGGCTTTCAAAAACTTATTAGCTTAACCTGGCTTAAAGCTGATAGGCTTTAAGTAAATCAGTAAATAAATATTGTTGGTAATTAATTGTTTATAAATACTTATTTAAATATTTAGTCTAAAGCTTAAGATCTTAGACTATTAAGGAAAAATGAATATTCTGGAAGAAATTGCGGCGTTTAAACAAACCGAGGTAGCCGACCGGAAAAGCCTGGTACCGGTAAAATTACTGGAGCAGAGCATCTATTTTGAAACCCAGCCGGTATCGTTAAAAAAGTACCTGCAACGGCCGGACCTGAGTGGCATTATTGCGGAGTTTAAACGCAAATCGCCATCTTTGGGCATGATTAACCCCCATGCTGCCGTAGAGAAAACCACCATTGGGTATATGCAGGCCGGTGCCTCGGCGCTTTCGGTACTCACCGACCAGAAATATTTCGGCGGCAAAAGCGAGGATTTAACCACTGCCCGGAAGTATAATTTTTGCCCGATTCTGCGCAAAGATTTTATTGTGGATGAATACCAGATTGTAGAAGCTAAATCTATTGGGGCCGATGTGATTTTATTAATTGCCGGCATCCTGGAAACACCAAAACTAAACCAACTAGCCGATTTTGCCCGTTCTTTGGGGCTCGAAATATTACTGGAAGTGCATGACCAGGAAGAACTGGAACGTACCCTCAGCGACAAAGTAGACGTGATTGGGGTAAATAACCGCAACCTGAAAGATTTTACTGTTAGCATCAACACCTCCAAAGAATTGGCGGCGCTTATTCCGGATTCATTTATTAAAGTATCGGAGAGTGGCATTGGCCAACCCGAAACTATCCGGGAACTGCGCCAATTTAGATACCAAGGCTTTTTAATGGGCGAAGCTTTTATGAAAACCAGCCGGCCGGAAAAAGCTTGTGCCGATTTTATTCATGCATTAGGACAAACTGCTGCGGTATAAAGATGGGAGCTGCTGCCAATTCCGAAAATATTAAACTTCGCCAAAATGCGCTGCTACTAAAGGTATGCGGCATGCGGCAGCCTGAAAATATTCAGGAAATATTGGCGCTGAAACCAGATTACCTGGGCTTTATTTTTTACCCGAAATCAACTCGTTTTGTAGGCGACGAAATACCGGCAGACTCGCTGAAAAATATGCCGGCAACTACCTGCAAAGTAGGCGTGTTTGTAAACGAAACCTACGAAACCATCCGGCAGACAGCCGAAAAATATAAACTGGAGGCGGTACAACTACACGGCGAAGAATTGCCGGAACTTTGCCAACAGCTAAAAGAAACGGGCTTGTTGGTTTTAAAAGCTTTCTCGGTGGATGATGCCTTTGCTTTTGAAACATTAGAAGCTTACGAAGGCACCTGCGATTATTATTTGTTTGATACCAAAGGAAATGATTACGGCGGAAATGGGGTGCGGTTCAATTGGGATATATTGAAAAATTACCAGGGTGAAACACCTTTTTTCCTGAGTGGGGGAATTGACCTGGCGCATGTAGACCAGATTAAAAGACTGGAATTACCATTGTTAAAAGGCATAGATATTAACAGCCGATTTGAATTAAGCCCGGCCCTGAAAGACAGTGCCAAAGTGCAGGCCTTTTTCGGCAAAATCAGGCAAGCGTAAAGAAATAAAAAACAAAAGAGATGAAATATTCAGTTGATGAGCGCGGCTATTACGGCAATTACGGGGGCGCATATATTCCCGAAATGCTGTACCCAAATGTAGAGGAGCTGCGGCAGAAGTACCTGGAAATTATTTACGAGCCGTCCTTTCAGGAGGAACTGCAAAGCTTACTGCGAGATTATGTAGGCAGACCAACGCCATTGTATTACGCGCAGCGGCTTTCCGAAAAGTATAACGCCAAAATTTACCTGAAGCGCGAAGACCTGGCGCACACCGGCGCGCATAAAATAAATAATACGGTCGGCCAAATTTTACTGGCGAAGCGGTTGGGAAAAACCCGGATTATTGCCGAGACCGGCGCCGGCCAGCACGGCGTGGCTACGGCTACCGTTTGTGCTTTGGCCGGTTTGGAGTGCGTGGTATACATGGGCAAGATTGATACAGAGCGCCAGAAACCAAACGTGGCCCGGATGCAATTGCTGGGTGCTACGGTCGTACCCGTAACATCCGGCAGCCAGACTTTAAAAGATGCTACCAACGAAGCTATCCGGGATTGGATCAGTAATCCGGAAGATACGCACTATATTATTGGGTCGGTAGTAGGGCCACATCCTTACCCCGATATGGTAGCTCGTTTTCAGGCCGTTATCAGTGAAGAGATAAAGCAACAGTTGCAGGAAAAAGAAGGCCGTTCTAACCCGGATTATGTGGTAGCCTGCGTAGGGGGCGGCAGCAATGCGGCCGGTGCTTTTTACCATTACCTGAACGAGCCGGAAGTAAAATTAGTGGCCGTGGAAGCGGCTGGCCACGGCGTAGATACCGGTTTTTCGGCTGCTACTTCGGTGTTGGGTACGCTGGGTGTTATTCACGGCAGTAAAACCTTGCTCATGCAAACCGAAGACGGCCAGATTGTAGAGCCCCATTCTATATCGGCTGGCCTGGATTACCCGGGTATAGGCCCCTTGCACGCGCATTTGTGGGAAACCGGCCGGGCCAAGTTCTACAGCATCACCGACGATGAATCTATGCAGAGCGTGGTATTGCTTAGCCGGCTCGAAGGCATTATTCCGGCCATAGAATCAGCGCATGCTTTATCTGCCTTAAATAAAATGGAGCTGAAACCAACAGATGTGGTGGTGTTAAACCTCTCGGGCCGCGGCGATAAAGATCTGGCAACTATTATTAATTACTTAGAAGACATCGAAAAACCTCATGGAGAATAGATTAGTTAACTTGTTCCGGGAGAAGCGGGAGAATCTCCTGAATGTATATTTTACCGCTGGTTTTCCAGAACTGGAAAGTACCGGCGTTGTGCTGAAAACGTTGGAAGCGGCCGGGGCCGATATTGTGGAAATTGGCATGCCTTATTCTGACCCGTTAGCTGATGGACCTACTATTCAACAAAGTAATACAGTAGCTTTGCGTAATGGTATGTCTATCAAAAAGTTATTCAGTCAGTTGGCGGAAGTAAAGCAACAGGTAAATTTACCTATTATTCTGATGGGCTACCTGAACCCGGTGCTGCAGTTTGGGATAGAAAAGTTTTGCCAGGAAGCAGCGCGGGTAGGAGTAGACGGGCTGATTTTGCCGGATATGCCGCTCCACGAGTACGAAGAAGAATACGAGCCTTTGTTCCGGAAATATAACCTGAGTGTTATTTTCCTGGTTACGCCGCAAACCAGCGAAGAACGCATCCGGAAAATCGATGCCTTAACCAATTCGTTTATTTACCTGGTTTCGTCGGCGAGTACCACCGGTAATAAAGTGGGCGGCGATGCCAAACAACTGCAATATTTCCAGCGCATCCAGCAACTGAACCTGAAAAATCCAAAATTGATTGGCTTTGGTATTTCTGACCGGTCTTCTTTTCAGTTGGCTTGTAAATACGCCGAAGGGGCCATTATTGGTAGCGCTTTTATTAAAGTAATCCAGCAGAAAGAAAGCCTGGAACAAAATATCCGAGACTTTATCCAGGAAGTAAAAGCCCAGGAACCCGTATCAGCTTAATAATTATTTGAGTATAAATTTAGTTTAGGGTTTGTTATTTAAATTATTGTTTTTAAGCTAATTAAATTGAAACGATTTATATTTTGTTTCACTCAAAAACTAATTACTAAACCCTGTTAACTAATTCCTAAAAGCCAATAGCTAATAAAATGATTATCCAATTAAAAGAAGGCGTAACCGAGCAGGAAAAAGCGGCTATTATTTCAAAGTTAAAGTCAGCTAAATACAAGGCAACGGAGGTTAAAACCCAGTGCTGCAATTATTTGATCGGCATTGGCAAAAGCGAATTCGATATCCGGACTGTTGGCCACATGCCCGGCATTAAAGATTTGCACCGGGTTTCCGATGACTTTAAACTGGTTTCGCGGAAGTGGAAAGTTAATCCTTCGGTAGTTGATTTGGGCGACGGGCTGCAAATAAAGCAAGGCAATTTTGCCATTATGGCTGGACCTTGCTCTATCGAAGACGAAACGCAGATCCAGAAAACGATAGATCATTTAAAGGCCAATGATATTCGCATTATGCGGGGTGGGGTGTTTAAGCCCCGGAGTTCACCGTATTCTTTCCGGGGTTTGGGTATAGATGGCCTGAAACTGTTTTACCGCATGTGCCGCGAAAACGGGATTAAAATTATTACCGAAGTAATGCAGGTTTCACAGATTGCCCCGATGCTGGATTACGTGGATATTTTTCAGGTGGGCGCCCGCAATACCCAAAACTTTAATTTATTAGATGAATTGGGGAAAGTAGATAAACCGGTGATGATCAAGCGGGGTATATCGGGTACTATTGATGAACTGCTGTATTCGGCAGAGTACGTTTTTTCGGGCGGGAATGAAAAGCTGATTTTATGCGAACGCGGTATCCGAACGTACGAAACGGCCAGCCGCAATACATTGGATTTAAATGCTGTTCCGATCTTAAAAGATAAAACCCATCTGCCGGTAATAGTAGATCCGTCGCATGGTATAGGTATTCGGGAATATATTGAACCCATGGCATTGGCTGCAGTTATGGCGGGTGCGGATGGTATTATTTATGAAACCCACGAAAAACCAGAAGAGGCGGCCTCGGATGGTGCCCAAACTTTAAACTTTGCGGAATCGGAGCGGTTGGTAAAGAAGCTGCGGGCTGCTTATGCGTTGCGGGAGCAACTGGGTTAAATAAAAGTAAAGATTTAATCAGAAATCCGAATAAAACAGAAGAGGAGGCTCCAATTGGTTTAGCCTCCTCTTTTATTTTACTATAAAATATAACCTGCTTTTAATTATTTTTTAGATTAAACTGCTCTTTTAAGTCGAAACGATCGCGTAAGTAACTGGCTGCTAACCGGTGGGTTTCGGCGGCAAATTTCTGGTGATAGTTTGGGTTACTCGGGTTAGCAAAAGCGTGCTCGGCATCGTAAATGCGGGTTCTTATTTTTTTACCGGCCGCCTTCATATTAGTTTCAAATTCCTTTACCACTTCGGGGTTAATATTTTTCTCTCGTCCCGCAAAAAAGCCCAGCACATCGGAGTTGAGCATTTTTAAGCGCGCTACATTTTTTTCGGGCATGCCGTAGAACATAACACAACCCACCGTTTGCTTGCCATTAATTATCGCCGACTGCAAAGACCAGCCCCCGCCGAAACACCAACCTATATTGGCAATCTCGGCTTTTTTACCCGCATATTCCCGGGCTCCATTTATAATAGCTTCGGCCCGTTGCGGATCTACTGCTTGTACCAGTTTAACGGCTTCTTCGGCGTTGGTGGCTACTTTGCCGTCGTATAAATCCAGCGCAAGCACATTTACTTCGCCTAAATCATTAAAATAACTTTCGGCTTCTTTCTTAATATGGTCGTTCAGGCCCCACCATTCCTGGAATACAAACAAATACTTATTCGATTTTTTAGCGGGTTTAAGTTCGTAGGCGCGACCGGTTTTACCATCGGGCGTGCTAAAGGTAATCATTTTGCCCACCGCACTCACGTGTACGTAGGGTAGCGGCGAGGCGTGGCCGCTCACGAATTGCTTATCGTGCGTAAGCATGGCAAAAGCCGTAGGGGCCTGGTAGGGGTTGGTACAGCAACTATGATCGGCCGAATGTTTATGAGCCGATTGACCAAAAGTGTAGGCCAGGCTCAGGCATAAGAATAAACAAGTACTTAATAGTTTTTTCATAAGGATTAAAACTTAGTGGAGCGTATACGCAATTTTGATGCACCTTAGCTTATTTTTTGAGAGAAAAAAGATTTGGCATTTGAAATAAATAATATACTTATTAATAGCCGTTTTGATAACGTGCTATTCTGTAGAAATGTATCGGTTTATTTTTAATGTTTTTCTTTATAGCAAAGTTTCGGGTCTTAACCATTTCAAGCTGCTAGCTTTTGCAGGTTGCCTTTTCTTTACCCCTTACAAACCATATTTTGTATAAAATTACGTAATTGCACAGACGAATGCGATATTTATGAACTCCGTTTTGATGGGCGGAGTGAGAATTTCAATTTAAATAATATTAAAATAATGAGGCAGAAATTTTATATAATTCTGGGGGTTTCGTTAGGTTTTTGGTTGCCGGTAACCGCCCAGAAAATAAAAATCAAAGAAAAAGAAGTGGCCCGTATTGTCCGGACTTTATCGGCTGATGATATGCAGGGGCGGCAAGTATTTACGCCTGGTATTCAGAAGGCAAGTAACTTTATACAGAAGGAGTTTAAAAAAATAGGTTTAGAATTTTTGCCCGGTTTAAGTTCCTACGAGCAGACCTTTACCACCTACCAGATTCAGCCACTTAGTCAAAAAATATTACTGAACGAACAGGAAATTCCCAACGAAGGGGTTATCCTAAGTGTTTCGCAGGAAGAACTTAACTGGACACCGACTAACGCTACGATTAAGCAGGTGCTAATTCCGGCTACCGCCAATTTTGTAGCCGAAGCCGGTAAATATTTAAACCAGGATCAAAATCTTTTGGTACTGGTACATCCCAGCCATGCCGCTATTTTTAAAAGATACCAGAATTACCTGCAACGCTCGAATATTAAACTGCAAAAGCAAAACACAGGGGTTGTATTTGTATTAACGGAATTACCCGAAGTAAATAATTTTAACATATCGGTTAAAAACAGGATTACCGAACAGAAACTAAATAACGTGGTAGGAGTGCTGCCAGGAAAATCCAGAAAAGAAGAATACGTAATAATTTCGGCTCACTACGACCATATAGGAATACTAACGGCGGTAAACGGCGATTCAATAGCGAATGGAGCCGACGATGATGCTTCGGGCACTACGGCCGTGATTACCCTGGCCAGACATTTTAAAAAGCAGAAGAACAACGAGCGCACCTTAATATTTGTGGCTTTTACCGCCGAAGAAGTAGGCGGCTTTGGGTCGCAATATTTTTCGAAGCAACTAGACCCGCTTAAAATATCGGCCATGTTTAACATCGAAATGATTGGCAAAGAATCGCAGTTCGGCAAAAATGCCGGATTTATCACGGGGTTCGAGCGTTCCGATTTGGGAACAATTATGCAAAAGAATCTGGCGGGCAGCCCTTACCAGTTCCACCCAGACCCGTATACCCAGCAAAATTTATTTTATCGTTCCGATAATGCCACGCTGGCCCGGTTGGGGGTACCGGCGCATAGCCTCTCCTCCGACAAAATAGACACCGATAAATTATACCACTCCGTAGACGACGAATTCGAGAGCCTGAATATCAGCAGCATGACGCAAATTATTAAAGCCATTGCTAAAGGGGCAACCAGCATTATTTCGGGTGCAGATACGCCTACCAGAATTCCGCCTTCAGCCGAATAACTATTGGTGGAGGCTTGGTGAAAATCTTAAAAAATTGAATTTCTAAAGCTAACGGAGGAGAAAAGCAGGGTAGAAGATAATTAATCATCTTCGTAATCCAGGCCCATAAATTTGTTGTAAGCTTGCTGTAATTCCGAAAAAGCGTGCATATTGCCTTCCTGCCGGCTGATTTGCATCCCTTTTTTATAAACCTTTTCGGCCTCATCCTTTTGGCCCAATTCATCGTACAGTTTGGCAGCATGGTAGTAAGTCCCCACGTAGTTCGGGTGCTCGGCCAGCAGCAACTCGTAATATTCTTTTGATTTCTGGGTATCTATTTTCAGGTATTCGGTGGCTAAAGCATAGATGGTAAAAGCGTCGGAAGGATCTTCTTTATAAAATTCTAAAAGTTGCTCTAAACGGGTAGGTGTCATTTCTATTTGATATAAAATTATTTAACTTCGCCCAAATTTATAGGTATAACGTAATATTTCAAGGATGAGGATACTAGTTTGCATAAGTAACGTTCCGGATACCACTACCAAAATTACTTTTACGCCTGATAATAAAAATTTAAATACCGCCGGGGTACAATTTGTTATAAATCCTTACGACGAATACGCTTTAACCCGGGCCATTGAACTAAAGGAAGCGCAGGGCGGAACGGTTACGGTAATAAATGTAGGCGAAGCTGATTCCGATGCGAATATTAGAAAAGCCTTAGCAATCGGGGCTGATGAAGCCATTCGGGTAGATGCCAAACCGGCCGATGCCTTGTTTGTGGCCCGGCAAATTGCGCACTACGCCCAGGAAGGTAATTACGATTTAATATTGATGGGGAAAGAGTCGGTGGACTATAATGGTTTTCAGGTGCACGGCATGGTAGCCGAGTTATTAAGCCTGCCTGCCATTGTACCGGCCATTAAACTGGATGTGAATGGTACAGCGGCTACCCTGGAGCGGGAAATTGAAGGCGGAAAAGAAATAATTACGGTTAACCTGCCGCTGGTGGCCAGTTGCCAACAACCCATGGCCGAACCCCGCATACCCAATATGCGCGGTATTATGACCGCCCGTACCAAACCCTTAAAAGTAGTTCCGCCGGTAAATGCCGAATCCGGCACTGTGTACGAAAGCTATAGCCTTCCCGAAAAAAAATCAGGCGTAAAACTGATTGATCCGGCCAACGCGGGCGAATTAATCCGGTTGTTAAGAAACGAAGCGAAAGTAATTTAAAGACGATGGCGGTATTAGTTTTAATAGAATGTGCCGAAGGGCAGGTTAAAAAATCGGCACTGGAAGTAGCTTCCTATGGAGCACAGGTAGCGCAGGCTTTAAGTACTATCGCCGTAGCCGTTGCTATTGGCGATATTAATCCGGATGCATTGGGCACTCTGGGGCAGCAAGGCATTCAGAAGGTGTATTATAGTAATCAGCCGGAGGTAAAAAACTTTGTGCCCACTGCCTACGCTAAAGTTATTGCCCAGGCTGCGGAAACCAGTGGGGCTACGGTTATTATTTTAGCTAACAGCAATATTGGCACGGCGGTGGGTGCGCGCTTGGCTATCCGGTTAAATGGCAGCCTGGCGACCAACGTGGTTTCTTTACCCGAAATTTCCGGCAATACCTTTACCGTACGCCGGGGCGTTTTTTCCGGTAAAGCGTTTGCCGATGTTAACCTGACCGCCGAGCGGAAAATTATTGCCATTAAGAAAAATACTTTTGAGGTGCTGGAGCAGGAGGGCACGGCCGAAATTGAACCTATTTCGCTAGCTTTTTCGGAAGCTGACCTGGCGGGGGCACCGCAGGAAACCATTCGTACTACCGGAAAAGTGCTTTTAACCGAAGCTGAAGTAGTGGTGTCGGGTGGACGCGGTATGCGCGGGCCGGAAAACTGGCATTTAATAGAAAACCTGGCCGATGCCTTAGGTGCGGCTACAGCTTGCTCTAAACCAGTAGCCGATGTGGGTTGGCGACCGCACCACGAGCACGTAGGCCAAACCGGCACTACCATTAGCCCTAATTTGTATATTGCGGCTGGCATTTCCGGCGCCATTCAGCATTTGGCGGGCGTTAACTCTTCTAAAGTAATTGTCGTTATTAACAAAGATCCGGAAGCACCCTTTTTTAAGGCGGCTGATTATGGCATAATAGGGGATGTTGCTGACGTTTTACCAAAATTAACAGAAGCAGCAAAAGCTTTGAATCAATAGAACTTATACAGTGAAGAAAATTCAGTTAGAAATACTAGGCTTGTCATCAAGTCAATCACAAACCGGTTCTTTTGCGCTGGTGCTCGGCGAGAAAGATGGCAACCGTCGGTTACCTATTATTATTGGGATGTTCGAGGCGCAGTCAATTGCTATCCAAATCGAGAAAATTAGTCCTAACCGGCCGTTAACCCACGATTTATTTAAATCTTTCGCCCAGCACTTGCACGTGAATGTGTTGGAAGTGCTAATATCGGATTTAAAAGAAGGGGTGTTTTACTCTAAAATTGTTTGCTCCGACGGCGAGCGTCAGTTTGACTTAGATGCCCGGCCCTCGGATGCAATTGCCATTGGCCTGCGGTTTGGCGTGCCCATCTATACGGTAGAAAGCGTGTTATCGGAAGCGGGTATTATTTTGAGCGATTTAGAGGAGGACGATGATGAAGAAACCGATGAAATAGAAACTACGCCGAGTTCGATGGTGAGCGGTGAAAGCCGCAGCAACCTGCGGGACGTTTCGGTTGATGAACTGAATAAATTGCTGGAAGATGCGCTGGAAAAAGAAGATTACGAAAGAGCGGCTAAAATCCGGGATGAACTGAATAAACGGAATTAATCTTAAACTATTAAGTTTAATGCAATAAGTTTTCACTAATAACTGCTATAAATATAAAGTAATTATTAGTTTAGAATTGATTTCATAATATATTGGAAGCCTGTATTTTATCTAAAGCATAAATACAGGCTTTTTTTATTCCTGCGGCTTTTCTCCTTCCGGCTCCCTGCCGTTTTGGATGGTAGATAATTCGTCCAGCGAACCTAATTCCTCGTCTACTTTTTTGGCCGCCCGCATTAAACTACTGGCAAATATAAATTCTCTTAACTCCGGTACTTTAGTATCCATTATTTCTTCCCGGCCGCCTTCCCAAAGTTTGTTGCCTTTGTGCAGAAACATAATATTATCGCCGATTTCCATTACCGAGTTCATGTCGTGGGTGACAATAACGGTGGTAATATCGTATTCTTTCGTCAACTCATAAATCAGTTCGTCTATTTTTATGGCGGTTAATGGGTCGAGGCCCGAGTTAGGTTCGTCGCAAAATAAATAACGGGAGTTGGGCGCAATAGCGCGGGCAATACCCACCCGTTTTTTCATCCCGCCGCTTATTTCTGAAGGCATTTTTTTCCCGGCATTTTCCAGACCTACCCGCTTCAAACAAAATTCAACCCGCTCCCGCCGTTCTTCCTTGGACATGGGGGTAAGCATGCGTAAGGGAAACTCCACATTTTCTTCTACGTTCATCGAATCGAACAACGCACTGCCCTGGAAAAGCATCCCGATTTTACGACGAATCTCTTGTTTCAAATCGAGCTTGTTGTTCGTAAAAACTTTGCCATCGTAGGTAATGCTGCCCAAATCGGGCTTTATCAGGCCCACAATGCACTGCAGCAACACACTTTTACCGGTACCGCTGGCACCTAAAAGCAGGTTGGTTTTACCCGATTCAAAAATTCCCGAAATGCCATTGAGTACTTTTACACCACTAAAGGATTTTTGTATATTATGAATTTCAATCATTTCAATTTTTAATAATTTGCTTTAGCAAATAAAAAAGTCAGGTACGTAAATTTACCGGTTTTAAATATTAACTCCTTAAATAACTGCTGGTTATAATTAGTAAAAAATGCGGTTTATAATAAAACATACGCACAAACAAAATCAGCAATTAAAACGGCAATAATACTGTTGGTAACTGCCTTGGTACTTGCTGCACCCACTTCCAAAGCCCCGCCTTTTGTATGATAACCCAAATAAGATGATATAGAAGATATTAAAAAGGCAAAAACAAAAGATTTAATCAAGGCAAAAACAATATTGTAAGGAATAAACTCACTACGCAAACCTTCTACGTATTCCTGCGCCGATAAAGCACCAGACAAACTACCTGCAACATAACCACCCAGAATTGAGAGGGTCATGGCCACAATAACCAGCAACGGAAACATTAATAAGGAGGCAATTATTTTGGGCAAAACCAGGTAAGAAGCCGAATTGATGCCCATTACTTCCAGCGCATCTATCTGTTCGGTAATGCGCATGGTACCCAGCCCGCCGGCAATATTGGAGCCTACTTTGCCGGCCAGTACAATAGATGTGATGGTTGGGGCCAACTCCAGGATGGTCATTTCCCGTACCATAAAGCCAATGGTAGAACGCGGAATTAAAGCATTGGTTAAGTTATAAGAAATCTGCACGCAGGTTACCGCCCCTATAAACGTAGAAACAATAGCCACAATAACCACTGAGTTGATGCCAATTAAAATTGCCTCATCTATGGTTCGGTTAAATAAAATCCGGAAAGATTCGCCCCGGCGTACCAGCGTATTCAGGAAAAGTAAAAATCTGCCTAAGGTTTTCATAAAGGGGGTGTACGAAATAACTAAAATATCGGTGTCTATTTTGTTATGACTATATTACGGCGAAATTCTAGAAACAACCTAACTAATATGGAAAAATATATATTGGTCACAGGCGGCACGAAAGGCATTGGCCGGGCAATTATCGAAAAATTTGCAGCGGATGGCTTTCATATTATTACCTGTGCCAGAACGGAGCGGGATTTAAAAGCGCTTAAACTCGAAATTGAGCAAAAATATACCTTTTCTAAAGTTTTTTACCTGACCACCGACATAGGAGATCCGCTGGCCGTAGAAGCCTTTATTAAATATGTAAAATCTTTAAAAGTAAAGATTGATGTTCTGGTAAATAATGCCGGCGTTTTTATTCCGGGTAAAATTACCGAAGAGGATAGTACTGCCTTGCCATTTATGCTGGAGAACCATTTGCTCAGCGCTTACCGGATAACCAAAGGCCTGGTAGAGGATATGATGAAAAGAAAATCCGGCCATATATTTATGATGTGTTCTACGGCGAGCATTACACCTTATACCAATGGCGGGTCTTACTGTGTGGCTAAATTTGCTTTATACGGCCTGACCAAAGTATTACGGGAAGAGTTGAAAAAACACGATGTAAAAGTAACTGCCATTTTACCGGGAGCTACCTTAACGGCCAGTTGGGAAGGCGTAGATTTGCCTCCGGAACGATTTATGAAGAGCGAGGACGTGGCCTGTGCAGTAAGCAGCGCCTACGGCATGTCGGCCGGTACCGTAGTAGAAGAAATCCTGATTCGACCCCAATTAGGGGATATTGAGAGTTGAATTAACGCACTAGGTGTTAGTTTATAATTGATTGATTTACAATAAGCAATATTAAAAGTAATTAGATTGGATTTAATTTAAAAAGTACTTTAAATAACCTTCCTTCATTAGCATTTTAGTTGTTTGGAGGATTGAAGAAGGAGTACTAATAAAACCTAAAACGATGAATCTGGAAAATAAACTAATAGTAATAACCGGCGTAAGCTCCGGCATAGGATTAGCCACCGCCCAAGTATTGTTAGAAAAAGGGGCTTTTGTGGTAGGTTGGGGCCGGCGTCCCGGACCCATAAAGCATCCTAATTTTTCTTTTGCCGAAGTGGATGTGCGCAAACAGGCTGCTGTGGAGAGAGCTTACCAGGAAACGGTGGAGCGGGCCGGCAGACCAGTTTCTGTTTTAGTAAATAATGCCGGTTTAGGTAAACAGGGTTTGTTTGAAGAGCAATCGGTAGAAGATTGGCACCTGATGTTCGATACCAATGTGCACGGCCTGTTTTACTGCACCAGAGTAGTATTGCCCGAGATGAAAAAGCAAGAAGAAGGGCATATCATCAATATTGTCTCGTTGGCGGGCCTGAACGGAGTGGAGAAAGCATCTGGTTATTGCGCTACCAAGTTTGCCGTGCGGGGCATGTCCCAGTCGCTTTACAAAGAGGTGCGGGAGTTTGGCGTAAAAGTTTCCTGTATTTATCCGGGCTCGGTTAATACCAATTTTTTTAGTGATTTCCAGAATAGCACCGCGCCCGAAAACATGATGCAGCCCGAAGATATTGCTTCTACTATTTTGCACGTGCTGCAGTCGCCGCCCAACTACCACCACATAGATATTGAAGTGCGGCCCTTACGGCCCAAAGGAAAACCGCAGGCATCCAAATAATTTATCTTTATCTTTGCACGTTTTTACAACAGAATGTATCCCGAAAAATATTGAATGTCGGTAGAAGTAAAGAATCTTACCAAAATATTTGGTAGCCAGCGTGCCGTAGATAATATTTCTTTTAAAGTAAACAAAGGGCAAATACTGGGTTTTTTGGGACCTAATGGGGCAGGTAAATCTACCACCATGAAAATAGCCACCTGTTATTTGCCGCCCTCCGAAGGCACTATTCTGGTAAATGGCTATGATGTGGTGGCAGAACCGATAAACGTAAGACGCCAGGTGGGCTATTTGCCGGAACATAACCCGCTTTACCTGGACATGTACGTGAAAGAATACCTGGAATTTGCGGGTTCGGTGAATGGCCTCAAAGGAAGTGCATTAAAGAACCGGATTTCCGAAATGGTAAGCTTGTGCGGCTTAACGGCCGAGCAGGGTAAAAAAATTGGTTCTTTATCGAAAGGTTACCGGCAGCGCGTTGGTTTGGCCCAGGCGCTGATTCATGATCCGGAAGTATTGATTCTGGATGAGCCTACTACTGGTTTGGACCCCAATCAGTTAAGCGAAATCAGGGCTTTAATTAAAAATATTGGCCGGGAGAAAACCGTTATTTTCTCAACCCACATTATGCAGGAAGTTACCGCCATTTGCGACCGGGTGGTAATTATAAACAAAGGTGCCGTGGTGGCCGATGCAGAAGTAGGTGCCCTGGAAAACCTGAATAAAAATGAAGTCTTAACCATTGCGGAATTCGAAAGCCCCATTGATACAACTTTGTTTTCGACCATCCCCGCCATTATTGCCATCGACAGTTTACCCAATAACAGATACCGGATTCATTCGCAGCCTGGCCAGGATGTTCGTTCGGCTATTTTTACGCTGGCCGGTAATCAGCAGTGGAGCCTCGTTGGCTTACGCCAGGAAGAGAACTCTTTAGAACAAATATTTAAACAACTAACCAGTAAATAAATTAAAAATTAGAAATTATGAATTAGGTTTTTGGACCTTTTAAAATCATACTAACTGTACATTTCTAATTCATAATTTTTAATTCATAATTAGCCAAACCATGTTTGCGATTCTGCAAAAAGAGATAAACAGTTTTCTTAATTCTATCATTGCCTATATTGTTATCGGGGTGTTCCTGGTAGCAATAGGTTTATTTATGTGGGTTTTTCCCGAGACCAGCGTGCTGGAGTACGGTTACGCCGATATGCAAACTCTATTCAGCATGGCGCCCTGGGTTTTCCTGTTTTTGATTCCGGCCGTTACCATGCGCAGCTTTTCCGAAGAAAAAAAGGCTGGTACCCTGGAGTTACTGCTAACCAAACCTATCACCGATATGCAGTTAATTCTGGGTAAATATTTTGCCTGTTTGTTCCTGGTTTTATTAGCCCTGGTACCAACCCTATTGTATTATTACAGCGTTTACTCATTGGGTAATCCGGTCGGCAATATTGATTCGGCAGCGGTAACGGGCTCTTACATCGGACTGATTTTTCTGGCTGCTATTTTTACTGCTATCGGCGTTTTTTCTTCGGCTATCACCGAAAACCAGATTGTTTCTTTTATTCTGGCGGTGTTCCTGTGCTTCCTGGTATATATTGGTTTTGATTATATTGCCTCGGTGCAGATGGGCGGCGATACGGAATACATAATCAGCTATTTAGGCATCGACTTTCATTATAATGCTTTAAGTAAGGGCTTAATCGATTCGCGGGATATTTTGTATTTTTTAAGCGTGATTTTGTTGTTGCTGTTAGGAACTAAATTGGTGTTGGAGAGCCGGAAATGGTAGAGGAAAAAGCAACCAGCACAACTACTTCATCCCGGAAGAAAAAAGATATTTACTGGTTTCTTGCCGCCATCGGCATTGTTTTACTGCTGAATATTTTATTAGCGAATACCTATTTCCGGCTAGACCTAACCGAAGATAAACGATATTCGATTGCGCCTGTTACGAAGCAACTGCTATCTAATTTAAAAGACGATATAACGGTAGACGTGTACCTGGATGGTGATTTCCCGGCCCGCTTTAAACGACTGCAAAATTCCGTACGCGAAACCTTAGAAGAATTCCGGGTTTATTCTGATGACCGGGTACAGTTTAATTTTATCGACCCGAGTAGCAATACCGACCCGGAGCGGCGCAGTAAATATTACCAGCAGTTAGCCGCTAAAGGTTTGCAGCCCACCAACCTGGTTTCGGCCGAAGGCGATAAAACCGTAGAAAAATTAATATTTCCAGGGGGCATTGTTTCCTGCAAAGGAAAAGAAGTACCGGTTACTTTTCTGAAAGGCAACCAGGCCGCGCCGCCCGATGAACAGTTAAACCAATCGATAGAAGGGCTGGAGTTTGAACTGGCCTCGGCAATCCGGCAGCTTACCCAAACCCAGCGCAAGCGCATTGGCTTTATTGAGGGCCACGGCGAGCTAAGTATGCTGGAAACCGCCGACATTATTACCACGCTTCAGAAAAATTACGATGTCTTCCGGGTAGATTTAACGAAGGTGCCCGATTTAAAAGCCCTTGATGCCATTGTCATTGCCAAACCCTTACTCAAATATTCCGAAGCCGAAAAATTTAAGCTCGATCAATTTATAGTAGGCGGGGGCAAAGCTTTATTCTTCATCGACCCGGTAAATATTGCCCTCGACAGTATTCGGACGGAAGGTACGGTGGCCCTTCCGCTGGATGTGAACCTGCAGGATTTACTATTTACCTACGGCGTGCGGCTAAACGGTAATCTTGTGCAGGATATTAATGCGGGTCAGATACCCATGATAGTGGGTATGCTGGGCAATCAGCCGCAAACCCAACTCATGAACTGGCGTTATTTCCCCATCATTAATGGTTTTAACCAGCACCCCATTACACGGAACCTGGATGCCTTGTACGGAAAATTTGTGAGTAATATCGATTCGGTTCGGGCTCGGAACATTAAAAAGACCCCGTTAATTGCTACTTCTCCTTACTCGCGGGTGGTGCAAATGCCGGCCAGCATCAATTTAAACGAAGCCCGGGTACCACCAAAGCCCGAAGAGTTTAACGCAGGCCCGCAGGTTTTAGGCTACTTACTGGAAGGAACATTCCGATCGGTGTTTACCAATCGGCCTTTACCACCTGGTATTACAAATGTTAAGCTGCAGGAGCAAGGTAAGCCTACGCGGCTCGTGGTAGTAGCAGATGGCGATTTAATCCGGAATGAAGTCAATCCTAAAACCAACCAGCCGTATCGCTTAGGCTTTGACCGGTACACCGGTGCGACTTACGCAAACAAAGATTTTGCCGTGAATGCCGTAGCTTATTTACTCGACGAAACCAATTTGGTATCGTTGCGGTCGAAAGAAATTGTGCTGCGGCCTTTAGATAGGGTTAAGGCTAAAGAAGAAAAACAAAAGTGGCAATTAATAAACCTGGTGTTGCCTTTGGTTTTGCTGGTGGGCTTTGGCGTGGTGCGATATTACCTGCGCAAGCGGAAATATGCCCGGTATTAGCTTTGGTAAGCAAATAGATTTTCTGAAAGTTTTTTTTCAATATTAGGTAAATTAACCTAATTTGCTTCATCAAAATAGCGGCGAAAGAGTGGTTGCTTACTGGCCCCTGCGGTTTAGTTAATAATTCCCTGTAATAGATTAATTTAAAATATAAACGACTGTTCGGAATGAAATTTATTGTATCGTCTTCGGCCTTATTAAAACAGCTTCAGAGCATTAATGGCGTTATCTCGTCTAACCCGGTAGTGCCCATTCTGGAAAATTTTCTTTTCGAAATAAACGAAGGGACCTTAACCATTACGGCCAGCGACCTGGAAACCTCGATGATAACCGAGATGCACGTGGAAGCGAAAGAAAATGGCCGGATAGCCGCCCCCGCCCGAATTTTGCTCGATACGCTGAAGAATTTACCCGATCAGCCGGTTACATTTACCATCGACGAAGAAACCTATACTATTGAATTAAGCTCAGCTAACGGACGCTACAAATTATCGGGCGAAAACGCCACCGATTTCCCGCGAGTACCGGTGGTTAAAAGCAATAATTCTATTGAGGTGCCCTCCAACATGCTGGCCCGGGCTATTAACAAAACCATTTTTGCTGTTAGTACCGACGAATTGCGGCCCGCCATGACCGGTATTTTTGTGCAGCTAAACGATAATAATATTACGTTTGTCGCCACCGATGGTCACCGGCTACTGCGGTATCGCCGCTTCGATGTGGCTACCGGCAATACGGCTTCTATTATTATTCCGCGCAAAGCCTTTACCTTATTAAAATCTACTTTGCCGGCCGAGCCTACCACGGTGCGGGTTGAATTTAATACTTCCAATGCCTTCTTCAGCTTTGAAAATATCCGGATGGTTTGCCGTTTAATAGACGAGCGTTATCCGGATTACGAAAATGTTATTCCGGCGCAGAATCCAAACAAGCTGGTAATTGATCGTTACGATTTATTAAGTTCCATTAAACGTATTTCGATTTATTCAAACAAAACCACGCACCAGGTCCGTTTGCGTATCGCGGGCAGCGAGTTGCATGTTTCGGCCGAGGATCTGGATTTCTCGAACGAAGCGAACGAGCGGCTTTCGTGCCAGTACGACGGGGAAGATATGGAGATTGGCTTTAACGCCCGCTTCCTGATCGAGATGCTGAATAATATTGATTCGGACGAGATTTCATTGGAACTTTCGACTCCTAACCGCGCCGGCTTGCTGATGCCTACTTCTAACGACGATAACGAGAATATTCTGATGCTGGTAATGCCGGTAATGCTGAATAATTACGTATAACCATACAAACAATTTAGTTGCAGAAAAGGGGAGGTGCTCCCCTTTTTTGTTATCGTACTACTGGTATTCCCCGTCAATTGCTTTACCTTTGCGGAAATATTTTAATTCGCCATGAAAAAATCAGAAATATATTTCAGCGTAGCCCTCGATAATAATAATATTCCAGAAGCCATCAGCTGGCGGGCTACCGATGCCGGTGAACAAATTCATTTTGCCAAAGCCATTAATATTGCCCTTTGGGACCGCAACCAGGACGGCACCATGAAAATGGACCTTTGGACGAAAGACATGCCCGTAGACGAAATGAAACATTTTTATCTGGATACCCTGGGCTCGATGGCTCAAACCCTTTTAACAGCTACCGGCGACGAAGTGATAGCCGGCAAAATTCGGGCACTTTGCCAGGACATTAGCAAACACCTGGATGAAGAGGGGCAACAACAACCAAAATAATACACACTAAAGATAAGCGGCGTATAAGTAAAACAAAGGCCTCACTTTATCGAAAGTGAGGCCTTTGTTTTGCAGCTAAGTAAAGCGCTAGAGACTACCGGGAACCCTCATCAGCCGTAATAACGGCGGCTGTTTTGTTCACCGGAACCACTTTGCTTTCGCCTACGGGTAAAACCGGTTTTTTTTGTTTGCCGGCTAAAGTAGGTAAAGCACCAATCTGCGCGGCAAAATCTTTATCGTATCTATAATATTTACTTCTGGCACCATAATAAGCGCTGTACTGGTCTGTGCTTAAAAAGCTTTCCAGCTCCTGGTCGCGCTCCTTACAAACACCCAAACAGTTTTTATCTACCAGGGCATCGTTGCCGGCGAATTTCTGTTCAATGTCCATCATCTTATTAACCTTCTCCTGGTTAATAGCCCGTAAACGGTTAGCCTGGAAGTTGTTCAGCTTCAGTTCCTGAATCATCCGGTCGGTAAGGCGGTTGGCTCGTTCGGTAGCCGTACCTTTATTATCCTGGGCAATGGCACTAAACGCCGAAGCAAAAACCAGGCACGACATTACAATTATCTTTTTCATATCTTTATCATAGTTTAGGTTCAGTACATTATTGGTTATTTTTTAACATCTATCCGGTTAAAAAAGTTGCCACTTACCCATATTATACGAAAACTAAGCGCTGAATATCTACAAGATTAAAAGTAAAAATGTAAAATTTTGGAGGTTATACTTAAAAATATACTTACCAATTGTTTTTCCACATCATTGATTCAACGGGCTTTATAGTCCGCTCATTGTATTTGGCCGATGATTTTTTATTGTATAAATTTTCGATTTCGCCTTTTACTTCAAAATAAATGAGCTGGCCAATTGGCATTCCAAAGTAAACCCGAACCTGTTGGGTAACCGAAATTTCTAAAGTCCAGGTGTTGCAGAAACCCACATCGCCTTTACCGGCGGTGGCATGAATATCTATTCCCAGCCGGCCTACGCTGGATTTACCTTCCAGAAAAGGCACATGGGCGTGTGATTCGGTGTACTCCTGGGTTACACCCAAATACAATGTGCCGGGCTGCAACACAAATCCTTCGTCGGGTATTTCGAAAACAGCAATCTCGTTGTGTTTACGCGCATCAATTACGGGGTCTTTGTAAGTAGCCAAATATTTGCCTAAATGTACATCGTAAGAGTTGGTTCCCAGAAAAGACCGGTTAAAAGGCTCTATAACAATATTACCTTCGGCAATCTGGTTTAATATTTCTTTATCTGTTAAAATCATGGGGGCAGCTAGTATCTTATGTAAAATTATAAATAAATAGTAATTATCAAATCAGCATGTTGCTACTAATATTCGGTGATTTTTTTACCGGAGGAAATGACATTCGCTGGATAAACCAATTAAAAAAGCTCCGGATACGCGGAGCTTTTTTTTACCTGTTTCCTGTTAAAGAAGCTTTAGCGGGAATTTTTAATTGCCTGCAACGATTCGAAATTTGCTTTTAAATATTTATCAGCTAATTCGTCGGTAATGGCCGTGGAGATAAACAGGGTTTCAAACTGAGAAGGAGCCAGGTAGATGCCACGCTGTAGCATGTGGTTAAAATATTGCCCGAACAGCTTCAGGTCCGATTTTTTAGCCGAATCGAAATCGGTGACTGGTTGGCGGGTAAAAAAGATGCTAAACATAGAACCAACCTGGTTAATGGTATAATTCAGTCCCAATTTATCCAGGTTTTCGCGCATGCCATGTACCAGTTTATCCGAAATATTTTCGAGGTAAGCGTAAACCTCATCGTGTTCGTTTAAATAACGAAGCATGGTTAAACCGGCTGCCATGGCCACCGGGTTGCCTGATAAGGTGCCTGCCTGGTAAACCGGGCCGGCCGGGGCTACTGCATCCATAATATCTTTCCGGCCGCCGTAAGCACCCACCGGAAAACCACCCCCAATAATTTTACCCAAGGTAGTCATATCGGGCATAACGCCAAATCGTTCCTGGGCACCGCCTTTTGCTAACCGGAAGCCGGTCATCACCTCGTCGAAAATGAGCACAATATTTTCTTTGGTGCAAATTTCCCGCAAACCTTCCAGAAAGCCGGCTACCGGTACTACCAGCCCCATATTGCCCACTACTGGCTCAATAATAATAGCAGCAATTTGTCCGGGTGCCGCTTCTACGGCCTGCTTTACGGCTTCTAAATTATTGTAAGGAATGGTAATAGTATCCTGCGCCACTCCTTTGGTAACGCCGGGGCTATCGGGTACGCCCAACGTAACGGCTCCGCTGCCTGCCGAAATCAGAAAAGAATCGCCGTGGCCGTGGTAGCAGCCTTCGAATTTAATAATTTTGTCGCGGCCGGTAAAGCCTCGCGCCACCCGTATCGCCGACATGGTGGCTTCGGTACCTGAATTTACCATCCGCACCTTTTCAATAGACGGCACCATACTGATGATCAGTTCGGCCATTTCTACCTCGCGGCGGGTGGGGGCGCCATACGAAAAGGAATGCGGTAGCACTTCCTTAACTGCTTCCTGTACCATTTCGCAGGCATGGCCCAGAATCATCGGGCCCCAGGAATTTATTAAATCAATATATTCGTTGTCATCTTCGTCGTACAGAAAAGCGCCCTTGGCCGATTTCATAAAAACCGGATTACCGCCAACGGCTTTAAACGCACGGACCGGCGAATTAACTCCCCCGGGAATAAGTTCCTGGGCCCGCTGAAATAATTTAAGACTACTGGAATTTGTTCTTTCGCTCATTTATTAATTAAAATAATATTATTTAAAAACCGGATTAACAACATTTATCTGTAGGTTATCCAGTTTTAAAAAGGGAATATATTGGTTGTCGCGCTCAGCGTTGTAGCCAATTCCCTGGAAAAAAGCCCCTGAAATAGGCCCTTCGGCTGCCAGGGTACTGTTGAAGTGGGAGCCATGCCGCGCCAGAATATTGCCGAAATAATAAAGCAAATCGAAGCCGGTATAGGCATAAACCGAAGGCGGAATGTGGTAACGGGCTTTGTAATCTTTCTTAAACTCCCGCACCGCCGGCAAAGAGGTATCTACAAACTTCGGATTTAAAAAATAGATTTCCTGATTATCCAGTTGGTCCAAACTCATTTGGCTGATATCCAGCCAGGAGGCAAACGTGATAACCGGAATTTTGCCCGGAAGCCGTTCGAGGGTACTCATGGTATTTACCGCTACCGGCATACTGTTAGAAGCTATCATCAGGTGACCTACTTTGGTAAAATCGACTCCTGAGTATAAACCGGAAGCGGTGCTCGAGGGGCTAACCGCTTTGGACAACAGAACTTTGCCGCCTCTTTTTTCAAATTCTGCCCGGTATACCCGCGCATATTCCATTCCGTCTTCGGTATTGCTGTAAATGATAACGGCGCCATTAGGCCCGAAATTATCGTAAGCAAAGTTGGCGCTTTTGCGGGCCTGGGTAGCTATGGAAGGTTGAAATAAATACAGGTAAGGGTTGTTCCGAATCAAGCTAATATCATCCGAAAGTGGATTTACGGCAATAATCTGGTGCTGCTGGGCAAACCGGGATATTATTTTATTCGCCGATTTATACACCGGCCCAATAATCAAATCCATATTAGCCATTTCGGGTAAGCTCAGCACTTTCTTTACCTGGTTGGTATCGGCGGGCGCATCGTAGGAGAATAAATTTAAATTAATGTTGTTCCGGGCCAATGAATCTTTGGCCATTTGCATACCGGCGTATAAATCAGTTACAAATTGGTTTTTGCGCAATGCCTGGGCGCTGTTAGGCTCGTTTAAGCCAAAAGGCAGCAGTACCGCCACGTTATACTGGGTTTTACGGCCGCTGGCTAATGCTTTACCCGAATATTTTTTTTTA
Source organism: Adhaeribacter aerolatus (assembly GCF_007991635.1). GTDB lineage: Bacteria > Bacteroidota > Bacteroidia > Cytophagales > Hymenobacteraceae > Adhaeribacter > Adhaeribacter aerolatus. Next base: position 93,889 of record NZ_BJYS01000016.1, on the reverse strand, counting down.
TCAAGTTTAAATTTCGAAACAATATTCTCTAAGGTTTCTTTATCGGCTTCGGTATACCAGCCACCAGCCAGTTTATCGGCGTAAGCAGTAGCCAGTTCCCGATCATCGGGGTTTTGCTGGTAAAGTCGGGTAAAAGCCTCCTTTTCGATTATGCGGGGCAAGTATAAACCCTTTATTTTAGCTTTATCATCATCAAATTCTTTCGCTTTAATGTCGTTGAGCAAAGCCAAAGCTTTGGCGTAATCTTTTTGCTCAAACGCAATGGCGGCACCTACATAACGTGCTTCATCCAGGTTTTCCCACGACGGAAATTGCTGCAATAGCTGATCAATGCGGCCGCCCGCTTCCCGGACCCGCTTGGCGTTTAGGGCAGCAACACTATAAAAGTAAAGTGCCTCGGGTAAATTCCGGTAGTTCTTGGGCGCATTTACTACCGGTACAAATTCGGCCATAGCCAACTCGTATTTTTGCTGGTCCAGTAGCAACCGGCCGTTTGCCAAACGGGTGTCCAGTTCCGCTGCCGATTGCGCCGAAACAGATAAGGGTAAGAACAAAAAAGCCAGCCAGTAGAGCACCAGCCTGGCTTTTAAGAAATAGCATTGGTTCATGTTTATTCCCATTCGATGGTGGCGGGTGGCTTAGAGCTAATATCGTAAACTACCCGGTTAACGCCTTTTACTTTATTAATTATTTCGTTCGAAACATTTGCTAAAAACTCATACGGTAAATGCGCCCAGTCGGCCGTCATGCCATCTACGCTGGTAACAGCCCGCAGGCTAACCACGTTTTCGTAGGTTCGTTCGTCGCCCATTACGCCTACCGTCTGAATGGGTAATAAAATAGCGCCGGCTTGCCAAACCTGATCGTATAAACCTGACTTACGTAAGTTAGAAATAAATATATGATCTACTTCCTGGAGTACGGCTACTTTTTGCGGGGTAATGTCGCCGATAATCCGGATAGCTAATCCTGGGCCCGGGAATGGGTGGCGGGTCAGAATCAGATCATCTATTTTCAGCGTTTTACCTACTAAACGCACCTCATCTTTAAACAAAGCTTTCAGCGGCTCCACTACTTTTAGTTTCATAAAATCGGGTAAGCCACCCACATTGTGGTGCGATTTAATGGTTGCGGATGGCCCTTTTACCGATACCGATTCAATCACATCGGGGTAAATAGTACCCTGCGCCAGCCATTTTACATCGGTAAGCTGGTGGGCTTCGTCGTCGAATACTTCTATAAATACGCGGCCAATGGCTTTGCGCTTTAACTCGGGGTCGGAAATACCGGCCAAAGCACTGTAAAACCGATCGCGGGCATCTACGCCTTTCACGTTTAAGCCCATGTGGCGGTAGGAGTCAAGCACGGTTTCGAACTCATCTTTCCGGAGCAGGCCGTTATCTACGAAAATACAGTACAGGTTTTTGCCAATAGCCTGGTGAATGAGCATGGCGGCTACCGAAGAATCTACCCCGCCGGATAAACCCAGCACAACTTTATCGTTCCCCAACTGATTTTGCAAGTCGGCTACCGTAGTTTCGACAAACTGATCCGGGGTCCAGTCCTGGGAGCAGCCGCAGATATGCACCACAAAGTTCCGCAATACGGTTTTACCCTCAACAGAGTGGGTTACTTCGGGGTGAAACTGAATGCCGTAAGTTTCTTCATCGGCTATTTTGTAAGCCGCTACCGCCACGGAGTCGGTGCTGGCAATAATTTCGAAATTAGCTGGTATGTGCTTAATGGTATCGCCGTGCGACATCCAAACCTGGGAACCGATGGTGATCTCTTTCATCAGCCGGTTGGTGGCGTGTACCTCGGCCAGAAGCGCGCGGCCATATTCCCGGATGGTAGAAGGCAATACTTCGCCGCCATTTTCGTGGGCTAATAACTGGGCGCCGTAACAAACCCCTAAAACCGGTACCTGGCCCCGGTAACCGCTTAGTTCCGGATTGGGATGGTCGGTATCGCGCACCGAGCAGGGGCTGCCCGATAAAATAAGTCCCTTTACATCCGGGGTGAGTTCCGGTAGTTTATTATAAGGATAAATTTCGCAGTAAACATTAAGCTCGCGTACCCGGCGGGCAATTAACTGGGTATATTGCGAGCCAAAATCGAGGATGATAATTTTCTCTGGCATGCGCAAAATTAAACACAGTTTTCCGCAGATTAAAGGATTTACCCGATTCTTTTGCGACGATTGCCTTTTGGCGAAAATTATTACTGCGCCTGAAAGAAAAATACCACTCATTAGAGACAGGCTCTATATAAGTGGTATTCCGGAATTACAGGGAATAATGGTTTAAATATTACTTGGCTACGGTTCTTTCGATTTCGCGCAGGTTATCCATTTTTTTGTTGCGCAGAAAGCCGTTAATGTCTTCGAAGTGTTCTTTAATGCGTTTATTGCCGAACTCAAAAACTTTTTCGGCTAGACCATCTAGAAAATCCCGGTCGTGCGATACTAAAATTAAAGTGCCGTCAAAGGCTTTTAGGGCATCTTTCAGAATATCTTTGGTTTTAATATCCAAATGGTTCGTCGGTTCATCCAGAATCAGCAGGTTTACGGGTTGCAACAACAGTTTAATCATGGCCAAGCGGGTTTTTTCACCGCCCGAAAGCATTTTAACTTTCTTCTCAACGGCATCTCCGCTGAACATGAATGCCCCCAGAATATCTTTAATCTTCGTCCGGATTTCGCCTACAGCAATCTGGTCGATGGTTTGGAAAATGGTGAGTTCTTCGTCGAGCAAAGAGGCCTGGTTCTGGGCAAAGTAGCCAATCATACAGTTATGGCCTAACTGCAGCTTGCCGTCATAATCAATCTCGTTCATAATGGCTTTTACCAGCGTCGATTTTCCTTCGCCGTTTTTACCCACGAAAGCTACTTTCTGGCCGCGTTCAATTACCAAAGAAGCATCTTTAAATACCGTATAGTCGCCGTATCTTTTCGTAAGTTCTTCGGCAATCACCGGGTAATTGCCGGAACGCGGGGCGGGCGGGAATTTCAGGTTCAGAGCGGAGGTGTCTACTTCGTCCACCTCAATCAGTTCCATTTTCTCCAGCATTTTTACCCGCGATTGTACTTGCAAGGTTTTAGAATAAGTGCCTTTAAAGCGATCGATAAAGCCTTGGATGTCGGCAATTTCTTTCTGCTGGTCGTCGTATTGTTTTTGCTGCTGCTCGCGGCGTTCTCTCCGCAGTTGTAAATATTGGGTGTAGGTAACTTTATAATCGTAAATCCGGCCCATGGTTACCTCAATGGTGCGGTTGGTAATATTATCGACAAAGGTTTTATCGTGCGAGATTACAATTACCGCCTTGGCATTATTTACCAGAAAATCTTCCAGCCACTGAATAGATTCAATATCCAAATGGTTCGTGGGCTCATCCAGTAAAATCAAATCGGGTTGCTGCAGTAATATTTTGGCCAGCTCAATGCGCATGCGCCAGCCGCCGCTAAATTCGGTAGTTGGGCGGTTAAAATCATCCCGCGAAAAGCCTAAGCCTTTCAAGGTTTTCTCTACTTCGGCATCAAAGTTTATTTCTTCAATGGAATAATATTTTTCGCTCAGCTCCGACACCTGCTCAATAATGGTGTAATATTCTTCCGATTCGTAATCCGTACGGGTTTCTAACTGGGCATTCAGCGCATCCATCTGCTTTTTCATGTCCAGAATTTTAGAAAAGGCTTTGGAGGCTTCCTCAAACACCGTGCTGTTGTCTTCGGTAAGTAAATGCTGAGGCAAATAAGCTATTACCGCATCTTTAGGAGCTGATACTTTTCCGCGGGTAGGTTTACTAACGCCCGCAATAATTTTTAATAGAGTAGATTTTCCGGCTCCGTTTTTACCCATGAGGGCAATGCGGTCATTTTCGTTAATGTTAAAGGCAATGTCTTTAAAAAGGGCCGAACCATTAAATTCTACCGAAACCGAGTCAACTGAAATCATATAGGTTAATAAAATAGAGGGGCAAAGATATTATTTATTTTACCACTTTGCCGGAGATACTAAAGCTGAATAATATTTTTAATAGAGTTAGTAAGCGCAGCCCTGGCAGGAGGGTAACAAAATATTATACAGAATAATTTTGGCAGGTTTAAAATATTTGCTAATTTTGCATCGGCAAATCGGTACGGCCAGCTCCTGTTGAACTCCCCCAGGTCCGGAAGGAAGCAAGGGTAGATGGTTGAGCGGCGCGATACTCGGTTTGCCACTTTTTTTTGCCCATACCCCAACGAATCCTCCCGACAATTTCTCCCGTTTAATTCTTTTAAAACCCAAGTTATACCTTAGCTTTGTGGTTTGAACCTATAAAACTTTTTGTATGAAATTTTTTATCGATACTGCCAACCTTAAAGAGATTCAGGAAGCGCACGATTTAGGTGTTTTAGATGGTGTTACCACCAACCCATCGCTGATGGCGAAAGAAGGTATCAGCGGCCACGATAATGTAATGGCCCACTACAAAGCCATTTGCGAAATTGTAGATGGCGATATCAGCGCCGAAGTGATTGCCGTAGATTACGAAGGCATTATCCGGGAAGGGGAAGCTTTAGCTGAACTGCATAATAATATTGTAGTTAAAGTGCCGATGATTAAGGATGGCGTGAAGGCGATAAAATACTTCTCCGACAAAGGCATCCGTACCAACTGTACTTTAATATTTTCTGCCGGACAAGCTTTATTAGCGGCAAAAGCAGGTGCTACTTATGTATCGCCGTTTGTGGGTCGTTTAGACGATGTAGGAACCGATGGTTTACAGTTAATTCAGCAGATTGTACAGATTTACGATAATTACGGCTTCCAGACTGAAGTTTTAGCAGCTTCAGTGCGCCACGTGATGCATTTACTGCAATGCGCCGAAATAGGAGCCGATGTGGTTACCTGTCCGTTAAACGTAATTACTTCATTATTAAACCACCCTTTAACCGATAGTGGTTTAGCCAAATTCTTAGCCGACCACAAAAAAGTAAACATTTAGGGTAATTATGAATTAAAAATTAGAAATTATAAATGCTTCAAAACTATTTCCCTGTTTTAAAGAAGTATTTATAATTTCTAATTCATAACTTTTAATTCGTAATTAAAATAAATGTACATCATAAAAGTTAAAGGCAAAGCCAAAATTCCGGATTACATCCAGTTGCGCGATGAGCATTTTGTGCTCATTGCTTATTTTCGGGCCGACCGGCCGCTAAAAAATATTGAGCGCTATGGTTTGGCCGGGAAAGAAGAAGCGCTGGCCGAAGTAATTCAGAATCTGGAGTTTGGTAAATTGCAGAAACTGGAAATTTAACAGCATGGAATTTTCTTCTTCGCCGGTAGTAACGTTACGAGATGTAATTATTTACCAGGATGTGCATACCGTACTGAACCAGGTAAATTTTGAGATAGAAAAAGGCGAATTTGTTTATCTGGTTGGAAGAACCGGCAGCGGAAAAAGCTCTTTGCTCAAAACGCTTTACGCCGATTTAACATTGCGCAGCGGTTTGGCCCTGGTGGCCGGTTTTAAAATATTCAAGATTTCCAGAGACCAGATTCCGTACCTGCGCCGCAAAATTGGTATTGTTTTCCAGGACTTTCAACTGCTCACCGACCGGAACGTTAACGACAACCTGACTTTTGTGCTGAAAGCTACCGGCTGGAAAGAAAAGTCGAAAATGAAGAACCGGATTTCGGAGGTGTTGATGCGGGTAGGCATGGGAGCTGCCGGCGCAAAAATGCCGCACCAATTATCGGGTGGCGAACAGCAACGAATTGTAATTGCCCGTGCTTTGTTAAACGAGCCGGTTATTTTACTGGCCGATGAGCCAACCGGTAACCTGGACCCCGAAGTGGCCGAAGGCATTATGCAGATTTTTCTGGAAATTAATAATTCCGGAACCGCAGTGTTAATGGCTACCCACAACCACCATATTATTCAACGCTATCCCAAGCGGGTACTTAAATGCGAAAACGGTCAGGTACTGGATTCTGCCAGACATAATTTTGCATTAACTGATAACCAGGGATTCTGAAGCTGTATTTAGCTAATAAAAAAGCCTTTTCACTTCAGAAAAGGCTTTTTTATTAGCTTGTAATTATAGTCGTATTAATCCAGTTTTTGGTCTACTTTCTTAACGGCTTTTTTGGTGCCGGATTTCACCTCCGAACCAACTTTTTCGGCCGCGTTGCCTACTTTTTTTGCTCCGTTTTTAGTAGCTTCTTTAATATCCGAAGCAGCTTCTTTTACGTGTGGAGCAGCCAGGCTGGTACCTTTGATAGCGGCATATTTTGTTTTGGCTTTGGCTATTTCGTATTTGTCATTATCGGTTAACTGGTCTTCTACCGCCTCCCGGCGAGCTTCTAAGGCTGCGTAGAAATTATTAATTGTTTGCCAGTCTTCTTTGGTGTAGCTGTCTTTGTTCGCTTGCAAGCGGCTGACAAAATTTTCGAAAGCTACCCGAACGCTGGTGGCCGGCATAGAACTAATATCAGTCGTATTAAAATCAGCGGCCACCCCGCCGTTGGCAGATGTAGCAGACATTTGGGCTTTGTTGGCTAAGCGCGCTTCGCGTTCACTTTCTTGTCTTTCCCGGAAAGTTTTGTACCTGGTTTTTAAAGAAGCAACCTCGGCTTTCCGCTCATCAGACCAATTATCAGCAAATTGCTCCAGCTTGTTTTCTTTTTCTTTATAGGTAGTTTCAACCCGCGCAGTAGTTTCCCGCCATTTATCGGCTGCATCATCGGCTTCGCTGTTCACTGAATTTTCTACACTGGCTACATAGCTTTTAAAATCGATGAAGGCTTCTTCGCTGGCGGCAGATATTTGTTGCCTTTTGGTAGAGGAACAACTTATGCCGGTAACAACCAGGCTCCCCAGTAACAGGTAATATAAAGCGTAAATATTTATTAGCTTTTTCATATTTTCGGTCCGTCATTATATTTAAACAATTCTGCTTTATGCAGCTTAATATTTACGCTTTTGGTTAGGTATTGTTGCAACTGCCAACAATCTGTAAATACGTAATTTATATACGAAATGAAAGGATTTTTGAACCTGGAACTTATAAAGTTAAAAATTGTATTTACTTCATATATGGCCGGTTCTGCTGAATTTGAATATATGGTATAAATTACTCTGTTTATATTCAAAACAGGTTCGTAAAAAAAAGTCTTACCCGTAAATTTAGGGTAAGACTTTTTAGACGTGAAAACCAGTAAATAGCTCACTGGCTGTTTTTTAATCTACGGCCTTATCTACTTTTTCGGCTCCTTTTTTGGCAGTATGTTTAACCGCTTTACCAGCTTTCTTCGCACCTTTTCCGGTGGCTTTGGCTCCGCTAACGGCTAAATCTTTGGTGCCTTTACCTACTTCTTTGGCGCCACTGCCAACTTCTTTGGCTCCTTTTTTAGCCCGGGCTTTGTTTGTGGTAGTATCCTGCAGAACAGAAGTAAAATCTTTAGCTTTATTTACAGGTACCTTTTCCAGAGTAGCCGCATTAATTGCGTATACGTTTACCAACCCTGCCATCAGAACGGCTGGTAACAGCTTCATTAGTTTTTTCATCAGTTTATCCTCCTTTAACTAATTTTTAAAATGACTCTTGCCTGTAACGGTTGTAGTGCACAAGGGTTACGGTTGCGTATTTTACGCAAGAGGAATAAGCCGGGGTGAAATTATTTTTTAAAATATTATTTGTTATTTAACAACATCGATTGGAGCTTTTTGGTTAGCTCGGGTGCCAGGTTCAGAAATAAGATGCCCGCTCCGTAAATAAGGGTAATCAGGGCCGAGCGAATGGCAATATCTACCGGTGTGTTAAATAAATAAGGCAGCGCAACTCCGGCTAAATAACTCACCGCTGCCAAGGAAATAATTTGCAGCGATGTTTTATCGAAAGGCTGCATCCGGAACCAAAACCAAACCAATATTAACCTTAACAGATTAATCAGCACATAGGAAAGCATGGTGGCCAAGGCGGCGCCTTCTATGCCGTAAGCCGGAATAAACAACAAGTTGCTGAAAATGGTCAGAACAGATAAAAGAATATTCAGGATTAAATCAGAACGGTACCGGTAAGAAGTAATTAAGATGTGGCCATTGATACCGGTTGCTAAATCGAAGAGGCGGGCCAAACCCAGAAACAAGATGACGTAACGCCCCTGGCTATACTGCGGGGGCAGTAAGGCAAACATATTCTCTATATTTGCCCAAATACCTATAAAGAGTAAACACCCGATAACCAGGTTCATGCGGGTTACCTGCTTATAAAGCTTAGCGAGCGCCACGGTATTTTCCGTTTTCCAGAAATCTGCAATCTGGGGCAGCGCAATTTTGTATAATGATCGGCCCGGAATGAGGATAACACTGGCAATATACGCGGCCGTAGTATAGATACCCACTTCGCCTAAGCCCAGGTAGTGCCCAATCATCATGGTATCGATAGAGATAATAATGGTGCTGGAAATATTGCCTAATAAGGCAAACAGGCCGTAGCGCACCATTGATTTCAGCGGCTTTTCTTTTAAAGCGGTTAGTTCCGGGCGAATAAATAACTGTTTCAGCCAGGTAATATATACCAGCAGGCACAAAGCCGTGGAACAGTTTGCCACCACAAACAGTAGCAGGAAAACCTCGAAGTTGTATAATCCCCACGAGTAACCCAGAATGGTTAAGGTTATTGAAATCCGCAGAAAGAAGTCCTGAATAAAAGAAGGAACTACGGTTTTATAAAGCGAAGTAAGATAGGCATTAAATAAATTAAACAGCAGGGTAAAAAAACCGAGCGGAATAATATAATAATAGTAATTTATAATTAAAGGCGATTCTTTGATGTAATAATTTATAATTACATCCCGAAAAAGAAAGAAAAGGAGAGAAATAGCGAGAAACCCGACAAGCGGTATGCCCAGAAAAAATACCAGAAAGTTGTTGTGCTGGTTGGCTTTGTCGCGGAAATAAGGAAAAAATTTAACACCTGCATTGGCAAAACCCAAAGCCGAAAATTGCGCATATAAAACAGCAATAGTCAGCAACAGCCGCGTCAGGCCTACCAACTCTTCATCCAGAATTCTGGGTAACAGCAAAACAGTATTAATGTACCCAATAATTACTCCCGCGTAAGAAATTACGGTATTCTGGATTCCCTGACGTTTAATAATGCCCATGCAAAAGCTGGTGAAAAAATTAGCCGGCGCAAATTTCGCTATTTTCCGGAGAGTTCCTTAGATTTTTATCGGAACAGGTAATTTTAGCCCGGAAAAACAAGGTTCAAGTAGCTCCTTTGTAAGGGAATATGGTTTTTAAAAAGTGATTATTATACTTGAATAGGTAAGTAATTAGTAGCAGTTTAATATTTTAAATATGGAGATAATAGGTCTTACAAAAAGATTTAAAGCCGGTAAACTCCTAGTCTGGATTTACGCCTTTAAATGCTCTTGAATATATTTAACAGCCAATTCATGGCTTCTGCCTTCGTATTCGGTACCCAGAACGGCGTTGTAGTAGCGGGCCCGTTCATAAACCAGGGGCCGATGGTTTCGATATTGGTGCAGCAGTCTCATTAAATGGTTAGCATCATTAGCTTGCTCAACTAGGCCTTGTTTCACATATCCGTAATAATCCGGAATAAATTCGGTAGTGTTAAACCGGTAGTAGAAGCAGAGAATATTAAGCATGGTAGCTTCCAGGTGAATAGAGGAGTCAGCCGCGATGAGGGCGTCCTGCTGTTTCAGGAAATCAAAGGCTTGTTCCTTTTTGCCATCTGAGAAGCGTACATTATTCTTAATGTCCTTTATGAAACTAAAATCTCTTTTATCGCCGGGGTGCGGCCGGAGGGTGAAAATAATATCCGGGAATTCCCGGGATAGGTCTGCTAACAAATCCCGGATGGGTGCGATTTCATCAATAATATTAGCGGCAACTCCAACGCGGCGGATAGAAGAACTTAAATTTTTATCATGGAGGTATTTATCTGCTTTGGGCATACCAATCAGTTTAACTTCGCCGGTTATGGGGCCGCATTGCCGGTATTTATCCAGTGCATCCTGGCCTTCGAGTAAACTTAAGCTAAACTGCAACGGCGGAAAACTGGTACTGACACTCGCGTGCTGGATGTAAATGGTTGGAATACTTAGTTCATTAGCGGCAAGAAGTAGGGCGCGGGGGTCGGTGTTGTGGTCGTTGGCGAAAATAATGGCCGTTGGTTTATATTTTTGTAGGTACCGGCGCGATAGCTCGTAATAACCCGTAGCTACGAAAATTAAATCAAAAAAACGCAGCGCTCTTTTGCCTTTTAGGCGGTTCAACCCCCATAGCAAAGGCAGAAATTTATAATAATATAATAGCTTTGAACGGGTAGAGAGGCGGTTTACTTTTGGGTTGTAAATACCAATTTCTTTGTTTTGGCCGGCTACAAACACGCTGTCCGGCAGCTTTTCCCGTAAAAATTGCAGCGATTCGTAATTGTTTTTACTAACCACATACAGCCAGATTTTTCCCTTAATATCTTCGGGGTTGCGCAGGGGCAAAAAAATATTCAGAACTAGGCGCCCGCCGATGTAAAGCAAAATATGCGTGAGCCGCCCCAGGAGGGTATTCGGCGAAATAGCTTGGAGCGTAGCGGGCGGTAGTTTGGCAAAAGCATCGGTGAAACGCAGGTGCAAAATATTCGCATAAACCCCTACCAGCTTCCGGAACATATTAAAGCAAATCCCAGGTTAAGGGTGTGCCGGCTTTCAGGTCGGTTTTGGCTACTTTACCCAGTACTTCTTCGTAATATTTGGGCGCTAAGCCATTGCCTGGCCGGATAACCCGCAAATTTTCTTTCGAAAAATTATCGCCGGCTTTAATATCCGCCGCCACATAAACCGACCTTTTAAACAAACGACTTTTCTGTTCGGCTTTTTGAACACCGTATTGAATTTTTCCTAAGGCCAAAAAAGCCCGTTCGGCTTCCGTTACCAGCAATTTAAGTTCGTAGGGTTCCAGCGAGAAAGCTGCATCTACGCCACCTTCGGCCCGGCTTAAGGTAAAATGCTTTTCGATTACACAAGCGCCCAAAGCCACCGCGGCTACCGAGGCACCCACGCCCATGGTATGGTCCGATAACCCAACCGGCAGGTTAAACAATTGGGCCAGGTGCGGAATGGTGCGCAGATTAGTGTTTTCGGGTGAGGCGGGATAAGTGCTGGTACATTTCAATAATATTAACTGATTACACCCATGTTCTTGCAACGTTCTTACGCCTTCGTCAATATCGGCCAGGGTGGCTACGCCTGTAGACATAATAACGGGTTTGCCGGTGGCGGCCACTTTTTTCAGCAAGGGCAGATCGGTATTTTCAAAGGATGCAATTTTGTAACAGGGCACCGCCAAACTTTCCAGGAAATCAACAGCTGTTTCGTCGAAAGGCGAGCTAAAGGCCACCATGCCTTGCTGGGTAGCCCGATCAAATATGGCTTGGTGCCATTCCCAGGGGGTATAAGCTTCTTTATACAAATCGTATAATTCCCGGCCTTGCCACAACGAGCCCTCGTCCTGAATGGTGTGGGCGCCGGCAATGGTCATGGTATCGGGGGTGTAGGTTTGCAGCTTTAAGGCGTGCGCACCCGCTTCTGCCGCTGCATCCACTATGGCCAATGCTTTTTCCAGCGACTGGTTGTGGTTGCCCGACATTTCGGCAATAATAAAAGGCTGCTGCCCTATGCCAACCTGGTAATTACCAATATTGATGATATTCATGTATAAAATTCCTGGATTTTGGGTTGCCCGCCCGTAGAAGCAAAATTAAGCTAATTTAATTCTTTGCCAAAAATCAAGCTGTTGGGTTCTGCTGCCGGAATAGTCTCTGTTTCGGTAAAGCCGGCTTTACGGAAGGAAACGACGGAAGCTAGGTTTGACACCTGCACATGGCCAATAATATACCTGATTTCGGGCCTTAGCGCTTGCAATTTTACTCCTCCGGCGGTCAGCAACCAGGAGCCTAAACCTTTACCCCGGAAATTTTTATCCAGGAGGTAACTAATGGTTGCCTCGCTTGCTTTGATATCAAACCGAATCATTCCGGCGGGTACCTCATCCACCAGGGCAATCAAAAGCAGACAATCCGGACTGTTTAATTTACCGTTAAACCACCGTTCGTGTATTTCGAGCGGAATAGGAGCGGGGTTAAAGGAATGTTGCCGAACGGTCGGGTCATTGGCCCATCGGAATAATTGCTGCATATCATTAGTCTCGGCTATTCTTAATTGCAGTGAATCCAAAATAATCAGGTCCGAAAAAATCCGTTTTAACCGGGTTTTACTTTTGCCATCAAAAAAACGCCGTTGTTGGTTTATCTGCTGCGTAATGATTTCGGTTCTATCCGGGTCGGCCAGAACTTCTTCCAACTGGTTTAAAGGTAAGGCTAAGCCCTGTTGCGTTAAAAAAGCCGCTAAATCTTTTTGGTTATCGGCTATCTGGTGCACAAACAGCAATCCCGAAATTGAGCACCATTCGTATGCCACCGAACTGGGTGGTAGAATAGCCGCCTCACAGTTTTTCATTAAGGCGCACATAGCTTCAGCATCCAAATTCTGGTGTACCGAAATGTTAGAATACTGCTGGACGTATTTCTGCAATTCGTTATAATACCGGTAAGCCGCTCCAACCACAACTTGTACGTTTAAATTTTTTTGGTTTCGGAGTACTGATTGAAGCAGGTGCAAAGTTTGATTTTCCGGGTCTGCCCCACCCATGTTCAAAAGAATATTTTGAATTTTCTTAATGTCCCGGGTTTGTGTTGCTGCTTCTAAAAAAGGTTCCCGTAGCAGGGCATAACCAGGACCGAGAAAAAAATGGGTGTAAGTTTCGGCCTGGTAATTATTGGGGGTTATACCGCCTGCCGGATTAATAATAGCATCTGCCAAAAATGGAAAAGCATGAATATCATCAAGGCAAAGGATTTTATTTACTTTACTTCTTAGTGTTCGCTGGTAATACGTATCAAAAACGTAGCCATCCAGCACAACCACATCGGTTGGTTTTAGCATATTAGCCAAACTGCTTGCTTCCTGTTTGTAGTCCGGGGTAACAGGCAGGGGGATAATACCTATTCCAGCTTTTTCCAGTGAAGTTATAAATTCGGAAGCGGGAGCCTGGGTAATAAAAACGCACGTATTCTCTTCTGTTAGCATGGTGGCTAAGGCTAAAGAGCGGGTCAGGTGCCCCAAACCAATATGAGCATTGCCATCGGCCCGGAATATAATGCGTTTCTGTTGTCTCAAATTAGCTTAAAATAAATTTATAACTTTTTCTGCTCTACCTGGGCATTAATGCGAACCAGCTCCGGGTGTGCATCCAATAACTTAATTATTTCGGCTGCCGATAGATTTTGCGCTTGGTACTGCTCAATCAGAATCCGGATGAGTTCGAAATCTTCGGGCGTATCCAACGTAATCCGGTACTGGCTTTTGTCTTCAGGCTGGGTAAAATGACCCAGTCGGACCTGCCCGGATTGATTCTGATTAATATAAGGTGTTACGTGCTCCAATTCGGCTGGCCGCGTGGCCTTATAATACGCTTCCTCCAGCAACGCGAAAGAAAAAATTTCGAAATCGAAGCCGCGCGGAAAGGTACGAACCAAACAGTTAGAATAATATAAGTTTTTATCCAGGGCTAGGCTATAATTTTGTACCGCCGCAGAGATTAAATCGCCATCTATCAACGGACAATCAGAAGTAACCCGAATGATAATAGCTAAATTGTTTTGGCGGGCGCATTCGTAATAGCGGCTCAGTACATTTTGTTCATCGCCCCGGTAAACTGGGATATGCTGTGCCTGCGCGAAAGCAACAATTGGTTCGTCGGAGGCATTGGTGGTGGTAGCAATAAAAACGGGTAAATTACTTTTTTGTAATCGCTCCAAATGATACTGCAACACCGGTTTACCGCCAATCGGGAGCAATACTTTGCCCGGCAAACGGGTGCTCGTTACGCGGGCCTGCGAAATAATGCCAATATTTAACGGGTTGCTCATCGGCCTATAAATTCCAGTACTTTAGCGATTACAAAATCCTGTTCGGTAGGCTGCAAACCCGGGAACATCGGTAAACTCAGACATTTTTCGTAGTAACCTTCCGCCACCGGATAGTCGCCCTGTTTGAAACCCAAATTTTGGTAATACGGCATGGTATGCACCGGAATATAATGTACCTGCGCATAAATCTGGTTGGCTTTTAAATAATCGTACAAGCCTTTACGGTCCTCTACCAGAATAACATACAGGTGGTACGCGTGTAATATTTCTTTTCCCGGTTCGGTATTACGGTACACCGCCGGGTTTAAAATTTTAATCTGCGGATGCGTGAAAAAAGCAGTGTCATACTGGTGGGCTATTTCTTTTCGGCGTTGTAAACCGGCATCGGCTCGTTTTAATTGCGAAATGCCTAAAGCCGTCAGCATGTCGGGCATACGATAATTATAGCCCAGTTCCTGCATTTCGTAGTACCAGCCGCCGTGGTTTTGGTGCAGTTGTTCGGGGTTTTTGGTAATGCCGTGGGTTCGGAGGAGCAAAAGTTTTTCGTATAAATCTCGCCGGTTAGTAGTTATCATTCCACCCTCGCCGGTGGCAATATGCTTTACCGGATGAAACGAAAATATGGCCAAATCGGCAAATTGGCCGTTGCCGCATCTTTGGGCCTGACCGGCTGTATCTACAAAATAGCCCCCTGGCGCATGGCAGGCATCTTCTATTATCCAGAGGTTATGCTGGTTGGCTAATGCCCGGAATGCTTCCAAATCTACCGGGTAGCCGGCAAAATCAACCGGAATAAGGCCGGAAAAATAACCTTTGGGTTTACTTTCGATCAGCGCTTTTACTTTTTGAATATCCATCAAAGCCGTTTCGGGGTCTACATCAGCAAAATAGATTTCACCGTCCGCATATTTAATGCAGTTGGCCGAAGCCGCAAAGGTAATAGGGGTGGTAATAACCCGGGTGCCGGCCGTAACGCCTAAAGCCAAGGCACATAAATGCAGGGCTGCGGTGCCGTTAGCCACCGCTACAGCGTAATCTGCCCCTATGTATTCGGCAAAAGCTTTCTCAAACTCTGCTACTTTCGGCCCTTGGGTCAGGAAATCCGATTGCAGGGTTTCTACTACGGCTTGGATATCCGCATCGGTAATGTGCTGGCGGCCGTAAGGAATGGGCTTCATAATTATTTTGACTTTAAACCGAAAAGGTGGGGTCTACGTGCAGCCGGATTAATTCCTGTAATTCTGCCGGGTTCAGCCATTCTTTATTGGTTTGAGAATTATAACGGAAGCCCGGTTCTACCATTTTCCCGTTAAAGGCGCTGATAAATTCATCAGCGGTCCATTTGTTGGGCGTGGCCGGCAGAATCACAAAATATTTATTTAGCTCTACCGTGCTATACGAATCAGTTTCGGTAATCATTTCTTCGTGCAGTTTTTCTCCCGGACGGATGCCTACTACTTCGAGTTTGGCGTTGGGGGCAATTGCTTCGGCTAAATCGGTTATTTTAAAAGATGGAATTTTGGGTACAAATATTTCGCCGCCCCAGGCATGCTGCAAAGCATGTAAAACCAAATCAACGCCTTCATCCAACGAAATATTAAAACGGGTCATGTCGGGGTGGGTGATGGGTAATACGCCTTCGTTCCGTTTATTTAAAAAGAAGGGGACTACCGAACCCCGGGAACCAATTACGTTACCGTACCGGACCACCGAAAAAGCCAGGTCGCGGCTGCCTTTCATGTTGTTGGCGGCTACAAATAATTTATCGGAACATAGTTTGGTGGCGCCGTACAGGTTTATTGGAGCGGCTGCTTTGTCTGTAGACAGCGCTACTACCTTTTTAACACCGCAGTCCAGGGCCGCATTTATTACATTTTCAGCCCCGAAAATATTCGTTTTAATGCACTCCATTGGGTTATATTCCGCGGCAGGTACCTGCTTTAAGGCGGCGGCGTGCACAATTACATCAATATTTTCGCAGGCCCGGCGCAGGCGTTCACCATCGCGCACATCGCCTATAAAATACCGGATAGCTTTATATTTCGTTGGCGAAAACTGTTGGGCCATTTCAAATTGCTTCAGCTCGTCGCGTGAGTAAATAACCAACCTTTTTACGTTGGGGTACTGCTCCAGAATAGTGCGTACAAATCGCTTGCCGAACGACCCGGTGCCACCGGTAACCAGGATAGAAGTATTATTCAGATCTAAATCCATTCTTTGCTATTTAAAAAGGCTGCTTTAAATTTAAAAGCGGTTGCAACCTGTTACTTTTAACGGGCGGCAAGTTACATATTTTCTAGCAGTACTTTTGCAAGCCATCAGTGGCAACCTGTATATTTACCGGCACCTTTGGGCAAGCGCATGTGGTTAAAAACTATTTACCGGCATATTAGTAACTGGCTTAACTATTATTACTCGTTTACTTCGGTGTACCAGCACCCGCATAAAAGAATAATCCGGCCGGGCTATTGGGTGGAGTTTAGCCAGCCGGAAAAAGAATTCCTGAATCTTTGTGCTGCTTCTTTTGGTTATGAAACGGATTACTCTCGCGGTTACCGGCAAAAGGAAATTTCGGTCATTTCTTTGGCTGATGTAACATTTCTGGGCAATTCGGGGGCATTGGTTAAAGAACAAAAGGTAATCAAAGAATCGGTTTTCGACCAGTTACGTCTTACCAAATCACCGGCTTTCCGGAGCCCGGCTTTGATGTTGCCAAACCACAAAAGCGGCCGCTTTACTTCGCTGATGCATTTGCCCTGGGCCGAACAAAGTAATTACCATTGGTTTCTGGATTGCCTGCCTCGCCTCTATGCAATTTTACAAACCCTAGTGGAACCCACGATTTTAATTATCCCGGTCAATCTGCCGGTTTTTCAGCAGGAAACGTTAAGTTTTCTGTTGCAAAACAATCCTTTGCTCTCCCTGCAAAGAATTTCTAAAAGTCAGAAATGGCATTTACCAACGTTTATTTTACCTACTTTTCTCAGCAATCATTACAGTGGTTTTTTGCCGCCGGAGGTGCTCCATTTTATGCGCGAAGGTATCTGGCAAGGCTATGGGGTAAAAAGCCAGCCGGTAAAAAACCGGATTTACGTTAGCCGGAGCAAGGCCTCTAAAAGGCGGATACTTTCGGAGGAAGCTATTATAAAAATATTAAAAAACTATAATTTTAATATTATATATGCAGAAGATTTGTCTTACAGGGAGCAGGTACAGCTTTTTTACAATGCCGAAATAATTGTAGGTGTGCATGGTGCGGGTTTAACCAATATTTTATTTAGCCAGCAGGCGACGATTATTGAACTGCATCCTGCCGACCTGGTGCGTTCGCATTATTTTATGATTTGCAAAGCCTTAGGTTTTAAATACCATTATTTACTGGGTAGCACCGGCAACACCAAACAGGACTTCCGCATCGACTCGCAAGCTTTAAATCAATTATTAAATGCGGTTTTAGGAAAAACTGATTCTGGCTTAGCCAATATTTAGTCCCGGATAATTTTAGCTAATTCGCCGGTTAAGTTAAAACGGGAATAACGCTGGTAATTTACAAAAGGTAAATCAAGGTTGTGGTTAATTTTCCAAGCGTGGCTTAGCTGGTCCAGATGATCGTAAATTAAATCGAAGGCGGCATAATGAAACACCCGGCCGGCGCCGCATTCATCTATAATATGGTCGGCATCGCTGTGAATGGGACCAATACAGACAATTGGTTTATTGGCTGCCAGGTACTCGAACAATTTACCGGGCAAAATACAGTAATTATTTTCTACATCCGGAATACCCATTAACAGAATAGTAGAAGAGAGAAGGTATTTTACTGATTCGGAATGCGGGACAAACGGAATCAGGTGCGTGAGGTGCTGTAAGCCGGCATCTTCGATTTGGGCTTTTACTTCCGCAGAAACTTTGCCCACAAAACGCAATTGAAATGGAATATCCGGGTGAACGGTGGTAATTTTAGCCAGCGCTTTTAAAAATGCTTCTATGTTGTAAATTTCCGTTAAGGTGCCGGTGTAGGTAATTACAAAAGCATCCGGGGGCGGGGCCGAGGGTAAAGTAAAGTCTTCTTCGTCGTAACCGTTCGGGATTACACTAATTTTAGCGCTTTCTACTTCCGGAGCTTTAGCCAGAAACAACCGTTTGGTATCGGTGCTGGTCACCAGCAAAGCATCAGCCTTTTGAATGACAGCGCGCTCGTAGTTCTGGTCTATTTTTTTAGCAACTGTTGTATGCTGTAAATCTTTGTAGTAATAAATATCGGTCCAAGGGTCACGCAGGTCGGCAATCCATTTGATTTTAAATTTCTGTTGCAGTTCCAGGCCAATTAACTGGGTAGAATGGGGCGGACTGGTAGTAATAATGGCGGCAAATTTTTCTTTGGCGAGTAAATCAGCGCAGTCTTTCAGCGCAAATTTATTCCAGCCCACCCGAGCATCCGGAATAAATAAATTTCCGCGTAAAAACTTAAAAAACTTTTGCACCAGGCTGCCTTTTTGTTCATTGGCAAAACCGCCGTACGGAATTTCTTTTTTACCGGTCAGTTTTTTATAATATTCAAAAGGCTCGTTCGTAGAGGTGCGGATTACCCTGGTACCCGTTGGAATATCGGCGGCCAGGCTTTCGTCCAGCACCTGGTAGGAGGCCCCTTTTTCCGAAACGGTAACCACCGTAGGAATAATATTATAGGCTGGCAGGTTCTTTACAAATTTAAGGCAACGCTGCACACCGGCGCCACCCGAAGGAGGCCAGTAATACGTAATAAACAGAACCTGAATTTTTTCGTTATCGGGAACAGCAGCCAAGCCAGAAAGGTTATTTAGTTAGTAAATGCTAAAATAATCAAGTGGTCAATATACGTAGCTTTTAACAAAATTATCCCTTGGTTTCCCAAAATTTACGTATTTTTGTAATTCTTTAGCCATTGAAAATATATGTTTGATAATTTAAGTAATAAATTAGACAGAGCGTTTAAAACCCTGAAAGGTCAGGGCAGTATCACCGAAATTAACGTTGCCCAAACCATAAAAGAGGTGCGGCGCGCGTTGGTAGATGCCGACGTAAACTACAAAGTGGCCAAAACGGTTACGGATAAAATTAAAGACGAGGCCATGGGCCGCGACGTTTTAATTGCCGTATCGCCGGGCCAATTAATGGTTAAAATTGTGCACGAAGAGCTGACCCAATTAATGGGCGGGGAGAAGCAGGATATTGTTTTAAAGGGCGATCCGGCTGTAATTTTGATTGCGGGTTTACAAGGTTCGGGTAAAACCACTTTTACCGGTAAGCTGGCCAACTTCCTGAAAAAACAAAACCGCAGTGTTTTAATTGCGGCCTGCGATGTGTACCGTCCAGCGGCGATTGACCAGGTAAAAGTGTTGGCTGAGCAAGTAGGCGTGGAGGTTTACAGCGAAACAGATAATAAAAACCCGGTTCAGATTGCCCAGAATGCTATTGAGTTTGCCAAAAGAAATAATAAAAAGGTAGTTATTATTGATACCGCCGGCCGTTTGGCCGTGGATGAGGCTATGATGCGCGAGATTGCCGACATCAAGAACGCCATAAAGCCCACCGAAACGTTGTTTGTGGTAGACTCAATGACGGGTCAGGATGCGGTAAATACAGCCAAAACCTTTAACGAGCGCATCAATTTCGACGGGGTGGTGCTGACCAAACTCGATGGCGACAGCCGGGGTGGGGCAGCGCTTTCGATCCGGGCGGTGGTAGAAAAACCAATTAAGTTTATCAGTACCGGTGAGAAAATGGAAGCCCTGGACTTGTTTTATCCGGACCGGATGGCCCAGCGTATTTTGGGTATGGGCGACGTTATCTCGCTGGTAGAACGGGCGCAGCAAAGCTTCGACGAAGAAGAGGCCCGCCGGATTAACCAGAAAATCAGGAAAAACCAGTTTAACTTCGACGACTTCTTGTCGCAACTGGAGCAAATTAAGAAAATGGGCGATATTAAAGACCTGGTGAGCATGATACCGGGCATTGGTAAAGCCATGAAGGATGTAGAGATTGATGAAAATGCCTTTAAACCCATTGAGGCTATTATTAAATCTATGACGAAAGAAGAACGGGCCAACCCCGACATGATCAGCGGCAGCCGCCGGAACCGGATTGCCAAAGGCAGCGGTACTACTATTCAGCAGGTAAATAACCTGATGAAGCAGTTTAACGACATGCGCAAAATGATGAAGAACATGAATAAAATGACAGGAAAAGGCGGCGCTTTATCTAAAATGAAATCATTTGGCCGGTAATAAACCTTTCTAAATAAAAGCTTAAATAAAAAAGCCGTGGTCAGAATATGATCACGGCTTTTTTAATTCAATTCCTAATTTATTCTTTTTCTAATTGCGAATTATTCTCTTATAATAGGGTTTAAAATTGTTATTGCATCCTATCTTATATATTTAATCTGATTTTCTTTTAAAGTTAATTTAAATCCTGCCGATCCATTTTCTTTTGCCATTCCTGGAAAGCTACTTGCGCCTCCTGGCGGAGCATTTGCTGCATCGGAATAGAACGATGTTCTAAAGGAACAGCTATCTCGTTGTAAATAAACTGATCGTCGAAGCCAAATTGGGCAGCATCGTATTTGGTGTTGGCATAATATACCCGGCGGGGACGCGCCCAGTAAATAGCGCCTAAACACATGGGGCAAGGCTCGCAACTGGTATACAATTCGCAATCGGTTAGCTGGTAAGTACCTAAGGCGGCACAAGCCTTCCGGATAGCATCTACTTCGGCGTGCGCCGTAGGATCGTTAGAAGAAGTAACCTGGTTATAGCCCCGCGCAATAATTTCGCCATTCCGGACAACTACCGCACCAAAAGGCCCTCCCATACCGGCCTGCATTTTTTCAATTGAAAGCCGGATGGCTTCCCGCATAAACGCCTCTGTATTTTCCATACCACAAATAAAACCTAGTACTACCAGTACCAAATTTCTATTGAAAGGTTCTAAATTATTAAAGCCACCATCTTATACCTAATATTTAGTACAGTTACATTTTACCTGACAGTCTTTGATACACCGATAAATAAAAGTTTTTTAGATAAAGATGATAATTTAATAAGTTGTTGATTATCAAAAGCTAGAAAAATAATGAGGTGATATAGGTTTTCCCTATTTACTTAATTATCTGTAGCGCTAATGTCAGTTCCTCGGCGGCTTTTTCACAAATGACTTTCGCCCGCATAATCATGGGAAGAATTAAATGAGTTTGCGTAGAATCAAGGGCATGTTGCTGGATATCCTGGCATATATTCTCCAGTTCTTTATTGCCAATTAAAACAACCGACGATTTCATTCTATGCGCCAGAGATTTTACTTCGGACCAGTTCTCTGCTTTTGCCAGGTTAAACAAACGCTCTAAATTGCCCGGCGTTTGCTGAATAAACATGGTAATAATATCCTGAATAAAATTGGTGTCGCCGCTGGCCATTTCGGTTAAGAGGGCCAGATTAATATGCTCCCGGCTGTTTCTCCCGGGGTTACTTTCCGGAAAAACCGGTTTGAAATCAGGATTCCGGAGTAAGAGGGTGGCAACTTCCTGTAGTAAATTATCGGGTTTAAAAGGTTTGCATACGTAAGCGTCGGCCCCGGCCTGCAGGCATTTCTGTATTTCGTGGGGCGAGGCATGGGCAGTTAAAGCAATAATTGGTATAGCATTGGCCGGCGCTTCGCTTTTACGAATATGGTATATTGCCTCAAAGCCGTCCATTTCGGGCATTTGCATATCCATCAGAATCAGGTCGTACGTATTTTGGTTAAACAATTCTAAGGCTTGCCGGCCATCTTCGGCAATATCCAGCATAAATCCCCAATCACTTACCACTTTTTTAACTAGTAGCTGGTTTATTTCGTTATCCTCGGCCAGCAGCATCCGCAGGGAGCCCAACTCGGCGCTAAGGAAAGCCGGTCCGTCGTTTTTAACCGGTTCAGCAGGCAAATCATGGTTCTCGGTTTTCTTAAAAGGTAGCCGGAAACGAAAAGTACTGCCTTGGTGTAATTTGCTTTGTACTTCAATAAAGCCGCCCTGTAGTTCTACAAACTGTTTTGAAATGGCCAGTCCCAGGCCGGTACCGCCGTATTTCCGGCTGGTATCGTTGCTACCTTGCGTGAAACTTTCAAAAATAGCGCTTTGCTTATCTTCCGGAATACCAATACCGGTATCTTTTACCGAAAACTGGAGCCATACCGTATTTTCTTCTTCTGCGACTACATCGGCTGTTACGCTTATTTCGCCGTTTTCGGTGAATTTTACAGCATTCCCAAGGAGGTTATTCAGCACCTGAGCCAATTTCCCCGAGTCGCCTATTATAAATTCCGGAACCGAAGCCCCAATATGGGTAGATATTTTATTTTTTCTAGTCAGGGCCTGTACTTCAAATAGTTGCACACTTTCGCGTAATAAAGCCTGGGGGTTAAAATCAGTTTCTTCAAACTCTATCTTACCCGAATCTATTTTCGAGAAATCCAAAATATCGTTTATAATTACCAGCAGTTTATCGGCCGAGGATTGTATAGCCTGCAGAAAATTTTTTTGCTCCTCGTCCTGCACCATTTTTAACAAAACGGCCGTCAGGCCAATAATCCCGTTCATGGGAGTGCGTATTTCGTGGCTCATATTGGCCAGGAAGAGTTCTTTCACTTTAACCGACTTTTCGGCAACCAGTTTGGCATTGGTTAATTCATTCTCAAAATGAATGCGCTCGGTTATATCCTGAGCGGTTACAATTACATATTCTTCTCTGTCGGATTCCTGATACAAAACATTGCGGTAGAGTAGGTAGTGCCAGGTATTATTTTGCTGGTTATGAAAAGGAAAAAGGCCGCTATCCTGTTTATTTTCCCGGATGCTGCGCAAATATTTGTTAAACTGACCAACCTGCCGTTTTTCCATAAACTCGGCCAGGTTGCGGCCTTCTAAACTAGCCGGAGGTATGCCCAGGATCTCAGCCCCGGCTTTGTTAACCGACAGAATAGTGCCATCTAAACGGTGGGTGCAGATAAAACTCTGGGCATTTTCGAACAGGGTACTGAGCAGTTTCTCACGGAATGCTAACGCCTCTTCTATTTTTTTTCTTTCGGTAATATCCGTAAAAGTTCCCAGCGAGCCTATAATAGTGCCATCGGGGCTTAACAAAGGATTAGCACCCACCCAAAAATATATTAACTGGCCATCTTTGCGGGTAAGCTGAATTTCGTAATGATCCGAAATATTATGCTGACGCTGAGCGTTTTTTTCTTCTAAAATTTTCTTGTTTTGCTCGTCCGGGGTAAAGATATAAATTGGATTTCCCTCAACTTCTTCTCTTTTGTAGTCCATTAATTCGCAGAAGCGTTGGTTGGCAAACAAAATTCGCTGGCTGTTATCTACGTGTACCACGCCCTCGTTCATGGTTTCGATGAGCATCCGGTAACGTTCTTCGCTTTCCTGTAAAGCTCTTTGGGTGCTAATCCGGTCCGAAATATCCTGCAGCGTACCTACCATGCTGGTTAATTCTCCATTCTGGTCTAGCACCGGCGTACCGTTGGTGGCTATGTATTTTAATTTTTTATTGGCTGTAACTATCCGGTAATCAGACTGGTAAGCAATTTTGTTTTTAGTGGCGTATTCAAATACCTCTTGCCATCTTTGCAAATCGCTGGGTGAAATTAATTTCAGGAATTCTTCATAAGTAGGTTCGGTTTGATCTTCCAGTTCAAAAATGCTAAATATCTCTTCGGACCATTTTATTTTATTCGTTTTGGTATCAAATTCCCAATGGCCCAGTTTGGCTAATTTTTGGGCTTCGCGAAGGCGGTTTTCGCTTTGCAGCAAAGCAGCTTCCGCGGCTTTTCTTTCCCGTTCAATCCCGGCCAGTTTTATAGCAGTTCGTAAACTATACGATATACCATCGGGCGTTAGCATATTCTTGGAAATATACTCCGAGGCCCCGCTCCGGATGGCATCTACGGCTACCCGCTCATCGCCGTGAGAAGTAACAATAATAATAGGAGTATCTATGCCCTGCGATCTAATCTCCCGGAGTAAGTTCACGCCATTGGTATCGGGCAGCAGGTAATCGATAAAAATGCAATCGTATTTATTTTCCTTTAGAAAAGAAAGACCCTGACTGCCTTTTTCGGCCATATCAATTACCGTTGAGATATTGGCTTTGGCCAGCGACCGCTGGATAGTCAATCGGTCTACCAGGTCATCATCAACAATAAGTAATTTAATTACAGTATCAGGCATTATAGCAAATAAAGTTGGTTAGGGGAAATTAGTTTTAACTGTTGATTAAAACCAGGTCTTATGCCAGGTATAATTACCCAGGTGATAATTGCCGTTGCAGTGTATTGTCAACCGCCATTAGCCGGTCTGAAACGCCGCACGAGTATATTTTAAAAATGTACCCGGCTTTTATCTTATAACTGAAAAGCTTATTTACTCAAACGAAAACACTTATTTGTAAGCCAAAAAGCATTATTTTCAACATGTTTAATAGTATCATCAACCGAGTCAGCAGTTATTTTAGCTAAATTATAGCTGCGTTCAAAATGATGGGTTGAGTTTACGCAATTTATCTATTCCCCTTTTTTAGCTTTTATAAAGAGGGTCTCTCGCAAAGTTTCCAATAACTGTTAAGCGTAGACATAGACGAAATAAATTTTTCGAACGATAATGGTTTAAGAATATAACCGGCAACATTCAGGTTATAAGCATTTATTTTGTCGCTGTCCTCGTTAGAAGTTGTCATCACAAAAACGCTGATACGTTTCAGGTTTTCGTCGGAACGCATCTCTTGCAAGAATTCCAGGCCATTCATTTTAGGCATGTTAATGTCCAGGATAATTACGTGGGGTTTAGGTATTTTGTCGCCCCGTAACATTTCTAAGGCTTCCAGACCGTTGCGGGCAATAAACAACGGATTGTTGATATTATTTTTGCGGAAGGCCCGTTGGACATTCATGATATCTACTTCGTCGTCTTCGACGAGCAATATATTTATCAGCTTTTCTTCGTTCATGTGGCAAATTTATACTTTTTCTGGTTCTTTTCTAGGCCAATACAGCACAAAACTGCAACCCAGGCCTTCCGGAGGAATATCTACGGCTAATTGACCTCCTACGAAATTTGCAATTTTTTTTGCTATGGTTAATCCCGCTCCAATATTTTGGTTTCCTTCTTTGCCTTTAGCGGTGTAAAAAAGCGAGAATATTCTTTCGCTTACATCGGCTGGTAAACCCGGGCCGTTATCTATTATTTCAAATTTTAAGAACTCGCCGGTTTGCGTTACCACCACCGCAATATTTACTTTTTCCTTATCGGTGTGAAGAATGGCGTTCGTAATTAATTCTGATAAAACTGTTTGCAGTTTTTGGTAGTAAGTGATTAAGCCGGGCACAACTGAACGGATTTGGATGCTTACGCTTACCTGCTCTTTCCGGAACGGATTACTTAATTTCTCTAAAAAAGGCAGCAGCTCAACGTATCCAATTTCCAGATCGGTGCGCGCCACCCGCGAAAGGGTTAAAATGGCGCCTAACATTCTTTCTAGTAGCTGCGTACGGGCCTGTAATAAATTTATATGCTGCTTTACATCGGCCGGAATGTCGTTGCCCAGGTCTTCGGCAATCCAGACCGAGAGGTTAGAAATAGCGCGGATAGGGGCGTTTAAATCGTGCGAAACCAGGTAAATAAATTCTTCGAATTGTTTTTTTTCCTGGGACAACTCGTTTTGGCATTGTGCCAGCGCATCTTCGTTCATGGTTTAAGCTAATTTAAATGGGAGCAAGCACTACCGGTTGCGATAGGGGCCAGGTAAACGAAAAAGTGGTGCCCTGGCCCGGCTCCGAATCAACGCGAATAGCGCCATGCTTTTCTTCAATTATTTTTTTTACGATAGCCAGGCCAATGCCGGTACTTTCAATGGTGTCGCGCGCTTCAATCGTTTGAAAAACCCCGAATATTTTTTCGTGGTATTCCGGTGGAATACCGGGCCCGTTGTCGGCCACACGAATTAAATAATTTTTACCGTTTAGTTCGGCGCTTACGCTTACCTCAGCATTGGGTTTATTATTATACTTAAGCCCGTTGCTGATTAAATTTACCAACACCTGCTGCAGCAATATTTTTTCGGTTTGTATTTGCAAGGGCTCCGTTGGAATAATAATTTTTTGGTTAGGCAGCGGCGCCAGCGATTCAGTAATTTCCTGGAGTAATTCGCGCAGGTCGAACGTGTTTTGTTCTATTTTGGTCCGGCCAATGCGCGAATAAGCCAGAATACCGTTAATAAGGTTTTCGAGACGATGTACCCGGCCACGCATCAGCGAGAGGTTTTTCCGGATTTCAGGAGTAGTTTCGCCAATATCTTCGTCTATCCACTCGGCCAGGTTATTAATAGCCCGCAATGGCGCTTTCAGGTCATGCGAAACTACATAAGCGAACTGGTCGAGCTCCTGGTTCATTTTTTTCAGGTGCGCAAAACTATTCTGCAGTTTCTGAGCCATTACATTCATATCCGCCGATAAGCTGCTTAACTCATCGTGATCATGGTCGGTGAGCTTCATCTCAAAATTGCCCCGGGCCAGGTTGCTGGCCAGCTTTTGCATACTTAAGATTCTTTTTTTAATGGTTTTACCCAGCAATAAAGCCGTAGCAATGCCAATTATTACTGCCAGCACGGTTAACCCAAGACTTAAAAGGTCGGTTAAATTTTGCGAAGTTTTCAACTTACCAACCAGGGCTTTCTTATTCCTGGTTTCTACTTTTTCAATTAAGTCAGTAAAATACCGGATTCTGTCTATTCTGGTTTTGCCTTCTTCGCGGGTATAAGTTTTATAATAAAGGCGGTTGTATTCTTGCTGGGCTTTTGGGCCGGCGTTTACGTTGCGTTTGGCCTCTATTAAAGGGCTGGCAATAGAGTCGTTCCAGTTGTTAAATTGCTGGTCTATCTGGTTCAGGTAGCCAATGTTGGCTGGTTTAGACTGGTTTAACTTTCTTAAAATATTAAGTTCTATCAGGTATTCGGCTACGCCGGCGTAGTAAGGTTCTACGTAATTTTCTTTTCCGGATAATAAATAGCCCCTCATACCAGCTTGTGCATCTAAAACGGCTTTCTGTAAATTGCTGTTGGCTTGAATTATTTCGGTGGAAAGCAGTACCTCATCAATTGCGTTATCTACTTTGTTCGATTGTATAAAATAAGCTACGGTAACAAATACAAAAACAAGTAATATAAATCCGATGCTCAAATATATTTTTGTAATTATTTTCATACGAATCAGGGCTGGATTAGCGTAGCTTAAAGCCTGAACTTTAAAATTAGAAAGAATTAAACTGTTAAAATAGTAATTTGCCGCACTAAATTTATTCAGCGGGAACTTAAATCTGCAAAAACACAGGTTTATACCAAAAAGCTTTTATATAATTAAAACAACGTGAACTACTTATGAAATCCGGAGCAGATATTATTGGCCATGCCTTGCAGGATTACCTGGCCGGGGAGCAGGAGGCGATCATCCGGGTGTATTCTGATATTGCCGAACCGGATGTGCTGCTGGCGGCCTACTTTTTCCGCAGCCCGGAGCAAATGCCCGAACTGGAAAAAATAGCTTTGGCTAATTGCCGGGGTAAAATAGCCGATTTAGGAGCCGGTGCGGGCAGCCACAGTTTGTATTTGCAGCAAAAAGGTTTTGACATTACAGCTTTTGATATTTCGAAAGGGGCCTGTTCGGTGATGAAAAAGCGGGGCGTGCACCAGGTGGTACACAGCGATATTTTTCACCTGGGAACCGAACGTTTTGATACTGTTTTAATGCTGATGAACGGTATTGGACTGGTAAACTCGCCGGAAGGCCTGGTCGATTTTCTGGAGCGGCTGAAAAACAATCTAAATCCCGGCGGTCAGGTAATCCTCGACTCCTCGGACATTACGTACATGTATTACGACGAAGAAGGGGCCCTGAACCTGGATTTAAATGGAGAGTATCATGGGGTAGTTACGTACCAGATGGCGTATAAAAACAAAAAAGGGCAGCCATTTCAGTGGCTTTATATCGAATACCCGATTTTAAAAGACTATGCCGGACAAGCCGGTTACAACTGCGAGTTTATGGCCGAAGGTGAAAATGACCAATATCTGGCGCGGCTTACGCTGGCTACTTCATAGAGCAGCTTAATTAATGTTACTTTGGATTTTTAGATATTATCGGTCCATATAGCTCTAGCCTGTCAATTTAGAGAGAATGTAAAGCGAAAGAAAGTCTTGTGCCGTTTAGGTAGTTACTAATTTCCTGTTTATCGGGAAAATAGTGAAAAAGGAAATTGTAGGAATCGGGTAATTGAAATGGAAATATAGAATAATGGCGACTTTAGGTTTTAACGGTGTTTTCGGCTCTTAAGTCCATTAGTTCTTCCAGGCCAAGCACCCGAAATACATAAAGAATCGGTTCGCTCATGTTAAATAAATAAAAGTCGATTTGCTTATCTTTTATTTCCTGGAAGCGTGAAATAAAAACTCCCAATCCCCGCGAAGAGATGTATTTTAATTCTTTGCAATCAATCTGTATCTGGGCGGGTTCCGTCAAAACAATTTCATCGAGTACTTTTTCT
This sequence comes from Adhaeribacter aerolatus, assembly GCF_007991635.1. Taxonomy (GTDB): domain Bacteria; phylum Bacteroidota; class Bacteroidia; order Cytophagales; family Hymenobacteraceae; genus Adhaeribacter; species Adhaeribacter aerolatus. Next base: position 65,270 of record NZ_BJYS01000016.1, on the reverse strand, counting down.
ACAGGTTCAGCGGTGCTGGCATCCAGTTCGCCACAAAGTTTTATGATATAGCTTTCTCCGTTTTTCCGGGTTAATATTTTCATTTTGCAAATTTAAGGTTCCGGTCAGATACTAATGCTAATACAATAAACTAAATCACATTTTATATCTTAAAGTTAAATCTTAAACCTTAATATTTTGTAGGTTTAAATACTGAAAACATTCGCGTACTTATACCCATTCGCTTTTATATTTCTTGATTTCCAGCGCTTTCCGAAACCAGATGATTGATTTTAGCTTTCAGGGTACTTAATTATTTAACTTCTATTAAAATATCTTTTTATTATTGCAGCCCTAATAAACTTGCCAGAGCCTGATTCTTTATGATTAAAGTAATTATAGTTGACGATCACAGGTTAATTCGTACCGGATTGCAATCGCTGCTGAAAGACGAACCTTCTATTTCGATTGTAGGTGAGGCTGAAAATGGCGTACAACTGATTAATTTATTGGAAACAACCCCGGTAGATGTAGTATTGATGGATATTAAAATGCCGGAGATGGATGGGTTCGAAACAGCGCAGCACATTCTACAGAATTTTACCTCTGTAAAAGTGCTTACCTTAACCATGTTCGAGAATGAGGATTACATAAATAAAATGATGGAGATGGGGGTTCAGGGCTATATCTTAAAGAATATTAGTAAAGAAGAGTTAGTTCACGCCGTGCAGACGATAGCCAAAGGCCAGAATTATATTTCAGCTGAAATTACCTTAAACCTGCTTCGGAAAAATAAACCCTCACTTACCGAAAACACCGCCAACTACGAACCGGCAGAATTGATAGAACTGTCTAAAAGGGAACTGGAGGTATTAAAACTGATTACCGAAGGCTTTACCAACGCCGAAATAGCCGATAAATTATTCACCAGCAAAAGAACCATCGACTCGCACCGGCAGCGCATCATCGAAAAAACCCAGGCCAGAAACACGGCGGCCTTGGTGCGGTACGCTATTAACCGGGGGATAATCAGGTAAAAAGGTAGGAACAAGCCTCTTTAAAGGTTGTAAAATTGGTTTACGCGCTTCAGTTATCCAAGTCTGGTGCATTTAATAAAATAAGGACATCTGTTTTATTAAATTCTGCGGCAAGCTTAACAGGACCTGTAAACAACTTTTAAGGGCTGGTCTCATTTTAAAAAGATATAATTTGAATTTTTTAGAATTAATTTAAAATTCAACTAATCTCTTACCGGACTGCTCAGAGCAACAACAACTGGTTTTTTATTGTTTAATCACCCGGTAAAACCAGTATTTATAAATTATCTTCCCTTTTTAATATTAATTTCATTTTGGTAAGGCCGGTATTAATAACTTTAGCAATTATCAACAGAAGCGCTAAAATAAGTCCAGCTAACAAGCCAATTAAGGTGTTTTTAACTTTACTTCCATTTACAGACTTACCATAAGCAATAAAAGGATCAATAATTTCTAGTTCAGAATTGATATATAATAATCTGTCTATCTTAATAATTTGATCATAAAAGCGTAAATCCTCCCGGTATATATCAATCGGATTGGTACCTTTATCATCTAAAATAACATTGTTGGTACCCGAACGTCCGGCCGCTGGCATGCGATAACTTAAGGCTATACTGCGTTTTAAAGTATCCAGACTCGCAGATTCTTTTATCAGTTTAGCTTTGCGACTTTTGAGATTAACTCTTTCAATTTCGATCCGCTTTTTAACAAATTTATTTTTTAGTATATAATTTACAATGGAGGTATCTAGCCCATTTAAGGCAGTAGTATCAAAAACCTGAACCTTAATTTGAAAAGTGGTATCTTCTGTACTGAGAATCAGGGAATCGAGGCGACGTTTGTTGCCTTCTGTTTCTTTGTAAAGGTCTATCAGTAATTGCGTACTCGGCGAAACGATAGGTTCTATTTGAATACTTTTTAAGTTAGCGGCTTTGGGCTTTGGAATTTGTAAAATATTTGCTATCGCATTGAAATTCTTTTCTTTGCAAAGTAAATCCAGACTCAGAATTGAGTTATTTATAAACTGTCCGCGGTAATATACAGACCCTAAAGTCATCCGTGATTCATAATATGGTCTGGCTATAAAAGTATAGGCTAAACCTAAAATTCCCCCTATTATTATTAATAAGCCAATAATTTTAAGGTTAGCAGTAACGGTATCCAGGAATAAGAAAAATACCCGAAAAAGACCTTTGAAGAAATTGGAAATTCCTTTTCCGACCGAATTGAATAATTTATTTAAATCAATTTCTTCTTCTGAAGAATTATTTCTTTTAGAGTTGTTAATTTCTGGGTTATTCATGCATAGAGAAATCTGGGAGGCAAATTTATAACTTTTAAACCCTTTCTTTCAATAAAAATTTTAATCTGTTATAAAGTTATTTTAATGGTAAGGATAAATATAGATTAAAAGCTTTTCTCTTTTGAAAAGTAATGGAATGAATACAGCTTAATTTTTTTAAATAAACAGATTGAAGCCGAACAAGCCTTAAAGAATTAGTTTTTATGCTAATTTGCGCAAAATTTAATACTCTGTGGTTTCAAAACTTTATTATAATCTAAAAGGCAAATTAGAAGGAAAGGAAAATTTAAAGAAAGTACTATCCAATATAAGCTGGTTATTTTTAGATAAAGTACTAAGAGTTGGGTTAAACTTTGTTCTGACCGTATTAATAGCCAGGTATTTAGGTGCTCAGGATTTTGGATTATGGAATTATGTTATTGCCTTTGTAGCCCTTTTTAGTATATTTTCTTCGTTAGGCCTGGATAGTATTGTCGTTAAAAACTTAGTTAAAGAACAGGCCAAGGAAGAAGTTTTAGGAGCAGCATTTATTCTTAAATTAGTAGGAGGCGGGTTAGCTTTTGTATTATCTCTTCTTACAATATTAATTTTGAGGCCGGGTGAGCCATTAACGCTTATATTGGTTTTAATAACAGCAGGAGGCCTATTGTTTCAGTCTTTTGACGTAATAGATTTCTATTTTCAATCAACCCTACAATCCAAGTTTGTTGTTTATTCCCGGGTTGCTGCTTTTATTATATCGGCTATCTTTAAAATAGCTATTTTAATTTTAAAAGGCCCCCTTGTTTTATTTGTCCTGGCTAATTCGCTCGAATTATTATTTACGGCTACATTTTTTATACTGGTGTATAAGCAAAGCAATGGTTTAGTTACCAGGTGGAAAATAAAATTTCCAGTTGTAAAAAAGCTTTTTCTCGATAGTTATCCTTTAGCCTTGGCAGTAATGGTTGTTCTGATTTATATGCGAACCGACCAGATAATGTTAGGAAGTATTATTAGTGATAAAGCTGTTGGTATATTTTCGGCTGCTGTCAGGTTGTCTGAAGCCTGGTATTTTATTCCTTCAGTTATTACTAACTCTATTCTTCCCTCCTTAATAAAACTAAAGGAAGTAAATCAAGAAAATTACCTCAGAAAGCTGGAGCAGTCTTTTAAAATAATGGCCTTTTTAGGAATTATAACTGCCGTAATTATTTCGTTTTCTGCTTCCTATATTATAACCTTTCTATATGGAGCTGAATATGCTGAAGCTGCTCCTATTTTAGCCGTCCATACCTGGACGAGTGTTTTTGTTTTTCTGGGATTTGCTTCTGGAAATTGGTTTGTAGTAGAAGGTTTGCAAAAGTATGTTTTTTACCGAACGCTGGCCGGAGCTTTAATTAATGTGGGACTAAACTTTTATTTAATTCCAGCTTATGGCGGCTTGGGGGCTGCATTTGCCACTCTTATTTCGCAATTTGTTGCCTCTTATTTTTTCAGTTTACTCAGTCGTAAAACATATCCGGTTTTTATTATGCAAACCAAAGCATTGGTGCAGGTTCTGATACTTAGAGATGTATTTATTTATTTTAGAAAAAGATAAATCAGGCAGGTAGCCCATTAGGAATGAATGGCCTTGCCCATTTAATAGTTTGTAAGCGTACCCTTCTATAAAAAAGACTTTTTGTAGGTAAGATGTAAGTATAATAAGAAAGCTGATAAGGGTAAGCTTAATATTGGAGGCTGTTAACCCGAATAAGTTTGTATATAAAAAAGCGCATCTTAAAGATGCGCTTCGTATTTACCTTTATATTGCTTAAAGTACTCATTAATAAAATCTAATGCCTTTTCCGGACTCATATCTAATAAAGCATCAACATCTTTATTATAGGGGAATTTGGTAGTTCTATCGGGTTTATTTACATAACCCTCCTGGTAAGCCTGACCAGGTTCCAGTTTCTTAAAGCTCTTATTTTTTTCTTTAGGTACCAGAAAAGCATTATTATAGTGAACTTGTATTAAGTCATAATCAAATTCTTCGCATAAAAGGTACAGTTGGCCAATAGATTGCCCATAAAAATGGTTGGCTTCCCATACGTAGTCACGGCTATACTTAACGGTAAATTTTAAAGGATAAGGAATTTTTTCATTTATTTCAGCGCAGATAAGGGTAGGTCTGTAAGTTTGAAGTAAAGCTTTAAGTACGTAATAATCATACCCATCAATGTCAAAACTTAGAAAGCCAAAATCATAAGGTATTTCGTACCCCTGAAGCAAGTTAACGACATTATCGGGGTAAACGTAAGCTTTACTTAATGAAACATTTTTAAAATTCATATAAGAATGAGCCAGCGAGGCAAAAGCCTTATCGTCACACTCTACCGCTAAACCTCCATAACCCGAATTATACAAATGGTAAGTATTAGACATAAAAACACCGTCATTTGCAGCTATATCTACGGCAATTTTTTTATGGTCTAATTGTTTTAAAAAATCAGAAATTATTGCTTCCTCACCTAAATTAGAAAATCTATTTTTACCTTTTAATAATTTTTTTAACCGCTCAGCAATCATTTAATACGTTGTTTAGGTACCAAATACTTATTAATTTTAACAAATATAGTAGTTAAAACAGGATATAGCCATAAATTTTGAAGGGGATAGGGGAGAAGTAAAACGGCAACTGTCAGGCATTTAGTTTAACTATATATAAAAGAGATGCTTTAGAGAATCCCTCACTTGAAGTGGTTTATATTGATTATTGGCAAAGTAGGTATTCATATATCCTTTTTTTCCAGATTAAAGCCTCCTTTTTAGCCAAGCCACTATGGCTTAGAATAATAATGGGGTAGCGGCAAAAGTTACCTGGACATAACACTATATAATAAACGGCCTTTAGGGGATAACGCACTATTTATTTCCAGCCTTTACCAAAATAAGCTACTATAATATTAGTGCCAATATTTTTTAGTACGGCCAAATGACCTGGAAACAGAACAGGAACCTTTCCCTGCAAGTAACCGTTGCCGGTAATTAACTCGGGTAAAGGTTTGGTGAAATAATTAGGACTTGAATACTTGATAGTAAAATAATTTCTGCCGGGCTAAAGTTTTAGGGCGGCCTTAGAGCAGGAATACCCCTTGGAAGAAACGGTTAGCAACAGCAAAGTATTTTTAGCCTATTTCTCGCGTGGTAAACCGTACAGATTTGGTAGATCAAAGAAGGAAGGGGTTCAGGTAATTAAGAAAAATTTTTAATTAGTAAAACAACTTAAATTCCAAATAAGCTTAATACCTGCGGGCTGCACCATCTAAAAAAGGCTTTTAGCAAAACTTATCACAATAATGTTTATTATAATTAGTTAAATTTGCTGAACCATTAAGACATTACCGGTACAAATTATACAATGTCAACAGAGTTTAATACCCCTATATTATTTTTAATTTTTAACCGGCCAGATACTACGCAAAAGGTATTTGATGCTATAAAAAAAATTAAACCGAAAAACTTGTATGTTGCTGCGGATGGTCCACGCCTTTTGGTAGAAGGAGAAATGACGAAATGCCTGGCCACCAGAGAAATAATAAAGCAGGTGAATTGGGATTGCAACGTATCTACTTTATTTCGGGATAGTAATTTAGGGTGTCGGAATGCGGTTAGTTCTGCCATTGACTGGTTTTTCTCCCAAGTGGAAGAAGGAATTATATTAGAAGATGACTGTTTGCCGGACCAGAGCTTCTTCTGGTTTAGTCAGGAACTTTTGGAATATTACCGCCACGATAGCCGGGTTATGCATATTGGGGGTAGCAATTTTCAGTTTGGTAAGAAAATAGGAGAAGCTTCTTATTATTATTCCAGGTTGGCTCATGTTTGGGGTTGGGCGAGTTGGCGGCGGGCCTGGCAGTTATACGATGTAAATATGCAGTCATTGCCTGATTTTCTAAAGGAAAATAAAATTGCCGGAATTTTCGAGGATAAAATCGTTCAAAAAAATTGGGTAAAGAACCTTAAGAAAATTTATAAAGGTGCAAATACCTGGGACTATCAATGGGCATACGCTAACTTGGTAAACCATAGTTTTTGCATTATACCGAACGAAAACTTAATATCGAATATAGGTTTTGGTAAAAATTCTACACATACTGCCAACGAAGATGATATTCTGGCCAATATGCCTACTGGAAGTATAGTAGAAATTGTCCATCCGGGCAAGTTCGAATTTGCAAACGAGGCTGATCAATATACTAATACTAAGGTCTTTAATCCACCCACTTTATTAAGAAGGGTTAAAAACAGAATTAAAAAGATTATGCCTTAGGTATCAGAACTTAAGATTAATTTATTTTAGATTATTACCGACAGGCTTTTATAAATTTTTAATCTGATTCGTGGCCTTCTATTAAATAAGAATGCCTTCTTTCAGAACGTTCTAAACTGATGATACTTTTGAAAAATAAAACTAAGTTTTAAGTAGCTATGAAAATAGCTATTGATTGCAGAGCTCTTAGAAAATCTCCGTCAGGTATTCCTAATTTTATCGTTTCGGCTATAAATGGCTTGGCTTCTGAAAATCCAAGCTGGCAATTTTATTTACTTTCAAATGAACCATTTCATCCGGCGTTATTAGAATTAATTAACAAGAAACTTAATTTGCAGATAATTATTAGCCCACTGCCATTTTTAAATAATATTTCTATTTTATGGTTGCTTTTCAAGGTTAATAAACTTATAAAAGAAATAAACCCGGATCTTTATTGGGCTCCGGCGTTCTTACTTCCGCCAAGACTGCCGAAGAAAGTAAAAACGATGATTACCGTGCACGATATGGTATTTAAACAGTATAAAAATACTATGTCATTTACAAACCGTTTAATCTTTGAAATACTGCATGATTGGTCTATAAAATCGGCCGATTTGCTCTGGTCCAATTCCAAATATACCGCAAACGGAATAGCACAATATTTTCCTGAAAAAAAAAGTAAAGCTATTTTCACGGGCTTCTTCATCAATACCAATATTTTTAAGCCGGCTAGCTTAACTTTAACGGAGCAACAAGAACTAAAAACAAATTACAATTTACAGGATAATTTTATTCTGTTTGTTGGTACCCTAGAACCTCGTAAAAATTTATCGTTCTTGCTTTCGCTACTGCCGGAATTGGCTGCAATGGGTTTTTCTTTATTGGTTATAGGTGCCAAAGGCTGGGGAGAAACTAAAATTGAAGAGGTGGTAGAAGCGCCTGGGTTTCCAAAAGATAGAGTTACCTTTGCAGGTTTTGTATCTACGGATACGCTGGTTAAGTTATACTCTCTGGCCACCGTTTATGTTTCTACATCGCTTAATGAAGGTTTTGGCATGCCCCAACTGGAAGCAATGGCCTGTGGATGTCCGGTTGTATCACCTCATAATTCTGCCATGATAGAGGTAGTGGAGGGGGCAGGTGAAACAGTAAAAACCTGGCATAGTGAAGATTGGATTGCAGCAATAAACCGGATTATTTATCAAAGGAGTAAATACGTGGAATTAGGCTTTATGAGAGTTAAATGTTATGAGCGAAAGAAAATATTATTGGATTTAAATAAGTATATGCTAAGCCAACTGTCTAATAATGTGTCTGCTTTATATTAAAATCAAAAAAACTGAATAACTGAATATTATATCTGGTAAAATGATTCCTTGCATTTTAAATATTTGTGCCACGAAACCAAAGCACTTATATTTACACCTTATTCAGGGTCTGGTTTTATGGTTGTAAAATAAGGTTAGCAGAACCATTATCTGTTTATTTAAACCCAATGTAGGCGTATTGTTTAATTAAAAAAGACCAAACGAGTTGGTTATACGTTTTTTCAGAAGCAAGAAATAAAGATTTTACCTATGCCATTTTTAAAAGTACTTATATAATGGATATCGATGTATATGAAAATTATACTTCTACATCTGTTTTATCTGGTGTAAATGAAGTAGAATTAACAAAATGGAGTGCTAAATATTTCAAAAAGAATTTTTTGAAACATTTAGGTAGCGATAAGAATATCCAAATTTTAGAAATTGGTTGTGGTTACGGTCGTTATACAAAAACTATTGTTGATTTGGGTTATAACAACATTACCGGCATTGACATAAGCAAAGAACAGGTTATGTATGCGCAACAAACCCTTGGGCTGAAAAATGTTTATCTGGCAGATGCTATTGAGTTTTTAGATAATGGAAGAAAGTATGATGTTATTATTTTGATGGATGTTCTTGAACATTTAGAATTAAGTTATGCCATAATTTTGCTCAAAAAAATTCACGCCAGTTTATTAAGTAAGGGTCGTTTTATTATTCACGTTCCTAATGGTTTAGCGCCTCTAACCCCACCTTACCACGGTGATGTTACACATATAAGGGCTTTCTCGGTTGATAGTATGTCTCAGATTTTGCGAATGGCTGGATTTAAATACTTTGATCATTTTGCATTGCCGCCATTGGTAACGGGTATTACAAGTCTGATTCGCCGGATAATTTGGTCAGGAATTCTTAATCCATTATTAAAAGCCTTCTTATTAGTGGCAAACGGTGGCACAAGTGGTGGTATTTACACGAGTAATTTACTAACGGTTGCTTACAAAGATAAACAATAATAGAATTCCTTTCCCCCAGATAAATAAAATCTCAACTTTCTACACCAGTACTTTGTACTATTTTGCAGTAGTGCTTTCCCTCGTTTTATATGGACAATAATTTCCAGAACAGGTATATTATTGTAAATGCCAGATTCTTAACCCAGCCTATAACCGGCGTGCAGCGGTTTGCAATTGAAATCTGCCGCCTTCTAATAAACTTAATCCCAAATATTCGTTTGGTGGCCCCACCTAATATTCGGCATAAAGAGTTAGCAAAAGAGCTAAAGGTGGAAATATATGGAAAACTTTCGAGCCATTTTTGGGAGCAATTAGAATTGCCGCTGTATTTACACAAATTAGGTAACCCGTTACTTTTAAATTTGTGTAATACCGCTCCAGTTTATTATTCAAATAAAGTTGTTTGTATTCATGATTTGGCTGTATTTATAAATCCGCAATGGTTTTCTAGGTCATTCGCTTTATTCTATAGAGGTCTTTTACCACAGATTGCCCGAAGATCCAAAAAGGTGCTTACCGTAAGCCAATTTTCGAAGACTTCTCTTCAATCCATCCTGAATATTCCGGCGCAAAAGATAGATGTTGTTTATAATTCCGTTTCAGAAGTTTTTGCCGGCAATGGTTTAGGAATGGATAAAAATAAGTATGGACGCTATATTTTAGCCGTGTCGTCGCTTGAACCGCGAAAGAACTTAAACAACTTAATAAAAGGATTTAAACAAGCTAATTTGTCCGGAACCAAATTAGTAATTGTGGGGGCAGGATCTAAAGTTTTTAACAATCCGGGTTTGAAAGAATTATTACAGGAAGACCCTGATATTATTTTTACGGGCTATGTGCCTGATGCTGAACTGGCCGGAATTTACCATAATGCCTTAATGTTTGTTTATCCTTCTTTATTTGAGGGCTTTGGTATTCCACCTTTAGAGGCCATGCAATGTGGTTGCCCTACAGTGGTTTCGGAAACGTCCAGTTTACCAGAAGTTTGCGCCGATGCCAGCCTGTATGTGAACCCTTTGGATTCAACAACAATTGCGGCTGCAATAAAATTGCTATCGGAAAACGAAGAACGCAGAAAAGAGCTAATTTTGAAAGGTTTTGCCAGAGCCAAAGATTTTAGCTGGCAACGCTCTGCCGAAAATTTAGCCGGTATAATTAATATCCTGCTATAAATTATTTTATGCAAAGACAATTAATTATTGCTGCTTCTATTTTAGGTTTATTCGGCACCATGACTAATATTTTATTTATTAGTCCTTTACCATCGCTGGTGGCGGCTTTACTTTTTCCTTTTATATTAATAAATCGCCGGTATTTACCTAAAACCGTTTTCTGGCTACTCTTATTTTTTTTATTTGCCGGTATTAGTACTTTGTTATACCATCCTGCATCTTTTACTCAATTCGGGTTTTACCGCTACGATGGCAATTTTTTTATTTCGTATTTACCGCTGTTGGTTTTACCTTTTCTGAGCCTTAAATTCAACATTAATAAGCTATTCCGTTATTTCCTGTATCTATCCACCGGAGTTAACCTTATTGTTTATAGCATCAATGTTCTGCAGCGAAAAGATGCATTTTCCGGTTTATTTTTATCTACAAATGGTGCAGGTGGGTATTATAGTATAGTTACCTCTTTGGCTTTTATTTACTTTCTGGAGAAGAAATCCTATAAAAACCTTATCATTCTGTTTTTAAACATTGTTTTTCTTTATGCAACCTATTCCCGTGGATCTATTCTGGGTTTGGTAGTGGGTCTCAGTTGCCTGTTCTTAATCTATTTCAGAAAATCATACCTAATAGCCTGCCTGTTAGTAGCCTTGTCGGCAATTCAGATTTATATTCTGATAGATACCTATCCGGTTTATAAGAAACATATTATGAACAGCCGGGATGCCAATATTTATAGAAATTACGAAATTTTTGTTCAGCAGCACTATGGCTTTGTTTCTACTAAGTACAACAATGTGCTGGTAAGAATGTATGAAACCTGGCCGAGGGCTGTTGATTGCTTTTTCCATTCTCCTTTAGTTGGTACGGGATTCGGCTCATTAAACGACGTGCCCTTTGTTTTTAACGACCCGATACCTGGAGTTTTTAGTACAAACAAGCAAAAAGAAAAAGTATACAACGACTCCCATGCGCACCATTCCTTTCTTCATTTTTTAGGCGAACAAGGAATAATTGGTTTGGTTTTGTTTATCCTTTTTTGGTACTCAGTTTATAAATTTTTATTAAGAAACGGTCAGGAACCCACTGTTAGGGATTTCCTGTTGGTTTCTTTCTTCAATTTAACGGTTATGAGCTTTACCGAACACCGAATCACTGCCCCCTCTAATGCTTTACCGTTTGTCCTGGCGCTATCTCTTTATTATGTTTTTGTAAACTACCAAAAGAAACAAGTAAATATTACACCCAACACAGTTTAGTTTAACCGCTATGTTTCTTAAAAAATATCAGGAAAAAACTTATTTCATTCTGCTGGTTTTCATTGCAATTACAATACCGCTGCATGTAACGCTAAATAATATGGCAATTGGTTTGTTGCTGGTATTCTGGTTTTTTACCGGAAACCTCTTCATCAAAATCAAGGCTGTATTTAAAAATAAATTTTTCTGGATATTTTCTGCTGTATATCTTATTCAGTTTCTGGGAATTTTATATAGCACCGATGTGCAGGATGCCCTAACAAAATTAGAAAAGAAAGCAGGGTTGATTTTATTGCCTTTTCTGATATTGTCTTTGCCTGCCTTAAAAAGTAAACAATTATTAGCCTTGGTAGGCTCTTTTGGTTTAAGTTGCCTTGGACTACTAACTTTAGCGTTAATAAAATTAAAACTTTCTTTCGGCGACCTTTCTAAGGTACCCCAACTCACCGAAGCGATTGATGATATTATTGATTTGCACCATGCTTACTCCGGACTTTATTTGGTATTTTCCATAATAAGTTTAACCTTTTTATTAAATAAAAATTGGCAAATACTAAATAAAATCATGCGTAGTGGTTTTATTCTGTTGGTAATTGGGCTGTATATTGTTTTAATATTTCTTGGAGCACGAATGGCTTTATTTATTTCATTCGTTTTATTAGGCCTGCAAATGCTATTATTTACAATTCAAACTAAAAATTATCGGGCTTTAATTTTAATTTTGATTATTGCTTTCATTGGTTTCAGTGGTGTATTAAGCCTGCCGGCTACGCGTCAGAAGGTTACTGAAATATTGCTGTTGCGAGGCGTACATCATCCTTTTACTCCTCGTTTAATTCAGTGGTCCTGCGCTTTTGATATTTTAGATGCCAATCAAGCCTGGCTGCAAGGAGTTGGTACGGGCGATGTAAAACCTCTTTTACAAGCTTGCTACCAGGATAAAAAGTTCTGGGGGCACTTGTATAACTACAACTTACATAACGAGTTTTTAGAAGAAATGACACGCCATGGTTTAGTAGGTTTAGTTCTGCTTTTGCTAACTCTTACTTTTCCGTTGGTATTGGCAATAAAGAGAACGCATTTACTTTACATGTACTTCCTTTTAATATTTACATTTGCCTGCATTACCGAATCGATATTGAACCGGCAAAAAGGAGTAATTTTTTACGCTTTTTTCAACGCTCTATTGGCTGCCCCGCTGGTTCAAAACAGAAATGAGGAAGATACAAAAGATGTAGAATCGCTGCAATACCAACGTAACCTCCAGAACAAGATCTAATTTTTTGCTCGGGTTAGTAGACTTACTACAAATTAGCCTATTTAATCTGTAATTAGATTTAAGCTAGGGCCAGAAAAATGAGTTATTTATATTTTTTATATTCTTTGCATGAAACTAGCCATTGTGCACGATGATTTAATGCGGCGGGGAGGAGCAGAGCAGGTGGCCCGTTGTTTTCACTATGCTTTTCCGGAAGCGCCCATTTTTACCTTGTGCTATAGTCCCGAAGATACTTATCCTGATTTTAAAGGGTGTGTTGTTCATACATCCTGGTACCAGCGCTTAGTGAAAGATGAGCATCAGATGAAAAAGCTATTTTTCCCATTGGGTGTTATGGCTATGAAGCAACTGGATGTTACTGAATATGAAGTGGTTCTTGTTTCATCTACTTATTGTGCAAAATATGTAAAGGTTTCGCCCAAGGCTATTGTAATTAATTATTGTCATCAACCTTTCCGGTTAGCCTGGTTTCCAGAGTCTTATTCAGAATATTTACACACACACGGCCTTAAAAAAATGGTTTTAAAGGCTATGATTAAATGCCTGAAATTAATTGACTATCAGGCTGCTCAGCGGACGGATTATTTTATCGCCAACACCGCTGAAACAAGCCAAAAAATTAAAGAAAAATACGATTACAAAAATCATATTCCGGTTATTTTCCCGCCAGTGGTTGCTGATAATTTTCAGGTGGTCGAGAACGTGCAGGATTATTACCTGATGGTTACCCGTTTGGAGTACTACAAGCGGGTAGATTTAGCAATTGAGGCTTTTAACCATTTAGGTTATAAGTTAATTATTGTGGGTAAAGGCACGAAAGAGGCCGAACTGAAAGCTGCCGCCAAAGACAATATTATTTTTAAAAACGGATTATCGGTAACAGAGCTGAGAGAATTATACGCAGGGTGCAAAGCACTGGTATTTCCGCAATACGAAGATTTTGGTATTACGCCACTGGAAGCCAATGCTTCCGGAAGGCCGGTAATAGCTTTCGGACAAGGAGGGGTACTTAATACCATGATTCCTTATGAAGGAAATCCTAAAAGAAGCACTGCCATGTTTTTTGAAGAGCAGAATTCTGAGAGCTTAATGGATGCCATTGAAACCATGGAGAAAATATATGCGCAATTTGATCCGGAATTTATTCGGAAGAATGCGCTTCGGTTCGATGAAACTAACTTTATAAAGGCTATCCGCCTTTTTGTATCAGATAAATTCCGGGATAAGCACAACCAGCCCTTAACGGCAGCTTTTAATTTATAACTAGTATTTACCGGCGGTTATTATTTGTTAAATTTGTTGCGGAATTAGCTAGAAACTTTAATGCCTGGGCAGAACGAGAAATATATAAAAGTTATTAATACCATTGGTGATTTACTTTTATTAAATACGGCCGCTTCAGCTAGTTACCTCCTTAAGTATGGTAGTTTTCAAGGCTTTCTCGATTCTGGTAGCCTCACTTTACTTTTATACTTTAACTTTGCCTGGATTACTTCTGCCTCTATATTAAATTCTTATAATATAAAGCGGGTAACCCGTATTACTCATATTATTAACAACCTGATAAAACAGGTGGTATTATTTATTCTGGTAGTAGAAGCTACCTTAAACATTACGAAAAACGGCTTTTATTCCCGTAGTTTTCTTACTTATTCTTACATCTTTCTTACTTTTCTGAGTGCCAGCTGGCGGGTAGGTTTAACTTACTTGTTAAAATATTATCGCTCTAAAGGTGGCAATTACAAAAAGGTAGTAATTGCGGGTTATGGCAAAGGGCCCATCCAGTTGAAAAAATTTTTTGAAATGTATCCGGATAATGGCTACCGCTTTTTAGGGTTCTTTGATGATAATCCGAAGAATGGCCATAAGGTACTGGGTAGAGTTGATGATATAGAAAGGTATGTGCTGAAAGAGGAGGTTCACGAAATATATTGCTCCCCTTATGAGTTGAGTGCCCATCAGGTAACCAGATTAATAGATTTCTCGGAAGAAAATCTAATTAGACTTAAATTTTTACCGGAATCCAATCTGATTCAGGCCCGCCAGATGCGCATCGATTTTTACGATTTACTACCTATCATGATTTTGCGTCCTATTCCGCTGGACGATTTACTAAATCAGTTTATAAAAAGGGTATTCGACATTGTCTTTTCTTCTGCCATCATTATTTTCCTGCTCTCCTGGTTAGTGCCGCTGGTTGCTATATTAATAAAATTAGATTCACCGGGTCCGGTGTTTTTTATTCAAAAGCGTAACGGCCAGGGAAATCAGCCTTTTGATTGTTTAAAGTTTAGGAGTATGCGGCTTAACGAAGATGCAGAAGTGAAACAGGCTACTAAAAATGATGATCGGATAACTCGGTTGGGCCGTTTTCTAAGAAAGAGCAGTATTGATGAATTGCCGCAATTCTTTAATGTATTGGTTGGTGATATGTCGGTGGTAGGGCCCCGGCCGCACCCCATAAAATTAAACGAAGATTACCGCAGCCTGATAGACCGGTACATGTCGCGGCACTTAATTAAACCGGGCGTAACTGGTTTGGCACAGGTTATGGGATACCGGGGCGAAACCTCGGAGCCGCACCAGATGAAAGGCCGCATTAAAATGGATATTTTCTACGTAGAGCACTGGACCTTTTGGCTGGATATAAAAATAATATTCCTCACCTTATTTAAAACGGTTAAAGGTGATAAAAATGCTTATTAAAGAACCAGTTCCAGTTGCCCTAAAATTATTCCTTAAAAGAAAGGCTGCCCAATGATTAGGCAGCCTTTCTTTTTAGAAGTGTTCTGAAAGAAATAAAAGTTTATTTTTTATATAAAACCGATTTTACGGCTTTTACCGTTCTTTCTACGTTGGGCAACGAGGCCTCGATTAAAGTTGGGGCATAAGGCAATGGCACATCGCGGCAGGTAACGCGTTTCACCGGGGCATCCAGGTAATCGAAGGCGTTATGCTGTACGTTAAAGGCTATTTCGGAAGAAATGGAGGCTAAAGGCCAGGCTTCTTCTACCACCACCAGGCGGTTGGTTTTCTTAACCGATTCCAGTACAGTTTTGTAATCTATCGGACGAACGGTACGTAAGTCGATTACTTCACACGAAATATTTTCTTTTTCGAGTTGTTCGGCGGCCGCCAGCGCCACTTTCATGATTTTCCCGAATGAAACAATGGTCACGTCTTTACCAGGTCGTTTTACATCGGCAAGCCCAATCGGAATTAAATATTCTTCTTCCGGCACTTCGCCTTTGTCGCCGTACATTTGCTCCGATTCCATAAAGATAACCGGATCTTCGTCGCGGATACAAGACTTAAGCAAGCCTTTGGCATCGTACGGATTACTCGGAACCACTACTTTTAAACCAGGACAGTTGGCATACCAGTTTTCAAAGTTTTGAGAGTGCTGCGACGATAACATACCGGCGCTACCGGTAGGGCCCCGGAATACCATGGGCGCCGAGTACTGGCCACCGGACATGGACATTATTTTGGCCGCGGAGTTAATTACCTGGTCAATAGCTACCAGCGAGAAGTTAAAGGTCATGAATTCGATGATAGGGCGTAAGCCGTTCATGGCCGCACCCACACCAATACCGGCAAAGCCTAATTCGGCGATTGGCGTATCGATTACCCGTTCCGCGCCAAATTCATCCAGCATACCCTGGCTTACTTTGTAGGCACCATTGTATTCTGCCACTTCTTCTCCCATCAGGAATACCCGCTCATCCCGACGCATCTCTTCCGACATGGCTTCGCGCAGGGCTTCTCTAAATTGTATTGTTCGCATGTTTTTCAGTTGACGAATAAATTTTTGCAGCTAAAGAGGCTGGCTCATTTTTTATTTCTGTTCAAAGTTAAAATGAAAAATGTAAATAAGTAGCCTTTTTATCAGAAATTCCGCAGTAGATTTAAGTAATGGTAAATTTACTATATTCGGATTAGTTTGGTTGTGATTTAACAGTTGGAGTTAAAAAGATTATTTTATGAGAAAGCAATTTGCAGCTATTAAAAATAGGAAGCATCATTCACTTAAATAAAACATTACCTGCAACTAACAGTTAAGAAGGAATAATAGCAGAAAAAAGATAAACCTTGAACCAGACAATAATGCGCAGCTAGCCAGAAGCCTGGCAAATGGAGAACCTGGTTTAATCCCCTAAACCTAAATAGATTAAAGAATATTCAAATCCATTCTGAATGAAAAAAATAGTGCTCCTTCTTTTAATATATGTTGCCGTACAAACCAAATTAGCTGCTCAAACACCTGTTTCGCACGAAGCTTTTACCCGGCTGCTAAAACAACATGTTAATACCGCCGGCAACGTAAACTATAAAGGTTTTATCAAAGACAGTACTCAACTAAATGTTTACCTAAAGCAGTTAAGCGCTAATCCGCCCCAGAAAAACTGGAGTAAGAACGACCAATTGGCTTACTGGATAAATGCCTATAATGCCTTTACTATACAGTTAATTATCCGCCATTACCCACTTAAAAGCATTAAAGATATTGGCAGTATTATTAAAATACCCTTTGTAAATACCCCCTGGGATATTAAGTTTATCCGGATAGGCCGGAATACCTACGACCTGAATAATATTGAGCACGATATTCTGCGGAAAAATTTTAACGAGCCCCGGATTCATTTTGCCATTGTGTGTGCTTCGGTTTCCTGCCCTAAATTATTAAACGAAGCCTTTGTGGTTGCCCGGGTGGAGCAGCAACTGGAGGCGCAGGCCAAAGATTTTATCAATGATCCATCCCGGAATAAAATAACGCCGGCCAAAGCGCAATTGTCTTCTATTTTTAGTTGGTTTAAAGATGATTTTACCAAACAAGGCAACCTCGTAGATTTTATTAATAAATATGCCAGCTTTAAATTGCGGCCAAATGCCAGCATAACTTACCTCGATTACAACTGGAACCTGAACGAATAAATTATATAGGTATTTCTGCCAAATAATTTTCAGGCTCTTCTAAAAACAAATAATTATATAAACGCTAACCACCCTAATGGATTCTTATTTAGAAATTACCAAAGATGTATATAAAAAAGCGGCGCTTACGCCCGATGTAGGTTTATGCTGTACCACCACGCCCGTTTGGCAATTGCCGGGTTTAAGGATTCCCCGTATCATGCAGGAAATGAATTACGGCTGCGGTAGTACCGTACATCCGCGCGATTTAATAAATAGCCCTAATATATTATATGTAGGTGTAGGCGGAGGCATGGAGCTTTTACAGTTTGCTTACTTTAGCCGCAAGCCCCAGGCCATTATTGGGGTAGATGTGGTAGACGAAATGCTGGCTGCCAACCGGAATAATTTTATACAAGCCGAAGCCGAAAACCCTTGGTTTAAAGCGGATTTTGTAGAACTGCGCAAAGGCGACGCGCTGAACCTGCCCGTAGCAGATGAAGTGATTGATGTGGCGGCCCAGAACTGCCTGTTTAATATTTTTAAAGCCGAAGACCTGAAAAAAGCATTAGGCGAAATGTACCGCGTGTTAAAACCACACGGCCGTTTGGTGTTGTCGGACCCTATCTGCGAAACCGAAATGCCGGAGAACCTGAAGAACGATGAAAAGCTGCGGGCGCTCTGCCTGAGCGGTGCCATGCCGTTGCAAACCTATATTCAAATGATTACGGAGGTAGGGTTTGGAACGGTAGAAATCCGGGCCAGGCGGCCGTACCGGGTTCTGGCTCCCGGTCAATACGACACCAATGAGTTGATATTTATACAAAGTGTAGAAGTTTGTGCCATCAAAGACCCGATGCCGGCCGATGGTCCTTGTGTATTTACCGGCAAAACAGCTATTTACTTCGGCAACGAGGTGCTTTTTGATGATGGTAAAGGCCACACCTTGCTGCAGAATCAGCCATTAGCCGTTTGCGACAAAACCGCGAAAGCTTTAGCTGCCTTGGGCCGTAACGATATTTTTATTTCCGAATCAACTTATTTTTATGATGGTGGCGGGTGTTGTTAAAGGCTGGTAAGTAATTAGTTGAAAGTTATAAGTTATAAATTATTAGTTATTGGAAGGGCTCATAGATTTTCGCTTTATTCTAATATTCTTTTTAAATGTATATTCTCTGGTGAGCCTTCAGGTTAAAGGTTTGATAAAATATAATAGTGCAGCAACTATCGGTTAAAGCCCACCAAGGAGCGGTTGTTTCGATTGACAAATACGCCTCCCAAGCAGGAGTGGAGGTGCTTAGAAAGGGAGGGAATGCCGTGGATGCAGCGATAGCAACCGCGTTTGTCCTGGCCGTTACGCACCCTTTTGCCGGTAATATAGGCGGGGGCGGGTTTATGCTTATTCGTTTAATTTCCGGCGAAGAAGTCGCGATAGATTTTCGGGAGATGGCGCCCGCTTTGGCAACTCCCGAAATGTTTTTGAATACCGACGGCTCCGTAGATTATATAAAGAGTAACTTTGGTTATTTGGTAGCGGCAGTACCAGGCACGGTAAAAGGGCTGGAAATGGCCTGGCAAAAATATGGCTCTTTACCCTGGGCTACTTTGTTGCAACCTGCTATTAACCTGGCGCAAAACGGAATTTACCTGAATAAATACGATGCAGCCAGCCTTGTTAAAAATCAGAAGGATTTAGCGCGTTTTCCCGAATCTGTCCGGATCTTTTTTAAACCCGATGGTAGGCCATATACCAGAAAAGATTTATTCGTGCAGCCTGATTTAGCCCAAACCCTCCGGGAAATAGCCCAAGGCGGCGCCAAAGCATTTTACGAAGGCAAACTAGCCGAAAAATTGGTAGCCGATATGCAGGCGAATGGCGGTATTATCAGTCTGGCCGATTTAAAAACCTACGAAGCAAAAATCAGGAAACCCGTAAAAGGGACTTTTGCGGGTTATGAAATTATTGGTATGCCTTTGCCCTCCTCCGGTGGTATTGCGGTGCAGCAAATGCTAAATGTGCTGAAAAACTTTAAACTCGATACCCAAATTCCGTTAGCGCCGCAGAACCTGCACCTGCTCATCCAAACCATGCGTTACACCTTCTTAGACCGTACCACCTATTTAGGTGATACAGATTTTGTAGAGGTACCCATAGATAAATTATTATCCGAAGCTTACGCAAAAAACATTGCCGCCAAAATTGATTTGGAGCGCGCTACTCCCAGCGAAAGATTATCCGACAAAGTGCTGGTACACAACGAAAATATGGAAACCACGCATTTTTCGGTGGTTGACAAGGATGGCAATATGGTTTCTACTACTGTTACGCTGGAAGAAGCCTTTGGCTCCAAAGCGGTAGTAAAAGATTTGGGATTTCTGCTGAATTGCGAAATGCACGATTTTAACATCAATCCCAGGCAAGCAAACTTTCAGGGAATTACCCCGGCCAATCCCAACGGAATTGCACCGCGTAAGCGGATGCTTAGTTCCATGACTCCCACGCTGGTATTGAAAGAAGGTAAACCATTTCTGGTAACCGGTTCGCCGGGTGGGCGCACCATCTTAAATACGGTTTTACAGATTATTCTGAATACTACCTTGTATAATTTACCGCTACGCCAAGCCTTGGAGTTACCCCGTTTAAGCCACCACTGGATGCCCGATACAGTTTACCTGGAGAAGGACCGCTGGGATAAAGCCACCGTAGAAGAACTTGCGGCCAAGGGCCATGTGATTACGGAGGTAGATTTTCTGGGCGATGCGCATTCGATATTAATAAACCCCGAAACTGACTGGTACGAAGCCGAAGCTGATAACCGCCGGGCCGGCTGGGCCGAAGGTTATTAGCAGGGCAAAGTGAAATTATAATGTTAAATAATAACCATAATATTGTTAGCGATTAGAACGCATTTCTGCCATTCAGGTAGAAACTTATTAGCGTGCTGCTAAATAGGTTCCTCCCGAATGACAGTTGAGATTTAACTCCTAACCTTCAACCTATATTCCTACTGCGACCATTCGGTAGGCTGGCGGTCCCAGCGGTGCACTTTTAACTGGGCCAATAGTTCTTCGGATAAATTGTTGCCGTCGCTTACCCGCATATTGGCTTCCACATTCCGGACTTTGCGCATGCCTGGTATAATGGTGCCGACGGTTTTATTAGCCAGAATAAAGCGCAAAGCCAGTTCGGGCAAATTCATGCCAACCGGAATTAAAGGTTTCAAAGCATCGGCATGGTCTACGCTGGCGTTTAGGTTTTCGGGCACGAAATAAGTGCTGCGCCAATCATCGGCCGGAAAGGTAGTTTCTTTCGTGAGGGTGCCGGTTAAGGTTCCTTCGTCAAAAGGTACGCGGGCAATTATGCCAATATCCAGCCGTTCGCAGGCTGGGAATAATAAGTCTTCCGGCGCCTGGTCGAAAATGTTGTATATTACCTGCACCGCATCAATGAGACCGGTTTCAAGCGTACGCAGGCAGTTATTTGGTTCCCAACGGTTTACACTTACGCCCATCGCCCGAATTTTACCTTCGCGTTTTAAATCTTCTACCGCGCGTTGCCAGCGCTCGTCATTAGCCCAGCTATCTTCCCACACATGAAATTGCTGCAAATCAATGGTTTCAACGCCTAAGTTCTTCAGGCTTTTTTCGGTATATTCTTTTATGTGGTCGGCCGGAAAACAATCTTCCAGTTTGTAATCGGCTTTAGAGGGCCATTTAAAGTTTTTAGGCGGAATTTTAGTGGCCAGGTATAATTTTTTTTCGGGGTGACGCTTCTGCAACTGGCCCAGCACTTCCTCACTTTTGCCGGCGCCGTACCCCCACGCCGTATCAAAAAAGTTGCAGCCCTGTTCTACCGATAAATCCAGGGCCCGTTCGTATTCCGAGGCTTCCGAGCCGGTCCAGCCGGCCAGTCCCCACATGCCATAGCCAATTTCGCTTACTTCCCAGTTGGTACGGCCAAATCTTCTGTATTCCATTGTTTAGGTTTAATAATGTAGTTTTAAAGCAGGTATAGTTTTACTCCTTAAGCAGGCTTAAAGTTAATCTAAAATTTATGGCAAAAATCTCATAATTGGAATGAATTTGGTTTATGCCTTAACCAGTACCAGCAATATTCACCCTAAAATTTAAGATTATGAGAGTACCCCAACTGTTTGCCTGTTTTGGTTTGGTAGTGGCGTTATTATTTTCAGCAGGAAATACCTGGGCTTTTCAGTCGATTGGCGGAAATGATAAACCAACTGTGGCTGGAAAAGATAACCCCAAATACCGGTTCCACGAAGCATCTACGCTCTCAGGCATTAAAGTACAACCCAATAAAAAAACCGGCACCTTCCAGCTCCAGTTCGACCAATTATTAACCGAAACAGGATTTTTGCAGGTAAAGAATACCGCCGGTAAAGTTTTATACGCCAGCTCTATTTTGCCGGCGGCAGCCGGAATGACCCACACCCTGGATATTGGTAAACTAAATCCGGGTTTGTATTCCATTGAAGTAAAAACTTCAGATGCTACTTTCTGGAAGAAGATAAGAATCCGGCGGTAATATTATAAAGCGCGCCGGGAACCGGTGGCATTTTTCCTTGCCCGGTGCGCTTTATAATATTCATAAACCACACAAAATGTTTGACTATCTGCTGTTGCAGCATTTTTTAACCGGCTAATATTGAGTTAAATGCATAATAATACCAACCAGTTGCAGTGTAAGGAAACTTGGCCAGGATTTTTAGCCTGTAAACTTTTCCAGCCGGGCATATAACAAATGCACCGGTAAACCCATCACGTTAAAGTAAGAACCTTCTATCCGGTCTATGGCCACCATACCCATCCATTCCTGCGCTCCATAAGCGCCAGCTTTGTCGTAAGGCTGATAGTTTTGCACATAATAGCTGATTTCGGCTTCTGATAACGACCGGAAATGCACTTGGGTAATGTCGTGGAATAAGTCTTTTTTCTCCTGGCTGAGCAGGCAAACACCCGTAATTACCTCGTGCACCTTGCCCGAAAGCTGGCGCAGCATCCGGCAGGCTTCGGCTTCATCGGCCGGTTTGTTTAAAACTAAATTATCCAGGCAAACGATGGTATCGGCCGTAATTAAAATTTCGTCCTGTAAGTCAGCCCGGTAAGCTTCCGCTTTGTGATTGGCCAGGTATTCGGCCACTTGCGCGCGTTGCAGATGTTCGGGATAATCCTCGGCCACCTCTTTTACTTTTACCTCAAATGTTAAACCCAGCTGACCCAGCAGTTCTTTGCGGCGGGGCGAGTTGGAAGCAAGAATCAATTTCCGATTCGAATTCATGTTGTTCGATAGAGCTAAATAAAAAGCCGGTAATTACTTTTGGGTAAAAAAAGGTAGACTTGGGCGGCATCACGGCTCCGCTGTAACATACCTGTTTTACCTCGTTCATGGTTACTTCGTTGGTTATAAAAGCGGCCCTGGCCTGACTGGTATCTACCAGGGTTAAGCACTGCGCAAAATTTCGGTTGTATTGCAGGTCCGAGAAATTACGCTGGTGGTTGCGCCGGATACCCATAATCCGTTCAAACACAAAATAATGGAGTACGGTTAAATCCAAGTCTTTTACCACCGGTGGCATATTCCAGTCCAGTTCCGGAAACTTTTCGGGTTTTAGCCTGATTTTAAAAGCCCGCCCGCCCAGGTACAAACCAAAAGCCCATTTTTTACCCGCAATTATTTCGTTCAGCGCAAACGCATCTTCTACGGGTATTATAATAAAATCTGTTGTTAACTTTTGCAGAAACGCTTCGTCCGTGAAAGGTAAACCAGTTAAAACCCGGTGGGTAGGCAATATTTTTAAGTCCTCATTTTCGGTATTGGTCAGATAAATAAAATGGTAGTTGTAAGCTTCCCGGCCCGTATGGTTTGGATTTTGCGACGTCATTTTTTGCCGGTAAGTTAAAGAGCTTTCGTACCGGTGATGCCCGTCGGCCAGCAATACTTGCTTATCGGCCAACACCCGCATAAACTCCCGGATTACCCGCAGATCCTGAATAACCGCAAGCACATCGCGGGCGCCCTGGTAATCTTCGGTTTCGTACAACGGCGCTTGCATGCTTTCATCCAGGTATTTTTCGAGGCTGCAGTGCGGATCGGTGTAAAGGCCGTGGGTAGCACTGGTTTGCATTTTTGTTTTATCCAGCAGTTCCAGGCGGTCGTTAACTGACCCGGGCAAAGTGTTTTCGTGGCGCAGCATTATTTTTTCGGCCCAATCATAAGCCCAAATATGGCACATAAAGCCTTTTCGGCAATATTCCTGATGGCTGCCGGGCAAGGTAAAATATTGGTAATACACGTAAATAGCGGGCAAAACATCCTGCTGCAACACTTCATTTTTTTTCCATTCGGACAGTAAGGCCGCCGCCCGGTCGGCGGGGTTCGGTCCGGCCGGTACCGATAAATGAATACTGTTGTATGGCTGTCGGTAAAGGGTCTGCCGCTGCTTTTCCGAAACTACATCGAACAGGGGAGAGGTAAGTTCATTTATATCGGGTTCCAGCGCTGCCTGGTATCGCCAGCCTTTTAAGGGTCTTATTTCAGCCATTTTTTAGCTGTTTGCTTTTAGTAATTGTTGGTTAGTAGTAAGTAACTAGAAGTTTGGGTGTTTAGGATAACCTTTTTAAAGATTTCTCAGATAACTATGATTATGAGTAGAAACATCCTGTAACTACAACACCACCGATCTTCTCTAATATTTATAAGCCTTTAGTTCGCGCAGTCTGGTGCCGGGCCAATTTAAACACTTGGGTTTAAATTTTATTCTTTTTTTGGCTATTTAATTCCCGGTAGCTCGTTGGCATTATACCACCTGAATGGTTGGGCTTTGGGGGAATATTCGCCGCCCTTTGTTCTATTGCTGTCCGCAATTGCTTTATAGTACCGGCTAATCCGTTATACCTTTGTGACTTAAAGAGGAAAACGCCATTACGGTCCTGTTATGCTTATAGCCTTGTTCAGGCTTTAACCGGTCTCAGCAGGCAAGGCAATTTCTCTTTTGTTCTTAGACCTAATCAGTATTGCAAGCGTAAATAATATTTCGGGTTTATAAAAGTAAAGCCAAACTAAAATTGTTGCCTACGTATATATCGCATACTGTACTGAAAAGACAATTAAGGAACCTGTGCTACCGGTTAAATTACTGAACAAGTTAAAAATATTAACCCAACCCGACGATTCTACCTGCGGGCCTACCAGCCTGCATGCGGTTTACCGGTACTTCGACGATGATATTACCCTGGAACAGGTAATTGGGGAAGTTTCTTTTCTGGAAGATGGCGGGACGCTGGCCGTTTACCTGGGCATTCATGCGCTCAAAAGAGGTTATAAAGCTAAAATTTATTCCTATAATCTTCAGGTTTTTGATCCTACCTGGTTTTTGCATCCGGATAATCACCAAACCATCCGGAATCTACAAGAACAATTGCTACACAAAAAAGATCCGAAACTCCATAATGCTACCAAAGCTTACATCGAATTTCTGGAAATGGGCGGTGAAATGAAATACGCCGACCTAACCTTATCGCTGCTAAAAAATTACTTTAAACAAGGGGTGCCGGTCCTGACGGGCTTGAGTGCTACTTACCTTTATAATTGTGCCCGCGAACGGGTTAACGAGCGTAACGAAAGTATTTACGATGATATCAGAGGTTACCCCCTGGGCCATTTTGTGGTTCTGTGCGGCCTGAGTCAGGACGAAAAACATATTATTGTGGCCGACCCTTACCAGGAAAACCCTTTTTTTCAGAATAATTATTACGAAGTAAAAATAAGCCGCCTTTTAAATGCCATTATGCTGGGCATAGTAACTTACGATGCAAATTTACTAGTCATTGAACCACCCGAATATCCTTAGAAAGATAACATGCGCAAGATTGTAGTGGTCAATAATCCCGAAGACTGGGAGTACAATACTATTGACGAAGTGGAAGTGGTTTTGGCTAAAACGTACCTGACCGATTCTTCCTTTACCGAAATAAAAAATGCCCGTATTTTTAATTTATGCCGTTCGTATAAATACCAGAGTACCGGGTATTACGTGTCGTTGCTGGCCGAAGCCCGGGGGCACAAAGCTATCCCCAACGTCACCACCATCCAGGATCTAAAGTCCCAAACCATTGTGCGGGCCATTACCGAGGAGTTGAACGAATTAATCCAGAAGAGTTTATCACGGCTGAAATCGCGTAATTTTACGCTCAGCATTTATTTTGGGCAGAATGTGGCGAAACAATACGAAAAGCTGAGCAAGCAGCTGCATACGCTCTTTCAGGCACCATTGCTGCGGGCCCAGTTTGTGTATAACAAAGAATGGATTCTGCAGAGTATTCAGCCTATACCGTTAAACGAAGTGCCCGACGAACACCAGCGGTACGTGGTAAAATTTGCCAAGGCCTACTTTGCCAAAAACCGTTTTTCGGGCGTGCGCGCCTCCCGCTCCGTTTATGATTTGGCTATTTTGGTTAACCCGGCCGAACAGGCCCCGCCTTCGAACCGGCGGGCCATGGAATTATTTGTGAGTGCTGCCGAATCGCTGGGTTTTTACGTGGAGCTGATTTCAAAAGACGATTACCGCCGGCTGGCCGAGTTTGATGCTTTGTTTATCCGGGAAACCACTTCGGTAAACCACCATACCTACCGGTTTGCCCGCCGTGCCGAAGCCGACGGTCTGGTTTCGATTGATGATGCCACCTCCATTTTACGTTGCACGAACAAAGTTTACCTCGCGGAATTACTGGCCAAGGCCAAAGTGCCGATTCCCAAAACCATGATTATTCATAAAGACAACCGGTGCCAGGTGACACCGGAGTTAGGGCTACCCTGCGTTTTAAAACGGCCAGACAGCTCTTTTTCGCAGGGGGTTGTAAAAGTAAAAGACGAAGAAAGCCTGCAAGAGCAGTTAAGCCAAATGCTGCTAACTTCCGAACTCATCATCGGGCAGGAGTTTATGCCCACCGAATACGATTGGCGCATTGGCATTCTGGATAAACAGCCGCTTTACGCCTGCAAATATTTTATGGCCAAAGATCATTGGCAGATTTATAACTGGGACGGTAAAAAGAATGACACGACCGGCACCGTAGAAACATTGCCCATGGAACAAGTGCCGTTCTTTGTAATGCACACCGCCCTGAAAGCGGCAAATTTAATTGGCGATGGATTATACGGCGTGGATTTGAAAGTAATCGGCGATAAAGCTTATGTAATAGAAGTGAACGATAACCCCAGTATCGACCATGGGTGGGAAGATCAGGTTCTTAAAAAAGATTTGTACCTGGCCATCATGAAAAGCATAAAAAGAAGGTTGGATGCTAAAAAGGTAAGTAAAAATGAGTCCGGCACCTAAACTGCATTTATTCGAGGGGTACGGCGTGGAACTGGAATACATGATTGTAGATTCCCAAACACTGGCTGTTAAACCCATTACCGATAAAGTAATTTACGACGAAGTAGGAGCTTATGTGTCAGATGTGGAATTTGCCAAAATTGCCTGGTCTAACGAACTGGTCCTGCACGTAATTGAACTGAAAACCAATGGCCCGGCCGAAAATTTGGCAGATTTACCGGTCTTTTTTCAGGAGCACGTTACCCACATTAATAAATTATTGGAACGGCATCAGGCCAGGCTCCTGCCCACCGGTATGCATCCGCTGATGAACCCGTTTACCGATACCCAGCTCTGGCCGCACGAGTACAATGCGGTTTACGAAGCCTATAATCGTATTTTCGATTGCCGGGGACATGGTTGGTCTAACCTCCAGAGTACCCACCTGAACCTGCCTTTTGCAGACGATATTGAATTTGGCCGCCTGCATGCAGCTATCCGGATATTGCTGCCCCTTATTCCGGCCCTGAGCGCAGCCTCGCCCGCTATGGACGGAAAAATAACCCATTTTGCCGATACGCGGCTGGAAGTTTACCGGCAAAACCAGGCCCGCATTCCTTCCATTGCCGGTAAAATTATTCCGGAGGCCGTTTTCACCAAAGCGGATTATGAAAGCATCATTTTAAACCGCGTTTATCAGGATATCGCCCCTTACGATCCGGACGGAATATTACAGGATGAATATTTAAATTCCCGGGGTGCCATTGCCCGGTTTGAGCGGCAAGCCATCGAAATCCGGATAATTGATAACCAGGAGTGTCCTTTGGCTGATTTGGCCATTTTACAGTTGGTGGTGGCGGTGTTAAAATTATTAGTTTCAGAAAAATGGTGTTCCTGGGGAACACAGCAAAAATGGTCAGAAGACGACTTATTACTTATTTTTTTGGATGTGGTAAAGCAGGGGCAATCGGCAGAAATTAAAAATAAAACTTACTGCAGTTTATTTAACCTGAACGCTAAGCCGGCTTATACGGCCGGTGAAATCTGGCAGCATTTGTTTTCGGAAACCTTAAGCACAGTGGCTTTTCCACCGGAAGTTAAATCGGCCTTAGAAGTAATATTGCACAAAGGGAATTTATCGGATCGTTTACTGCGCGCCTTGGGACCGGCACCCACGCCGGAAAAAATAAAAAGCTTGTATCTGCAATTGGCCGATTGTCTGGCGCAGGGTAAAATGTTTGGTGTTTAAGAGTATAGTATGACTTAGAGGATAAAAATAGATTATCTAAAGTATTTGGCTCAGGAGTAATTTGCACCGGCTGAATACTTTGAAAACTAAGATATATGGTTTTATTTAAGGCTATTATTTAGCCGGAATAAAATAATGCAAACCAATTTTATTTGTACCACCTGCGGGGTACAAAAAGCCGCTACCGAAAGCGAACCCAGCCACTGTATGATTTGCGAAGACGACCGCCAGTACGTTAATTGGAATGGTCAGCAATGGACTACGTTGGAAGCGCTTCAGAAAGATTACAAGAATAAAATTTACGGTGTAGAGCCCCAATTATACCGGCTCCAGACCGAACCCAAGTTTGCAATTGGTCAGAAAGCTTATTTGCTGCAAAGCCCTTCGGGTAATATTCTCTGGGATTGCATTACCCTATTAGACGAAGCAACCCAGCAACAAATAGAGGAACTGGGCGGCATACAGGCCATTGGTGTTTCACATCCGCATTATTATGCCACTGTAGTAGAGTGGAGCCGCGCGTTCGGCCATATTCCAATTTATATCCATGCCTCTGATCAACAATGGATACAACGTCCTGATCCGGTAATCAGGCTTTGGGAAGGCACTTACCTGGACTTGTGGGACGGTATAAAAATAATCAATTGTGGTGGCCATTTTCCGGGGGCTTGTGTATTGCATTGGCCGGCCGGAGCCGAAGGAAAGGGTATTCTGTTATCCGGAGATCCGGTGCAGGTAGCTATGGATCGTAAGTCTGTTTCGTTTATGTACAGTTACCCCAATCTGATTCCACTGGCAAAACACCAAATTATAGGTATCCGTGATTCCTTGGCTGGTTTTGCCTTCGAAAAAATCTACGGTGCTTTTGAACCCCACATTGCACAGGATGCCCGCGCTGCTTTTGACCGTTCTATAAACCGGTATTTACAGATTTACAACTGAACTTTCCGGCTTTGTAAGTTGGTCCAAATATATTTTCCGGAAAAGCCTTTTAACCGGACATTGAGAAACCGGACTATCTGAGCCCAGCGGCTGCATCCTGATAAACGCTCGTTTCTTTACTGATTAGGGGCATTAAAGAGCAGATAAAATATTGGGAAATCTTTAATAAGGAAGTAAAAATTTCTATCTTACCCAATCCAACCTTTTGTCCACCACTTATAATTAATTACCAGCAGATGAAAAACTCCGTCCTTTCCCGCCGCACATTCCTGAAAGCGGCCACCACCGGTTCTTTAGCCGTATTAGCCATGCCCACCATTATTCCGGCCAGTGCCTTTGGGGCCAACGACCGCATCCGGGTAGGGGTGATCGGTTTTAACAGCCGGGGAAAAGACCATATTACGGGTTTTAAGAAACTCCAGAATGTAGAAGTGGCTACGCTTTGCGATGTAGATAAAAAAGTATTACAGGAGGGCGCGAAGGATTTTGAGAAGAAGTACGGCAAAAAAGTTAAAATGGAGCAGGACTTGCGCCGGGTGTTTGATGATAAAAATATTGATGCCGTAAGCATTGCCACACCCAATCACTGGCACGCTTTAGCTACCATTTGGGCTTGCCAGGCCGGTAAAGATGTTTACCTGGAAAAACCAGCTTCGCATAATTTATTTGAAGGCCGCAAAATTATTGAGGCCGCAGATAAATATAACCGCATTGTACAACATGGCGTGCAGTTGCGCAGTTCGGTAGCCATCCGGGAGGCCATTCAGCACCTGCGCAACGGTCTGATAGGCAACGTGTACATGGCGCGCGGCGTGGTCTTTAAATGGCGCCCCGATATCGGGGACCAGGGTGTTTCGGCGGCACCGGCGGATTTAAATTGGGATTTATGGCAGGGACCGGCCGAAGAAAAACCTTTCAGTAAAAATTATGTGCATTATAACTGGCATTGGTTCTGGAACTACGGCAACGGCGATATTGGCAACCAGGGTGTGCACGAAACCGATTTATGTTTGTGGGGCCTGGACGTAGGTTTGCCCGAGGTAATTTCTTCTACCGGCGGCAAATTCCTCTGGAAAGACTGCAAGGAAACACCGGAGGTTTTAACTTCTACTTTTCATTATCCCAAACAAGGTAAAATGATTCAGTTTGAGGTGCGTCCGTGGATGACGAATAAAGAAGATGGCGTGGAAATTGGTAACTTTTTTTACGGCGATAAAGGGTACATGGTGGTAAACGGCTACAACGATTTTAAAACCTTTTTGGGAAAAGAACGCACCCCAGGCCCTGCGGGCAATGCGGGCGGCGACCATTTCCAGAACTTCATTGATGCCGTTCGTGCCCGCGATAAAAAACTGCTGCACGGCCCCATCGAAACCGGCCACCTGGCTTCAGGCCTGGCGCACCTGGCTAATATTTCGTACCGCCTGGGCCGCAGCTTAAATTTCGACCCGGTAAAAGAGCAATTTATAAACGACAATACAGCTAACCTCATGCTGAGCCGCCCTTACCGCGCACCCTATATAGTACCGAATGTTGTTTAAAGAAAATTAATAAAGATAGTTGATTGACCCGTGAAATAAAGTTCAAGGTATTGGCGAAAGGTTAAATTGTTAAGGTAGTTTATTGAAAAAAAACTTTTAATACTATTGCCTCCGGAGAAAATTTAGAATTTAATTTTCTCCAGAGGCAATAGTATTTTTAAAAGCAAATAATAAATATTGGTAACTTTTTTTGGCGGTTGCTAATAGCTTTTAATTTGAGCTCGTATTAGAGGATGCCTTTGCCAGGAGAACAGCCAATACCCGGCAAAAATTAACAGTATTAGCAACCAAAATTAAAAGTGACAAAAGAAACCAGGAACGTAAGTATTAACACCAAATTTAAAGATTTAGCCGCCCGGGTGGGATTGGATGGGTTTTTACTTTCTTTACTTGGTTTAATTATCTTGGCTTATTTATGGCCGGGTTTAGGCAAATCGGGTGGGCCGCTGCCCTTAGAAACTATTTCTACCTATGGCGTTGCCCTCATCTTTTTCTTTTATGGATTGCGCTTAAGTCCGGAGAAACTACGCGTTGGATTAAGCAACTGGCATTTACATTTATTAATTCAGGGCACGACATTCGTTTTATTTCCGGTTTTAATATTGATTGCCCAAGGCCTTTGGCAAACCCAAGTACCCGAAATATTATGGCTGGGCGCTTTTTACCTGGCGGCTTTGCCGTCTACAGTTTCGTCGTCGGTAGTGATGGTTTCGATTGCCGGCGGTAATTTACCCGCGGCTATCTTTAATGCCAGTATTTCCAGTTTATTAGGTGTTTTTATAACCCCACTCTGGATGGGCTGGTTCCTGCAGGCCAGTACCGGTACTTTCGATTTCGGATCTATATTCGGTAAGCTTATCTTACAAGTATTACTACCGGTGACCCTCGGCATTGGCTTGCACCAGCGTTTCGGATATTTTGCGGAAAATCATCGGCAGAAACTGCGCCTTTTCGACCAGGTTATTATTTTGATAATTGTTTTTAACTCGTTTTGCGAATCTTTTGCACGTAATTTATTCAGGGATTTCAATACCGCCGATATATTGCTACTAGGTTTAGTCCTCGCGTTGTTCTTCTTTCTGGTAATGGCTTTGGTTTACGCCGCTGGCCGGGCGTTAAACTTAAACCGCGAAAACCAGATTACCGCTTTGTTTTGCGGTTCTAAAAAATCGTTGGTGCACGGTACGGTTATGTCTAAAGTAATATTTCCGGATGCGGCTATGGCGGGCTTGGTGCTGCTGCCCATTATGATTTACCATGCCCTGCAACTTATTTTTGCCAGCATTATCGCCCAGCGGTTTGCCCGGAAAAAGCAGGTTACCAATGTTTAAGTCCCTCGGAATTAACTTCAAACCGTTTCCTTGCAGCATCAGGAAATTAACTGTTAGCGGTAAAACTTTCTAAAGCACCAGACTTACTGCGGAGGAAAACAAAAGCAGCAGTACTCAGGGAGCCAGCCGGGTTAATACCCAATTTTTTTCAGGGGTAGGGCGGGTAAAGGCCAGACGGTCGTGGAGGCGGTTGGGCCGGCCTTGCCAGAACTCGATGTAGGTAGGCGACACGCCAAACCCACCCCAGTGCGGTGGCCGGGGAATGGGCTCGTTTTCGCCAAATTTTTCCTGAATAGCGGTGGTAGCTTTTTCCAGTTCCTGCCGGTTGCCAATAGTCTGGCTTTGTGGCGAAGCCCAGGCGCCAATCTGACTGCCGCGGGGCCGGCTGGCAAAATATTCATCCGATAATGCGGGTTGCACCTGTGTTACCTGCCCCTCAATCCGAATTTGTCTTTCCAATGCCGGCCAGAAAAAGGTAAGGGCTACTTTTCCGGTTAGGGCCATTTCTTTGCCTTTGCGGCTGTTGTAGTTCGAAAAGAAAATAAATTTATTTTCTTCCACTGCCTTTAACAATACTACCCGGGACGAAGGCTGACCGGCTGCATCTACCGTAGAAAGCACCATAGCAGTAGGCTCTTCTACCTGGGCGGCCAGGGCTTCCTGCATCCATTTATTAAATTGGGCAAAAGGGTCGGAAAGTACCAACTCTTCGGTTAAACCCTGTAAAGAATAATTTTTACGGATAGCGGCCAGGTTTAATTTTTCGGACATAAGATAAAAGTTTGGACGCCGAAATATAGAGAATTCTGTTTTGTTTTCCTGTATACTGGTTTAACGATTAAGTTGCCCCGGAAGAATGTGCTGTACCAGGTCAATTCTGATAACTTAAAGCAGCTAACTAAAGTAGAAAACAAAAAACGAAACTAAATTTTATACGAATTATATAAGAAGTTGCGTACTTAAGTAAGATGATTAAAAAGATTCGGTACTTAAATCGAATCTAAAAATTTTACAGGCTATAATTCGGGCAGCATTTAAAATATATGCTAAAATGAAAAAAATTAGAAGTGGCACTATTCTGATCTCCGAACCTTTTATGGGAGATCCGAATTTTGAACGGACCGTGGTATTAATTTGCCGGCACGACGAAGAAGGCTCTTTTGGGCTGGTGTTAAACCGGAAATCGAATTTAAAATTATCGGATGTGCTGGACATTGAACAGTATAATACCGACATGGAGTTAAATATTGGCGGCCCCATGCAGTACAACACCCTGCATTACATACACCAACTGGAAGAACTGGAAGAAGCAATTGCGTTGGGAAATAGTGTATATTGGGGAGGCGATTACGAAAAATTAAAATACTTACTTTCAATTGGTTCAATTGCTGCCGACGATATCCGGTTTTTTTTAGGTTATTCGGGCTGGTCGCCGGGGCAGTTGGAAGAAGAAATTGAAAATAATGTTTGGATAGTTAATAATAAAGCAACAGATAATTTATTTAATTTGAACCAGGATACGCTCTGGCGCGAGATTCTGAAACAAATGGGCGGCAAATACAAAGTACTGGCCAATTACCCCATAGACCCTAGCTTAAACTAATTAAGCCGGATTACTAACGACATAAGAATAATATTATGGTGGACACTACAAATAATACCACGGATAACCAGGCAGGCGATGCTGCCGAAAATCCGCAGCGTATTCTGGAAAGAAGATTAGCGGAATTAAATGCCCGGAAAAACGAAGGCCAGACCCGGTCGGACGAAGATCTGAATAGCTCGGGCAATGTAATGGGCGGGGCCGTAGCCATGCACGAGGTAATACCGCCTACGCCGGCGGTACCGGTGGTCGGTACCAGCGGAACAGAAGAAGGAAATAATCCGGCTGATCCGCTTGTACCGACGCCCCTTAACGATTCTTCTGCTCCGGTAGTTTCTGCCCCGGTAAATCCGACAGAATCAAACCTTACTAGTTCTGCTAACGCGATAGCACCAACGGCCTCGCCTGATAATTTTCTGGAAAATAATCCGGCTCCGGAAGCACAAAATATACAGACAGATGAGCTGGCGGCCCAGGAAAGTATTAATCCGGATTTGGCCACAAACGAAGTCATGCCACTTGCAGCCGAAACAGAATCTGTAACCGAAACTGGCAGTGGTCCGGAAAGAATTGCGCCCGAAAGTTTAAGTACGGCGGGTGTAATTCCGGCCACAGACCCTGATTTAAGCGATAATTTGGCAATTGCTTCGCCTGAAGCAGCTACATCGGCGCTTCTAATGGGTGCGGGTAGTACTACATCCGAAGGCAGAAGCGTTCCCCGGGAACACGAAATGCTCCTGGACGAGGACCATCAGGACGACCATCACAGCGAAATATCTGAAACTGATTACAGCACTTTAAGCTTAGCTGATTTGCGGCAAAAATTAAAGCAGATGCTAAAATCGGCCGGCCGGCCGGAAGCCCGGCAGATATACGAATTGTACCGGTTGTACGAAACCAAACTTAGTGTTGAAAAAACCGAAGCACTGGACCGTTTTGTAGCCGATGGCGGCAGCAGCGACGATTTTGATTACCAGCTGGGTTTTGAACACCAGGAATTAGAAAAAGCCTACGCGCAGTTCCGGGAAAACCGCAGCCGCGAACAACGCCAGGACGAAGAACAAAAAGTTAAGAACGCCAAACGCAAACAAGAACTGCTGGACGAGTTACGCGAACTGGTAGAATCGCCGGAAACCAAAAGCAGTGGTGATAAAATACGCCAGATCCAAAACGAGTGGAAAGCCATTGGCCCGGTACCCGCCGCTGATTCGAAACAGCTCTGGAATTCTTACCACGCCTTGCTGGATATTTTCTACAACAACCGCAGCATTTTTTACGAGCTGAAAGAACTCGACCGCCGGCGCAATCTGCAACACAAAGTTCAGTTATGCGAACGCGCCGAAAGCTTGGTAGACCAGCCTTCGATAAATACGGCCCTGCAAGAACTGCGCAAGTTGCACGAAGAATGGAAAAACGTGGGCCCGGTACCCAACGATCAGCGCGATGTAATTTGGGAGCGGTTTATTCAGGCTTCAGAAAAAGTGCATGCCCGCAAAAAGGAATTTATTTCGGAAAGAAAGGCGCATGAGCAGGAAAACCTGGTGAAGAAAACCGCTTTGCTGGAGCGCATGGAAGCTTTCCAGAATTTTAACACCGACCGTATTAACGATTGGCGCGACAAAACCGACGAAATTCAGAAACTGAAAGAAGAATGGGATGCCGTAGGTTTAGTACCCAAAGAGCGGGCCGATGAAATAAACAAGCGGTTCTGGAGCAGCTACAAAGCTTTTTTCAACCACAAAAACGCTTTCTTTAAAAACCTGGACGAGCAGAAAATGCAGAACCTGCGGCTAAAAACCGAGTTATGCGAGCAAGCCGAAGCCCTGCGCGACAGCACCGACTGGGATGAAACGAAAGAAAAGCTGATTCAGCTTCAGAAAAAATGGAAGACCATTGGCCGGGTTCCCGATAAATATTCCGATAAACTCTGGCAGCGCTTCCGTTCGGCTTGTAACGAGTTCTTCGACCGCAAACAAAATCAGGTGCAGCAGCGCGAAAACGAATTAAACCAGGCTTCGCAGATAAAGCAAACTTATTTCGAGGAACTGGCCAGCCGCATTACCTCGCTAAACACCGAGCCGGGCTCTTACGAAGAATACGAAATGCTCCGGAACCGGTGGCTCGGCTTGCCTTCGAACAAAGGCACCGGCAAGCTCGATGACCGCTATTTCGATTTACTCGAAAAATTTGTGAACTCGATTGTAGATTTAACTAACGAAGAGAAAGTTGCCGTTATAGCCGAGTTGCAAGTAACCCGCTTTAAGCAGGGACCCGATGCCCAGCACCGCATTCAGCAGAAGGAGCAGGCTATCCGTCGCGATATTTCGAACCTGGAAAATGATATCCGGACCTTAAAAACCAATATAGAGTTTTTTGGGCGGAGTAAAAATGCCGAAAAGCTGCGCGAAGAGTACCAGGTCCGCATTGCCGAAGCCGATCAACGCATCCAGGTATTACAGCGGCAGCTCTATGCTTTCCGGAATAGTTAAAATTTTATTTTTGATTATCAGCTAATTAAAAAAATATTAAAGATTACCGGTACTGGTGTTTGCATAATTAAAACTAAGTACTAATTTTGCTACCGCTTTGAAAGAATAAGCACACCAGTAATTGCCTCCATAGCTCAGCTGGTAGAGCAACTGACTTGTAATCAGTAGGTCGCTGGTTCGATCCCGGCTGGGGGCTCCTTTAAAACCACTTATGGCATACTAGCTGTAAGTGGTTTTTTATTTTCCCATATTTTCAACCAAAAAATTTAATACATGGCTGCTTCGGATGCTGTTTTAGAAATACCCGTTACCTACAGAGGTGAGGAGTTAGTTTTTCCGGCCCAGGTGCTCATGACCGGTTATACCCACAAAATACAGGTAGATATAGATGGGCAGTTCATTATGTTTGAACCCGACGAAGAACGGAATTACCGCGCGGTTCTGGACCAGGCGCAGTTGGAGAAAGGCGCGAGAATAGACATAGAGTTATTGCAAGCCATTGCCCGGGTACTCGAATCGGTCGTAAAGTAGAAGAAAATAGTAGTTGGTTTATAATGGCACTACCGGGGCTTAGATTAGCCTGATTTTGTTCCTTTTCTTAAAATTAGAAGCAATTGGTAGGAGAGAGCATTTATTATTTCCCGGGGGCTGTCCAATTCTGCTTAAAATGCATTACTCATGTTGATTCTTAATAGATCCTGCCTTTAGTAATCTTTATTTAAGGCCAATACGAATCGGAGTTGTTGTGCTTTAAGGGTTTCGTTTTATTATTACTATCTAATAAAAAAGCCCCATTACTGGGGCCAATTTTACTCATAGTTTTATTGAAATTCACGGAGAGAAAAAATTAATTGTTATTGGCTTTTTCAGAAGCTCTGGCGGCTTTCTTCGCTTGCTTATCAGCATTTTCGCGGGTTCTTTGCGCCTTTACTTCAGTTCTGACTGCTTGTTTAGCCTGTTTGGCAGCATCCGAGGCATCATCTTCTATTCTATCTGCTTCTTTGGCCTTAGCCTGGGTTTCCCTGGCGGCAGCTTTACTTTCTCTTTTCAGGTCCTTTGCGTCATCAAGTCTTTGTTTGTCTTGCGCGGCTTTGGTTTGCTTATCCCAATTTTGGTCTTGGTTGGTAGTGGTCGTTTGCGCAAAACTTTGGGTAGTAAGAAGCATCAATACTCCCATAAGTAGCGGTAATAAAAAGGCCTTGGCTTTCATAATATTTAATAAGGTACAATCTACTTATCTATACGAGTGGTTAGAATTAATGACTTGATAAATTATTGATTTTAATTTATTTATACTTTTTTACTTTAATTAATACTTTATATTTATTGCTTTTTTTCAAAATTCCTGGGTTATAAAAAACAGGTTAGTGTAAATAAAAAATCTATCGTGTACAAAAATCTGTGTTCAGAGAAAATTCTGGCTGGAAGTTGGGTAAGGTTAGCCTGGGAGCCGATGTTAAACTTGTTTCGCCCAAGAAAAAAGAATTTAATACCTTGCCAGGAACCATTATCAGGTAAGGAGTATTTAAGATTGAAGAATAAAGTGCTATAAATAAATATATTTGGTTAGACCGGCAAGGTGAAATTAAATTTAGCAATATTGAAAGGGAAGACAGAAAAGGGAGGGCAATATACCGCTCATTCTTCTGCTGCTCGTTGGGTGGGTACATTAACAATTCGTATTATAAATAGAAAAGGATACGTTGCTGCCAAGTTATGAAAACACTTATCTATTTTCCGCTCTTGTTTTGGTTAGCAGGGTTAGGTAATCCGGAGAAGCAGCAAGTTGCTGGTCAACGGCATGATTCGATAAAAGGCAGCTGGAAGAGTGGCCGGATACAGATACAATACATCGTGGATAGCCATTTGGTCCATGAGCAGGAGATTGCGACTGAAAAAGGTAACGTATATGATTTTGACGGTACGATGGTTCGGGTTAAATATCCGGATGGAACTACCGCGCAGGGTACTTACTCCGTGGTAAGAGAGGAGAAAACGAAAAAGGTAATCCTGCATTTACCCGGCATCACTACCACCTATACCCTCATTGCCGTGACCTCTTCCCGTATGGTCTGGCAAAGAGACCTGGATGATGTATATTATAAAGCAGGCCAGATCCAAAAATCAGCCGAGCGGGCAATTTATACCGAAGAGTTGGAGAAGTAAAGCCAAAAGAAGGAGTAATATTCTGACGATAGCGCAAAGGTGTAGCGTAAGCACACTTGAGTCAGCATTTAGTAGCAAATTTAAAATACCGGGTTCAGCCACAAACCCAGCGGCCTCATCGTAGACTGCATCGGCATTGGCGACAAACGCCGGAATGCTATTAAAAATATATAGGTGGCGGCGGATTAGGAGCCGGTACCATCGGTTTAGAAGTAGCTTTTGAGTTAACAAAGGAAGTAATCTACGACCTGAAAGTCCCACTCAATATTTTTCCAAGCGTTTTGAACCGTCCGCATTTAGAGCTACGATTAGGACATATAAATTAAACCCCCTTAGTATTGCTGAAAGCATCTCTTGAATTAATAGTTTTACTATACAGGCCTAATAAGTTTCTAAATTTAGGACAAGCAGTAATATAACAAATCTCATTGGTTTTAAAGGACGGTGAGAGTTTATCTTGTAGCGTTTGAAATACGAACATAAAGCTTATTTTGCAGCAATATTTTTATTTCCATTTGCTTAATCATGAAAAAGACCTGCTTTTTTATTTTCTCTTTTTTTATCCTGGGCCTAACTAGTCTGCCTGCTACCGTAGGTGCAGCCCCGGTGCCGGCTCTGCTGCAAAAGCCGGTTGCGAACTACCAGACAGTAGATAGCCAGGGTGCTAAAGCGGTGCTGGCCCAAAACGCCAAAGTTACCGTGCTGGATGTACGAACACCAACCGAATATGCCGGTGGACACTTAAAAAATGCTTTGAACTTAAATTTTAACCATCCGGATTTTGCGGCTCAACTGGCCAAGCTGGATAAGAACCGGCCTTACCTGGTATATTGTGCGGTGGGTGGGCGCAGCAGCAAAGCGGCAAAATTAATGCAGCAAATGGGTTTTAAGCAGGTCATTAACGTATCGGAAGGTTTTAATAGCCTGAAAAATGCGGGTGTAGCAGTAGCAGAATAAACAGCCTTGCTATCACGCAAGAATATAAAGTTTTAATTTAACTTAATAAAACAACATGCTGATATTCATTCCTAAAATGAATTACAAAGCAAGATTCGCTTTCTTATTTTTTTCCCTTTTGGGAGCTTGGCAGGCAGAAGCCCGGCAAAAACCCAATATTGTTATTATCATTTCCGATGACCATGCTTTTCAGGCCATTAGTGCGTATGGCAGTAAACTCATGCAAACACCCCATATCGACCGCATTGCCCGGGAAGGGGTGTTGTTTAAAAAAGCTTACGTTACCAACTCCATCTGCGGGCCCAGCCGGGCCGTTTTACTTACCGGCAAGTACAGTCATAAAAATGGCTTCCGCGATAACGAAAATTCACGTTTTGATGGCAGCCAGTACACTTTTATAAAACAATTGGGAGCAGGTGGTTACCAAACCGCCTGGATAGGTAAATGGCACCTCGAAACCCAGCCGCAAGGCTTTGATTACTGGAAAATATTACCGGGCCAGGGGCAATATTATAATCCCGATTTTTTGACCATGAACGGCACTACCCAGCGCACTGAGGGGTACGTGACCAATATTATTTCGGCGGAAGCTGAAGCCTGGCTCGATGGCCGGAATAAGAATAAACCTTTCTGCCTCGTAATCGGGCACAAAGCCACGCACCGCACCTGGATACCGGATATTAACGACTTAGGTAAGTTTGATAAGGTGAATTTTCCGTTGCCGGCTACTTTCTACGACCAGTACCACCACCGGGAGGCAGCTCGCGTGCAGGATATGTCTGTCGAAAAAACCATGCAGATGGCTTATGATTTAAAAATGCTTTCCTTCATTAAAAAGGAAGAACCTACCATTAGCCGCATGAATCCGGCGCAGCGCCAAAAATTTGACCAGTATTACCAACCCATTGAAGCCGATTTATTAGCCCGCCATTTATCTGGCAAAGCTTTAACCGAGTGGAAATACCAGCGCTATATGCGCGATTATTTAAGTACCGCCGCCTCTTTAGACCGCAATATTGGCCGCACCCTCGATTACCTGGACCAGCACAAGCTAACCGACAATACCATTGTAATATATTTATCGGACCAAGGCTTTTTTATGGGCGAACACGGCTGGTTCGACAAACGGTTTATGTACGAAGAATCTTTCCGGAACCCTATGGTGATGCGATACCCCGGTGTTATTAAGCCCGGCACTGTTTCGGACCATCTGGTTCTAAATTTAGATATTGCGCCTACGCTGCTCGAAGCGGCCGGCGTGAAAATACCCCCGGCGGTGCAGGGCAAATCTATGCTGCCTTTGTTTCGGAATAAGCCTGCGAAAGGCCGGGATGCCATCTATTATCATTATTACGAAAACGGCGAGCATGCCGTATCGCCGCACTTTGGGATTAAAACAAACCGGTACAAGCTCATCCGGTTTTACAAACGGGTAAACGCCTGGGAACTGTACGACTTGCAAAAAGACCCCCACGAAATGAATAATTTGTACGGTCAATCACAATACGAAAAAATTACGGCCGACTTAAAAGCAAAGCTGCAAACCTTACTCCGACAATACGAAGACGAGGAAGCAATAGCGCTAACGAATCAGGTAATAAATTAATTTAATGTAACTTTAAATAATTAGGCGGCTAAATTCCTGGTTTAAGTTCAAATATGTAGATCGCTTTAAATAAATGGTATATATATTAAAAGAATGTTTTGCAAGAAAGTTAATGGCGGCTATTAAAAAAAAATCTTCTTAATAGCTGGGTTCTACTAAATATTAGTTTAGCATCGCCACATTGTAACGACGTAGTGGCATCAGCAGGAAGGAGCCATGTTCACTTAATACAAAAGTCTTAGCCTCTATCGTAAGTATGGCGTTACCTATAACACGGCTACCAGGCAATACCTTTCTGTTTATACCCGCCTGGCCATCTCACTAACATCCTTCTGCGTAAGCCATAAATGTTTAAATACTTAAATTAACCAAAAACTATATGCCACATCTTGCCGTGATTTCTGCCAGTGTCCGGACGAATAATAATTCCAGAAGAGTAGCTTTGTTTTTTCAGACTTACATCCGGGAGCATAAGCTGGGTACCGTCGAATTACTGGATTTACAGGAATACAATTTCCCGGTTTTTGAAGAGCGCCTGAAATATCAGCAAAATCCAACGCAGCAGGTGCTGGATTTTACTGGAAAAATCCAGCAAGCCGATGGCATTTTAATGGTTACGCCCGAGTATAACGGGGGCTACCCGGCCAGCCTGAAAAACGTGGTGGATCTCCTTTACGAAGAATGGCGCCGGAAGCCAATTGCCATTGCTACGGTTTCGGACGGTAGTTTCGGGGGCACCCAGGTAATTACTTCGTTGCAGTTTATCCTCTGGAAAATAAGGGCCTGGGTAGTACCGGCCATGTTCCCGGTACCGAAAGTGCAGGAAAGCTTTGACCCAGAAGGTAACCCCACGGATAAAGCTGGTACGGAAAGGCGAGCCAAAACTTTCACTGATGAATGGCTGTGGTGTATTGA
This sequence comes from Adhaeribacter aerolatus, assembly GCF_007991635.1. Taxonomy (GTDB): domain Bacteria; phylum Bacteroidota; class Bacteroidia; order Cytophagales; family Hymenobacteraceae; genus Adhaeribacter; species Adhaeribacter aerolatus. The sequence goes on along the minus strand of NZ_BJYS01000016.1, from coordinate 23,585 downwards.
AGCAAAAAAACGAATGGAAAAAGAATAATTGCTGATTAATTATACCAAGTTAATCTGTCTAGGCGGCTGATTTATATCATATTAAACGCTTATAACCTGACTTTAATTTAAGTTTTGGCCTGACGAAAAAAATATACTCCCTACATCACAATATTTTACAATTATTTTAGAGACTGAAACGACTTAGCTATAGGCCGGAATAAAAGAATTCTTTAAATTTGTACCCTAATAATATTGTAATAATTATATATTTAAGATTCATCAATTTTGGAAGCATTATTCTACATGCAAGGATTGGAGTTTACTATTTTTGAAGATTTGGATGTAACAGAGTTGAGTCTGGAAGAAGTACAAGATTGTCTCTTTTACCTGGAACATCTGCTCGAAAACGAAGAAAGCCCCATTGAGTTTATACGGTATCAGTCTTATAAAGTAAAGCTACTGAACCGGTTAAAAGAAGTAAAACAAAGATAACTTTAAGGAGGATCCTGCCTATGCTTATTTAAATCTACGCAATATTTTAAATTACTTATATTTTAAAATAGAAAGAGGAATCATCCCGAATTTTTGTAAAGGGAAGAAAAAACAGAAAAGCGCCCTGAGTTACTTCCAGAGCGCTTTTCTCATGCTAACACTTACCCGTAAGGTCTTCTAAATGGAGGCTATTGGGCTTATTCTTCCCAGTAAATGAATCATCTGAATCGTTATTTCCCACACAGTAGGCTTATAAAGCCTAAGAAAATAGAGCAAAGAAGCACCTTTTTTTACAACAAAAATGCCCCATCCAGCTCTCAATTGCAGCTTTTTAAAGTTCGGGATGATTCATGTTTGTTAATTGGCACATGCATGAGCTTAAAGGGATCTGCTTTGTTAACTCTTCTTATCCACCTGGGTTTTATCAGCGGCCAGCATTTGTTGATTGGGCTGGCTTAAATCCAGCGCTTCCATCCGCTTTATAATTTCTTCTTTGGCAGCTAAAAAGGCTTCTTTGTTTTTCCGGTTTACCGGCTCCGCCAGCGGCAGTTTAACTTTTAAAGCATCTACCTGTTTGCCGTTCTTCCAGAGGCGGTAGCAAAGGTGCGGACCAGTGCTCAGCCCCGTGCTGCCTACGTAACCGATGGTTTGACCTTGCAGTACCGTTTTACCCTTGCGAATGCCTTTGGCAAACCTGGACAGGTGCAGGTATTGGGTAGTGTACGTTTTGTTGTGCTTTATTTTTACAAAATAACCGTTGCCGCGGTTATATGCCGATTCCACCACTACGCCTTCGCCCACGCTCCGGATTGGGGTGCCCCGCGGAGCGGCAAAATCGGTGCCGAGGTGCGCTTTAAACCTTTTTTGCACCGGGTGAAACCGCCGCATCGTGTACCGCGAACTTACCCGCGAATATTCCAGGGGTTCTTTCAGAAATGCTTTTTTAAAGCTTTTACCGTCCTGGTCGTAGTAAGTGGTGCCTTTGCCCTGGTCGAAGGCAATGGCGTAAAGGGGCTGGCCATTATGCTCTAAAAAAGCAGCCTTTAAAGCACCGTAGCCTATTACGCTGCCGTTTATGCTTTTCTCCTCAAAAATAAGTTTAAACTTATCGCCTGGCTGCAGGTAGTTCAGGTTCATACGCCAGGCATAAATGTCGGCCAACCGGTCTACGAGTTGCGCCGAGCCGCCGGCCACCAGCACCGACTCGTACAACGAGCCTTTAATTTCGCCGGCCAGTTCCCGCTCTGTTATCTGCATTTCGCGCTTGTGGCGGGTAACCGCCAGGCTGTCGCGCAGGTCGTAAATAATATATTCCCGCTCGTTGGGTTCATAAATAAAATATTGCGCCGTTTGCGCCGAGTCGCGGGAGTGCAGTAAAATATAATTGCGCTTGGGCTGAATGCGCTTTAAGTTAAATACCCCTTTTGCTTTTTGGGCCAGGTTATTAATGGTAACCGGCGAAATATTATAGGCGCTGAGTATGCTGGAAACAGTTTCGCCGCGCGCCACCACCTCTTCTACAATTTCTAAAGAATCGGTAGGAATGCCGTACACAATGGGGGCAGGCGGTATAATTTCGGTCACTGGCACCGGCGGAGCGGCCGGCTGCTTATCGGTTGAGTTGATTTTAGAAAGAACACTGGTAATATCTAAATCGGGAACTTGGGCGGCCGAAATAAAAATGAGGAAAGAGAGTACGATTAGGGCAGCCAGGCCTTTACTTCGTTTTATCATTAAATATATATCTTAGTTAATGCGTCTTTTTAGGAGGCGCAAAACTAGGGCTAAACAAATAGAAATAAAAATTAAATTCAGTACAATAATCTGAATGCAAATCGGTTGTAACTGCTTTCGGAAAAAATGGTTCAGCTATATGCTTGATTATTTAGCTTGAATATGTTCCTCTTTAATACAGAAAGTGCTAAATACATGTATTAAATCACCAAATAAATTGCAATTTATTAAGAATATAATCGCTTATTAATTTATCGGCCTTAACCGGAAGAAATAACTTCGTGACCCAAACAGATTGCCTTTGCCGTAAAACTTAATTCCAGATTATTACAAATACTAAAAAGGAAAGCGCTGTTGCTTCAAGTGGGATATCTGAAGCAGCAGCGCTTTTCATTTTTACAGAAATAGGGTGCTGATATTTATTTGTTTATAGCTTCCAGCTTTAAGTTAATATTTACATTGGGGTAGATGTGATGGTTGCATTAAACCGGCAGAAAACCGTAGTGTCCATAATTATTTGGCCGGCCTGGCACTTCTATTTATCTGGTACCAAATAGTTTTAAAAGTATTCAGAGTTTGTTTTTGATGGCGCAACAAAAGTGCTCAACCTCTTTAAAACTATAAAAAAATATTGCCTGAAGGGCAGAAGTTTAAGGATTAATGCCTGAATTTATCCTGCTAATCCTGGTGTTCACCTGTTGTATAGGATGTTGTAAATTTCTGGAAATTAGCAGGCCAGGTAGAGTAAGTTTTAGAGTTTAAATTTTCCGGTTAAGATTCGCTGATTTTGCTGGAGAGGTCCAAAAATGTTTGAAATCAGGCACTATCTTTAAAGGTTTTATTATTTCTGTATGCTTAAACAAATCAATTCACTGATGCTGGCGCTTAGCTTTTTCTACCTGAGTTGCGCTACCTTAAATATTAATACCTCCAAAGAAGATAATTTATCTGCGACTGCTTTGCAACCTTACGGGCGGGATGTACGGAACCCGGAGCAGCAATTGGAAATGATCAGTTCGGCTGTGCATTTCGGATTTAGTTTTGAAGGAGCCGAATGCCAGGTATTTGCGTCCATCCCGGATGTTAACGGCCATAATTATTTGCAGTACGAACTGGATGGGGTATATCAGAAAAGAATTCGCCTTGAAGGCAAAGCAAAATTACCTATTCGGCTAACCGCACCAGCGGCGGGCAAACATACGGTTTGGGTGTATAAGGCCACCGAAGCCTATACCGGTCCTATATTAATTTCGAAAATTACCGGTCATAAAGTTAAACCGCTTCGGAAGCCCGCTGCGCCCTTAATTGAATTTATTGGCAACAGCATCACTTGCGGAGCCGCTGCCGACCCAGCCGAAGTGCCCTGCGGTACGGGCGTTTACCACGACCAGCACAACGCTTATATGGCCTACGGACCCCGTGTGGCCCGGGCGTTAGGCGTAAACTTTGTATTAAGCAGCGTGAGCGGCATTGGCGTTTACCGCAACTGGAACTCCAATGGGCCAACCATGCCGCAGGTGTATGAGCAAGTAGATTTCCGGGCAAATAATCCGCAACGCTGGGATTTTAACACGCTTACACCCCAGGTAGTTAGCATTGCCTTGGGTACCAACGATTTTAGCGGGGGCGATGGTAAAGAAGCGCGGCTGCCTTTTGATAGTGCAACCTTTGTGAACAGTTACATAAAGTTTGTACAACAGGTTAAAAGTAAATACCCGAAAGCGCAAATTGCTCTATTGAGCAGCCCCATGCTAAACGGTAAAAGCCGCGAGACCCTGCAAAATTGCCTGACCGCCGTAAAAAGAAATATTGATGCTGTAAATTCAAGGGCTAAACCGGTTGCTTTACATTTTTTTCAGCCCATGCAAGCCAGTGGTTGTTCGGGGCACCCCAATGTAGAAGACCATGCTAAGCTAGCCCAGGAATTACTGCCATTTTTTAAGAAGCTGGTACCATAAAAGTAACTATATTCATTATTGCCCCAATGCGTATTGCTCCGGTAGCTACCTACGCTTTGTGAACTGATCAGCCGGTTGCGGGTTAAAGCACACCGCAACTACCAGGCTTAAGGAAGAGTTCTACCTTTTATGAATGTTATATAAATTTAAAAGCAGATTATTAACGGCAGAAATGAGGCGCCGCATAGAATTATCTAACGTAAGAGATCCAGATGCGAAGCGAAGATGAATATTTATCTTCTTATGCTGGAATCTAAAACCATAATCTTTTTCATAGTGGAGCCCTTGACCTCTTCCAACTTAATTAACGTTTAGGATGAATAATAAACCCCATCAAAATTTAAACGCGACTGCGTCGGCCGAAAGTATTCTATCATCAGTTTCCGAAGAAATGTCGGATTATAGTATTCTTAACTGGGCCGGGAATATAACTTTTAGTACGAATAAGATATATTTCCCGCAAACGGTGGAGGAGGTACAGGCCTTGGTAAAACAACACGCCAGGCTGAAAGTGCTGGGCTCCCGGCATTGCTTCAACCGGATAGCCGATAGCTCTGACGTTCTGCTTTCGACCAAAGAATTGCATAAAGTAGTAAGTTTAGATTCCCAGGCCCATACGGTTACAGTGGAAGGCGGCATTAAATACGGCGAGCTGGCCCCGTATCTGGCGAAGAACGGTTATGCGCTGCCTAATTTGGCTTCCTTGCCTCATATTTCGGTAGCTGGTTCAATCATTACAGCTACGCACGGATCCGGGGTAAATAATGGTAACCTGGCTACGCCGGTAATTGCTTTGGAAATGATTCTGGCCGACGGCAGCGTGCGAGCCTTCTCTAAGGAAAATGATGGCGCCTTGTTTTATGGGGTGGTGGTTAACCTGGGAGCTATTGGGGTAATTACAAAAGTAACCTTAGCGTTAGAACCAGCCTTTCAGATGCAGCAAACTGTGTACGAAAATTTGCCCCTGACGCAGTTAACGGAAAACTTCCGGGAGATTGTGTCGGCTGGGTACAGCGTCAGTTTATTTACCGATTGGCGGCACGAGAATTTTACGGAGGTTTGGGTAAAAAGTAAAGTAGCCGATACACAACTTAACGAAGCCCCGAAGGAATTCTTTGACGCTACTGCCGCTACCGAAAACCTGCACCCGATTGCCGGCGTACCTGCCGAAAATTGTACCGAGCAGCTCGGCATTCCGGGAGCCTGGTACGAGCGGCTGCCTCATTTTAAAATGGGTTTTACTCCTAGCAGTGGTGTGGAACTGCAATCTGAATATTTCGTGGCCAGTCACCACGCAGTAGAAGCCATTCAGGCTATTTCCCGTTTAGGTAAGCAAATTAGCCCGTACCTGTTTGTCTCCGAAATCCGCACGATTGCCGCCGATAGTCTCTGGCTGAGCCCTTGCTATAACCAATCGACTGTAGCCATCCATTTTACCTGGAAGCAAGATTGGCCGGCGGTAAGTCAATTGCTGCCTTTAATCGAAAAAGAACTTGCACCCTTTAACGCGCGCCCGCACTGGGGTAAATTATTTACCATGCCGGCATCGGTATTAAACTCCAGGTACCTAAAGCTGTCGGCTTTTAGAAAATTGGTATCCGAATTGGATCCCGAAGGTAAGTTTCAGAATGACTTTCTGAACAGAATAATTCATGAAAATACCGGCGGAGAATGAATCTCGTTAAAACAGGTATAATTATTAACTGCTGTTTATCTGATAATTTTGTGTTATAATAAATTCCAGATTATTCCTTAATGCCCAAAATAAACACACCTGTAAAGCAGGTTGAAAATGATTAGCTATATGCTAAATAATTCAAGCCGGCTTTACAGGTGTGTTATAGTTACTAATTTTTAATGTCTAAAAAGTAAAATCTGCTGGTTAATCATCATCCTCTGAACTATCTTCTCTGGATTTTACATAAACAACAGCAGCCGTAACTATAAGAGCGGTAATCGCAATTTTCTGAACAAGCCCTTTGGGGTTGTGTTTCCACTCTGCTTTCATGCCTTTTTCCGCAAAAATATTCGGAACATGGCCGTGCATCAAGTCATCTAAAACGCCTTCCACTATATTAACCCGGTCAGCTAATATTAAAGGCAGCCAATGGCCATAACTCGATTCGCTGTATTTAAAAGCAAACCGCCGAATCATGCCGCTTAAACCGGTTGGAGGGCTGGAAATGCCGAAAACAGCGCTCACGTTCGGGCGTTCAATAGATTTAAGCACTTCAATATCAACTGGCTGTTGGGTTGGCCGATCCCACGAATAACCGGTTTGCTCTGCATCGGAACGGTGCGGTTTCATGGGGTAGGTTGGGTCGTTTGCCGGGTCGGCATCTATACCCCAGCCTTTTATATGCGAATAATCTTTTGTTGTATTTTCCATATTTATCCTGGTTTACATTCTCGCTCTTGGCGGAATAAGAACTGGTTTAATGCAATTATCAAGTTTGTCAGAAAAAATCCGGTAACCATCGGCTGCTTCTTCTAAGGGTATTCGGTGCGTAATTAAAGCTTTGGGGTTCAACACGCCGTTCTGCACGTGCTGGATCAGGCGGGGTAGCAAGCGCTTTACCGAAGCCTGGTTAGCCCGAATGGTAATACCTTTGTTTACCACATTACCAATCGGCACCAGGTTATCAGTAGGGCCATAAACACCCACAATAGAAACAATGCCGCCTTTTTTCACCGAATTGATAGCCCAGTGTAAGGCTGTAGCCGAACCGGCCTGCAGCAATAATTTACGCCCGGTAATGCTTTGCATTGTGCTGCCCGTTGCTTCTGCCCCAACTGCATCTATTACTACATCAGCGCCCATCCAGTCGGTAGTTTTCTTTATAAATACCACGGGGTCACCTAATTCTTCGTAATTATAAGCTTCGCAGTTAGCGTAGTTTTTTACAAATTCAAGGCGGTAATCTATTTTATCTATAACGATAACCCGTCCGGCTCCAAATAACCAGGCACACCTGGCAGCCATAATGCCTATCGGACCCGCACCAAAAACTACCACGGTATCGCCGGGCTGAATGCCACCCATCTCGGCCGCCTGATAGCCGGTTGGTACCACATCGGTTAACAAAACAGCATCATCCGGATCCATGCCCGCCGGAATAACGGTAGGTCCCACATTTGCGTATGGCACACGTACGTATTCGGCCTGGCCGCCTTCATGGCCGCCCGCAGTATGTGAATAACCAAAAATACCACCAACGGCTGAAGCCTGCGTGTTAGATTCATGGCAGTTTCCGAATAAGCCTTGCTTACAAAAATGGCAACGGCCGCAGGCAATATTAAAAGGTACCAACACGTGGTCGCCAACTTTTATTTTGGTTACTTCGGATCCAACTTCTTCTACAACTCCGGTAAATTCGTGCCCAAAGGTCATTCCGACCCGGGTATCCGGCACATTGCCATTATATAAATGCAGGTCGGAACCGCAAATACAGGTGCGGGTTACCCTAACAATAGCATCCTCCGGATGCTTTATTTCGGGCATAGGTTTCTGACTGACGCGGATCCGTTGCGTACCGCGGTAATTTGTTGCTAGCATACTTATAGTCCTATTGGGTTAAAGTGACACATTTATTTAGTTAAAAGGTTTTTTTATAAACCTTTATTTGTTCCTAAACCGGAACAGCTTTTTCATTACTTAATTTTTCGATTAAAGTTTCAGCACCCAATTAGATTAAATAATTAAAGCTTAAGCAGGAAAACGCAAAAAAGCGCCGAGAGTAAAAGTGGAAAGTACCTATCAACTAGCTCGGCTATAATTAAGTAGCCCAATTAAGATGAATGATTAGGTAAAAGGATGAAATATTTATCAAAATATTAAACTTTTGGAATTTCGCCTGAGTAGGAATATTTTTTAGAAGGTTCTATTTAAATAAGACAGAATGGCAGAATAATTATATTGGAATTGTTTGATATGTAAAATATAAATTTTCCTTTATTTCAAGTTCGGAAAGTTATTGCCGGAAGTTATTTTTTATTAATTTTACTGGAGTTAGCAATATATAATGACGCAAGAGCTTAGAAATTCCTTTGGCCGTGTTTTTTTAACCATAGATGTTAATGAAAAAAACAAATGGGTACATGTAAACTGGATGGGATATTTAACAGAAGATAATATTAAAACCGGAGCAATAGCTTATACCCAAGCACTTCAGAAAGCGGGCTATAAATGTGTTTTGAATGATACCCGTTTAATTTTAGGAAGTTGGGACCATTCTTTGGATTGGGTTTTAAACGATTGGGCACCGCGGGCTGCCCGGTCTGGTTTAAAATTTTTCGCGATGATTACCACTCCTGAATCATTTGCCGACTCTAGTGCCTCTATTTTTTATGCAAAACTAAAATCTTTCCAGGCTCAGGTTTTCGATGACAAAGGCAAAGCCGAGAAGTGGTTACAGCAATATTCACTACAAAGTTAAAGCGGTTTACTTTATGCGTAATAACCTACTTATGAATTGATGCAGGTAGATACTTGTGTGCTAATGGGTTAAATAAAGGTGACGGCGAGTAAATCAGCACACAGGTACCAAGTCAGCCGGAACCATAGGAGGGGAGGTGCGTAATAAATTAAACTTTATAAGATTTATTTCTTCGCTGCACATGGGAAAAGGCAAAAAAAAGAAAAAGCACCAGGTAATTTACCGGGCCGTTAAGCCTGTTATTAAAGATGATCGTATTCTTTTATCGTTGCTGGGAGCGGTAGGCTTGGGTGTAACCTTGGCCTCGGTAACGGGTTTAGACGAAGGTAAAGCCCTGGTTTCTAAGATCAGGGATGCAGTCATTCATTTAGAAGAACTTACCGGCGTTGCGAAGAAAAAGAAGCCTAAGCTTAAAAAGATTAAGCCAGCGGATCCGGAATCCTGATTGTTTAAGTGTTAGCCAAGGATGTAGGCTAATGGCAGATAACCTTCGTACCGTTAATAATATCGCAACTGGTGTATTTTGCTCGTTGGAGTAGTAATTAAAATAAAAAAAGAGCGCTGGGAAAACTCAGCGCTCTTTTTTATTCAGATTATTTAACTTTTACACGTTAAACCGGAAGTGCATAATATCGCCGTCCTGCACCACGTATTCTTTCCCTTCAACCGCCATTTTACCGGCTTCTTTTATTTTTGCTTCTGATTTGTATTCCTGATAATCCGGTAATTTTATTACCTCCGCCCGGATAAAGCCCTTTTCAAAATCGGAGTGAATAACACCAGCCGCCTGGGGTGCTTTCCAGCCTTTCTGAATGGTCCACGCGCGTACTTCTTTAACGCCGGCTGTAAAGTAAGTTATCAGGTTGAGTAAAGAATAAGAGGCTTTTATTAACTGGTTTAAACCCGATTCCTGCAGACCGTACTCGGCTAAAAACATTTCCTTTTCTTCCGGGTCGGTCAATTCAGCAATCTGGGCTTCGATGGCGGCGGATATAACTACTACCTGGGCGTATTCGTCTTTAATATATTCCTTTAAGGCATCTACAAATTTATTTCCGGTGTTTATCGCGCCTTCGTCTACGTTGGCAACATAAATAACAGGCTTCAGGGTAAGCAATTGCAAATCGATTACTGCTTCTAAATCTTCTTCTGATGCATGTAAAGAACGGGCATTTTTTCCGCTTTCGAGATGGTTTTTAAAAGCTTGCAGCGAGGCAAATTCTTTTTTAGCTTTGGCATCACCCGATTTGGCCGTCCGTTCTACTTTCGCAATTTTTTTATCGATTGATTCCAGGTCTTTTAATTGCAACTCGGTATCAATTACTTCTTTATCGAAAACCGGATCCACGCCGCCGGCTACGTGCACAATATTGGGGTCGTCGAAGCAGCGCACCACGTGAATAATGGCATCTACTTCCCGGATATTCGCCAGAAATTTATTACCTAAACCTTCGCCCTTGCTGGCACCTTTCACCAATCCGGCTATATCTACAAATTCGATTATAGTAGGCAGTACCCGCTCCGGGTGTACCAGTTCTTCTAATACTTGCAGGCGCTCGTCGGGTACAGTTACTACGCCCACGTTTGGCTCAATGGTACAGAATGGATAATTAGCCGATTCGGCTTTGGCGCTGGATATAGCGTTAAACAAAGTTGATTTACCCACGTTAGGCAGGCCAACAATTCCGCAGCGTAGTCCCATGAAAATATTTTAAGTTTATTTATTCTGTTAAATCGGGTGCAAATATACTCACAATTTTGCTGGGATGCTTACCTGCTTTATAATCTGTGAAAATAGTGGCCTGAAAATAAAAAGGCTTTGCTGGTGGGCAGCCGGCCTGAGATTTAAAATCTAAGTAAGGAAGAGAAATGCTAATAAGAAAAAGCCCATCGCAAACCCGGCATGAACCTTTTTATCTGGTGCCAGAAATAAGCCAAGGCAGGAAAAAATAGCACTAAAAGCTGCTTGCAAACCGGTTATCCGGAACAAAGCCAGGTTATTCTGCTGGTAATTTATTTCCTGCTTCGCAAAGGCTGCATCTTTTTCCGGGTCGTTTAAATAATCCCATTTCTGTTTTTGTATTTCGGCCTGGCGACTAGCCTGCACTTTCTCTTGCTGCACCGGAAAAATTAGAAAGCGGTACCCCAGAAACACGCCAAAAAGTATAATAAAAAATATCACCGGACCTTTTATATACCGTAAGTTCTTCCGGTATAAAAGCACGGTTAATACATTAATAATTAGCAGAAAAGGTAAGACAAATTTTAAATTCAGAAGTAGGTCAGGCATCACTTAAAATAATATATTGATAGCGGGGTAAGCAAATATAACTCTGGTAACTATTGAATAAAAAAGAAACAAAAAAAGCCCATGTATTACATGAGCTGAAACAATTTAGCAACTAGTTGGTTAACCTATTCCCACTTCAATTCATCGTCGAGGGTAGCAGGTTCCTGGGATTGTTTTTCCAGTTCTGCCAGAACATCTTCGGTTAGAAGCTCAGATTTAACGTGGTCGATGGTACTTTGGAGCGCTTCAACGAACTTTGCGAAATCTTCTTTGTAAAGGAAAATTTTGTGTTTCTCGTACGAATAAGTTTCGTCTTTGAATTTTCTTTTACTTTCCGTGATCGTCAGGTAGTAATCATTTGAGCGAGTTGACTTCACATCAAAAAAATACGTCCTTTTCCCAGCTCTTATTCGTTGTGAATAAATCTCAGCTTTTTCGTTGTTCTCTTCCACTTTTATATAGGTTACTTATATTATTTGTAAGGCTAAAGTAATGGTTTTGGATGATTTATAAAAATATTTGTATTTAATTTTTTGTTAAAGACGTATGCATGCCTAATTAAACAAAATCAATGCGTTCTACTCTTTTATAAATATTCAACAAATATAATATTTAAGTTTAAATCTTAAATTATTATTCAGGTAAATTGTTGGCAAGTGCCTAAATTCACGTAAGTTTTCTATTTTTAAAATTCCTTATAACTCCTTTATTTATCTCATTATGAAACAAACCATTATTGATCTGGCAACGGTACGGAAATTTGAAAATCTGGAATTTCTGGCCAAACAATTAGTGGAAGGTTTCATCACGGGTTTGCACCAATCGCCGTACCACGGCTTTTCGGTGGAGTTTTCGGAACACCGCCTGTATAACAGCGGCGAAAGTACCCGCCATATCGATTGGAAAGTATTTGCCCGGACAGATAAATTGTTTGTAAAGCGCTACGAAGAAGAAACCAACCTGCGCTGTCATTTGCTGCTGGATATATCGCCGTCGATGTTTTATCCGGTAGAAACGTATGGCAAGGTTACATTTAGTGCTTTATGCGCGGCGGCAATTGCCAACATGCTGCAACGGCAACGCGATGCGGTTGGACTGGTAACCTTCTCGGATAAAGTTGAAGCCCAAACCCCGGTGCGGTCTACCACTTCGCATGTGCATACGTTATTGCTGCATTTGCAGAATTTAATTTCCAAACCGTCGCCGGGTAAAGATACCGATGTTTCGGGCGTTATCAACCAGATAGCGCAACAAATCCAGAAGCGGTCGCTGGTTATAATTTTTAGCGATATGCTGGGGCGCAACGAAGATGCTTCGGGTTTGCTCGCCGCCCTGCAGCACTTGAAACACCGCAACCACGAAGTGCTGCTTTTTCATGTTACCGATAAAAGTACCGAAGAAGATTTTAATTTTCCGGACCGGCCCTACGTGTTTGTAGATATAGAAACCGGCGAAGAAATAAAGTTGCAGCCATCGCAGGTACGCACCCAATATCTACAGGCTATGCAACAGTTTAAGCAGGAACTGGCATTAAAATGCGGGCAGTACAAAATAGATTTTATTCCGGTAGATATTCAGGAGCCTTTCGAAAAGGTGTTGATGGGATACCTGATTAAGCGCAGTAAGGTAAAGTAAGTCCGGCCGAATTTCTGTTACTTATAACTTAACCGATTAACCTTTCTTTAACCGGATGGAATTCTGTTCGTCTTTTCTTTTTTAGGCCAGGAGAAATATTTTTTTCCCCTGGTAATGTTCAACCCAAAAGAACGAAAGATAATTTCTTTGAACGCTGCTTTTGCCTTGCCGCGCCTTCTGACCTGCCATTAGCTGGTGAAAGCCCACCTTAGTGGCACCCTTTCGGCATTCCTATAATTTGCGTAAGCCCTGCCAAATTGAAAAAAGGCATTTATATTTTCTGATATCGTTCTGAATAATTCAGAAAACAGAATGGCGTTAATTAGTAATTTCATATATAATATTATAAGCTGATAATTAAGAAATAAAGCATATTGATAAATATTTTGTATATAATAATTTGTATTAATTAATTATTTGCAACAAAATTTTAATTTTGCCGAATAATTGCAAATAATATTTTTAACATGGCAATAAACAAAGCACTGGATTTAAACGATATAACTTTTACCGCTACGGAAAGAGTTATTCCTAAAAAAATGTACCGCTATGCCGTAGCGGCCATTTTCTTTATTCAAGGGTTGGCCTTTGCCAGTTGGGCTTCCCGGATTCCTACTATTCAGCAAACTTTAAATCTTTCTGATTCTGCTTTAGGTGGCGTTTTGCTGGCCTTGCCAGTTGGTTTAATGGTTTCTTTACCCTTTTCGGGTTGGTTAATTTCCAGGGCCGGCAGCCGGATAGTGGTAATTATTGCCGCTATGCTTTATAACCTTGTTCTGATTACGCTTGGCTTGGCCGAAACAACGGTGGCTTTAATGGGCGGTTTGTTTTTGTTTGGGTTTGCGGGCAATATGGTAAACATAGCTATTAATACCCAGGCCGTTGGCGTAGAGGCTTTGTACAAAAAATCAATCATGGCTTCTTTTCATGGTGTTTGGAGCCTGGCTGGTTTTTTAGGGGCGGCTTTGGGCACTATAATGATTGGTACCGGCATTGTGCCGTATCAGCATTTTATTCTGGTTTTAATATTGGCCTGGTCGGTTATTGCCTTAAGTTCCCGTTATTTCCTTAGAGAGGATACGAATAAGCAGGAAAACCAATCTATTTTTGTTAAACCAGATAAATCGTTAATCCACCTGGGCATTATAGCTTTTTGTTCGATGATTTGCGAAGGAGCGATGTTTGACTGGAGCGGCGTTTACTTTAAGAAAGTAGTGCTGGCCGAAAAAGCTTGGGTTGGAGCTGGATATACGGCTTTTATGTGTACCATGGCTTTAAGCCGGTTTTTAGCCGACGGCCTGACCCGCCGTTATGGACTGAAGCGGATTTTGCAATTAAGTGGTTTGCTTACGGCGGCCGGTTTAGCCATTGCGGTTTTATTCCCGAACATGGTAGCCGCCATTATTGGTTTCTTTTTAGTAGGAGCCGGGGTGTCGTCGGTGGTGCCGCTGGTTTATAGCGCTGCCGGTAAGTCTAAGGTTATGTCGCCGGGTGTAGCTTTAGCGGCTGTTTCTACCATTGGCTTCTTAGGCTTTTTGTTCGGCCCGCCGCTGATTGGTTTAGTGGCCGGCGCTACCAGTCTGCAGGTTTCTTTCTCTATTATTGCCGTAATGGGGCTTTCCATTGCCCTGGTAGCTACTAAAGCTAAAATTTAAATAATCAGCCACAACTATCTCGGTATAAATTATAACCAGAATGTTGTGGCTTAATTATTATCCATTATCCAGCGATTGCCACAAGTAACGGCTGGCGAGGGTACGATATGGCCGCCAGGCCTCCGCAATCTTAATCATTTCGGTCTGTAAGGTCTTGCCGGTTTGGCTTAAGTTGTAATGCTTTTTCATTGCATTCTGAATTCCCAAATCATCTACCGGAAAAACATCCGGACGTACCAGCGTAAACATCAGAATCATTTCGGCGGTCCAGCGACCGACTCCTTTTATTTGAGTAAGGTGTTTAATCAGTGCCTCATCATCCAGGGTTGAAATAATTGGGAATTGCAAATTGCCGGCCTGCGCAAAGGCCGCCACATTGCGGATATACCCTAACTTCTGGAAAGACAAGCCTACGCTGCGCAGTACCCCGTCGGGCTGTGCCAAAACCAAAGCCGGATCGGGATAGTTTTCTGGGAAAAGCGCCAGAAACCGGCTTTTAATAACCCGTGCTACTTTGGTAGATAATTGCTGACTGATAATAGAACTGAGTAAACTCAAATATATATCCTCGTGGGGCAGTTGTTCTATTCCCGGGCTGTTGCGGACAATATTTGCCAGGACCTTATCCTTAAGTAAAACAGCTTCCCATGGTAATTCAGGCGCGGCGGATATTCCCATTATTTTTCATTTTTTAGCTGCCATCATGGTGTAATATCAAAATAAAAATTACTGGCTTAGCCTCTCCAAAGCTATTATTACCGGTGTTTATTCTGATTAAACCCTATTGTTGCTTAACATTTATTTACCTTCAATTCCCTTCTCTCAGCTAGGATAAAACTAAAACTTTATTTCTCTTAAAACCTGACAAGTTCTTTCAGTCATCGCTTCAGTAAAATCGAGGTGGGTTACAAACCGGATTTGATGTGGACCAAAGTCCAGCGCCAGTATACCTTGTTCTTTTAGCTTTGCTAAAAAAGTCTGGGTACTCGCAGAAGGTTTCAATTTAAAAATAACAATGTTTGTTTCTACGGGTAATACATGCTCCACGTAAGGGCAATGCTGGAGCGTATCGCGGAGCAGGCGGGCACGGGCATGATCCTGAGCCAGGCGATTTACATGGTGGTCGAGGGCGTAAATGCCGGCGGCCGCCAAAAAACCGGCCTGCCGCATACCGCCGCCCAGGGCTTTTCGGATGCGGCGCGATTTCCGGATTAAATCTTTGCTCCCTACCAGCACCGATCCTACCGGAGCACCCAAGCCTTTCGATAAACAAACCGAAATACTGGTAAAATATTGGCTGTAAGGCTGCGGCGATTCGTCTGCAGCTAATAAGGCATTAAAGACCCGGGCCCCATCCAGGTGCAGTGCTAGTTTGTTCTCTTTGCACACCGCCGATATGGCGGCAATCTCCGGCAAGGTGTAAAAAGCGCCGCCGCCTTTATTAGAAGTATTTTCCAGCGAAACCATTTTTGTAACCGGATAATGAATATTATCGGGCCGGATAGCGCCTTGCACCATTTCGGGCGTAATTTTACCGCGTTCGCCGTGGAGTAAATAAACCGATGCGGCTGAGTTAAAAGCAATGCCACCCCCTTCGTACTGGTAAATGTGCGCTGTATAATCGCAGATTATCTCAGTTAATGGCTCGGTTTGGGCTTTAATGGCAATCTGATTAGTCATGGTGCCGGAAGGACAAAAAAGACCGGCTTCCATGCCAAACAAAGCGGCTGTTTTAGCTTCCAGCTCATTTACCGTAGGATCTTCTTCAAACACATCGTCACCAACCGGCGCCTGGAACATATAGTTTTGCATTTCGGGCGTGGGCCGGGTTACGGTATCGCTCCTTAAATCAATATTTATCATTTTTGGGTTTACTGCAAATTAAAATAACGCTGCACTTACGTGGGGTTATCCCCACTTGAGCTACAAAATTACTAAACTAAAGAATCACCTCGCAGGAAAGAATATGCAGGGGTAAAATTAAATTTATTAATTAGGTTCTAAAGTACGCGTGCCCTACAGTATATTTGGCTGTAATCTGGCCGGAAAAAGATTTATTGTTTTGAGAATCTGAAAATAAAACCTTACTTTTGCGTTCTAATTTAAAATTTGAGCAATGGCCGTTACAAGATTAAAAAGAAAACACAGAAAAAATATAGCAAGAGCCAATAACAAGCAGCGCGTAATTAAGCAATTGCTGGCTACTCCGGTAATTAAAAACGTAGACGTAGAAGAACTGAAAGCCCAATTCGGTAAAACTTCGGCTGCCCCTGCGGCCACAACTGCTCCTGAACCAACCAGCGTAGTGGAGAGTGTAAAAGAAGCTGTTAGTAATGCGGCTCATACCGTTGCCGACAAAGTAAGCGATGTGGTAGAAGCTGTGAAAGATAAAGTAGAAGACGTTCTGAAAAAAGACGATAAAGAAGCTGCTGAGTAATTTCTGCTGTAAAAGCGCGGGTGTTTTAATCTGATGTGCTTTAAAGCTTTTTAAGCGTAATATTCCTGTTGTGTAAAAATATTAGTAAGTGTGCCCGTTTACCGGCACACTTTTTTTGTGCTTATCCAGTTCGTTTACCTAATTCTATTACTTGCAACTGCTCTATTTTGCTGGCATCTATATTAAATTTTACCATAGTCCGGACGGTATGAAAGCCATGACGGCCGGCTGCTCCCGGATTTATGTGCAGCAAATTATTCAGGATTTTATCCGGCATAATTTTCAGAATATGGGAGTGGCCGGTAATAAATAATTGCGGCGGATTAGCTTTAATAACCGGGCGGATATCCGGGTGATATTTACCGGGGTAGCCTCCAATGTGCGTCATCAGGACCGATAACCCGGCTACGGTAAACCTTTGTATTTTCGGATGTGCTATTCGGATTTGCTGATCGTCTATGTTGCCGTAAACGCCCCGGAGCGGCGCCACAGCCGCCAATGTTTCTGAAACTTCTATCGAACCAAAATCTCCCGCGTGCCAGATTTCATCACAATCCTGCAAGTGCCGTAGAATCTGTTCATCCAGATAACTATGGGTGTCCGAAATTAATCCAATCTTCATTTACAGTGACCAGTAATCAGTTAACAGTTATTAGTGAACAGTTAGCAGAAAATGGTTTTAATTAGAATAAATAATAGTAATAAACACTTTTATATTTGGTAAATGAAATTAAGAATGGAATATACCAATTAGCTACCATGTTTACGCCTAACTGTTTACTGATAACTGTTAACTGATTATTGAAAACTGTTTATTTTTTCCACTTGTCGGGGGCTTTGCGCCAACTGCTCAGGGTATCCAGCATTTCGGTTTTAATGTAACCTTGCTCTAGCGCAATGCCCAGCAGGCTTTGATAATTGCTCAGGCAAACCAGGGGAATATTGGCGTCTATAAAATTCTGGGTGGCTTTCTCGAAACCGTAAGTAAAAATAGCGGCCATACCAATTACGTTGCCGCCGGCCATATTTACTGCACTGGCTGCTTTTAAAGAACTACTGCCCGTAGATATTAAATCTTCTACGAGCACTACTTTCTGATCGGGTAGCAGGCGGCCTTCTATCTGATTACCCATGCCGTGGCTTTTAGGCTCCGGACGTACATAAATGTAAGGCAGTTCCAGTAAATCGGCTACCAAAGCTCCCTGGGCAATGCCCGCAGTAGCTACGCCGCCAATAGCTTCGGCTTCCGGAAAGTGCATCCGTATTTCTTCGGATAGAGCGGTTTTAATAAAACTACGTATAGCGGGGTAAGACAAGGTTACCCGATTATCGCAGTAAATAGGTGAAAACCAGCCGGAACTCCAGGTAAAAGGGGTTTCGGGGCGAAGTTTAATAGCGCCGGTTTCTAATAAGTACGCGGCTATTTGCAGGGCTGTATTAGACTTTTGCATGGCGCGAAGGTACGTAATAATAATTTTGCCTTTTTTATACTTGGACATTTTTGTTTCCGATTTATTTTTTTTGATTTGTAATCTCTTTAAGTAAAAATTCTGATGAACGTCTTCATTAATGACATTCCTTTAATCCTGAAGAAAGCCGGTGAAAAAGTTTACAAACACCACTATGACTTAATTCTGGATGAGGGACAGTCATTTACGTCTAAATCGCTCGTGGGCGATGTATTAATACGCAATGTAAATGATGCCATCGTTGATCGGATTGTGCGGCTAATGGAAGTGAAAAAGATGAAAAAATTAAAATCTTTAACACTCGTTACCGATAAAAAGAAACGATTAATTCAGCACCTGAAAGACCAGTTTAAGATTGTGAAAGCAGCCGGCGGACTGGTTATAAAGGATGGTAAAATTCTGATGATTTACCGGTTGGGCATGTGGGATTTACCGAAAGGTAAGCTAAACAAAAAAGAAATTCCGAAAGAAGGGGCCGTGCGCGAGGTAGAGGAGGAGTGTAATATTAAAGTGCAGGTAATGGATAAATTACCTAAAACCTGGCATTCCTACGCTTACAAGGGCAACAAAATATTAAAGCGTACCAATTGGTACGTGATGCAATGCACCGACGATACGCTGATGAAGCCCCAGGCCGAAGAGTTTATTGAAGAAGTAAAGTTTATGACGCCGGAAGAAGTAGAAGCGGTGCTGCCCGAAGCTTATTCTTCTATAGCGTTTGTGATTCGTTCTTATCTGCGGGCGGCGAAATCCGGAAAGGTATAAAATCATCTACATTTCCTCCGTACGAATGAATTTCCCGGATAATGGTGGAACTAATTGCGGCCAGGTGCGGGGAAGTAATTAAAAACACCGTTTCCAAATCTTTGTTCAGGTGCCGGTTAGCCTGGGCAATGGTATTTTCGTACTCAAAATCAGTGGTGTTGCGTAAGCCCCTTAACAGGAAATTAGCGCCTACCGTTCTCGCAAAGTCGGCGGTTAAACCTTTATAAGCTTGCGCCGATACCTTCTTCTCATCTTTAAAAATATCTTCTATAATTTCCACCATCTGCTCCACGGGCAAATAACGCTTCTTCGTGCTGTTGTTCCCAATCGAAATAATTATCTGGTCGAACAATCCGATACCACGCTTTACTATATCATAATGGCCATTGGTAAACGGATCAAAAGACCCTGGAAAAATAGCGATGCGTTTCATTTTAAGTTATTAGTAATTAGGAGTAAGTTTTTAGAGAACGCTAGAAAAAATGTGGAAGCTAAAATAATGAGAAACCTTAAGAAACCCGGCATAACCGTACCCTGATTAATAACTAATAACTGATAACTAACTCCTTCCTCAACAAAAATGCATGCCGAAAACATCGAGGTAGTGGTGTTGGAATAAGTCTTCTATTTTGTAGCTATAACTGACGTCGGGTGGCCGCGAACCAAACTGTACATTCCGGATGTAGCTGCGCAGCAACGTGAACAAGGCTGAATCATGCTCCAAATCGCCCCATAAGGTAACCCGGTCGTGTTCCGGATTTAATTTTTGCTCCTGCATTACCAATACAAAAAAGTAAAGAAAATCTTCCGGCGTGCTGCATTGGAATAAATTACAGAATTCCAACTTTCCTTCCTGCATTATCAGCAGGCAGAGGCTTTTATTTTGCACATAGGCATACAATCTTTTTTCAGAAGTTCTTTCGCCGTAATGCAGCAGGCTGGCAATTAAAGGGCAGGTAAGGTGCAGGTATTTTAATTCTTTGCCGGGTAATTGCCGCTCCCAGATTTGGGTCAGGTATTTATCTGCCGAAAAAATATTGACGGCTTCGATGCTGGTGTGTTTATAAGTAAATATTTTTTCGTGGTCCGCATCAAAATCGCAGTTCAGGCTAAGGTAGTCGGCGGCCGCATCGGCTTCAAAAAGGGTATCCGGAATAAAAGTAAAATTGTGGTTGTTTACGGCTAGTTTTATCTGGTGCCAATCGGGGCTAAATACATAAGGATGTCCGGAAAATACTTCGTTAAAAACCTGTGCCCCTTGCAACGGAGTATAAATATGGCTTACCTGATAATCTTCCAGCGAAATAAATTTATTGCGGTCGGTATCCACCACGCCAACGCGCACCCGGTCGCGGCCATACGAAATATAAAGGTTATAGGCATGAAGCTGTTGCGGGTCAAAAGACTCGTCCGTTATTTTTACAACCTGCCGGTAATGATTATTTTCTTTTACCAAAGCTTTTTTCTAAAGGCTGAATAAATGATTTTTGTGGTTAATAAAAAATAATAACTGGTTCTCTGCTGAGTTTTATTCCGGTTAAAGAATTTTTATTTCATAAAGCGGTGCTGCGGCATAAACAAATCATCCAAATCAATTAAATCTTCAAAAATTTGGTGGGGCTGGGCGGTGCTGTCGCTTCTTATTTCAGCCAGCGTTTTAAAAGTTACCTCGCTAATAAGCTGGGCATCTGTTTCTAATTCCGGATCCGAACCAACTTTTAAGGCACCATCCATAACTTCTACTTCAAAAAATAACTCCAGGGCGTGCAAAGGCGCTTTCAGGTATTCGTGCATAAATAAAAACCTTCTGGGCTTTACTGCCAAACCGGTCTCTTCCCCAAATTCCCGCACCAGGCAATCAGTTATTTTTTCGCCGTAAGATAAACCACCTCCGGGCGGCGACCATAAGTTATATTGGCCCGCAATCCCCTGATGCCGCACCAATAATATTTTCTTATCCTGTAGCAAAATACCGCAAACCCGCACGCGCAATTTTCCGGTGTAGTGGGCGGGTGGGTAACCTGATTCGTTTGTATCCAAAATGTTCTCTGCTTAGTTTTACCTGATGATAAAAACCCTGAACCCGGATTTTAAAAATACGATTCTGGAAAAACTCGAACGCCAGACTTTTATGAAGTTTATTGGCTTTCGGGTTACAAATATAGCAGAAGGAAGAATAGAAGGCGAACTAACTTTACAGGAAGAACACAAGCAACACAAGGGTTTTGTGCACGGCGGGCTTACGGCTACCCTGGCCGATATTGTGGCGGGTTTTGCTGCGGTTAGTTTAGTGCCCAAAGGCCACCATGTGGTTACCGTAGAGTTAAAAGTAAGCTACCTGAACCCGGGGGTAGGTGATATATTGCTGGCTAAAGGCTATGTTCTGAAACAAGGCCGCCAATTGAACTTTTGTGAAGCCGAAATCTATTGTAAAAAAGGGGAGGAGGAGCCGGTTTTAATTGCCAAAGCCACTACAACCATGGCCACCATTTACCCCGCTCCATTGTAGGTGATACGTTTTACGTGATACGTTATAGGCTGTGTAATGTAAGTTGTATGGGTTACAGTTGGCATTATAGGTATTACTATCGTTTAAATGCGCCGCATATATTACGCAAAATATAGCTGAATAACTTAAAACGTATGGCTTAAAGCGAATTTTCTAAAACGTAAAACGCACTACGTAAAACGTACTTTAATGCGACCCGAAGAAGCCCTGTTAAAAAACTTTCCGTTTGAGCCCACGCCCGACCAGGCGGCTCTTTTTAAAAAATTAGATTTATTTATTTCGGGTAAAACCAACAACCGCGAAGTATTTCTGCTGAAAGGTTTTGCCGGTACCGGTAAAACCACCGTTGTACGGGCGCTGGTGAAAATTCTGAATAGTTTTGGCTACAAATACGTGCTGCTGGCACCTACCGGCCGGGCGGCTAAAGTCATGTCGTCGTATACGCGATTACCGGCGTCTACCATTCATAAAAAAATTTATCGGCAAGCGGCGAATGCTTTCTCCGATGGCCTGGTGTTTAACCGGCAACCCAACAAACTGGCTGATACGGTTTTTATAGTGGATGAGTCGTCGATGATTTCGGATGAAAAATCTTTTGGCGACAGCGGATTGCTGCAGGATTTAATCAGCTACGTTTTTGAACGTAAAAACAACAAATTGATTTTAATTGGCGATACTGCCCAGTTGCCGCCGGTAAACCAGTCCATTAGTCCGTCGTTAGAAGCAGCTTATTTGTCTAATAATTTCCGGTGTAACGTGCAGGAGTTAGAGTTGCGCCAGGTAATGCGGCAGGCGCAGGAATCGGGTATATTAATGAATGCCACCAATTTGCGCGAGCAGTTACGCCAGAAAGAACCGGCGTTGCAATTTCATACCCGGGCTTACAAAGATATTTACCGCATGACCGGCGAAAAGCTGGAAGATGGCCTGCGCTACGCTTACGACAAGTTTGGGATAGAAAACACCACGGTTATTTGTCGCTCAAATAAAAACGCCAATTTATACAACCAGCACATCAGGCGGCAAATATTTTTTGCCGAAGACGAAATTGGCGTAGGCGATTATTTAATGATTGTGAAAAACAATTACTATTGGGTACCCGCAGATTCTTCTATCGGGTTTATGGCCAACGGCGATTTTGTGGAAATAACCAAAATTGTGCGCTACGAAGATATGTACGATTTCCGGTTTGCCGATGTCATGATCCGGTTTGTAGATTACCCGGATGAACCCGAAATGGAAGTGAAAATATTGCTCGATACCCTGTACACCGAAGCGCCCGCCTTGCCCGCCGATAAAAATAAAAAGCTGTACGAAGAAGTACTCAAAGATTATTCGGATTTGGGTACCAAGCGCGAACGATCGCAACAATTACGGAAAAATCCGTATTTAAATGCGCTGCAGGTAAAATTTGCTTACGCGCTAACCTGCCACAAAGCCCAGGGTGGCCAATGGAAAGCCGTTTTTGTAGACCACGGGTTCTTAAAAGAAGACATGGTAAACACCGATTTTGCCCGTTGGCTGTATACTGCAGTTACCCGTTCGGCCGAAGAACTGTACCTGTTAAACTTTAACCCGCTATTAATAGTAGATTAGTTGTTCTATTTATTTTGGTGGCATAAAACCATATTGTATATATTTGTTTAGTTGATTTAAAAATATTACCGCTCATGAAAAAAATATATCTTTTAGCGCTTAGTTTGTCTCTCGGATTTTCCGATGCCGTGGCCCAGACTACCTCACCAAGCCCGGCGCCGGCTGCTAACCAGAAAATAGTTACCGATGGCCCGGTGCTTACGTTTGCCGAAACTAAATTTGATTTTGGTAAGATTCAGGAGGGTGAAATTGTAAAGCACACCTACAAATTCCGGAATACCGGTAACCAGCCGCTTTTAATTTCGGAAGTGCGGGTTACCTGCGGCTGTACCTCGCCGGACTGGACCAAAACCTCGGTGGCACCCGGTGAAACCGGCTTTGTAACCGCCCAGTTTAACAGTACCGGTAAGCCCGGCCAGAACCAGAAAGTAGTTACGGTGGTATCTAACTCTGTTACCGGTAATACCCATATTTCGTTTATTGCCGATGTAGCGCCCAAAGGGTCTGGTACTTCGGCTGTCCAGGTTGCCCCGCCAGCGCAACCGGCGGCTACCCATGCGCATCACCAGCCTGCCACCGAAGCAGCTAAACCAGCTAAAAAATAAAATAACCAACTTTTTAAGAAAA
>NZ_BJYS01000015.1 GCF_007991635.1 Adhaeribacter aerolatus | reverse complement strand
ACAGTTAGATTCCCATTAACATGTACAGCAGTCAATTTGACATCATCATTATAGATGCCGTCATTGAATGTAATTCCATTATTGCACTTTCCCGACCATATTAAAGTGTCTTTTTTAATTTCAACTCCATTAAAAGATATACTATCGACATATAAGTTTTCAATTTTTAATCTACAATTGATTTTAGCATTAGATATATAGATAGGACCATTAATTGAAACAACCTGGGTTAGGCTAAATCTCTTTTCAATTAAAGAATCCTCAATTTTAATGCCAGTGTTTGATATTTCAAGAGATTGGACATCTAAGCCATTAATCTTTGAATCTTTACTGATCTCAATTCCCCTTTCAAGAAAATTATCGCGAAGTATGAATCTTGGAATTTCACAGCTTTCAAAACTTAAGCTATAAAATGTATCATCCTGTCTATTTAAATAACCTTCTGCTTTTGTACCTTTAAGAAGAAAGAAATCTTTAAAGCTACAATTCTGAAATGATATGCCTTTACCTAAATTTATATTTTCAATCAGGAAATTACCTTCAAAATTTACATTTTTAAATATTATAAAATCACAATTATATGTTGTGTCTTTTTTTATTTCAACATGACCATTAACAATTACATCAGTTATTTCTACTATATCTATCTTAGCTAAATTGTGAAGTCTTTGATTTAACTCAAATGGGGTTAGGGTTTGTTGCACTTTTATTCCTTAAGGTTATTTCTGAAAGTTTCCGCCATGTCAGGTGTTATTACCAGGCATTTGCTTAAACGAATGATTTTTTTCTTCTCTTTGACAAGTGTTTTTATTTTGAATAATGCTGTTGACCTAGAACCTTCGGGTAAGATAAAGTTAACAAAATACTGCTATGTCAGATGATAAAACCTGACACATCAGGAACCTGATTTTAATTTACTTGGGAGAATATTCTCCATATACCGCATCACGGAAGCGCTTGTGTAATTGGCCGTAAAAGGGCATTACCTGCACAAACAACACGGCGGTAACTTCATTAACCGGATCTACCCAAAATAAAGTGCTGGCGGCACCATCCCAGAAAAACTCACCCACTACCCCATTGTTTTCTTCTTTGGTAAAGGGCGGGCGAAGCCGCACCGCGAAATCAACGCCAAAGCCAACCTGGCCTTTGCTGGGCAGCCACATGCGCTCGGTAATACTTTCGGCTAAATGGTTGGTAGCCATTAACTTTATTGTTTCTGGTTTTAAAATAGTGGCTTTACCTGACTTGCCTTTATTTACCAGCATGCGGGCAAATTTCATGTAATCATCTAGCGTAGAGGTGAGGCCAAACCCGCCTGTCTTTAATGGCCAGTTTTTAATGTTATAGGTGTTCTCATCATCGGGTACGCGCGTTAACAGCCCGTCAGCACTACGGCGGTACATACCGGCGAACTTCTGCCGGTCTTTTTCCGGAACCACGTACCGGGTGTTGGTCATGCCCAACGGGTTGAAGATGTTTTCCTGCAAATATTGGTCAAATGGTTTGCCGGAGATACGCTCTACCAAATAGGCCTGCACGTCTACCGAAGGTCCGTAAGCCCATTGCTCGCCTGGATGAAACTGGAGTGGCAGGCTGGCTAATTTTTTTGCCATTTCGCTCAGGGTGTTTCCCGGATTCATTACATCGGCCTTCTTTACTAAATCGCTGAGCCCGGGAAGGTCGGTACTCGTAGCAAAGCCTGCGGTATGACGGGTAATATCGCGGATGGTAATAGGGCGTTTGGCCGGTTCCAATATTAAGTTGCCCGTAGCATCAACCCCTTTATACACTTTCATATCGGCAAATTCAGGCAGGTATTTTGCCAGCGGATCATCCAACTGGAAAGCACCTTTCTCATAAAGTTGCATCAGAGCTACTCCAGTCACCGGCTTGGTCATGGAATAAATGCGCACAATCGTATTCCGGTCCATCGCAATTTTTGCTTCGCGGTCGGCATAACCAAAAGCATTATAATAAACCTCTTTGTTTTTCTCAAAGATCAACGCCGATACCCCCACTATTTTGCCGGAATCAACAAAGCTCTTCAGGGTAGCATCAATGCGGGCTTTTACCGGTTTATCAATAATAATGGGAGGCTTCCGGGTTTTATCCTTCATGCCAAGTGGTTGAAAGGAAGTAGCCAAAAAGAATATGGACAATAATGCCAGAAGGGTTTTGTTCATTAGGGTATTTCTGTAAGGTTCAGGTTGGAAGTTATTGTTTTTTGTTTCTAATTAATAAAAATAAAGCTTAGTACAAATTGTTATCAAAACAATTTGTACTAAGCTTTATTTTATAAACCTAACCTGTTTTTGAAAGACCCCTACTTATTACAGGCTGTAATAATTTTCATTCCGTAAAATCAAGAGGAATGGCGTCGGCTGTGTTTGCGCCTGGCGGCTATCGTTGATTTTCGTTTTGGCTATTAATGGTTTTACAGCCTCGAGGTAGAGAATCACCCGTACCTTTCGCATATAGTTTAGCAGGGAACAGGCCAAAGGAAATTAGCGGAAGGAATAAATTCTAATTGTTGTGTAGTTTCTATTAAGTTAAGTATTTTTTTAACTCATCAGGATTTCTTCTAGTGTCCCAAATAACAAGAATTAAGATTTCTTCTTCTTTGATTTCGTAGAAAATAGAGAATGTTCCTTTTACTAACACCCGGATATCAGCATCAGAGGTTTGTCTGCCTAGAAAGAAATTATCTTGAAGTTTTTCTATTATTTGAAAGATCTCATTCGCAAGTTTTCTGCTATAATCACTAGACTCATCTCTTTCATTATAAAACTGGAGAGTTGCTTTAAAATCTAGGCGAGCTTCTTTCGTCCAGACTATGCGCTTTTTAGCCATGCATCAATTTCTTGCTTTATGTCTTCCTGGGAGAAAGTCTCACCATTAGCGTATTGTTGTCGGGCTTTGTTAACTTTTTCCTGCTCAAATTGATTCAGTTGATATTTATCGTTTTCAATTTTAGCATCAGTTAAGACTTTCAAGGCATTCAAAAAAGCTTCATCATTAATGTCATGAATCCGTTGAATCAATATATTTTTTAAGCTATTAACTTCCATTTCTTCAAAATTATTACCTGTTCAAGTTTACTAGATTTCTGCTATTTAAGTTAGAAATTCTAACTTCGGAAAATTTATGATGAATGGCGCCGGCTGTGTTTGCGCCTGGCAGCTACCGATGATTTTTTAGTTCTCTTCGCCTTGGCAATCTTCTTAGATGCTCGTTTGATTTTCTTTTCGGCGACTAATGGTTTAACGGTTTCGGGGTACAGAATAGCCTGCACGTTTTGCATATACACCAAACTGCCGTTGGTTACATTGCTTAGCACAATAATGGCGCTGTGGTCTTTGCGGTTGCGCATGAAATAATTGTTAAACCCGTGCCACAAGCCGCCGTGGTATTCCACTGGTTCGGAATCGGCGAGTTTGCGGAGCCGCCAGCCAAAACCGTAGTCCTCTTTTGTAGTTTCTTTGGCCGCTCCTACAAAAGCTTCTTCCAGGGTTTTCCGCTTTACCAGTTTTTCGGTGTACAAAGCCTGGTCCCATTTATACAAATCTTCTACCGTGGAGTAGATACCTTTATCGCCCTGCACGCCATCTAAAAAATCGATTTCGCGTTTGCGGCGGCGGGCCGTGTGTCCGGGCGGAATTTCAGAATTCTTATCCGTTAGTACCCAACTGTTTTGCATGCCCAAAGGCTGGAATATTTTCTTTTCCATAAAGTGCTCGAAAGGCATACCCGATGCTTTGGCAACAATGGCGGCCAGCAGCATATAGCCCGTATTGCTATAGTTAAAGCGTTTGTCGGGTTGGTAGTAAATGGCAGGCTTGTGTTCGGTCATCAGCCGGATTACTTCATCGTTGCTGATAAAAGCCTGGCGGTCTTTCCAATATTTTTCGGTAAAATAAGTGTAGTTGGGCAAGCCCGAACGGTGCGTAAGTAAGTGCCGGACAGTGATGCACTCGTAGGGAAAATCCGGGAAAAAGCGCTGCACTTCGTCTTCGTATTTCAGCCGACCTTCTTCCTGCAGCATCATAATGGCCATGGCGGTAAATTGCTTACTTACCGAGGCTAACTGAAAAGGCTTTTGCGTGGTTAAGGTGTCTTTTTTCTGAAAATCGGCGTAGCCAAATGCGCCTTTGTATAATATTTGGTTGTATTGCGTTACCAGCACCGTACCGTTAAATCCTCGCTTCTTATGTAAATCCCGGAACAAAGAATCTAACTGGCGCTCTTGTTTTTTGGCCCGCTCGGGGTTTACCAACGCCACTATCTTATCGAACTGCTCTTCCTCTTCTGCCGTTGCCGCACCGTTATTTTTATCGGAGGTTGATTCGGAACAGGAAATTAAGCAGCAGAAGCCCACAACCCACAAAAACCTAAGCGATGAAAAGAGTACTTTCATGAACGCCACAAATTAATTTTAAGCCAAAACCAGATATCTAACATACAGAAAATTACTAAACCCTGCTCATCTTTTTTCAGGTTTTTGGTTACTCTGTTTTCTTTTGCCCGCCGGCAACCTGCCCGGAACGCGGACTTTAAAAACGGCGGCAAGCGATTAATATTTAAATTTATACCAGATAAAATTATAGGTTAAAGACTTATTGGGGCTACTGTCCGGATTAAAGTAGCCGGTTGAGGGTGTTACAAAACCGGACAAAAAAGTGTATCAAAACCGAACGGTTTCTGCCTGGTGTTTTCTGTGTATTTAAATAAATAATTGATTAACAATAATATAACGTTGTGGCATTTTTATTATTGAAAGAATTGAAGAGCTAAATTAAATTACGGTTACTTCTAAATTCCCGGTTAGATTTCCTGATTCTGCTTAAACCACACCAGACCTATTTGCTGCTACTATGCTGAAAAACTATCTGAAAATTGCGTTTAGAAACCTGCTCCGGCACAAAGGCTATACTTTTATTAACATGGCGGGTTTGGCAGTGGGCATTGCCTGCTGCACGTTTATTTTGCTGTATGTGCAGGACGAGCTTTCTTTTGAAAAGCACCACCGTAACGCATCAAATATTTACCGGCTCACCATTACCATCGATAACAACGGCACCGTTGAAAAAGCCGGTATTACCTCGCCGCCCATTGCGCCGCAGCTAATGCAAGATTACCCGGAAGTAAAACAATTTGTGCGGCTTAGCAGCACCGGCGGCCACGAACTGGTAAAGTACGGCGAAAAGGCTTTTTACGAAACCGGCGGCTTTTTTGCCGATTCTACCTTGTTCCAGGTGTTTGATTTTCCGCTGGTAGCTGGCAATGCTGCTACCGCGCTAAACGAGCCTAATTCTATTGTGCTGAGTCAGGATTTAGTTAAAAAGTATTTCGGCAACGAAAACCCAATGGGTAAAATGGTAGAGCTGGAAACCCAAACGCCCCACACTTTAAAAGTAACCGGCGTGTTAGCCGAAGTGCCCCGCACCACCCAGGTACGGCCCGATTTTATTGTGCCTATGAGCCTGGTAGGCAGAGATTTTCTGAGTCAGTGGTTTGCCTACGGGTTTACTTCTTATATTCTGGTAAACAGTAATTTTAATGCGGCGGCATTTGATAAAAAGCTGGCGGCCTTTACCAAAAAATACCAGCCCAACCAGCCCGGCAATCCGCCACCACCCGCCCTGCATATTCAGCCGCTGCTCGATATACATTTAGAACCGGAGTACGGTGGCCAGTTGGCACCCGTAAGCGACAAAAATAATATTTACCTGTTTTCGGCGCTGGCTTTATTCATTATTCTGCTGGCCTGTATTAATTTTATGAATTTGGCCACGGCCCGGTCGCAGAACCGATCCAAAGAAGTAGGTGTGCGCAAAGTAATTGGCGCTACCCGTTCGCAGCTTATCCGTCAGTTTTTATCCGAATCCATGGTGCTTTCAGGTTTTGCCTTGCTATTGGCAATGCTGATGGTGCGTTTGGCTTTGCCATTGTTTAACCAACTTTCGGGTAAATATATTCAGCTAAACTACCTGCAAAATCCGGAAATGTGGCTGGGAATGCTGGGGCTAACTTTGTTTGCCGGTTTAGTAGCGGGTATTTATCCGGCATTTTATTTGTCGGGTTTCCGGCCAGTGCAGGTGCTTAAAGGCCGGCAAACCGGTGCGGTTAGTGGGGTAGCTTTGCGGCAGGGCTTGGTTATTTTGCAGTTCGCCATTTCCATCGGCATGATTGTGGGCACCGCCGTGGTGTATAACCAGATGCAGTACGTGCAAAACAAGCGCCTGGGCTTTAACCAGGAACAAATGCTGATTGTGAATATTCCGGGCAACCAGCCGATACAGAAATCGCGTACCTTCCGCGACCAGGTGCAGGAATTACCGGGTGTAAAAAACGCCACCCTAACTGGTTCTATTCCGGCCGACGAAGGTTGGTGGCGTACGCCCATGCACCCGATGGGCCAGGGCAACTCGCAGGATAATTCAATTATTGGCTTTGTGCTGCCCGCTGATTTCGAGTTTATTAAAACTTTTGACCTGGAACTAGAAGCTGGCCGTTTTCTTGATAAGAAATTTGCCACCGATACCGCCCGCTCTATTATGCTGAACGAAGCCGCGGTAGCCGCCTTTGGCTGGCAATCGCCGAATGAGGCCTTGGGCCAACGCATCAGTTACGGTGGCCGCGACTCCATTGGCAGCGTGGTGGTAGGCGTGCTGAAAGACTTTAATTTTCAATCGTTACACCAGAAAGTAGAGCCCATGGTATTCAGTGCCAGTACCAACCGGGCTTCATTTTTAGTCGTGCGCCTGGCCACCAACGATGTATCCGGCACCCTGGCCCAGCTCGAAAGCAAATGGAACGCCTTCGATCCCAAACACCCCTTCGACTTTACTTTTATGGACGATCGGCTGCAACGCCAATACCAGGCCGAACTGCAACTAGGCAGAATATTTGCCACCTTTGCTGGCTTAGCTATATTTATTGCTTGTTTGGGTTTGTTTGGTCTGGCATCTTTCACCACCGAGCAGCGCACCAAAGAAATTGGTATCCGCAAAGTGCTGGGCGCTTCGGTAAGCGGTATTGTGGGTATGCTCTCGAAAGATTTCCTGAAATTGGTATTGGTAGCCAATGTTATCGCCTGGCCGCTCGCTTGGTACGGCATGAACCAATGGCTACAGAATTTTGAGTTCCGAACGCCTTTTTCTTGGTGGATATTTGGGATAGCGGCGTTGGCGGCCTTCGTTATTGCGCTGTTTACGGTAAGTTTCCACGCGGTAAAAGCGGCGGTATCTAACCCGGTTAAAGCCTTACGCAGCGAGTAATTATTTCTTACAGATATGCCGAAAGCGCCCCTTCTGTTTTAGGAGGAGCGTGGGTGGTAAATTCTAACTAATATTTTATATTATTGCTACCCTTCCATCTTTCCTAACTGAAACTAAAATAATGCTCCTGAAACCAATCAATCTGCTTTTGTTTTATGCAACCAGTTTCTTTTTAGTAAGTTGGTTTTTGGTAACTCCTGCTAAAAGCCAGCTTACTTCCAAGCAGGTTATTGACTTAAAAAATATTAAAACTTTGCAGGCCGAACTGCAGATAAATGCAGGCACCTTTAAGCTTACTACCCAGGACCAGCGGGCGGTAAATGCCAGTTTTAATTACACGCGCAAAAACTGGAAACCCGAAATAAAATTTACGCCCCAGGCTGGTAAGGGAATATTATCCATAAAACAGCCCGAAGAAAAGAATACAAACATGCAGGAGAAGGAACGGAATGAATGGGAAATAAAAATGCCCCGCTCCGTACCCACCGACCTGAAGTTTAGAATGGGAGCCGGCGAGGGCACGGTAAATTTAAGCGGAGCAAAAGTAAACCGGCTGGAAATGGAAGCCGGCGCCGGTGATTTTAAAGTAAACTTGGCTAATACCTCTGTGGCCAATTTAAAAGTAAGTGCCGGGGTAGGTGCTTTAACCCTAAACCTCACGGGCAACCGCACCAATAATTTAAAAGCAGAAATTAATGGCGGCATCGGTGACCTGAACCTGGTACTGCCGCGCCAAACCGGCGTGAGGGTAAAAGTTTCCGGATTGGGTGACATAGAAAGTGGCGGTCTGAAAAAGCAGGGCGGTTATTTCGTAAATGATGCCTACGGCAAAACTTCGCAGCTTTTAGATATTACGGTGAGTGCCGGCCTGGGCTCCATTAAAATACAATTAGAGAAATGAGTTTTTCTAGGTTAAACAATCCGGTCCAGTTATACAAAAAAGACTAATTGTGTTGCTTGCAGCAGCTTTTCTGCCTGGTTAGCCCGTGTGGATCGTTGTCCCCCTTTGGAGGGGGTAGGGGGAGGACAAGCACTGATGAGGACAAAAAAACGGTTGTTGGAAGCGAAAGCAGGATAAATAGTTTCATCAGAATATTTATCTCCTTAGGTGTGTAATCCTCCCCCTACCCCCTCCAAAGTGGGACTTCTCAGGAGATGGCAAAACAAAAGTTTAACAACAGTAACGAATTATGTTAAAAAACTACCTGACGATTGCTATTCGGAATATTTCCCGGAACAAAGCATTTTCGGCGATTAATATTCTGGGGCTGGCTATTGGCATTGCTTCGTGCCTACTCATTATTTTATTTGTGCTCGATGAGGTTAGTTACGACAAGCACTTCAGTAAGGCCGATCGGATTTACAGGGTTGGTTTTAATGGACGATTAAACCAGGAGGTGCTAGAGTTTCCAATGGCCGGGGCGCCGGTAGGTGAACAGCTTAAAACTACTTTCCCGGAAATAGAAGCATATACCCGCATCCGGGTAAATGGCAATCCGTTTGTAACCTACAACGGCCAAACGTTTAAAGAAACCACCTTCGCCTACGTAGATCCTACTTTCTTCCAGGTTTTTGATTTGCCCTTATTACAAGGCAATCCGGCTACGGCTTTGTCGGACCCTAGCGGCATTGTGATTACCGAAGAACTTGCCCGGAAATATTTCGGGAAGGAAAACCCCATGGGCAAGGTTCTGGATTTAAAAGCCTGGAATGCTACTTATAAAGTAACTGGCGTAATCGCCAAAATGCCTGCCAATACGCACTTCCATTTCGATTTATTAGCCTCTATGCACAGCCACGGCTTAGCTAAATCTGATTTTTGGTTAGCCTTTAATTTTTACACCTACGTGCTGGTTAAGCCGGGTACAAATATTAACCAACTCGAAACTAAATTCCAGGCCGAAGCCGAGCGCTTTATTGCCAAGGAGGTAAAAAAAGACGTGGGCGTCAGTATGGCCGAATTCCGGAAAGCCGGCAACGATTTCCGGTTGTTCGTGCAGCCCCTCACCAATATTCATTTGCGGTCGCAGTATAAATTTGAACTGGAGCCAAACGGCAATATTCAGTATGTGTATATTTTTCTGGCAATTGCGGGTTTTATGCTCCTGATTGCCTGCATTAATTTCATGAACTTATCTACGGCCGGGGCATCCAAGCGGGCCAAAGAAGTGGGCATCCGGAAAGTATTGGGTTCGGTGCGTCAGCAATTAATATTTCAGTTTATATCCGAATCGGTGCTGATTAGCTTTTGTGCGCTGGCCATGGCTATATTTTTGGTAAGTCTGGCTTTGCCGGTTTTCAACGACTTAACGGGCAAAGCTTTTACCCTGGAGCTCTTGATGCAACCGGAATATTTAATAGGGCTGCCTTTATTTGGTTTACTGGTGGGTGTGTTGGCTGGCAGTTACCCGGCTTTTTACTTATCGGGTTTCCGGCCGGTAGCGGTTCTAAAAGGCAGCAGCCTGGGCAGTAAATTATTTAGCGGTAATCAGTGGTGGGGCAGTTTCCGGTTACGGAGTGTGCTAGTGGTGTTTCAGTTTTTTATTTCGATTTCGTTGCTGGTGGGTACCGTAGTGGTTTACCGGCAGCTTACTTATATGCAGCAAAAAGCCGTGGGCTACAGCAAAGAGCAGGTGCTGGTGGTGCAGGATAGTTACGCCCTTAAAAAGAACGAAAAAATATTCCGGGAGAAAATAGCGCAATTGCCGCAAGTGTTGCAAGCCAGTATTTCGGGCAACGTACCGGTTGGCTATTCGGAAGAGAGCAACAACGGCTTTTTTCCGCAGGACCGGAAGGACCAGCCCATTGTAATGCGCCAGTATAATATCGATGAAAATTACCTGCCTGCCTTGGGCATTAAACTGGTAGCCGGTCGTAATTTTTCGAAAGATTTTAAAACCGATTCTTTGGGGGTGTTGCTAAACGAAGCCGCCGTAATGGCCCTGAATTGGCAAGAGAAACCGCTGGGCCGGAAAATACAGGACGGCAGTGCCCGGGTGCTGCACGTAGTGGGCGTAATGAAGGATTTTCATTTTGAGTCGATGCACCAGAAAATAGGGCCCATGGCCATGACTTACGGCGGAAATTCGGGCAGCGTGCTGGTAAAAGTTAAAACCGATGATATTCCGGCTTTGCTGGCTGCGCTGGAAAATACTTGGAATGACCTGACCGCCGAAGCACCGTTTGCTTATTCTTTCCTCGACGACCGCTTTGCCGAGGTTTACCAGGCCGAGCAGAAATTAGGCGAAATATTAGGCATTTTCGCCGGGCTTACCATTTTTATTGCTTGTCTGGGTTTGTTTGGGTTGGCCACGTTTACCGCCCAGCAACGGCGCAAAGAAATCGGCATCCGCAAAGTACTCGGCGCTTCGGTAAGCGCCATTGTAGCCATGCTCTCCAAAGATTTTCTGAAACTGGTGCTGTTCGCGAATATAATTGCCTGGCCCCTGGCCTGGTACGGCATGCACCAGTGGCTGCAGGATTTTGCGTATCGGACTGCTATTTCCTGGTGGATTTTTGCCTTAGCTGGTGGCTTGGCTATTTTCATTGCGTTGGTCACGATTAGTTTTCAGGCCGTAAAAGCCGCCGTTTCTAACCCGGTAAAGTCGTTGCGGAATGAATAAATAGTAACCACTATGGTACCCGGACCATAGGCAACCCGTTAAAGTTATGCTTAAAAATTACTTTAATATTGCCTGGCGCAATCTAAGAAAGCACAATGCTTTTGCGGTCATTAATATAAGTGGCCTGGCCCTGGGTCTTACCGCTTTTTGGCTGATTACGTTGTACGTGGCCGATGAAATGAGTTACGATCGGTTTCATGCCAACGCCGACCAGATTTACCGGGTGGTGCATTACGCCCACTGGGGCGATAACCAGATGCAACTGGCGCCCACTTCCGCGCCTTTTGGTCCGGCCCTGCAAGCCGAGTTTCCGGAAGTAAAAGCGTTTGTGCGGCTGGTGCCCGAAGGCGGTGGGGTTATCACCTATCAGAATAAAAGGTTAAAAGCCGATGATGTTTTCCTGGCGGATAAAAATATATTCCGGGTTTTCAGCTATCCTTTTTTATACGGCAACCCCGCTACCGCATTAGCCAAACCCGATGCCATTGTTTTAACCGAAAGCCTAGCTGTAAAAATATTTGGCAGTGCCGCTACCGCCCTGAATAAAACGGTTAAACTAAACGACCAATTTACCAACCTGGTAACCGGGGTGATAAAAGATGTGCCAGAAAATTCGCACGTGCAGTTTAGTGCCCTGCAATCGCTCCCCGCCAATTTTACCGAAGGCTGGCAATATTTTCATTTGTATACCTACCTGCTACTCGCGC
Source organism: Adhaeribacter aerolatus (assembly GCF_007991635.1). Classification (GTDB taxonomy): domain Bacteria; phylum Bacteroidota; class Bacteroidia; order Cytophagales; family Hymenobacteraceae; genus Adhaeribacter; species Adhaeribacter aerolatus. The sequence continues at coordinate 159,344 of NZ_BJYS01000015.1, read as the reverse complement.
CGGAGGCCAACGCTAAATCTTTAGAAGCCAAACTTCCGGCCTTTGCCGCCAAAAACATCCAGAAAGAGATGGGCGTGCCGGATTACCGCCTAGCGTTGCAACCTATAAAATCTATTCACCTGCATTCTGATTTAGATTACGAAATAGGCGCGAACGGTAATATTAACACGGTGTATATTTTTATGGCGGCCGCCTTACTCATTTTATTAATTGCCATTATTAATTACATGAATTTAACTACGGCCCGTTCTTTTGTGCGGGTACGCGAAGTGGGTGTGCGCAAAGTACTGGGCGCGAATCAAAGCCAGCTTATTGGGTTGTTTCTGACCGAATCTTTTTTGCTTACTTTTTTGGCTACCGTTATAGCAATTTTTAGTATTGAATTGGCCCTGCCGTATTTTAACAAGTTCGCCGGCAAAGAACTATCGGTCTGGCAATTTGGCGTGGGCAATACGCTGTTTATCTTAGTAGCTTTTTCTTTCCTGATTAGCATTTGCAGTGGTAGTTACCCGGCGCTTTTTCTTTCCTGCTTCCGAGCCATACCGGCTTTAAAAGGGCAGTTGGGCAACTTATCGGCCAGTCTTTTATTCCGCAAATCGCTCGTTGTTTTCCAGTTTATCATTGCCGTAACCATGATTTTTGGGTCGCTGGTTATTTACAAGCAACTGAGTTATGCCCAAACAAAAGACCTAGGTTTTAACAAAGAACAAGTGCTTACCTTTCATTTAGAATCCGGGAAAGTACGGGAGCAGGTAGCGGTGCTAAAAGCTCAATTATTACAAAGCCCTTTTATTGAAGGTGCAGCGGTGGCCGGCAACCCCATTGGCAACAACAATATTGGTGGCCTGGGTTATTGGTTCGATCCCGAAAACACTGGTAATTTTAATGCCCACAACGTAAGTGTCCAGGAGCTCATGGTAGATGCCGATTTCCTGCAAACCCTGGAAATAAAATTACTTGCCGGCCGCAATTTCTCCCGGACTACCGACCAGTTCCAGAGTATGCTCATCAACGAAACCCTGATGAAGAAATTAGGGCTAAAAAATCCGATTGGCATAAAAGCGCAGTTTAACACCGACGACAAAGGCACCCGGGGCGAAAGAGCCATTATTGGGGTAGTAAAAGATTTTCATACCTATTCGCTGCAGCACAAAGTAGAACCCATGGTTTTGGTTATGCCGCCGGTAGCTTCTATGCAGGATAATGTATACGTTAAAATCCAACCCCATCACACCGCCGAGGCCCTGGCTTACCTAACGCGGGTGTTCAAGCAATTCGACCCCAACAACGCTTTGGAAATTAACTTTCTGGACCAAAATTTTGCCCGGCAGTACGAAGCAGAACAAAAACAAGGGAAAATATTGCTTTTATTTACCATCCTGGCCGTTTTTATTTCCGGGTTAGGCTTGTACGGTTTGGCCACCTTCACCGCTGCGCAACGCACCAAAGAAATTGGTATTCGCAAAGTACTGGGGGCTACCGTAGCCAATATTGTAGCGATACTCTCAAAAGACTTCCTGAAACTGGTTTTGTTGGCCAATGTGATTGCCTGGCCAATTGCCTGGTGGGCCATGCATAACTGGCTGCAGAATTTTGCTTTCAAGGCCGACCTGGGATTATGGATATTTGTTTTGACCGGCGTAGCCACGCTGCTCATCGCTATGCTAACGGTAAGTTTCCAGGCGGTGCGCAGTGCCGTTGCTAACCCGGTAGAGTCGCTCAGGAGCGAGTAAAATTAATTTGGTAAACCTGTTACTTTTTAACGAATCGGCAGTTGCTGTTAGGGGGCTGCCTCATTTTTAACCCTCTTAAAATATTGCCTGATGAAAAAATATTGCCTAATTCTGTTTTTGCTCCTGCTCTTACCGGCGCTCTCTTTTGCCCAAACCAATGTAGCCGCCCAAGATATAATCGCCAAAATAAACCGGGGCGAAGCAGTAAACTATAAAAATGCGCGCATTGAAGGAAACCTGGATTTTACCCAGTTACTGAACAAAAAATTAAAGAAAGAAACCGACCATGAAGACCGGAGCAAATTCTATATCAGCACGGTTACTGCACCTGTTTCTTTCAACAATTGTACCTTCAGCGGCCACGTGCTGGGGTATTTTAACCCGGATAATTTTGATCTTTCGAATGGCTCTACGGTACGCGATTTAAAGAAAAGCTGGGTGGGCGAAGCGAAGAACGAAGTGTATAATGCCAATTTCGAAAAAGAAGTTAAGTTCCTGAACTGCACCTTTGAGCAGAGCAGTAATTTTAAATATTCGGAATTTAAAGAAGGCGTATCTTTTGCCGGCAGCCGGTTTTCGAAGGAAGCATTTTTTAAATACAGCAAATTTGAAAAAGCCGCTGATTTTAATAAGGCGCAGTTCGAAAACGGCGCGGTGTTTAAATACGTGAAATTTCCGCAGCACCCCAATTTCAGTGGGGCTACCTTCGCCGGCGAAACCGATTTTAAATACGCCCACTTTCCGGAAGGCGTTAATTTTCAGAAAGCCCAGTTTAAAGATTTTGCCAACTTTAAATATACCCAATTTGCCCAACCCCTGAACCTGAAAGGCGCTGCTTTTAAAAAGGAAGGCGACTTTAAATATACCCAGCTAAACGGACAGAAAATATCTAGCGCTTACTTCCTGGATAAAACAGAGTGATTGTTCTTCCCTCGCTCGCGCCAGTTTAGCGAACCGTAACTGGTGTGTAATTAATGAAGGGAAGTCTCCGACTTCCGGAAGTTGAAAAACTTCCTTTTATAATTAGACACCAGTTACGCTCCGCTAAACTGGCGCCAGCATACGCCTAGTAATTTGTAGGTTAGTTTATAAACATTTCACCTTTAAAGCCCAGTAGCATGTTTAGGAATTACCTCAAAATCGCTTTCCGGAATATGCTGCGGCATAAAGTATATTCTTTTATTAACCTGTTTGGCTTAACGGTGGGGTTAACCTGTTGCTTGCTGATTACCCTATACATTACCAACGAGCTGAGTTACGATAAATACCACGCCAAAGCTGACCGCATTTACCGGGTTACCCGCAACTTTGTAAACCAAGACGGTACCGTAAACCTGCATTTGGGCAATATTGCTCCTCCTTTCGGGCCCTTACTCAAAAGTTATTTCCCGGATTTAAAAGAAGTTGTACGCGTCCTGCAGAATAATGCAGTAGTGGCCGTAAACCCCGAGCGCACTTTTAACGAAGAGGATATCTTTTTTGCGGAGCCCGCTTTCTTTAAAATATTTACCGTACCCTTGCTCAGCGGCAACCCGGCTAAAGCCCTGAACGAGCCGAACACGGTTATGATGACTGAGAAAATGGCCGAGAAATATTTCCCGAACCAGAACCCGTTGGGCCAGGTGCTGCGCCTGGATAGCCAGCTAAACCTGAAAGTAACCGGCGTGTATGAGTCGTTTCCGGCTAATTCGCATTTTCACCCAAACTTCCTGGTTTCGTTTGTAACCTTAGAAGATAGCGCTGTTTTTGGGCGAGAAAACTTACGGACCAACTACGGCAGCAATAATTTTGCAACTTATTTATTATTCCCGAAAGATTACCCGGTAAAAAATGTAGCGGCACAGTTTCCGGCCTTCCTGGATAAAAGTATGCCGGCCGAGGGTGCCAATGCAGTTAAAGCCTCGTCCTGGACCAACTTGTTTCTGCAGAAATTAACCGATATTCACCTGTACTCGCACTTGGATACCGAACTGGAAGAAAACGGCGACATTAATACGGTTTACCTGTTTACGGCCATTGCCTTATTTATCTTGCTGATTGCCTGCATCAACTTCATGAATTTGTCCACGGCCCGGTCTTCGATACGGGCCAAAGAAATAGGCGTACGTAAGGTAATGGGTGCTACGCAGCCCCACCTGGTGGTGCAGTTCCTCGCCGAATCGATGCTGTTTGCCCTGCTGGCAGTATTTATTGCTTTGCTGTTAACCAAGCTCATGCTGCCGGTAATGAATAGTTTTACGGGTCGGGAGTTAAGCTTTACCATCCAAAACAGCTGGTTGCTGGCACTAGCTATGGTGGGCCTGGCCGCTTTAGTTGGATTATTGGCTGGTTCTTATCCGGCTTTGTTTCTAGCCTCGTTTCAGCCGGTAAAAGTACTCAAGGGTAAGTTAACCACCGGTAAAAACAGTATTTCGTTGCGTAAGGTATTGGTTATTTTGCAGTTTGCTATTTCGGTGGTATTGCTGGTAAGTACCGCGGTGGTTTATAAGCAATTAAGCTACCTCCGAAACCGCGCGCTGGGTTTAGACAAAGACCATATTGTGAACCTGAATTATAACAGCACCCAGTTAGGCCCTAAATACGAAGCTTTCCGACAGGAATTATTGAGCAATGCTGCTATAAAAGAAGTAGGCCGTTCTATCGGCGTTCCTTCCGATAGGCTGCTAAATTCTATGGGCAACGCAAGACTACAAACCGCTGATTCGATGGCAGCATCGCCGGTTGCTTTCCAGTACTTGGGCATCGACCAGGATTTTATTCAGACTTACAAAATTAAGTTATTGGCTGGCCGTAACTTCTCCGAAACGTACCCCACCGACGATTCCATGGCTTTTCTGCTGAACGAATCGGGTGCCAAATTATTAGGTTTAAATAATCCCCAGGAAGGCATTGGGCGCTCACTCGAATACGGTAATCGCAAAGGCCGTCTGGTGGGGGTGCTGCAGGATTTTCATTTCGAATCGATGCACGAAAAAATCAAGCCTATTATTTTTATTATTCCGGATGGTCGCCAATATTCCGATATCTCCGTTAAGCTGCAAGGAAATAATATTGCTGCCGGGCTGGCGCACCTTGAAAAAACCTGGAAGAAATTTCTGCCCGAAAACCCTTTTGACTATAATTTCCTCGACGAAAGCTTTGGCCGCTTATACGAAGCCGAGCAAAAGCAAGGCCTCCTGTTTACCATCTTTGCCGGCATTGCCATTTTAATTGCGTGTTTAGGTTTGTTTGGCCTGGCTTCCTTTGCTACGGAGCAACGCACCAAAGAAATTGGCATTCGCAAGGTACTGGGCGCCTCGGTAAGCGGTATTGTAACCATGCTATCAAAAGATTTCCTGAAACTGGTGTTGCTGGCTAATATTATTGCCTGGCCGCTGGCCTGGTACGGCATGCACCGCTGGCTCCAGGATTTTGCTTATCGCACTACTATTTCGTGGTGGATATTTGGGGTAGCTGCTGTGCTGGCCTTGGTGGTAGCATTGCTTACCGTCAGTTCCCACGCCACCAAAGCCGCCGTAGCCAACCCGGTTAAGGCGCTGAAAACGGAGTAGGATATACCCGGTAGGAAAGTTAATGACATCAGGCATAAATATAATTAAACGGGTATGGTTATTCTGTGTCTTGTTAAGTTTGTAACTACGGGTTTGTAGGATTAAACCTGCTTGGAGATTCGGGTGTTTCGCGTGTATACTACGTTGTGTACAATTAATTATAATTTGGTAAATATAAGAAAAATATATTTTATTATTTTGACTACAATTGTGCGGCTAAAATAAAACTATTGTATAAATTGCTGTTATATAAGGCTTTTGTACTTTTGGTATTGTCTGATGTTTACAATTTTACGCCGTTGTTGTTTTTCTGGTATAAGAAAAAGTTTATTTCTGTTGCTATTATTAGGGAGTGCTACGGCACAGGCGCAGCATAAATATATTGATAGTTTAACGGTAGTGCTAACCGAAGCCCAAACCGATTCGACGAAAGCGGAACTCTATTGTGCCTTAAGCAAAGAATATTATTTATCTGATACCCAAAAAGGATTAGAACACGCCCAAACAGCGGCCAATCTGGCGGCTAAAGCTAATTTGCCACTCAGTAAAGCCAAAGCGTTAAACCTAATTGGGTACGCGTATTTGGTGTGGGGTGAATTTGATAAAGCCATGTCCTATCATTACCAGGCGTTGAGTATTGGCGAGCAGAAGTCCGATACGGCATTACTTATTTCTACCTATAATAGCCTGGGTAGCATGTACTATAAAATTAAAGATCAGGTGCGGGCGGCTGCCAATTATAACAAAGCGCTGCGACTTGCCCAAAAAACAAACAACCAGTTAGCTATTAGCAAAGTTTATAACAACCTGGGTAATATTTACGAAGAGGAAAAACAGTACGACAAAGCTTTAGCTTATTTTAAAAAAGCGGCCAGCTTGCAGCAGGAACTGGGAAATAAACCCAGCCTGGTTATTAGCCTGCTGAACGTGGGTAATGTGCACTTATACCTGTCGCGCCCCGAACAAGGCCTGCCTTATTTGTTTGAGGCATTACAAATAGCTGATGAGATTGAAAATACAGTCTGTAAACCCGGCATTCTGAAGAGTATTGCCCAGATATACCAGGTTAACGGTCAGGAGACCAAAGCGTTGCAATATGCCCAGCAAAGCTACGATTGGGCTGTTCACACCAAATCGAGTAAGAAAATTGCGGCCTCGGCCGAATTACTGCATCAGCTTTATGTGGCGAACAAAGATTACCGGCAAGCTTATAAATATTTATCGTTTTTTGTAGAACACGATGCGCAATTGGATCTAGAGAGCCAGAAAAAAACAGCCGCTGAACTGGCTACCCGCTACGAAACTGAAAAAAAGGAACTCGAAAACAAAAACCTGAAAGTCGAAAAAGCACGGCAGGCAAAGGAAATAAAGCAGCAACAGAGAATCCTGATTTTTGGCGGGGTAATCGTAGGGTTAATGCTGGCTTTGCTATTGCTGCTCTACCGAAGCCGGAAAGGTTTAAAAGCGGCTTCCTTAAAGCTGCAGGAGGCCAATCTTTTGTTACAGCGCCAGCATACCGAGATTAGCCGCCAGCGAAACGAACTGGCCGGACAGGCGCTAAAGTTACAAGAGCAAAACACGGAATTGGAGAAACACCACCATTTCAAAAACAAAATATTCTCTATTATATCGCACGATTTAAGAGCTCCTTTTAACGCTATTAAAGGCGTGCTTGATTTGGTGCAAACCCATCCCATGTCGGCCGAAGAAGTGCAGCCGGTGTTTAAGTTACTGGGTAAAGATGTAGATGTGTCGATGAATATGCTGCATAATTTACTGGTGTGGTCTAAGTCGCAGCTAAACGAAGCAACTATAGATTTGCAGCCGGTGAATCTACAGCAATTGGCCCAGGAAAATACGCGCCTGGCTTTTTTGCAAGCCGACCAGAAAGGTATTAAAATAATAAATGCGGTAGATGCGCACGTTGAGGTATTAGCCGATAAAGAACGGTTGAATTTTGTTTTACGCAACCTGCTGATGAACGCCATCAAATTCTCTTACGCAGGCGGCGAAATACGAATACACACGGTACAAAGCACCGACAATAGAATAGCCTTGGCGGTAAGCGACAACGGAAAAGGAATTTCAGCCACTAATCTTTCTAAATTATTTACCGAAGAGCGCTTTACCACCCTGGGTACTGCCCGCGAAAAAGGAACCGGCCTGGGCCTGATGCTGTGCAAGGAGTTTGTGGAGAGCTTGCAGGGTAGTATAAAGGTTGCCAGCCAGGAGGGAATGGGTAGCACTTTTTTTGTTCAACTGCCTAAAGCTTTTCGGAGTTCGGTACCGGAACAACCGGTTTCATTAAAAATTGCTTAATAGCTTTTACGCTAGTTTTTCCGGCAGAAAAGGTTAGGGAAGAAAGGTATTCTAATATTTTTATAACTCTCTTTAGGCGTATTCTGACAAACCGGTTGCAGGTAAACGCACGCCGAAACGGCAATTAGCGGCTGAAGAAGCTATTATTTTTTAACTATGCGCTCAACGTGCTAAATTACTAACGTTAATATTTTCACCAGTTGTTAGTAACGGCTGAAAACAGCGGCGCCTCCTCAGGTTTAGACCTGAAGAGGCGCCATTGCAATTGTGTCGGTATTAAAGGCTTAGAAAGATTGTTTCAGGAACCAGTTAAGGCTAGGAATATCTACGTACATCAAGGCCATCAGGAGTAAGGTAAACAGCACCACGTAAACCATAAACCATTTTTCCTTATGCAATTTCTCCGGCCCCTGCACTACCGAATCTTTCCGTAAGCCAATGGCCAGGTACCAGGCAAAAAGCAGCGCAAAGAAAGGAAAACTAAGCAGGAGCTCAATTCTGTTTTTAATCAGGAAAATTCCCAGGAAAAAGGCAGAAGTTAAGGCATAAAAGAACATCGAAATCAAAAGGCTGTTTTCGGTGTAGTATTTAAACGACTTGCGGTACAAGCCAGCCAGTTCCGGGTTATTAATAAAGCGATATTCCGCAAAACGTTTGGTAGCCATTAAAAAAGCGCCACCCATCCAATAAGCCAGAATAATACTCGATGGCGGAATAATAACCCAAGAAGGGTCCAGTAAGCTTTCGGGCAAGAGGTGCGTAGGTACAAAAATAAACCAGCCCAGCGCCAGCCGAATTGGGTTGTTTACCGATTCAGACAACACATCGAGGTAAACCCGTTCTTTTGTCCGGAAGGGCCGCACGTTATACATAATGCCCATAAACAGCAGGAATACCTCTAAAGCCAGGAACTCCAATGAAATAAAATAAGAAAGTGTTAAGCCAATGGCTACCAAAAAGAAATATTCGGAGTAAACATACAAGGGGTTCAGTATGCTAACTACGGCAGTCCGCTTCCGTTTCTCGGGGTGATAGCGGTCAAATTCGGCATCCAGGTACTCGTTAATTACGTAATTGGCCGATGCTATCAGGCAGGTACTTACTACGCCCACCACAATCCGCAGAACCAGTGTCAGGTCGATGGTTGTGTCGTATACCAGAAACGCAAACAGCATACCCGGTAACATAAAAATGTTTTTAAACCAATGATCGGGCCGGGCAATGGTAACGTATTCCTTAAAGGTTGCCGGTTTTAAAATAAGCGCTGCATCCATATCAGGAAGTGAGGAGGCTTGTTTCATAAGTGAAAGAATTAAAAGATAAATTTACTTGGTTAAGCAGGTTTGTATAAAAATCGAATTGGGCAAATGGCTTTTTCTCTACTATCAGGTAAGGCATATTCGCTTTTTGGGCGCATTCGCCGTCTAATTCCGGGCGGTCGCCAATAAACAGGCATTCAGCCGGCTGCACCTGTAGCTGCTGCGCAATATACAGTAAGCCTTTTGGGTCGGGTTTAAGCCGGTCTACTGCCGGATCGGTAGAACTTACAATTAAGTCTGCCTGTAATCCCATGGCGGCCAGTTTGTCGTGTGCCGGATAATCAGAATAAATGGCAATCCGGATGTTTTTCTTCTGCAACGCCCGGAAAAAAGCTTGCGTACCCGGGTAAGTACAAGCGGCCAGATAACGGTTAGGATATTGCAGCATCCAGTAATCTACTACTTTCTTTACTTTTTCTACCGGATAGTTACCTTTCTGGGCGCACCATCTGTACTGAGCATTTGCCAGATCACCGCCGCAGTCGCCGGCTCTTTTTTCCCGCTCGACCCTAAAATGCTGCAGCATCCGCATCTCGCCCAGTCGCCAGGGCCGCAGACCATAGTACCAGAGCAAAGATTTTAGCATTTGCTTCCGTAGTTTCGATTGGGTATAAAGCGTGCCATCTACATCAAAAATCACCACTTTAATCTTAGTCCAATCTAATTCTGATTCCTTAGGCATTTACTATTTGTTCAAATATTAAATAAATTTATGAATATACCTGAATTAAACGTGCTGTTACTTTGATAATTATTTTAATTTTAGGTCGATTACTTATAAAATTAGAATTCACTACTAACGTGTAAAAGTTAATAATGTTGCCAAATATAGGTTATATTTAATATAAGAAGTAAATTGTTTTACTTCTTAAAAGATGATTTATATAGCCGCTACTAATCCTGAACAGTTTTAATATTGGTTTGTCTTTAACTATTATTTACAGATAAAATAATTAAAGATTAATCAATTTCTACCCAAAAGAGTTTCATTGGTGCGGCTGCTTCAGGATTATTGTCGCTATCATTTTAGATTGGCGTATTCCGGTTCACAGCGCCAGGTTGGAACCAACGTATTTTTAAAATCATATTGTAGCTTCGTCCGGGTAAATGGTGGCCTATATTTAAGTAGTGCGGCTACATGGGCTAGTTTTCTATAATAGCTTTTCAAGCAATTTGCTTTCGGCTGAATTATTTAGCGTCGACCGGGGTGCTGAGCCGAACATCTGTAGTCCGGAGCCGTTTAGTTCTTTTCGGAAGCTGGTATGGCCTTAAAATGGTGTTAATTCCGCTTATATTTGTTTTGCCGAATGCTAGTTGGTTTTAATATTGATTTTTTATAATATATTTAATCCTTAATTACTTCTTTTGCTCTTGAAAAGCCTTACCCTGCGTACGAAAAAAACAAATTCGGATTTTCAACAAATAACAGGTGCTACCCGAAATACCAAGGCCAACGGGTTATTATCCCTCTCTATCAGTGCTTTGCTGGCAATCGGTATTTTTCTGCGGGTGTTTCATTTTGTAGATAACCGCTCTTTATGGATCGATGAGATTTACCTGGCTACCAGCTTAATAAAAATGAATTTTGGCGAGCTACTGGCGCCTTATTTAGATTACGAACAAAAAGCGCCGGTTGGGTTTTTGTGGCTGGTACGGGCATGTGTGATGCTCTTTGGCACCAACGAAATGGCCTTGCGGCTGATGCCGTTGTTGACTGGTATTGCTTCTTTGTTTTTGTTTTTGCCGGTTGCCCGCTATTTTTTAAAACCAATGGGTGTTGCGGTAGCATTGGGTATATTGGCGCTGGCGCCCCCGCTGGTGTACCATGCCGTAGAAATAAAACAATATGGGTTCGAGCTTTTCGCCGCCATATTAGTGCTGTACCTTTATATCCGTTATCAGCAAAAAACAGATTATGGTTCGTTGCTGTTCTGGGGCGTGGCAGGGGCCATCATTATCTGGTTTTCGTATACTTCTATTTTTCTGTTGGCCGGTATGGGCATTGGCCTGGGCCTGTATTATTTACTTAAAAGAAACTGGCCGGCTTTTTTTCGTACGGTTATACCAGCCACACTGTGGCTTCTTAGCTTTGCGGTAAATTACTTTTTGTTTACGTATAAACATGCCGGTTCCGAGTGGCTGACTATCTGGTTTAGAACCTACGACGGTTTTATGCCTTTCCCGCCCACCTCGGCAGCTGATTTGGGTTGGTTTGTACAAAAAATATTTTCTACGCTGCATTATCCACTGGGCTTATCGTGGTATAGCCTGCATTTTGAGTATAATGCGTTACTGCGTATTCTGGCGCGGATGGCCTGGTTACCACTAATATTTTTGGTGGTAGGGCTGTACGGCTTTTTTAAACACGATAAAAAAGTTTTTCTGGTAATGGTGCTGCCTTTCGGGTTGCATTTATTTGCTTCCGGCCTGGAATTATATCCTTTCTTCGACCGGCTTACCGTATATCTGGCGCCCATCCTGATTTTGTTTATCGCGCGCGGGTGTCAGCAATTGGTAGAAATATTGCCGGTGCGGCAGCGATTCTGGCAATATGCCTTGCCGATATTATTATTAACTGGCCCGCTGGTAAATTCGTTGCGGCAGGTAATTAACCCAGCCTTGTTTGGTGATTATAAGAAGTCGTATCAGCGCGAGGCTTTGCTTTATATTAATGAGCATTACAAGCCCGGCGATACTGTTTATGTTTATTGGAATACCTGGCCGGCTTATAATTTTTATAAAAATGCTTACGGTTTAAAGTTTGATGCGATAATAGGTAAGGATGTCCGGAATATTTCCGGTAGCTACGAAGAATATTTTGCCAACCTTCGTCCGGATTTTGAAGCATTGGCGGGTAAAAAGCGGGTATGGGTAGTTTATAATAAGTTTGCCATGAACAAAATAGGCGATATCGAAGGACACCCAGCCTGGTATTACAACGACAAACGGAGAACCCTGGATATGATTCAGGCTACATTCGACGCTAAGGGCCGAAAATTGGACAGCTACGAAGCCATAGACATGCAGGTAAACCTGTACGATATGTTGGATAAGTAAGCTTGGAAACAATTTAACCTTTCAGGGTTGTAAAATATTCTCTGCTCCTATCCTTTAGACTTCACCTATTGTTGTCAGGTTGCGCTTCTTCAGGGCTTGTCCGGAAATTCTAATTTGCTTTTTAGTGAGCTGTAAATATTATGGGTTTACATTTGCGCTAAATAGAAAAGGGGCAGGTATTTTACCTGCCCCTTCAGCTTTAACCCTAATAAAGCTTACTGTTGTTTCAGGAGTTTAAAGTGCTGCACTTTTCCATTCATCCGGGTAGTAATATGATACATCCCTTGCGGCAGGTTGCTGTTGAACTTCAGGTTTTGTTTGCTGCTGCCCCTTTCTACTTGCAAAGTACGCTCTAATACTTTGGCGCCAATAGCATTGGTCACCATTACATGCATAGTCCCCGCTTCTTCGGCATTCAGTTCCAGGTTTACCTCGCTGGTGAAGGGGTTCGGGTAAACACTTAAACTCTCTGTCGCTTCACCAATTTGTACCGCTTTCGGTCCGAAATATTCCGAGTCGCCGTTCATGTCGCGCTGCATTAAACGGTAGTAGCGGGTGCCGTACTTGCCATTCTCTTTATCGTGGAAGGTGTAAACCTGTTTCTGGTTGGTGTTGCCGCCGGCTTTAGAGTTTACAAAAGCCAGGGTACGGTAGTTCTGGGCATCTTGCGATACCTGTACTTCAAAGCCTTCGCTGTTCTTTTCCATAGCCGTTGCCCATTCTACTTCTACTACGTTGTTATCTTGCTTCGTCGCTTTCAGATACAATAGTTCTACTGGTAGCGGAGTTCGGTCAAGGATAATCACGTTATTTATAGCATTCACGCACGGGATGCCTGGTGGCGGCAATTGCGCTACAGTTATTCCGACCATATCTGCCCGCACACCGGGTATGGTTAAAGTAGGAATGTTTCCTGTGTACTTAACTTCCGTAGTTGCAGGATTGGTATTGTAAAGAATAGTCCAGGTGTACTCCCATTTCAGGCTCTTGTTAGCCGGTATTACGGAGTAAGTAGCGGGTTGACCAACCAAAAGTTCCACTGGCTCTTGTATATTGGCTATGGTATTGGTATAAGCTGTGTTTACTTTTATTTCCGAATTAGAAGACGGGATACCAGCCGTGTTGCAAGTATTACTTACAACTACATAATAAAATCCGGCATCAGCGTCAACAGCACTGCTTATTCTTAAGGTAGCACTTTTAGAACCCGATATTGTACCGCCATCAGTTAAAAGAAATCCGTTGCTGGCAGCACTCCCTCTTCGTTTAAACCACTGGTAATTCAGGTTTGCTCCCCTTGCATCTACTGTTATAGTAACCTCTCCGTTAGGACAGACGGGTACACCGCTGGAAATTCTATCGATAACAGGCGGATTGTTTACTGTTATCTCTAATGTAGATTCTGTACCAGGGTCGCCGCAACCGTTGATAGCGGTAACAGAGATTTCACCAGAAGTAGCATTATTAAAATTTACGGTAATCTGGTTACCATCCAGATTGCTGTTTACAATGGTTGCGCCAGTCGGAATTTTCCAAACATAGGAAGCATCTGCTACGAGCGGCACTGAATAAATAACCCCGGTTGCACCAGGACAAACAGAGGTGTTGCCTGTGATAGATCCTGTGGTTATGGGTGCGTATACGGTAAATAGTTTTGAATTTGATATTCCTCCCTGAACCGCAGGTGCTGGATTAACAACCTGGATGGTATAAGGGCCCGGAAAAAAAAGGAAGAACTGGAGCCACCCGGCTGGTACAACGGTTTCCATTGTCTTGCCGTCGGCACTAACAGAACTGGGATCAAAGTTGCCAATAGGTATGCCGGCTCTGGAAATCCGCACTTTAGCACCAGGTATAAAGTTTGTCCCGGTTAAGGTAACATAAAGGTCCTGGTTATAGCCTTGGGTTAAACAATCTTTAGATAAAGAAATCAAAACCGGCAGGGGATTATCAGCAACCACTGAGGTGCCTGCAGTGGCAGATACACGGCTTTCGAATGTTCCCGAACCCTTTGTTTCGGTTTTATCTGAAACAATTCTGGTAAAGCGGGACTCTGGCCTATTAGCTGAAGCATTTGTGGCAAAGGTGGTTACTAGAGCTAAAAATAAACCAATAATTAAATTTTTTATAGACGTTTTTAGGAAGTATACCAGCCGTAAATGAAAACGCCATGTAGATATATTTTGCATAGGCTTGTGGGTAAAGGGTCGTGCATGTTCTAGCGTTTTTATAGTTTAATAATTAGGAGGATTTTTTCGAGAGAATTGCGCTAATAACCTCATTTCTGATTTACGGGCAGAAGATCGTTCCGTTGTCCTTTTATAGCGTTTAAGTTATTCTATATCTAATATTTAAGAGCATTTACGTTCCTTCAGATAATGCGTCTACATTAAACTGTAATGCCTGTATCAGCAGATATTAGTGTATGATTAAGACTTTATCATGGTTCTGGAGGATAATTGTTAAAGTGAAATGAGGTACTTTCTGGAGGTGCACAAAAAAGGGGCAGGTAAAATACCAACCCCTTTGAGCTTTAACCCTAATAAAGCTTAGTGTTGTTTCAGGAGCTTGAAGTGCTGCACTTTTCCATTCATCTGAGTTGTTATATGATACATCCCTTGTGGCAAGCTTCTGTTGAACTTCAGGTTTTGTTTGCTGCTGCCCCTTTCTACTTGCAAAGTACGCTCTAATACTTTGGCGCCAATGGCGTTAGTCACCATTACATGCATAGTCCCCGCTTCTTCAGCATTCAGTTCCAGGTTTACCTCGCTGGTGAAGGGGTTCGGGTAAACACTTAAACTCTCTGTCGCTTCGCCAATTTTCACTGCTTTTGGTCCGAAATATTCCGCGTCGCCGTTCATGTCGCGCTGCATTAAACGGTAGTAGCGGGTGCCGTACTTGCCATTCTCTTTGTCGTGGAAAGTGTATACCTGTTTCTGGTTGGTGTTGCCACCCGCTTTAGAGTTTACAAAAGCCAGCGTACGGTAGTTTTTAGCATCTTGCGATACCTGTACTTCAAAGCCTTCGCTGTTCTGCTCCATGGCCGTTGCCCATTCTACTTCTACTACGTTGTTGTCCTGCTTGGTGGCTTTCAGGTAGAGCAACTCTACTGGCAACGGAGTAACAGGAACAGTAGTAGCTGATGCTGTCTGGTTTGCAGGGGTAACGCACATATCGCTGAGTGCATCAACTTCAACTCTAACCTGTATCTGCCCTTGAGGTACAGGATCAATCGTAAGAGTTGGGCCTTTGTCGTTTATTTGCAACTTAAAAGTTGGGTCAGGGGCGCTTAGATTAGCAACATACCACCTGTAAGTTGGGTTGTAAGCTGCAATTGAAGAGATTGCTTCATAAGTAGCAGAACCTCCAATTTCTAAATCATCATCTGGTACTTTAATCGTAACTGTGTTGGTGATAAATGGTTTCACAGTTAAGGTTACTTTAGGAGAAACTGCTTCTTCTCCACACGTGCCAGTTACCTTTAACTGATAAGTTCCATTGTCACTTAAGGCAGGGCTATTAAAACTTAAAGTATTGGTATTTTGGTTAGGGATCAACACATCATTTTTAAACCAACTGTAACCTAGATTATGACCTGTTGCTATCACACTAAAACTGGTTGGAATTCCTTCACAAACTGTTTTATCTTGTAGAAGTGTTATCGTGGTTAGATCATAGACGGTCATGGTAATAGGGTTACTGCCTGGTCTGGCACCACAATTAGTTTCTGAAGAATTAAAGTTTACGCTTACAACGTCCCCATCCATTAATGGTCTGGGTAATGCAGTAGATGATAATGTTAAAGATGGGCCAAAAGGAGAGGTATAAACAGTACCTCCATTCTTGGCCCTAACTACCCATTGTATGCTTAGGTTAGCATAAGCAGCATTTGGAACTGCTGTAAAAGTTACAGGGGTGCCATAGCAAATTGGGTTTTTATCAGCTGTTATCTTTACATCATAGTTTTCCGGAATGCCAAGGTATATTCTGTTAGAAAACAAAACATTACCATTTCTAGATGCATTTAAAGGGGAAGTTAATTCAGGCATTGAATCAAAGTTGTACTCTGCACAACTGAGCGTTCCAAAAGGCTTTGCCCGCACTGTGTAATAGTCCATCGATTGAAGTCCGGCCTGTCTTATTTCGTCATCAGTATCCCCGTTTATTCTATCATTGGTATCGTTTTTCCACCAGTCAAAAACAAATTGATCTGTAACATCTTCTCCTCCTGTCCAGGTTACTTGTTGGAAACGAGGATTAGCCGGATAAACAACATCTGTAACATTTTTTAAAACAATAGCCTTGTATCTCGTCTGATTACAAACTGGAAAATCCGCAGGGTGCACCGTTAATATTAACGTATAGGTATTTCTGGTAACTGTTATTTGTTCCGCATTACTCTTACTAGAACACCCACCTGAAGTAACTACCCGCCGGAACCAGGTAGTTTGGGTAAGCTTTCCTGGAGTATAGTTTACGGTTGTTCCCCCAGTAGTTGCTGGTACATCTGTAAAACTATTATCATCTGTTGCTGATATAGTACTTTGCTGCCATTGGTAAGAATAAGAATTTGATCCTGCACCACCACCAACAGTACCGGCAGTAATTTGGGCCGGAGTAGCATTATAACAAATTGACTGTGTTGCAGAAGTAATTTGATTATTTGTTATGGTTGGGGTAACTGTTATTTCAACAGGCGCACTGGTGGAGGTACAACCTGTGGTTACAACGCGGCGAAATTTAATTTTTCCGGTAAAACCACCAGAATTAACGTAAGTGTGATTCTGGCCGGTTCCAACAACAGTAATATAGGTAGCAAAATTATCTATACTACTTTGCCATTCGTATTGAGTTGTTTCATCTCCGCTCGATACTGGCGGAGCTAATAGTGCGATGTTGCTACCTTGGCAAATAGTTGTATTTTGGGTAGTAATTTCATTACCAACTATAGGGTCTTCCGGTGTAATATTAACAGGGTTTGAAGTTATAGGGGCACAACCATTAATACCTGTAGTTAATATTACTCGGTATAAGCCGGGGGTAGTTACAGTGAACTTATCAGTAAAACCAACTGGAGAATAAGTATTACCATTATCTGCACTGCTTTGCCATACATAACCATAGCCAACACCAGTTAATGCCGTAAGAGTTATGCTGTTGTTAGGACAAAGAGAAGCATCCGCTGCATTAGTAATAATATTTGAGCTATTTAAAACTGTTAGGATAACATCATCCGAGGTTGCAGAGCAGTTATTTACAGTTACTTGCACCTTATACCTGCCGGTGCTCCCTGCTGGGTAAGATTCAGCCGTAGCATTTGGAATAGTACTGTAAGTTAATCCATTATCGGTGCTTCTGAACCATTGATAAGCTGCCCCAGAAGGGGTGGCGCTTAAATTAACAGTATTGCCGTCGCAAGTATTGATGCTAGTCGGTCCAGCAATACTTGCTAATGGTAATGGGTTAACTTGAATAGTAATCGTCTCTGCATCTCCAATTACTCCGCATTGGTATTCTTCTTCAACTGATAGTACAACAACCGCTGGGCTAGTAGTAGAGCCGAAGTTTAATTTTACAGAATTAGTGGCGCTTGGCGTTTGAATAGATGCAGGCCCCGAAACAACCTTCCAGTTATAAGACTGAGCACCCGTTACTGTATTAATAGTATAAGTTTCGCCAATAGTATTCGCGCAAACTGTGGTTGAGCCTGTAATTGCATCTGCCGAAGGATAAACGGTAAAAGTTTGTGGTGCTGAAGTTGGAGTAGCCACAACAGGTCCGGGGTTAGTTACCTGTACCGAATACGTGCCAGCAATAGGTGAAGCCAGGAAAGTACCGTTAAGCGAAACACTGATCTGCGTTTTATTTACAAATGCTGTTTGTAATATTCCGGTATTCTGATTATTACCCGAAATTTGTACAGTAGCTCCTGGGCCGAAGTCAGTTCCGTTTATTATAAGAGCGCTATAATTATTGCCTTCAGCAATACAAGCCGGATTAAATGAGGAGATAATTGGCTGTTTATTAATTACAGAAAATGTATTGCTTTGTACTGTAGAAACAGGTTGTCCGGTTATAAGTTGACTAGAAGCTGTAAGACTGTAATTATTACCTGCCAGGTTTATACTAACTCCGGTAAAGGTTGCTATTCCATCTTCAGCGCTAACCGAGGTAGAAGATAGCGTAGCTCCCGAGGTACCAGTTCCAGCAGTAATTGATAAAGTAACCGTATTATTGCCTGTAGGTCGGTTCCAATTGTCTAATAACCTTACAACTGGTGGGTTCTTAAGTTCATCTCCAGCTAAATTGGGCCCAACTGCACCAGGTTGAGTTCCAAACTCTATTTTGCGGGGTGCACCAACAGTCTGCGATAGACTGGCCACTGTGGTAGGTAAACCGATTTGTTTATTTATGTTAGTACTTAAAATTAAAGGAGCGTTGTTGTTAGAGGTAATATCAGCACCGTTATCAGCCTGAACACCTACACCTTTTATTACTAAACGGTCTATACCGCTACGGTTAGGATTTTGAACTGTAAAAGTAATAACTATAGAGGTGGCACTAATAGAAGTAACCTCAGCACTTGAGATATTTAGGTTACGATCTATCTCAATATTACTGGTTGGATTAAATTTCCAGCCAGTGGGTGCAGTTAGCGTAAATGTACCGCTCACAAAGTCCTGCTGATTGCCTTCAGCTATCACAATATCTGGTATTATAGTATATCCTTTTTCCGGTAATGGCGAGTTCGCGGCTTTATCAGCTGAAATTAATACCACTGCAGGAGTAATAGGCACAATAGCGGCCCACAGGTATAAAGAAACTGAAATAATTGAAAGAAAGGTTGCTGCGATAATTAGCTTCCGTATATTTTCGCCAGATGCTAATCGTGGCTTAAATGGTTGGGTAAAATTCTTTTGCATAAAATTAGGGTTAAATGGTTAAGCGTATTCTATTAGGGATTTATTCTGGTAGTCAGGGTGCAACTGTACGTTAAATGGGGCTTTATTAAGATATATTAAAGAAGTTTGCTAGCAGCTATTCTCTGAATATTGATGTTTAAGAATCTGCTCTGGCGTAGAATATGATAAACTAAAACTTTGTTTACTCACTAAAAAAGGTACCTCTACTTCTCCATTAGAATGGGGCAAATAAATTCGCTTACAAATATTATTTATTGTATTCATTGGGTGAAAAATTAAACCACTTCTGAGTTTAATCTTTAAAGTAAAATAAAAGCAGTTAAAATAAAAATAAATTTGTTTAAATAAATTATTAGAAATGTTTTATTGTATACATCAGAATTAGAAAAATATTAATTGTTAGTATTGAATATTCTAGAGGCTTTATACCTTAAAATATGAATAGTCATGTTTTAGCAAGTTGCTTTTTGAATTACTAGCTTGTGTATTTTTTTTGATGTAAGAATTGTACAATTTTTGAATTTAAATAATTTTTAAGATGAAGGCTTTTGATATTAGTTAACAGATAAATTCAATGGCGAGGAGTTTGGACTTGTAGTAAAGGTATTTAATCGAAAGTTTTGCTAAGCCTCTAATCTAATAGGGAGCCTAGATGACACGGGGCTAGTATTGTTAAATTTGGATTTTACTAGTTATTCTTCTGTTGTGTTCTTAAGCAGGAAGAAGAACAATGGTTGTATTCTGTTCCCGGCTGGTCAAGAATACTGGTTGTCAGATTAGCCTGGTTTTAAAATAAAAAAAGGGACAGGTAAAATACCTGCCCCTTTTAGCTTTAACCCTAATAAAGCTTACTATTGTTTCATGAGCTTGAAGTGGCTAGTTTTGCCATTCAGGCGCGTGGTAATAATGTACATGCCTTGTGGCAAACTGCTGCTAAAGCGGAGTGTTTCGCGGTTGCTGCCTTTTTCTGCGGCAAAAGTACGTTCTAGTATTTTGGCACCGGCGGCATTGGTTACCACTACGTGCAGACTACCAGATGCTTCGGCTTGTATTTCCAGGTTCACTTCGCTGGTGAAGGGGTTCGGGTAAGCGCTTAAGCTTTCTACCGATTCACCAATTTTCACCGCCTTAGGTCCGAAATATTCTGCGTCACCGTTCATGTCGCGCTGCATTAAGCGGTAGTAGCGGGTGCCATATTTGCCATTCTCTTTATCGTGGAAGGTGTATACCTGTTTTTGGTTGGTGTTGCCACCCGCTTTAGAGGCGACAAAGGCCAGGGTACGGAAGTTTTTAGCATCCTGCGATACCTGCACTTCAAACCCTTCGCTGTTCTGCTCCATGGCGGTAGCCCATTCCAGTTCTACTACGTTGTTATTCTGCTTCGTAGCTTTAAGGTACAGCAACTCTACTGGCAATATGGTAAGATCACTTGTTTCAGCTAATGAAGAGAATTTGGTATTATAGCAGATTCCTTCAGGTGCCACCTGAACTACTTGTACTCCAATAAAATCTGTCGTCATCTTTTCTGCAGGAACTGTGAGGGTTGTACCAGTTTGGTCTTTTTGCTCAATTGGTAAGCCAGTGCTGTAAATAATAAACCATCTGTAAGTCCAGTTTACATTAGAATTAGTAGATTCTACAGTAAAGGTAGCAGGTTGAAAATAACTTAAGTTATTGGGTTCATTAATTTCAGGCTCCTCGTTCAGAACTTTATTTACAACTAAATCTACTTCATCGGAAACTGTACCGCAACCAAAACTTGAGATTGTAGTCAGTTTCAGGGTAATTGTACCACTACCTGTAATAGTCACCTTAGAGTTAAGTTGGTTAGGATTAGCTATTGCAACAGGAAGATTGTTTGGATTGCTGGCAACAGACCAGGTAAAGTTTCCAAAGGCTGCGGTACCTGCCAAGTCAAAAGTTGTAGTCAGGCCAGGAGTACAATTTTCTTGATTTACGCCGGCATTAGCTGTAGGTAATGGATTAATGGTTAAAGTTACTTTTGTCCGTGGACCAATGCATAATGTAGTCTGGCTTTGGGCAGCGGCCCAGTAATTGGCTGTTCCTACCCCAGTTTGCGTTGGTGTTGAGGTTGCACCAAAATCTGTTTCGGAGGTATACCAGATTATATTGAAACCAGGAGGTATTGTAGCCGAAGCAGTTAGCGTCTGTGAAGCAGAACCATCTGAACATATAGTTTTATTTGCGGCTATTGGGGCAGCTGGTTGTGCATTTATGGTTAAGGTTATAGCAGTACGCGGACCTATACAAGAAGTAGTTAGGTTTTGGAGTGCCGCATAATAAGTTTTGCTGCCTACTCCAACTTGTGTAGGCGAAGCAGTGGTTCCAGTACCAGATAGCGAAGTATACCAAATCAAACTAAAACCGCTTGGTACGGTAGCCGAGGCTGTTAACGTCTGCGTACTTGTGCCATTAGAACATACTGTCTGGTTACCACCTGATGGAGCTTCTGGTAACGGATTTTCTGTTAAAGCTACTGGCCCGTACGTTAAGCAAGTACTTCCGGAAGCAATGGCTTGTACGGTGTAGCTGCCAGCAGTAAGGTTGTTAAAATTCATACCTGTACCAGTGCCAGCCACTGGATTACCTACCGGTGAGCCATTAAGGAGCAACTGGTAAGAAATACCAACCTGAGAGCCGTTCATTCTAACTGTTCCGGTATTTCCTGCGCAGTAAGAACCACCAGTAAGAGTTTGGTTTATGGCTACTATCATGGTTATAGCATTGGTAGGCAGTATTTCTGCAAAACATTTACTGCCAACATAAGCTCCATTAATATCAGAAGTAAATTCAATCGAAATTTTATCACCATTTTGCAAAGCAGTTGTTGTGTACTGCAAGCTTGCCGGGGTGCCATCATAACCATTAGTCCGCAATACACTTCTTTGTCCATTAGCAGTTACTAGAATCCAGTTTAGACGTAAGTTTATACTAGTCCAAGCAATTGGGAAAGTTTCATCTAAGGTGGCAGTGAAGGTTACTGCATCGCTTGGGCAGATAGGGTTTTTATTTGCTGCTAAAGTAATGGCATAGCCAGAAATTTGTCCGGTATAAGTACGGCTGGATACTAAATTACTTAAAACTGGGCAGCTGGAATTAGTCGTAACATAGGCAGAGTAATAATCCAGAGAGGATAAGCCGGCGTTTGAAAAAACCTGAGCGTCAGCGCCTTGGCCACCTAATTCGCCATTGCCTTTTTCTTTCTGGTTTTTATTCCACTGATAAGTAAGGCCACTGGTAATTTCTGTTCCACTAACTACTACTGGATTAAAGAAACGCCAGGCCAGTAATTTAGCAGCTTCAGTGGTACCCGCTGGAAAAGGATAAGCAGGATTACTTACTGGAAATTCCTGCGGACCAACAAGTGTACCATTTAATCTTATTGGCTCTCCTGCGGCGTTAGTTAAGTAAGGGTAAATAATCACTGCTTCCCGGTAAAGTCGTACCGTATGAGCAACATTGTCACCCCGGCAAAATGGTTTTAAGCTGGAAGTTACTACTGCCTGGTAAACTGATTTGTTTATTGTAACGTTCTTGGTAATAGAATTGGAGCATTGGTTATCATTACTTACTCTATAAGTGATAGCCACATTTACCGTAGTTGCATCTGGTGTTCCAGCGGCGGCTATGGCCTCACTAAAGGCAGCACAAGGATTGAAAGTACCACTACCAGTTCCAGTGCTGCTAACGCCAAAGCCGGAGAATGTACCGCTGGTAGCGCCAACTAATGTGCCAGACAAGGTTTTGTTTCCTTCGCCAGAAAAGATGGTAGCGCCATCGGTAACACCGGTAAAGGTAGGTGCTACAGGGCTTGTTTTCACAGAAAGAGTTTTAGTGGCAGAATTAGCACATTGACCATTGGCAGTAACCGTATAAGTGATGGACCATTGTCCCGCACCGGCTTTACTAGGGTCGAAAAACCAGTTTACAGCACCGTTAGCAGCAGTAACGCTATATACACCTCCACTAGGACCATTATAGGAATAAGTACCGGCATTGGTTGCGCCTGTTGTACCATTAAAGGAGCCGCCAGTTAAAGGAAAGATGCCGGTGGTAGTGCATAATTCAACCGGAAAGTCTGCTAACGCAACTTGTGGTGTTTGATTCAGCGATAAGATAACATCAGAAGTAGCAGGCTCGCCACATCCTACTTCGCTGGTAGTAGTCAGGCGGAGGGTTACCGTGCCTACACCCGTTACTGTTACGATAGGGTTAATCGTGTTTTCAGCACCAGATTCAAAAGAGGCAGTAGCTCCGGTGCTGCCTACTTGGGTCCAAACAAAATTACCGTTACTTTGACCATTTAGCTGAAAAGTGGTACTGCTTGTACCTAGCGGCACACATTTCGCAGTCTGTTCATTTGCGGCAACCGCAGCCGTAGCCGTTGGTAAGGGATTAACGGTTAATGTAACCTCAGCGGAGCCCGCTTGACAGAAATCAGTTTTTGCAACTAATTGTAAAGTTACGGAACCGGTACCAGTTACAGTAACACTTGATTGCAAGGTAGTAGGAATACTGGCTGTAGCATTCCCAGTAGTTCTTACGATAATCCACGCATAATCATTCGTATTTGTAATTTCCCCATTAACTTCGAAGTTAGTAGTATTACTGCCAACTGCAATACATTTGGTTGGCTCAGGCGAACTAGCTGTAGCTGTAGGTAATGGATTAGCGGTCAGTGTCACCTGGTCAGAAACTTGAGTGCCGCAAGTAGTGCTGGTGGTGGTCAGTTGCAGGATTACTGTACCAAAGCCAATCACGTTTACGGTCGGGCGAAGCTGATTTGGATTAAGGATTTGGGCTGTCGCTGTTCCACCCGGTACTACACTCCATTCAAAAGTTCCAAAATCACCATTCGCATTATTAAGCGTAAATTCAGTAATCTCTTCCCCTGCCACTTGTCCGGGTTTAGGGCAAGCACTCAGGTCAGGACCAGCATTGGCAGTTGGTTGTGGGATTACGGTAATTTTAACCACCTCATTACTAATATTTGTGCAAGGTCCTGATAAGACTACGCGACGGAACCAGGTAGTTTGAGCTAAGCTACCAGGATTGTAGGTTTGGGTATTGTTGGTGCCAGTGGCTGCGCTAAAATCCTCGGTAGCGCTGGTGGTACTGCTTTCCCAACGGAAGGTATATAGTACGGTTCCATCACCAATAACAGGGACATTACCATCAATAATTGGAGAAGATATGCCGGCGCAAATTGTAGTTACTGCTGGGGCTGTAATGGTATTACTCTGAATAGCCGGATTTACTGTTATCTGGACACTATTACTAGGCTCAGAACATAATGAGGTTGCCACCCGGCGGAACCAGGTAGTCTGAGTTAAATTCCCAGGGGAGTAATTTATACCTCTGGCATCGGCATCCTCAATGAAAGTGAAATTCTCGCCATCAAAACTTATTTGCCACTGGTAAGTAAATGCTGTTCCAACCCCACCATTTGGCGCAATGCCGGTTATGGTACCTGGAGCCGTACCTTCGCATATTGTAGTGGTAGGTGAGGTAATAGTGTTATTAGTAATAGCAGGAGCTTGAGTTACTTCAGTAAGGGCAGATTCGGTAGTACAGCTATTGGCAATAGCTATTACTACATAATAAAATCCTGGCTGGTCGACAGAAATAGTACGTGCATCACCTACAACTAACTGAGTATTATTTTGTATATCCTTTTTATACCACGTATAGGTATAATTATCTCCTTGAGCAGCAGTTAAAAGTATTGGGTTAGCAGTTGTTAAGCCACCTTCGCAGAAGTAAACCTGAGGTCGATAATTATTGATAGCCGTAGTAGGCGATAAAATGGTAGCGGTTATCAAATTATCAGAAAATTTAGCACATTGAGTCGTTGGTGTAGTAACTTGAACCCGATATCTGCCGGTAGTACTGGCTAAATAATCCCTGCTGTTTGCATCTGGGATAAGAGTATTATCACCATTTGCATCCACTTTGTACCAGGTATAAATGGCTGTAGCAGGATCATAGGTATTGTTTACCGGATTTGCGCTTAAGAGGACGGTGCCACCGGTACCATTTGGTGTGGCAGGGCAGGCACTGGTGCCATTAGGTGCCGAGATATTGGTTACCGGAAGGGGAATAACATTTACGGTAACACTAGGTTGGTTACTAGGGCAAGTTATTGTACCATCAACATTAGTTATTATTACAGAATAGTTGCCCGAGGTTCTAGCGGTATAAGTTGGAAGTGTTTCATCTGGAATAAGCTGTGAATTTCTATACCAGGCATATCTAAGGTTACCAACTGCGGGAGCATTGGTGGGATCAGCAAAAGTTGCTCCTGCCGTTAATACTACCTCCTGGTTCTCACAAAAAGTTAATGATCGGTTGGCTGTGATAGAGGCCGTAGGGGTTTGAATAACTCTGACCGTTACAGGATTGGAGATAGAGGTGCAGCTATTATTGCCCACAATAACCCGATAATTGCCTGAAGTACTTGCTGGTAATAAATATGGTGTTGTGTTAACATTCGGGTTCGTAATATTAGAATAACTACCGTCCTGATTTTGCTTTTGCCATTGGTAAGTAAAGGAACTACTACCAGTACCGGCATCTAGATTTACAGAACCGCCAGAACAAAATGTTAAAGTGGAGGGAGCATTATTGATTGAAGCCGTTGGAAAAGCGTTAACAGTTAAAGTTGCAGGAGCAGTTCTTGCAAGAGTTGTAGTTGTTGTATTATTGCCATTAGTTACAACTCTAACGTAAACAGCTCTATACTGCCCACTATAACCTACCGGCACATTAGTTAGGGTTAAAGTAGTATTTGCAACATTGCCACTAAAAGAAGATGTTGTAACACCGTTTACAGTTCCTCCGCTTGGATTAACAGTAGACCAGCTATTGTTAGCACCTGTAGGGCTATATTCCCAGTGTAGTGTGGTTGCTCTGTCATTATTTCCATTGCTGGCAGTATAGGATGAATTAAAAGTAACGCTGTTAGGGCTACCAACTCTAAATTCACACAAAGTTGAATTAGTTTGAGTTGGAGCCGGAAGAGAAGCTTGAGCCGAAGCAGTATTTGCCTGCAACAGCAGTATAAAAAGCAAAGTAGCAATTGCAGCCGAGTAGTTTCGGGCTCGGGCAACCGCTTGGATTAAATGTGTAAAATTCTTTTGCATAAAATTAGGGTTAAAGGGTTAAGCGTTTTTACTGGGGTTTAATTATTGTATGGTTTTTTAGGATTCAATACTTTCCTATGGATTTGATCGGTAATTCAGAAGCGTGTGGTAAGAACCTGCTTTAATTGAGTTATCGCGTAGATAAATAATTCAGCTTTTTCTTTTTTTAGTTAAGTTGCCACGATGGCCGAAAGCGATTATTATGGTGTTTCCAATTAAATAACCTAGGGTACTGATCATTGGCTTGTGAACCAAGGCGGGTGACCGCGTTTTAGTAAATAATAGGACATAGGCAGCATTTTTTGTTATTATTTGTTCTGAGAGTCGAAACTAAAGCGAATATTTTAAAATAAAAAATTTATATATTTAAATTATTTAATATAAAATTTAATAATGATTGTCTTTCCTGTCCAGTTTAGGTATTCTGGTTAACTGCTTAGGCTTTTGTTTATTCTCGGTATTTTTATATACACCGGCATTTGCATCGACAGCACATATAATCTTACCTCTGATTGAAAGTTCTTATTTTCAGCATCAGAAATTATAGGCTTTTCGGTGTTGGTAGTGATAATAGTCTGCTGCTGGGTGTTCATTTAAGTAATTTTTTATAGGATTCTCTCTTTTATAAATCTAAATATATGCCAGAAAGTGAATATATATTAAAATATATGTTCTGGAGAGGCTATAGGCTTTTTTAGTTTTTTTCTTGACTTGTAAAAGGGTGGCCTTTTTCCAGGTTTCGGATTAATCTTTCCATTATCCGGAAAAAACGTAATTAATTTCAAGTCTGTATTAGGATTGTATTGTTACAGCGAGCGTTATAGTATTTTTCGACTTATTTATTAAATATTAGCTTTTAGAAGAGTTTAGGCGTATTAACAACACCAGCAGGACTTGCTATAATGAAGTAACTTTATATTAGTTAAATTATATATTATAATTGCTAAATTAAGCTTAAATAATATCCTTGGGTGGCTTGGTAAGAAGGCTCCAGATGTATAAAAAAATATTGGATAGAAAATAAAATTTTTTATCAGTTTAAGTTAGGTGGGGAGCCGAAGCTTAGATAAAAGAGAAAACAGACTAAAAAGCAGTAGCCTTTCGCCACCCAAAAAGAATCTGCTTCCCAGTCGCGCTTAACTATAGTTTTATACAGGCTTTAGGCTATAAATATAATCGTTACGGCCGGTTACCTACGGCAATGCCGGCGGTTAGGCGGGTATCGTTCTTCTTGCGGTTAGGATCTACCACGCTCTCGTACGTGTTTTCAAAAGCTGTCCGGATGGTTACCCATTTGGTTAAAGGCAACTCCAGCGAAACTACGGTGTTCCAACGCAGGTTAGAGAAATCGCTCAGCGCGGGCTGCACAAAGGTAATGTGGTTAAAACGGATTTTATTTTGCAGAAAAGTATGGCTGCCTTTTAAGCGGGCCGAGTTACGCTGGATGGTAATGGTAGGCCGGCTCCGGAAATTAGTAGACTCATGAATAACTGCGTTGGTAAAAGATAAGGTGTGGTTTGATTTCCGGAGCAGTCGCAACCCTACCCCGATACCGGCTAATTGTCGCAGGTTTATACCCCTTAAGTTGCTGTTTTCCAGGGTAGCCAGGCTAAAACCGTATACCCGCTTTTGCTTATAAATATCAATAAATAAATCTATGTAGGCATCGCGCTCAGCCAGTACGTGGTTTTGTTTACCGTAAGCAAACCGCGGATTGGTAGATAAAGAAACAACTGGTCCATTTACAATTATTTCGGCCCGGGTAACTACCAACGTACGGTTAATGTTGCCGCGGGTAAGATTGCCATCGCCGATAAACCGGTAATTCAGGCTATCGAACAGCACAAAAGACTGGCGGGCCAGGTTATATACCTCTGCTTGGCGGAGCGAATCTGTGGTAGATACAGGTAAACCGGGCGGTGGAGTGGGTTGCTGGGCAAAGGCAAACGGGTTAAAAAAGCTGAAGAAAAAGCAAAATAGTGCGGCAAAAGCAATTGGTTTAAGCGAAATCATAAGACCAAATTAGAAAGAACAGGCGCGAAAGCAAAATTTGAGGTGGATAAACTGGTTTGGCCAGGCCTTGGTTGCAGGTTAGTTTAAGAGCCAAGGTGGTTAATATTCCGGCGCTTACGGAGATAGAAAGGTAATTTTACGTTTGTTTAGCAAGACACCGTTTACGAAGAATAAGGAAGTGCCAAGAGAGAAATCTGAATAATTTAACCAGGCAAAGGAGTAAGTTTTAGATTTTTTGCCTATTTATACGGCAAATTTGCTTACCCACTTTCATTATGATGTCACCCAGTACTTCGTCTGAAGCCAGAATGCCTGCGCAGCCGGCAGCTTTTACCGAAAAAAAGTATCTCACTACCTTCGTTTTTGTTACCTCCTTGTTTATGCTGTGGGGCATTGCCATTACCATGGGCGATGTCCTGAACAAACATTTTCAGACCGTATTACATGTATCGAAAGCCCAATCGGGATTGGTACAGTTTTCGGTGTTTGGCGCCTACTTTATTATGGGCGTACCGGCTGGCTTGTTTATGAAACGCTTTGGTTATAAAATGGGTGTGCTGCTGGGGTTGTTCTTGTATGCGGCAGGGGCCTTTTTATTTGTACCGGCCGCCGATTCGGAGTCGTTTGGGTTTTTCCGGTTAGCCTTGTTTATTCTGGGTTGCGGATTGGCTACTTTAGAAGCCGTAGCGCACCCGTTTATTGCCTCTTTAGGCGACCAGCGCACCAGCGATCAGCGCTTAAACTTTGCCCAGGCTTTTAATGGGTTAGGGGCAGTAATAGGCCCGGTAATTGGTGGTTATTTTTTACTGCGTACCGGCACTTCCGGCGAGCTCGATTCGGTAAAAATATTATATACTATTATAGGAGTGGTTATTACGGCGCTGGCGGTTGCCTTTGCCTTTGTAAAAGTCCCTACCCTTACCGACCCGCACGTGGTTAGTACCGATACCTACGAGGTGGGCATAGCGCCGGAAGATTTAAAGGCCCCGAAAAAACTGTTTCAGCACCGGCATTTTATCTGGGCTTGTATTGCGCAGTTTTTTAACGTGGCAGCGCAATCCGGTACCTGGGCTTTCTTTATTTTTTACGGCGAAGAAAAAATGGGTTTAACCCCCGAAATAGCAGCCTATTATTTTGGGTTAATATTTATGGTAATGATGATGGTGGGTCGTTTTGTGGGTACCTTCCTGATGAAATTTATCGCCCCGAACAAACTTCTGGCCGGTTATGCATTAGCTAATATATTAATGTGTATTGTTATTGCGCAAAGTTGGGGTATGATTTCGTTTGTCGCCCTGCTGCTGCTCAACTTCTTTTTCAGCATCATGTTCCCGACTATCTTTAGTTTAGGTCTGAAAAACTTAGGCAAACACACCCAACAGGCCTCTTCTTTTATTGTAATGGGGGTAGTAGGCGGAGCTGTATTCCCGCCCATTATGGGCATTGTAGCCAATAAAGATGTAGCCAGTGCTTATTATTTGCCAATTATCTGCTACGTGGTTATTTTTCTGTTCGGCGCTATATTTTATAAAGTCCGGAAGTAAAAAGCTGATTGCGCATAAGCTTACCCAGCTTAATAATTATAGGACTTTCGCAAATTAAGCATAAGGCATATCGGGCCTTTTTAATTGTTGTGACAGGTAATGGTCGAGCAAACCTATCTTGAGTTGATAAATGGTTTGCTCAGAAGCATAAGCCAGTTGCTTGAGCCTGGTCCAAACGAGCGTAGCAGCCAGAATGTGATTGCGTTGCGCTCTGGCCAGCCGACACTGCGACTCTTGTATTCCCGTCAATTGTTTTTCCTCTCGGTGCAGCTGCTCGACACACCATCTCAAGCTGCATATCTGTTTGACAGCCTCAGCGTTGTCTTGCCCTACATCATTGGTCACGATGTAGTCCGTGCGGTGGGTAGACACCTCAACCCGGAATAGCTTTACCTTTACATCCAGCGGAAATCCATGCAACTTGATGAGCTTGCCTTGTGCTAATTATTTTTCACTCCACTGCAATTCATCTACCGGCTTATAGGGCTCTTTACCAGATGAATCATCTACTTTGCGGTTGCTCTTAATGGGGCAGCAGAAGGTTTTACCTTCCTTTATCAGGTACTTGAACAGCATAGTAGTTGCATACCAACTGTCCATAAGCACCGTTTGGAAAAGCACACCTCTATACTTGAGATGCTGCAGCATATCCGCTACATGGTCCAGCTTGCTTTTATTATCGGTCTGTGGGTCAAAGATGCGGTAGTCAATAAGCCAGAACTGCTGGTTTATGGGGTCTAAGTAGAGGCAGTTAACCACGCCTATACCTTTGATGATGCCGTGCGCATTGCCTGAATACTGCCTTCTGACCAGTTCCATCGCCCGAGAATGCCGCTTGTCCAGCACTGTGTCATCAAAGATGATATAAGCATAAGAAGATTGCACTATAAGCGGCTTGACCTTCTCCCACAACAATCTAGGCGTAAGCTTCTCATCCCGCAAAAACCGGTGAACCGAGTCATGGCTTAAACCTGCTACATGGTCGGCAAAGTAGGTGCAGGTGTAGTTGATTTGCGTGCTCAACAAGTATTGGCAGTAATGCTCTATTACAGTTTTCATCTTACTCTTCCCTCCAGCTGCTATACTCCCTTTTATCTCTTTTTGGTTATTTTGCGAAAGTCCTAAATTAATATTTACCGGCATAGTTAGTTGCCGGCCTCTCATTCCCAGATTATAAATTAACTTAAACCGCCTGCATTATTAATGCAGGCGGTTGTTTTTACAGGCTATTGCAACCCAATTTCCTGCTTTTTCAAGAGGCTCCGGCTGCTGGGCTTCGCATTTAACTGTTCAATTCAAAGCCACGTTAAACCAATAATACAAAACAGTTAGTAAGACAATGCTGGGTTATAGCCAGTAGTGGCCGTTTATAGCTGTTATGAGCGTAACGGCGCAAAAGCCAAACCGCTATTGTACCTCCATATTGGGTGTTCGTGCACAACTTGTAAATTCTGTTGTGTGTACGAGCACATTTTTTTATAACTTTGTTTGATCTTTAGAAACTATTACTTATGTTTAATGACTTGAAATTTAAAGCTGGGAATACAAAGCTGGTTTACGCTAATTAAACAAGCCTGGGTTCTGGCAATTTTTAGAAGCAAAAGAATATTAATTGTGCTTAGGTAAGCGCAATACTCTATTCATTAGAACTAAAAAGATTTCTTTAGCCGCTGCGCTTAAAACTGCAGACCATGCCTGAATATTCAGGTAAAAGCCGGCTGTAAATAAAATATATAAAAATCAGGAAGGCTGATAAAGGAAAGTTTATCGGCGGGGTAATCCAGAAAGTAAAAAAAATGGCGATAAAACCGGCATTGATGGTGATGGCAGCGGGTATGGGAACCCGCTATGGCAGTTTAAAGCAGTTAGAAAAATTTGGCCCGAACGACGAAACCATTATTGATTATTCTATTTACGATGCCATAAAGGCGGGCTTTGGGCAGGTAGTTTTTGTAATCCGCGAGGCCATAGCAGCAGAATTTAAGGAAACGCTGCTGCCCCGGTTTGCCGGCAAAATAGACGTAGATTATGTATTGCAGGAACTGGATATTTTGCCCGAAGGCTATAGTGTGCCGGAGAATCGGGTTAAGCCCTGGGGAACCGGGCACGCTGTTTGGGTGGCGGCTGCCAAGGTAACCACTCCGTTTGCTGTTATTAACGGCGATGATTTTTACGGCTATACTTCTTTTAAAGCAATGGCCGATTATTTAAAACAGGATACTTCTGGCCAACTGGCGATGGTAGGCTTTAAATTATCGAATACTTTATCGGAACACGGTGCGGTGGCGCGGGGAATCTGCGAGGTAGATGCCGCAGGTAACCTGGTTCGCATAACCGAACAAACCCATATTGAACAAACGCCCGGTGGTATTATCTCTAAAACCCCCGATAATCAGGAAATAAAGCTTACCGGCGACGAAGTGGTTTCGATGAACCTGATGGGTTTTCCGCCCACGGTTTTCCGATATTTGGAGACGTATTTCCGGGAGTTTTTAGAAACCCAAACGCATAACCCCAAGGCCGAATTTTTTCTGCCGGCAGCAGTAGATAAACTGGTGCAGAACGGAATAGCCCGCGTAAAGGTGTTGCCTACCAACGAAAAATGGTTTGGGGTAACTTATCCGGCCGATAAACCAATAGCCGAACAAACCTTGCGTAAGCTGATTGCCCAGGGCGTTTACCCCGAAAATTTGTGGAATGAGTCTTTAGAATTGCGGAAATAAAATGAAAGAGAGCAGTAAGGCCGGCGATAACTTAGCCGCAGTAGTAAGGGAGTTTAGCATCCGGGGCCAGGTAGCAGACATTCACCCCCACGGTTCAGGCCATATTCACGATACATACCGGGTAAAAAACGGGCAGCCCGGCTGTCCTGATTATTTGCTGCAGCGCGTGAATCACCACGTTTTTAAAAACGTGCCGGCCCTCATGGAAAATATTCAGGTAGTAACGAAACACCTGCGGGATAAACTAAGCACTTTACCCGAAGCGAACCCGGAAAAAGAAGTACTTACGCTAGTACCAACCCAAGCGGGCCACTGGTACTTTACCGATGCCGACGGAAATTATTGGCGGGTGTATCTTTTCCTGGACAATACCCGCTCTTACGATATTGTAGAAACACCGCAGCAAGCGTACGAGGGCGGTAAAGCTTTTGGTAAATTTCAGCAATTGCTGGCCGATTTGCCCGTAAACCTGTTGCACGAAACCATCCCGAATTTTCACAATATTGAAAGCCGTCTGCGCCTATTTCGGGAGGCCATAACCAAAGATCCGGTGGGCCGGGTAAAAGAAGTGCAGCCGGAAATCGAGGCCGTCGAAAATCGGATAGCCACCATGAGTACGGTCCTAAACCTGGGACAGGCCGGCCAGATACCGTTGCGCATTACCCATAACGATACCAAGTTTAACAATGTCCTGCTCGATGCGCAGAACAAAGCCCAGTGCGTAATTGACCTGGATACCGTAATGCCCGGCTACGTGGCTTATGATTTTGGCGATGCTATTCGCACTACCGTAAATACCGCCGCCGAAGACGAAAAAGACCTGAGCAAAATTAAAGTGGATCTGGCTTTGTTCCGGGGCTTTACCGAAGGCTTTCTGGCCGAAACGGGTGCCTTCCTCTCCCGAACCGAGTTAACTTCGCTGGCCTACGGCGTGTTGTTGTTGCCTTACATTATGGGCTTACGCTTCCTGACCGATTACATAGACGGCGATAATTATTATAAAATCCATTTTCCGGAACATAACCTGCAGCGGGCCCGCGCGCAGTTGCAACTGGTTAGCGTGCTCGAAGATAACTTTAAAGAAATGATGGCTATTATTCTGGAGGTCGCACAAGCACGAAACCAGGTGGCCGTGGAGGGAAACTAACTATGCAGACAAACCTGAAGCAACTGCACGTCCCGTATCTGCCTACCCTGGACCGGGAAATGCCTATCGAGGATATTTCTGCCACTCTGGACCAGCAGGATAAACTCAGCATCGATAAAGCGCCCTGGCCGGCTTATAGCTACGTGCCGGCGGTTAAATTCTCGCTGGCGCATAGCCTCAACTGCCTGTTTATAAAATTTTATGTCAGCGAAAATGCCATCCGGGCCCGTTACCGCCAAACCAACGATCCGGTCTTTAAAGATAGCTGCGTCGAGTTTTTTATAGCCTTTAACGACGACGACGAATATTATAACTTTGAATTTAACTGCATGGGTACGTGCCTGAGCGGGTTTGGCGGGGGCAGAGAAAACCGTACCCTGTTGCCCGAGCACGTAATCGGGAAAATAAACCGATGGGCAGTGATGCAGAAAACCACGGCGCCTAACGGCGAGTTACTAACCAACTGGCAACTGACCCTGGTATTGCCGGTTGAAGTATTCTGCCGGCACCACTTAACTTCTTTCCAGGGGGTGCGGGGCAAAGTAAACTTTTATAAGTGCGGCGATGAACTGCCCCAACCACATTTTTTAGCCTGGAATAATATTTTAGCCGAAGAGCCAAATTTTCATTTGCCGGAATACTTCGGGGAAGTACAATTTGCTTAAATTTATAACACAGCGCAGCCGGAGACTAACTTAAACAGGGTTTTTGGAGGGAGACGGGGAGGATAAATATATTACAACCTGTTTTGCGAAAGTCCTGATTAAAAGGAAGAGGCCGGTTAAATTATTGCATCTGAAAACAAATTAAATATCATAACCACAGATTTTTAAAACCATGACTAATAACCGCAGAGAATTCTTAAAGCTGGCCGGACTGGCCGGGGTGGGGCTGGCCGGAACAGGCCTGTTAAACGCCTGTGCTTCTACCGGAGCCAGTGCGGGCGATGTGCAGAAACAGGCCGGTAAAAGTCACCGCCAGGTATTTAACATGAGTGGTTATGCCGCTCCTAAAATCGAAACCGTGCGCATTGGTTTTATTGGGTTAGGGCAGCGGGGGCCTGGCGCCGTAAACCGCATCAACCGGATAGACGGAGTAGATATAAAAGGGTTATGCGACCTGCGACCCGATAAAGTAGCGGCCGTCCAGAAAAAACTGGCCGATTCCAGCCATAAACCAACCGCTTATTCCGGCAAAGAGGACGCCTGGAAAGAGATGGTAGACCGGGACGATATTGATTTAATATACATTGCTACGCCCTGGCATCTGCATACGCCCATGGCCGTTTACGCCATGGAGCACGGCAAGCATGTGGCCGTGGAGGTACCGGCTGCAACCACTTTAGAAGAATGCTGGCAACTGGTAGAAACATCGGAGCGCACGCGCAAACACTGCATGATGCTGGAAAACTGCTGCTACGACTTTTTCGAAATGCTGACCCTGAACATGGCCCGGCAAGGCTTCTTCGGCGAGATTGTCCACGGCGAGGGTGCTTACATTCACAACCTGGTAGATTTAAACTTCAGTAAAACCGGCTACCAGAATATGTGGCGGCTAAAAGAAAATTACCGGAATGGCAGTTTGTACCCCACGCACGGCTTAGGGCCTATTTGCCAGGTAATGAATATCAACCGCGGCGACCAGATGGATTATTTGGTATCGGTTTCGAGTAACGATTTTACCATGGGCGAAACCGCGAAAAAGCTGGCGGCCCAGGATAGCTTC
The DNA here is from genome assembly GCF_007991635.1 of Adhaeribacter aerolatus. Classification (GTDB taxonomy): domain Bacteria; phylum Bacteroidota; class Bacteroidia; order Cytophagales; family Hymenobacteraceae; genus Adhaeribacter; species Adhaeribacter aerolatus. The sequence continues at coordinate 124,127 of NZ_BJYS01000015.1, read as the reverse complement.
TACAAAGAATTTGCCGATAAAAAGTACCGGGGCAATATGAATACCACCACTATCCGTACCAAAAAAGGACGGACCATTATGGTGCAGCACGATGTATCGTCTAACGCGCCGTACTCCCGCATTCATTTAATTACCGGTACCAACGGTTCTGCCCGCAAATGGCCGCTGCCGGCCAAAATAGCTACCTCGCACGAGAAGTGGCTATCAGAAACTGAGTTTAAAGCCATTGAAGAAAAATACCAGCCCGAACTGATCCGGCGCTTAGGCGAAATGGCCAAGCAGGTAGGTGGTCACGGCGGTATGGACTTTTTAATGGATTGGCGGCTAATAGATTTATTACGCAACGGCTTGCCTCTGGATCAGGATGTGTACGATGCGGCTCTGTGGAGCGCCATTGCACCTTTAAGCGAGTGGTCGGTGGCCAACCGCTCTAACTCCATTGATGTGCCAGATTTTACCGGCGGTTCCTGGCAAAAAAATACCCCGGTAGATATTACCTTCCGGGGTGGTGGCACCACTAACGTAAAAATTTAATTTTTCCGGGCTGGAAGAAAGGTTCCGTTCAGGTAATCCATCTTTGTTGTTCGGGAGGAAACTATTTAACATGTAGTGATAAAGTTTCCTCCTGAACAACGGGGATAGATTGCAATGGCTATAATCTAATATAGATTAAATCAGCCTTTAAACACGAACATCTTTTTGGTAATAAAGTTGAACACCGCTACTATACCAATGGCCAAAACCTTACTGGGCGTAGGTTCGAGCAGCATGTGTTCTACAAACAACCAAATCAGGATAGAGTTAAGCACTACGCCGATGCCGGAGAATATCATAAAAGCAATAAACTCCATCCGCGACGAATATTTTCCACTACTGAAAACCCATCTTTTAGAAATATAATAATTTAATAAGATGGCAAACAACGTAGATATAAAGCTTGCTATAAGATAATTAACTTTAAAATAATCGTTTAGTAAAACGAATAGGAGCAGATCAAAAATAGCGCTGACCACACCTACTATCAGAAAACGAATAATCTGCACAACTTCTTTCTGCTTACTCAAAGCGGAATAAGTATTTTTCATCCGGCAAAACTATAAATATTTTATTAGCCACTTTATACTGCTGTTTCGCTAAAGCAGTTCTCCACTTTTTATTCACTGATTAAATTTTCTAAGCGGGCCTTACCTGGCCGTTACCCTGCACTACCCATTTATAACTCGTTAGCTCTTCCAATCCCATTGGTCCTCGAGCATGCAGTTTTTGCGTACTGATGCCAATTTCAGCGCCTAAACCAAACTGAGCGCCATCGGTAAAAGCGGTAGAAGCATTGGCGTAAACGGCGGCCGCATCCACACTGTTCAGAAACCTTTGAATGTTTTCAGCATTTTCCGAAATAATGGCTTCGCTGTGTTTCGAACTATAATTGGCAATGTGTTCCAATGCCGCCGCCAAACTTTCTACCGTCTTAATAGCCATTTTCATCGATAAAAACTCGGTGCCAAAATGTTCTTCCTGGGCAGGTTTTAATAATTCCTTCGGGTAAGTGCCTTGCAGGGCCGCAAAAGCCGCGGCATCAGCAAATATTTCTACCTCTTTTTCGGCTAACGGAGCGGCTAGTTTCGGCAAATCAACCAGGCGGTTCTGATGCACCAAGAGGCAATCGAGGGCATTGCAAACGCTTACGCGGCGGGTTTTAGCATTGGTCACAATGGCCTGGCCTTTGGCTAAGTCAGCGGTTTCGTCGAAATAAGTATGCACAATGCCGGCGCCGGTTTCAATAACGGGAATCTTAGCGTTCTGCCGGACGAAATCAATTAGAGTCTGGCTGCCGCGTGGTATTAGCACATCTACGTACCCGATGGCCTGGAGCAAAGCTTCGGTTGCTTGCCGGTCGGGTGGGAGTAGGGTTGCAATATTAGCGTCTAAATTATGTTGGGCCAGTACCCCGTGAATAACCGAAATAATGGCCGCATTAGAAGAAGCCGCGTCGCTGCCACCTTTTAAAATGCAGGCATTACCGGTTTTAAAGCAAAGCGCAAAAACATCGAACGTAACATTGGGCCGGGCCTCGTAAATTATACCCACCACGCCCAGCGGCACGCTCACTTTAGATAGCTGCAGGCCGTTGGGCAATTCTTTCTCCAGCAATATTTTACCCAATGGCGAGGTTAAGTTCGCTACATTCCGGATATCCTGCGCAATATCGGCGAGGCGGCCGGCCGTTAATTTCAGGCGGTCGTATTTTGGGTCGGCTGGGTCCATGCGGGCCAGGTCTTTTTCGTTTTCGGCGAGTAAAAAGGCGGTTTGAGCCACGGCTGCGTCCGCTAAGTCTTGCAAAACCGCATTCACCTTTTCGGGTGCTAACAGGCCAAGTCCCCGGCTGGCTATTTGGGTATTTTTAAATATTTGCTGTAAATCCATGTTTAACTAATTTCGGCGTTCAGGAATAAATAATCGTAGTGCACCAAGGGCTTTTGGTTTTTCTGGCCAATGCGCTCCCGGGCTTTATCGGAACCGTATTCGGCAATACCCTGGCCTACGAGTTTATCCTGTTCGTCTACTAATTTAATAATATCGCCTTTCTGAAATTCGCCTTTAATAGTAATAACCCCCACCGGTAACAAACTGGTAGCTTTAGGGGCAGTAAGGGCAGCTTTGGCGCCTTCGTTTATCTGGACCACGCCTTTAGCGGCACTCTCGGAATGGGCAATCCATTTCTTTTTACCCGAGGCCGTTTTGTTCGGTACAAAGCGGGTATTTATTTCAGTTTCGTTTAAAACCTTAGCAAGAATATTTTCGGTTTTGCCGTTGGCAATGTGCACTGCTATACCCAATTGGGCCACTTTATGCGCCATGTGGCATTTGGTAATCATGCCGCCCCGGCCAAACTGCGACCGCTGGGTGGTTACAAAAGAAGAAAAACCAGTGGTATCCTGACCAATTTCCCGGATAACTTCGGAAGTAGGGTCTTTCGGGTCGCCGTTGTAAATTCCGTTTACATTACTTAAAATCAGCAGGGCATCGGCATCCAGCATCGAGGCGATCAGCCCGGCCAGTTCGTCGTTATCCGTAAACATCAGTTCGGTTACCGAAATAACGTCGTTCTCGTTTACAATAGGAATAATGTTGTTCTGCAGCAGGGCGCCAAAGCAGTTTTTCATGTTCAGGTAATGTACCCGGTCACGGAAATCTTCTTTCGTTACGAGCACCTGCGCGCAAATTAAATCGTGCTGGCTTAACAGTTCGGAGTAAGTATTAATGAGCTTTACCTGGCCAACCGAAGCCAGTAACTGGCGGCTGGTAACCGCATCGGCTTTTTCCGAAACCCGGATCAGGCTGCGGCCCGAAGCCACTGCTCCCGACGATACCACAATTACTTCTTTACCCGCTTTTTTTAAAGCCGCAATTTGCGCTACCAGGTGCTGGATGCGCGCCAAATCGGGCATACCATTGTCCTGGGTAAGCACATTTGAGCCAATTTTAACAACTATTCTTTTGTAGGCCAGCGCCATTGCTCCGTTACTAGTTTTGAAAAGGCAATTTTAAGGCTTTATTAGGAATATTTCACCAGTGGTTTGTCAATTTGCAACCGAAGTGCTTACTTTTAACCGTTTAACTCCTGTAACAGCGCTTTTGCAAAAAGAAAATGCTCTCTTCCGAAATAATCCGCCACAGTAAATTACTCTACGATTCTTTTGCAGCTGTAACAGGAGGAACGTTACTCGAAGGTAATTTTAACCCGGAAGAACTAGCCGGGCAACTGTACGCCGCCCCGTTTGTGCTGCTCTCGCACGGCACCCAGCCCGACCCAATATTTAATTACGCGAACCAAACGGCCCAACGCTTGTGGGAAATGGATTGGCCGCAGTTTACCCAATTGCCTTCCCGCCTCTCGGCCGAACCCGTGGCAGTGGCCGAGCGGGAAGCCATGCTGGCCAAAGCCAAACAGAAAGGATATATCTCGGATTACAATGGCGTAAGAATATCCAGTACCGGCCAACGGTTTATTATTAAAGACGCGATTCTCTGGAATATTTACGATAACACCGGTACTTACCAGGGGCAGGCGGCTACTTTTAAAGCGTGGGAGTTTTTGTAACATTCTTATCCGCTCGCGCCAGTTTAGCGAAGCGTAACTGGTGTGTGAAAATAGAAGGAAGTCTTCGACTTCCGGAAGTTGAAAACTTCCTATGATCAATAGACACAAGTTACACTTCGCTAAACTGGCGCCATCTGCAATTACTGATAAGAATTAAATAAGCCTGGAAATATTAAATTGCAGTACAGCCGTTATATAAAGAGTATGAAGTGGTTGAATATTGCTGCGCTGAAAAATGGTTTTATCCGCTTTCGAAAGCCTAAAAATACTGGCCTGCGAATATTGCGTTACGGGTCGGGTTTGTTCCTGTTCTGCTGCTTAAGTTTAGCCATTCTGAATTATTTATTTCCCCTTCAGCTCACTATTTCTTACTCGCCGGTAATTACGGCGGCCGATGGCAGCGTAATTAATGCTTTTCTGAGCCGCGACGATAAATGGCGGATGAAACTGGAACCCGACGAAATAAACCCGGTGCTGGAAAAGGCCATTCTGCTGAAAGAAGATAAATATTTTTACTATCATCCCGGCGTAAACCCGGTGGCTTTTGTACGGGCCTTCTATAGAAATAGCATTACCCGTAAAACTACTTCCGGCGCTTCTACCATTACCATGCAGGTGGCGAGGCTTCTGTATCCGAGAGAAAGAACGTATTGGCATAAACTGCTGGAAATATTCCGGGCGCTGCAACTGGAGTGGTATTACAGCAAAGCCGAAATCCTGCACCTATACCTGAACCTGGTACCTTTTGGCGGCAACATCGAAGGGGTAAGGGCTGCCTCCGTTTTGTATTTTCAGCAATCTCCGAAGCAACTGAGTTTAGCCCAGGCCGTAACCTTGTCGGTTATTCCGAATAAACCTTCGTCGTTGCGCATCGGGCTGCGGAATGAACAAATTGTAGCTTTCCGGAATAAGTGGCTGCAATATTTTCAGCCGCAAAATGCTTTTCCGGCCAAAGAAATAGCCGATGCCCTAGCGGAACCGCTGGAAGCGAAGCGGGTTGAAGCCCCGCAAGTGGCACCGCATTTTGCTTATCGGCTGTATCGGCAGAACCGGAATCAGGCCAATATTAAAACCACCCTCAACCGGCCCATTCAGGAAAAAGTAGAGCAGCTCACGTATAATTACATGCAGCAACTGCGCTACAAAAATATTCAAAACGCATCTGTAATTATTATTAATAACCAGACGCACGCCGTAGAAGCGTATTTGGGCTCTGCCGATTTTTCGGATGTGGCACACAGCGGGCAGGTAGACGGCGTACGGGCCATTCGCTCGCCGGGCAGCACGTTAAAACCACTTTTGTACGCCACCGCGTTCGACCGCGGTCTGTTAACACCCAAAACCATTATTACCGATGTGCCTGTGGATTATGCCGGATATCGCCCGGAAAATTATTATGGCAACTACAGCGGCAATATTACCATTGAGCAGGCGCTGGCTACTTCGCTTAATATTCCGGCCGTAAAAATATTAGACCAACTGGGCGTACCTACGTTTGTGCAGAAATTGCAACAAGCCGAATTTTCGCAGGTAAAGAAAACCGGCAACCAATTAGGTTTATCCTTGATTCTGGGCGGCTGCGATGTTACGCTGGAAGAACTGACAACTTTGTTTTCGGTTTTTGCCAATAACGGTAAATATTCCTCATTGCGGTGGCGGCAGGAGGATACGCTAGCGGTGCAGAAACAATTGATTTCGCCGGCGGCGGCTTACATGGTAAACCAAATTTTAACCCAGTTGCAGCGCCCCGATTTGCCGCACAATGCCCAGAACAGCATGCACCTGCCCAAAATTGCCTGGAAAACCGGTACGTCTTATGGTCGTCGGGATGCCTGGAGTATTGGTTATAATAAAAAATATACGGTTGGGGTTTGGGTCGGTAATTTTTCCGGTGAGGGCGTGCCGGAACTGAACGGCACCGATTCGGCCACGCCGCTGCTCTTTTCAATTTTTAACGCCATCGATTATAACAGTCCTGAAAGTTGGTTTCAGAAGCCTCCAGGTTTAAGTTTTCGTCAGGTTTGTGCCGCCAGCGGTTTACCCCGGAATACCTTCTGTCCGGATGGTATAACGGATGCGTTTATCCCGGGAATTTCTTCTGCCAAAAAATGTGAGCACCTGAAATTAATACCGGTTTCGTTGGATGAGCAGTTTGCCTACTGTACTTCCTGCCTGCCCGACCAAAATTATCAACAAAAATATTACCCGAATCTGGCGCCAGAACTACTCACTTTTTATCAAAATGAGCATATTCCTTACCAAAAAATACCGGCGCATAACCCGGCCTGTAATCGCATATTTCAGGACTTTGCGCCAATAATTACCTCACCTTCTGCCGAAATGGAATATTTACTCGAACGGTCCGAAAACCAGAAACTAATGCTGCACTGCAATGCCCACAACGAAGTAAAGCAAGTCTACTGGTACATCAACGATAAATTTTTGCGAGCTACTGACGCAAACGCAAAAATATTCTTCGAACCCACGCAAGCCGGCAAATACAAAATCTCCTGCACCGACGACCAGGGCCGCAACAGCAACAGTTTTATTTGGGTGAAGTTTATAGATTAAGCCTTTGAATATTTAGCGTAAAGGTTAATGACTTGTTCAGTATATTAACCGGATAATTAATGATTACCATGATTTTAAGCGGCTACTCCAGAAAGATAAAAAACGCCGGGATTTACTTTAGTGCCCTAATTTTATTGCTGCAGGCTTGCGCCCGACCACAAGTTAACAGTCGGGGCACAATAGCCGAAAATGGCATGGTAGTAAGTGCGCACCCGGAAGCCTCGCGGGTTGGGGTAGAAATATTAAAAGCTGGCGGCAACGCCATTGATGCGGCTATTGCGGTGCAGTTTGCCCTGGCCGTAGTTTTGCCGGCCGCTGGCAATATTGGTGGTGGTGGTTTTCTGGTGCTGCGCCAAAGTAACGGCGCAGTAGCTTCCCTCGACTTCCGCGAAACAGCGCCGGCCCGCGCCACCCGCGATATGTACCTCGACCCGCAAGGCAACGTAATTCCGAATCTGAGTATCCAAGGTCACTTAGCGGCCGGCGTGCCCGGCACGGTAGACGGGATGGTGAAAGCGCATCAGAAATACGGCTCACTGCCATGGGAAAAGCTGGTGCAGCCGGCCGTAGATTTAGCTATTAAAGGCGTTGTTCTTACTGAGAAAGAAGCCAATGGTTTAAACTACAGTCAATCGCTTTTTCGTCAGTTTAACGACTCTACCAGTGCTTTTATCCGGCATACTGCCTGGAAGGCAGGTGATTTATGGGTGCAGCCGGATTTAGGCCAAACGCTGATGCGGATTCGTGACCAGGGCCGGGCTGGCTTTTACGAAGGTGAAACTGCCCGCTTGATCTTAGCTGAAATGGCAGAAGGCAAAGGCTTTATTTCGGCCGAAGACCTGCGCAGTTACGAGGCGAAATGGCGCGAACCGGTTAAGGGCTCCTACAAAGGCTATCGCGTTATCTCCATGGGCCCGCCGTCCAGCGGCGGTATTGCCTTGTTACAATTGTTGCACATGGTTGAGCCTTTTCCACTACATAAATACGGCTGGAACAAAACCAAAACCGTTCATCTACTTACCGAAGCCGAACGCAGGGTTTACGCGGATCGCTCGGAATATTTAGGTGATCCTGATTTTTACAAAGTACCAGCGGCAAAGTTATTGAACCCGCAATATTTAGCTGTGCGCATGCAGAATTTCAATCCTAAAAAGGCTACGCCCAGTGCCAGCATCAAACATGGCAACTTAACGGCCCGCGAGCACGAAGAAACCACGCACTTTTCGGTAGTAGATAAAGCGGGTAATGCCGTTGCGGTTACCACTACCTTAAATGGCGGCTACGGTAACTTTGTGGTAGTAGATGGGGCGGGTTTTCTGCTGAATAATGAAATGGACGATTTCAGTGCCAAGCCGGGTGTACCCAATATGTTCGGTTTGGTGGGTTCGGCTGCCAATGCCATTGCCCCGGGTAAACGTATGCTTAGTTCCATGACGCCTACTATCCTGGAAAAGGACGGCAAACTGTTTATGGTAGTGGGTACACCCGGTGGCTCCACTATTATTACTTCTGTTTTCCAAACTATTCTGAACGTACTAGAACACAACATGGGTATGCAGGAGGCCGTCAGCGCCAAACGCGTACACTCCCAATGGCTCCCTGACGAAATCCGCTACGAAAAAGATGCTTTGTCCGGAAAAGTATTGAAGCGCCTCCACCAGCTAGGTCATAAAACCACCGAAACCAATTCTATCGGTCGGGTAGATGCCATTCTGGTGCTGCCCAACGGTAAACTTGAAGGCGGTGCCGATCCGCGCGGTAATGATACAGCGATGGGATATTAATATTTAAAAGTAATGGCTTTTTAATTTTGAAGATAAACTACCGAACTAAATAATCAGAGCTAAAGCCAAAAGGCTTTATTTTGCTTTCATTTTAACAATTCTGTTTGTTATTCAGATAATGCAAAATGGCTTGGCCTGGGCGAAGAATATTTTGTTTTCACAGGCTAGTAGTTAAAGTCCTGGTAAGTTTTCTTGCACTCGTTCCTCTCTTCTGGTAAGCAGCTATTTAACAAATCAACTTAAATTAACCTGCTATTTAAGTCATTCATCCCCCTCTTTTCGCCCTTCGCTTAGTATTATTTTTAAACGCCTCCGTTGCGTTGCAACTTTGTATTGTCAGGAAGCAAAAAGCTTGGTTATCAGTAACACAGGAACACGATATTAAAGCAGAATAAAAGCTTCGGAGCAACAACATAGAAAAACAAAAACAATAATAAACCCCGACCCTAATCTAAAAACACTATGAAAAAGTTACTTTTTATTTTCGCGCTTTCCTTACAAACTGCATTTGTATTTGCCGCCGACAAAACAGAAGTGTTGGCTTCTGCCCGCTACGAAAACAGCAAAATGTACCGCCAGCCCGGTACCTCTACCCAAGTCTTACGGGCTGTAAATAGCACCGACGAAATCGTGGTAGTCCGCAAGTATAACAGCAATTGGTCTATTGTTACCATCAACGGACAGGTAGGTTATATGCTCACTTCTGAATTAGCCCAGGCCAAACCCCAGCCCGCTAAAACACTTGCCAGAAAATAATTTGCCAAAATCTTTTAATGGCTACCTGGTACTAATTGCTTGCAAGCCGCCAATAACTGGGTGATATCAGTTGCTTCACCTGACTACTTTCTTGAATTAATGTAAACCAGTATAGAAATCAAAAAAACTACAACCTAAAAACACACCAGACAATCTGCAAACTATGAAAAACGCATCTAATTTTTACGCCACCTCTAAAAGGGCCTTATCCAGATTAATTCTTTTGTACCTGGCCGCTTTATTTACTTTTACCTCTTGCGATGAGCCTGAAACTATAGAACCGAACCAGCCTAGCCAAGAAGCCAATACCGTTAGCGGGAAAGCCGTGGATGGCCGGGGTAACCCAATGGCGGGCGTAAAAGTAAGAGCCGAAAACCCAGCCGGCTATAATGTATTTGTAGAAGGAACCACCAAGGCCGACGGTACCTACAAATTTACTTTACCGGCCATTGGTAGCTGGAAAATTTACGCCTGGAAAGAAGTAACCTATAAAGACAGGGTTTACCATTTACGGTTAGGCATGAAACAGGATACCGATTATGATTTCTTTACCACTGGTGATAATGGCGCAGTGAAAGACTTTGTTTGGAAAATAAGCGGCCGTATTCCGGACAGAAGTGCCAGCTTTGAGAATGGCTGGGGATATTTTGGCGGTTCGCTCCGGTTTGTAAATGTTAATAGCAAGGTACCGGTTATGGCAGTTGGTACAAAAGTTACCGTAACTTTAACGCCCACTAGCAACGCCAAATACCTCGACGGAACGCCTGCCACTGCTGCCGGCACCATCAAAAAAACTTTTACTATCAACAATGGTCCTGGCCAGAACTACTATATCGGCGATATTCCGGTAACCGAGTACCGCATGAGCATCGAGAGTGAACTGAATGGCGTGAAAAAGCAGGTTTATGTTGGCGGAAATGATTATAATAACCTGTACGAATGGCTGGAATTTGATTTTACCCCGGCCTCTGGCTCTTCCGGTTCTTACGAAAACGGTATTTCTTCGCCCTCTGATTTTCCTTATTACATGGGCCAGAAAGGCTAACCCGCTTTATTTTAAAATACTTCGTTGGCTGAATTTACTTCGGGCAAGTCCTAACCAGACTTAAAAATTAAAAAAGCTTTTCTATAAAGTAATTGGTGACCCGTCACCTGCTTTTTAGAAAAGCTTTTTAATTTTAATTGTCCAATTTTAGAAAGTTTACGCTGGAGAGAGCAAATACTGATAACCGAAATACCGGTACAAAAGGCCAAAACATTCCTTCGTCAATTCGTGCTAACTATAAGGAAGTTACTCAGAAATATAATTTAGGTTTAAAAGTCCTGTGATAGCTGTATAATTTATTGTAATTCAATATTTTGCAAGGGGTATATGGTGAAAGTAAAAGTAGTATTTAAATTAAATGTACTTTATTTTAACCAGTCAATTCAGCTATTTTTACTATATTAAATAGCTGATATACAGTTTAAGCGACTTCCTTTTTATCTTAACAAACCAGATATTTTACAAAAGGGCTGTTACTGCCATAAATGCTAAATATTATTTAAAATCTATCCTGTTTATTTGTTAAAGTTATGGAAGTTCAGGAAGTTGAACGCCTCATTAAAATCAGTAAAGATAAGCCTTTACTGCCCGAAACCTTTGTGCCCTGGAATATTCCGGCCTTGCCCGAAGACGAGTTTCTGCCCGAAAAATTAAATTCCTTATCGGGCTTAGCATTTTACGATAGCCTTACCCCAACCCAAAAAACGGAATTGGGCCGGCACGAGGTGGTGCAGGTTATGTACTCGTATGGTTGGAGCGAAGCCTTGTTCTGTTTGTTTATGAACCGCTACATCCTGACTTTGCAGCCCGATAATGTGGAGTATAAATTTTTGCTGCGCGAACTAATTGAAGAATTCCGGCACCAGGAAATGTTTGCCCAGGCCATTGCCCACCTGAACGGCAAGCCCATTAAACCAACGCGCCTGCACAATTTTCTAGGTCAGTTTACAGTAAAGTTTATGCCCGTAGATGCCGTGTTTATGAGCTGCCTGGCCGTGGAAATGATGGCCGATTTATACGGCAACCACCTGCGCAAAGGCCCCCGGGTTTACCCGGTCCTGAAAAAGGTGGCCGAGTTGCATAACATAGAAGAAGGCCGGCACATTCATTTCACCAAAGCGTTTTTGCGGCGCTACACCGATAAAGCCGGCTATGTAAAAAGAAGCTTTTACAGCTACCTGGTATTATTTAATGTGCTGTTTATGCGCACCATGTACGTGAAAAAAGAAATATTCGGTCGGTTGGGCCTGGAAAACCCGGACCAGGTTTATAAAATGGCTAACCAGAATTACAAGCAGAAGTTTGGCCAGGAGTGCCTGAAAACCATTGTGCAGTTTGTAGACGAGTGGGGCGGTTTTAACCGCAGTACCCGCTGGGCTTGGCGATTATTTTTAAAAGCAAACGTATGAGCCGGGTAAAAATAAGTTATATCGCTCATTACCTGGCACACTCCCGCCGGGTAAGCAGCCAAGAAATTGAAGCCCAGGTTAACCACGACCAAAGGTTGCTGGCGCCCGGCGTACTCGAAAGATTATTCGGCATAAAAAACCGCTACTTTGCCGATGCCGGAGTTCAGTGCTCCGATTTAGCGGCTGGTGCGGCCCGCAAAATTCTGGCCCAGGTAGATCCAAGTTCTATCGATTGTTTAATATTTGCGGCTGCCAGCAGCGACCTGATTGAGCCGGCCACCGCCAATATTGTGCAGGCCAAACTGGGCTTAACCTGCCCGGTGTTTGATGTAAAAAATGCCTGCAACAGTTTTATGACCGCATTGCAAGTAGGGGCTAGCTTAATAAAAAGCGGCGACTACAAGCGGGTGCTGATTACCAACGGCGAAATATTGCAGCATGCTATTAAATTTAAGGTTCAGGACGAAATAGATTTAATGAAGCGGCTGGCCAGTTTTACTTTGGGCGATGCCGGTACGGCGGCTTTGTTAGAAGCCAGCGAAGATGAGTCCGGTATTTTGTACCAGGAAAACCGAACGATAGGTAAATACTGGGAGTTGTGCGTGATTCCGGGTGGCGGTTCGATGTATCCGCAGGAACCCGGAAAAAATTACTTTGAAGGTAAAACCTCGGAACTGCGCGAAGTGTTCGCCCGCGAAAGAGGCGACCTGATAGAAAAATGCCTAGAGAAAACCGGCCTTACCCGCGACGATATCGACCATTATTTTATTCACCAGGTATCTAAAAACTCCTGCGATGCTCTGGCGCGCGAAGCGAATATTCCCATCGAGAAAGTGCATTGCATTGTGGAAGAATACGGTAATACCGCGGCAGCTTCTATTCCTTTGAGTATTTCACTGGCCGAGCAGGCGGGTAAACTAAAAAAAGGTCAGAAAATAATGATTATTGGTTTAGCTGCCGGAATCAGTATGTCGATTAGCTTAATCATCTGGTAATGTTGTACCATTCACCTATTCTGGAGCCACTCATAAAGCTGGCTCAACTGGACGAGCAACGGGCAATTTTGTGTAACGGCCAGGAAACGCTTACGCCACGCCAGTTATTAACCGAAAGCATGCACCTGGGTCAGCAATTGCTTAAGCTGGGTCTTCAAAAAGACCATACCGTGATTATTGCGGTAGCACCCGGCGCAGATTTTTTAAGGGTAATGTACGCCACCATGATGATTCGGTGCCGGGCGGCTATCATCGACCCCGAAATGGGACGAGAACTTTACGCAGCCAAACTGGCCCAGCTTAAACCCCAATGGGCTTTTGTGGATACGCGTTTGCTGCTCTTGCAGGAACATCCGCTGCTCCGGTACGCTTATTTTAAACTGGCCGATAAACCGGTTTACTTTCCGCGCATAAAAAACTTGAAAATTATTGGTTCCGGTCCCCGGTTGCCTTTGCTGCAAAAGTTTACCTCCCTGCAAAAACTGTTAAACTCGCCTCAGCAGGCTGCTAACCTGCTCGAAGATAAAACCCACCACGATTACCTGATTACCTATACTTCGGGCACGTTGCAGGAGCCCAAAGGCGTGTTACATTCTTTAACTTCTTTAAGCCAGAGCATTAACTTACTAAGCGAATTGGTGCAGGATAACCCCGATGATCGGCTAGCTACTTATTTGCCGCATTTTGTATTGCTGGGCATTACTGCCAAAATCCCGGTATTTATTTATAATCCCAAGCTGAGTGTACAGCAGAAGCTGGATTTTTTCGAAAAGAATAAAATCAGTATTCTGTTTGGTCCGCCCAGCGATTTTTTGCCCCTGGTACAATATTGCGAGAAGCACCAATGTCAATTACCGGCTTCTTTAAACCACATCATGTTGGGTTCCGCGCCGGTGCATAAAAGCTTTCTGAAAAGGTTAGCGGCGGTTTGTTCCGAAGAGGTGCGCTTAACCATTACGTACGGCATGACCGAGCATTTACTCGTAAGCACCGCAGATGGCCGCGAAAAAATAAACTATGCTGGCAGCGGCGACTTGGTAGGCAAACCGGTAGCCGGTGTAGAGGTGAAAATAGCCGAAGACGGCGAACTGCTGGTGCGCTCCGAGCAACTGTTTTCCCGGTATTATCACCTGCCCGAGCGGCCCGAATTTCATGCCACTGGCGATTTGGCCCGATTAGATGCGGAAGGCAATATTTTGCTCATGGGCCGGAAAAAAGAAATGATTATCCGGAGCAACACCAATATTTACCCTGCCCTGTACGAAGATACCATTAAGAAAATTCCGGGGGTAGAAGAAGCCGCCATGGTAGGGATTTACTCGCCCGAAAAAGAAGACGAAGAAGTATATCTGGCCGTGGAAACCAGCCAAAACCTGACCGCTAAATATATTTTGGATAAAATATCCTACGGCGAACTGCAAATCGAAAAGAATGCCTTACCCGACGAAGTAGTTTTTATGCAGGTACCCCGCAAAGGCCGGCAGCATAAAATAGACCGCGCCCAAATTGCCGCCACTATTAAAGCCCGGCTGAAATGAAAATTGTGATAACGGGAGCAAACGGGTTCGTGGGAGCTGCTTTGTGCCGGTACTTTTACCAGCAAGGGCACTCCATTTTGGCCGTTGGCCGCCAAGCCAAATCCCACCCCAACCTGGCCGCTATCGCCGAATATTTATCCGCTGATATTACCCAGTCGTTGCCGCCATTCAGGGCTGATGTTTGCATTCATGCGGCGGCTTTGGCCTCGGATACGGCAACTTACCAGGATTTACACGAAAATAATGTAACCGGTACCCGGCAGGTGCTGGCGGCCGCTCGGTTCTGCGAATATTTCGTGCAGATTTCGTCGTCTTCGGTTTACCAATTTAAAAATATTCCGGCTAAAGAAAGCAGCGCTACTTTGGCCGCCAACCGGAGCCCTTACGGTAAAACCAAATTGCTGGCCGATAACTTGGTGGGGGAAGATATTCCGGCCGGTCAGAAAAGAATCATTCTGCGGCCACGGGCTATTTACGGCATTGGCGACCGGGTTTTATTACCGCGCTTATTAGAATTAATAAAGCGAAATATTGTTTTTTGTCCGGTATCGGCTCAAATCAGCACCTCACTTACCCACGTCGACAATATTGCTTACGCCATTAATTTATTTCTGCGGCAAGCCAGCCAACCGGCTTTACAAATCTATAATGTAGCCGATGCGCCGGTTTATAATTTAAGGCAATGTGTTTTACAACTGCTTTCGGCCGTGTATCAGCAGGAATTAAAGGTTTGCTCAATTCCGGTTTCTTTGTTAAAATTACTGACCGATTTAAATAAAATAGTGCCGTTTAGTGCTAAGTTAAATCCTTTGGTTTTAAATACGCTTACCCAAAGCGCCGTGCTCGATATCAGTGCCATCCGGGAAAATTTAGGCTACCAGCCTCGCTATTATTTTGAAAATAGATATCCCCAAATAGCCGCTTGGTTGCACGGGGTAGGTGGGCTTAATTATTATTTAAATAACCTGGCCCAAATGCCTTGGGAATTAGACGAAAAATTTGCAGTAAGAACTACATGATAACCATTCGATTATTGATTTTATTAGCCATAATCTGGCTAGGTGCTCTAAATGGTTTTGCCCAGAATAATTGGGAATTGAAAAAGAACGAGAACGGCATTGCGGTTTACACGCGCGGCATTGCCAACGAAAAATTAAAAGAAATAAGAGTAGTTTGCGAGTTACCCGGAACCACTGCCGGCTTAATTAGCGTGCTGCAAAACGTAAGCGGACATGCGGATTGGGTTTACCTCACCGAAAAAGCGACCCTGGTAAAAAAAATAAACCAATACGCATTTGTTTATTACACCACCACCGATATGCCCTGGCCCGTTACCGACCGCGACCTGGTAGTAGAATTCTCTTATCAGGAAATTCCCGGCACGAAAAATTTAGCAATCCAAGCCAAAAGTGCAGAAGGTTATGTGCCGCCCAAAAAAGGGTATGTGCGGGTGCCTTATTCGTTGGCAACCTGGGAGGTAGTGCCCGTAACAAAAGATAAAATTAAAATAGATTACGTTTTTCGGGTAAATCCGGGCGGCACCATTCCGTCCTGGTTGGTAAACATAGCCGCTGCTACGGGGCCGTACAATACTTTCGTAAAATTGAGAGAAATGCTGGCGGAAAAGCACGCCGGTAAATAGTAAACTTATTTTAGCTTCGGTAGTTTAAGAAGCACAAAGTTTTGTTTTATGCCCGAATTACCCGAAGTAGAAACCTACCGCCGCTATTTTGAAGAAACCGCTCTGGGCCAGACCGTCGCCAGTTTGGAAGTAGAAGACCAGCGGCAACTTACCACCGATTTTGATACGCTCCAGCGCGAGCTGAAAGGTGCGCAGTTTACCAACGTACACCGCATAGGCAAACACTTTTTAATAAACCTAAACACCGGCAAAACCCTGGTACTGCACTTTGGCATGACCGGCGATTTAGCTTACTACCGCGATGCGGAAGATACACCTCGTTTTGCCCGCATTGTTTTTATTTTCCAGAATGGTTTCCGGCTGGCGTTTATTGATTCGCGTAAGTTTGGTCGCGTAGGGCTAGCCGAAAGCGTAGAAGCGTACCGCCAGGAGAAAAGTTTAGGCCCCGATGCGCTGGATATTACCTTACCGCAGTTGCAGGCGAGTCTGGGGAAACGCAAAGCACCTATTAAATCTTTATTGCTGGATCAGAAAATTCTGGCGGGTGTTGGTAACTGGATTGCCGACGAAGTTTTATTTCAGGCCGGCATATTTCCGGCTAAACTGGCTAACCAGCTTTCGACAGACGAATTCCAACGCTTGCACACCGCTATCCAAATCGTGCTGCGCACCGCCATTGAGCAGGAAGCTATCTACGGCAATTTTCCAAAATCTTTTTTAATTCACGCCCGCGGCTGGGACGATAGCGCTTTAAAACCCCTCGACCGACAAGTATGCCCCGTACACCAATCGCCGTTAGAAATAAATAAGGTGGGTGGCCGTACTACTTACTTCTGCTCGGTTTGCCAGCCGCAATAGATGCACCAGTAAGCTAATATTATCGGATTAATGCTTTTAACAGAACAACTTGTTTATACTGGTAATATTTCTTGTATCAGGCTAAAATATTGCTTGTTACAACCTGATGGTAAAGGATGGTAAAAATTTGTGCTGCCCAAATTTATGTGGTTTAGGATTGGTAATATTGCAGGCTTGTTAAATTTAAATGCTAAAGCCATGAATCACGAATTAATCCGGGAAGTATTATGCCAGATTGGCGAGGCCGTTTGCCGGAAAGTACACCAGTCGTTAAGGGAACAATCAATAGAAGAACGGGCGGCCGTGCACCAGGAAGGTGCCGACGATACCATTTACCAGATTGATAAAGATGTAGAAGATATTATCCTGCCTTTGCTGCGGGCACAAGCCGCCGCTTTAGGTGGCGTGGTGCTGATTGCCGAAGGAATTGGTGAGGATTCGGAAAGTGGGTTGGTACTGCCGGAAAATATCACCGCCGGGCAAGCTGCTATCCGGATTATCATGGACCCGATTGATGGCACCCGGGGCATTATGTACGACAAGCGTTCGGCTTTTTTTCTGGCCGGAGCCGCCCCCAATAAAGGCAGTAAAACTTGCTTGCAGGATATTGAAGTATCCGTTATGACCGAATTGCCCACTTCCCGCAGCGTTTTAAGTGATACTTTATGGGCAGTAAAAGGGCAGGGCGCGCATCGCTACACCTGGCACCTGGAAAAAAATACCCGCGAAACCCGAACCATCCGGCCTTCGCAATCGCCGACCTGGTACGGTGGCTTTGGGCAGATAGCCCGCTTTTTTCCACCGGGTCGTGATGTGCTGGCGGCCATTGAAGACGAAATGCTGGCTACTTTGTTTCCGGATGCGCCTGAAGGCAAAGCCATTGTTTTCGAAGATCAATATATTTCTAGCGGCGGGCAGTTGTACGAAATATTGGTTGGGCACGACCGTTTTGTGGCCGATATCCGGGAAAGCCTTTTCCGGAAGATGCGAAAAGCCGGTCAGAAAACCGGCCACGTTTGCCACCCCTACGATGTTTGCGCTACGCTCATTGGCCAGGAAGCGGGGGTTATCATTACCAATCCTGCTGGCGAACCCCTGAATGCGCCACTCGATACCACTAGTCCCGTAGATTGGGTAGCCTATGCGAACGGACAACTCAAAGCACAAATTGAACCTATTCTACACAGGGTTTTAACGAAATATGGTTTATTATAATAGCACTAGTAGCAGCCGGTAAATTATTTGGGAGCTTGGTTTATAGCCAATATTATTTTAATGATGTTTTAAGCAATTGTTATAGGCATTGCAAAAGTTTTTCTCAGAAAAATATTTTCCAGGAGAATAGCTAAATACTAAACGGTTCTGCCGCTATTACGTATGCTCCAGAAAAATCAATCTTTAGTACCTTTCTTAAGATAAAATAAAAAGCCATCTGCGGAAAACCCTCGTTCCTTTAATAGAAGAATGCGGGGTGCTTAAAGGTTTTTGTTTAAATATTCTGAGGTATAAAGTGCCCTCAATTTAATTATTAAGGTATATTAGGTTTTGACGTTGCTGGTTACTGCCAGAACTTCTTTTTTCCTGGGTTGGAAACTGCGGGTATAGTTAGATATTTTTCAAATACAAAACGGTAAAAATTATTACAGCTAAACATAGCTGTTCTGTGGTGTTTTATGCCGAAATATATAGCTTGAATTCCTTTAACTAATATTTATAAATCTATTTATCAACTTCTACAAAATTGTTAGTATGAAAATCAAGTCTATTTTAATGTCCGGCAAATCGGTGATTGCGACCGGGATTCTGTCTATGGCGGTATTGGCTGGTTGCGAAAAGAATCTGGATGAACCAACAGGTTTAGCCAGCCAATCGGCTTCGTCGGATGCCGTAGCTCAGGCCCAGAATCATGTACCGAATGAAGTGCTGGTGAAGTTCAAAAAAGGAGCTTCCGAAGCGGCCCGCGCCAATGCTTTAGCCCGCATTAGCGGTAAAGTAAAAGAACACATCCTGACTAAAGCCATGGAGCGCTTTGGGGATGAAGGTGTTTACTTGGTGCATACACCCCTGGCGGCCTTGGAGGCTGTTGCCAAAGCTAAAGGCCTGGAGGTAGAATATGCCGAGCCGAATTATATTTATACCCACAGTGCCGCATCAACCGATACTTATTTTACCAATGGTTCTTTGTGGGGCATGTACGGCGATGGTTCCTCGCCAGCTAACCAGTACGGCAGCCAGGCGGCGGAAGCCTGGGCTCGTGGAAATACTGGTTCGGCTTCGGTTGTGGTGGGTATTATTGATGAAGGAATTCAATTTGAACACCCGGATTTAAAGCCTAATGTCTGGACGAATCCGCACGACCCGGTTGATGGTGTGGATAATGACAAAAATGGGTACGTAGATGATGTGCATGGCTGGGATTTTGATGGTAATGATAATACAATTTATGATGGTGGCAGCCGGGGTAGTTTAGATGACCATGGTACCCACGTGGCGGGTACCATAGGTGGAGTAAACAATGGAACCGGGGTAGTAGGCGTGAACTGGAATGTTACCATGATCTCCTGTAAATTCCTGGGCCGACGTGGTGGTACAACAGCAAATGCGGTTAAGGCCGTAGATTACCTGAACGATCTGAAAAGCCGTCACGGTATGAATATTGTAGCCAGCAATAACTCCTGGGGGGGCGGTGGCTTCTCGCAGGCCTTATTTGATGCTGTTAACCGGGCCAACACTGCCAATATATTATTTGTAGCGGCGGCCGGTAATGGTGGTAATGATGGCGTAGGCGATAACAATGATGTTACTGCGAGTTACCCGTCAAATTATACTTCGCCTAATGTAATTGCCGTAGCAGCTATTACATCTACCGGTGGCAGGTCATCCTTCTCTAACTATGGAGCTACCACCGTGGATATAGGCGCTCCGGGCTCCAGTATTTACTCTACTACTGCCTTTAATACTTATTCATCGTACAGTGGTACCTCTATGGCTACCCCACACGTTACAGGTGGCGTTGCTTTGTATGCTGCCTCTCATCCTAGTGCTTCGGCAGCAGCCATTAAAAATGCTATTATAAGTAGTGCGGTACCTACCCCTTCCTTAACTGATAAATGTACTAGCGGTGGGCGTCTTAATGTAAGCGGTTTTTAAAACCGGAATTCATAAGTAATCTTAAAAGGTCCGGCAGTCATAGGCTGCCGGACCTCTATTTTTTAGGGATAAATAAACTTCAATACAAAAATGATTTATCTAATGAAAATTGATTTTTTACAGGTTTTTCTAATTGTGTATAATTGTATTAACTAAAGTTATGGCGGTTCGTTTGTGCTGTTTGGTTATTTTGAGTAATTATAGTTTGTAAATATTGCTTATCCTTCCTCTGGCGATTAATAGCTGTTGTAAATACCTGGAACTATCTTTTGTGATGTTAAAAGTTAATATTAAATGTATTTTCAGAATGTGGTTTCTTATTAATGTTGTTGGTTTAAATTGTGCTTAATTAATATTATTCATTTATTAATAAAGATATTTTATAAAAATTTATTTAATTTTTTTTATAACAAAATTATGTAGATATATTTCGAATAGAAATTATTTACCCTTAAAAATAAGCACTTATAACAATGGGAAAGCTCCTGCATTGGGCTATTACCGAAGCAGACAAAACCGTTCAGGCTAATGCGTCTGCTGCAGGTAAATGTTTTGTCGGTGCTGCATTTTGCGGTAAATCCGCTACAGGTACCAGGCTAAGCCCAATGTTTTCTGGTAAATATGTTGTGCTGCCATAATCTTTAAATAATCAAATAAACCTAATTCATAAATCTATTTCCCTTATTTATTCCAAAAACAAACTGGTATGAAAATCAAATCTATCTTAATGCCCGGCAAATCGGTAGTGGCGGCTGGTATCCTTTCGATGATGGTATTTGCAGGTTGCGACAGAAGCCTGGAGGAACCTACGGCTATTAACGGCGGAACTTCTTCGGCAGATGCAGCAGCCCAGGCATTGGAACACGTGCCAAATGAACTATTAATAAAATTGAAGCCCGGTCAGTCGGAAGAAGTTAAAGCCCGGGTACTGGCCAAAATTGGCGGCAAAGTATCTGAAAAAATATTAACCAAAACCATGGAGCGCCTGGGCGATACCGAAGGTATATTGGTAGTGCGTACGCCGCTGGCCGCTTTGGAAGCTATCAATAAAATAAAAGGGGGAACGGAAATAGAATTCGCTGAGCCTAACTACATTTACCAGCACGCAGCAACTGCTTCCGACCCTTATCTTACCAATGGTTCGCTTTGGGGCATGAAAGGCGGCAATGGCAGTAATGCCGAGGCGGCCTGGGCTGCCGGAACTACCGGGGCTGCTTCTGTTTACGTGGGTATTATTGATGAAGGTATTCAATTAAACCATCCTGATTTGGCCGGTCAGGTGTGGACCAACACTTATGATAAAGTCGATGGCATTGATAATGATGGTAACGGCTATGTAGATGATGTGAATGGCTGGGATTTTGATGGTAATGATAACTCTATTTATGATGGTGGCACCAAAGGTTCTTTAGACGACCACGGTACGCACGTAGCCGGAACCATCGGTGCCAAAGCTAATAATAGTACCGGCGTAGTTGGGGTTAACTGGAATGTTACTCTTATTTCGGGTAAGTTTTTAGGCCGGCGAGGCGGTAATACGGCAAATGCCGTTAAAGCCGTAGATTATTTTACAAACTTAAAGGTAAAACACGGGTTAAACATTGTGGCAACGAACAACTCCTGGGGTGGCGGGGGCTATTCGCAGGCGCTTTACGATGCCATTAAACGGGCTAATGATGCCGGTATCATGTTTATTGCCGCTGCCGGCAACGCCGGAACCAATAACGATGCTACTGCCAGTTATCCATCTAATTACGAATTGCCAAATGTAATTGCGGTGGCCGCAATTGACAAAAACGGTTCGTTAGCCAGTTTCTCACAATACGGCACCAAATCCGTTGATTTGGGTGCGCCAGGCGTGGCCATATGGTCTACCACCGCTTATAATAGTTATAGTGCTTATGATGGTACTTCTATGGCTACCCCGCACGTTACCGGCGCCGTTGCTTTGTATGCTTCCTTAAAACCCGGCGCCTCTGTAGCGCAAATCAGAAATGCCATCCTCAGTACTGCTGTGCCTACATCGTCTTTAAGTAGTAAAACGGTTACGGGTGGCCGCTTAGATGCCAATGCTGCTTTAGCTAAATAAAATAATCAATTTAAATATATTTAAAACCCTGGCTTTAACGCCGGGGTTTTTTTGTTTAAATATTTTCCTGTGCCTGGCCATCTCCTTCTATCCGGATAGCTAACTTATCCGGGCTTTCAAGCATAAAGCTCCCCGGTTTTTCGGCTGTAATTGGGTAGGGTGTATTAATTAAGCTGTTTTTTAAGGCGGCAAAAATCTGGGTATCCGGTATGTTTATCGTGAAACTTACTAAGCCGGTTTGTTCTTCGGGGCCGGGAGCAGCGTTTTGGCTGTGCCAGGTGTTCAGGCCAATGTGGTGGTGATAACCGCCTGCGGCTACAAACAGCGCACCCGGGTAATTTTCCTGCATTACGTTAAACCCAAGCGTATCAGCATAAAAGCGGCGGGCCTGCGCCAGCGACGATACCTGTAAATGAATATGGCCGATGAGGGTATTACGGTGTAATCCTTGCCATTCGGGCGAGTTGTCCGGTAATTGGGCGAGCAAGTCGGGAACGTCTACTGGTGAAGTATCCATTTGTACCTGCCCGTTTACAATGGGCCAGGTTTCGCGGGGGCGGTCCGCGTATACTTCAATGCCGTTGCCGTCGGGGTCGGAAAAATAGATGGCCTCGCTTACCAAGTGGTCGCCGAAGCCCGAAAGCGGCCATTTGGTTTGAATAAAATGCCTTAAAGCCCGGGCCAGTTCCAGGCGGTTGGGTACCAGCCAGGCCACGTGGTACAAGCCTGGTTGCCGGCGGTTGTGTAAAGGGGCTGTTTCGTTTTGGCTTAAAATAAGTTGGGCTGGTTCCTGACCGCTGGCCGATAGCCGGGCTTCCGCTCCATTATAACTAATTTCCTGCAGGCCGAGTATGGTGGTGTAAAAAGTATGCAGGTCGGTCAGGCGGCGGGTTCGTAAAGTCACCTGCCGGATAGATAGCGAAGAAGGTAAAATAAAATTTGCCATACAGAAAATAGGTTAAATTTTTAACAAATACCGGCAGTATAATTAAGCTAAACGCATTATAAAGCGTGGTACGGTGCCGGAAGTAAATTACTTTAATAGAATGCTGCTTAAACTAAAGACGATATATTTACAAGTCTAAGGTTTAGTATTAAACGGTATTAAATTAAAAACAGCTTATATGTAGTTAAAGCAAAGGTCTTGTTTAATGCTTTTACAGGAGGTATCCGATCGGGCGGTGGGCATTATAGATGCTGCAATCATAAAAAATCCAGATCCTGCTCTTCCTGGTTTAAGCTTTTTGCGGTTAAAATTACAGGACTGATATAATTCTGTTGCTTGGCTGTAACCTTAATTGCCGAAAGCGGCTAAAAGGGACATTATTTTGAATAAAGTTAATTTGCTTATGGACGGTTTATTTTCTCCTCTAACTATAAAATCTATTTCGTTAAAAAACCGGATAGCGGTTTCGCCCATGTGCCAGTACTCCAGCACCGATGGTTTTGCCAACGATTGGCACCTGGTGCATTTGGGTAGCCGGGCAGTAGGCGGTGCCGGGTTGGTTTTTACCGAAGCAACGGCCGTTTCGCCGGAAGGCCGCATTACCCCCGATGACTTGGGAATCTGGAAAGACGAACACATTCCGTTTCTGAAACGCATCGTCGATTTTATTCACCAGCACCAGGCTGTGGCCGGTATTCAGTTGGCACATGCGGGCCGCAAAGCCAGTAAAAGCGCGCCGTGGTTGGGTAACAAGCATTTAAGTCCGGAGGAGCGCGGCTGGGAGGAAGTTTATGCGCCCAGCCCGGTACCTTTAGCTGCCGATATACCGCCCCCGGTAGCTTTAACACTTGCCGGTATCGAAAAAGTAATTTCGGATTTTCGGGATGCCGCTCAGCGGGCCTTAGCTGCCGGATTTAAAGTAATTGAAATTCACGCCGCCCACGGATATTTATTGCACGAATTTCTGTCGCCGCTCACCAACCACCGCACCGATAATTACGGCGGCTCTTTCGAGAACCGTATCCGGCTTTTGCTGGAAGTTGTACAAACCGTAAAAACCGTTTGGCCAGCCGATTTGCCGTTAATCGTACGCGTTTCTGCCACCGACTGGGTAACCGATGTAGAAAATTCCTGGACGGTACCCCAAAGCGTGGATTTGGCCCGTCACTTAAAAGCATTGGCCGTAGATTTAATTGATTGTTCCTCGGGCGGCAACGTAAGCGTGCAGCAAATTACGCCCGGCCCCGGCTACCAAACGCCTTTTGCTCAGGCCATCCGCGAGGGCGCCCGTATTTTAACCGGTGCCGTTGGCCTTATTACTTCGGCGCACCAAGCCGACCACATTATCCGGACCGGGCAGGCCGATATGGTTTTTATTGCCCGTGAATTTTTACGGGACCCGTATTTTGGTTTAACAGCCGCAACCGAGTTGAGGCAACCGGTTACCTGGCCGGTGCAGTACGAACGGGCCAAGCCCAGAACTTAATATTTGGCCGGAAGTTCTGTGAAAAGAAGTTTATTTCTCAATCAAATCCAGTGGCAATATTTATAAAATTCACCGGGCTTTTTGGTGATTTCGGGCTGATACAGCAGGTTAGTAAGGAATACCTAGCTTTCTGAAGATGAAATGCAGCAACCAGATGGGGCCAATCAGGAGAAACTTTAAATCATCGAGAAAAGAAGGTTTTTTGCCTTCTATTTTGTGCCCGATAAACTGACCGACCCAGGAGATAAAGAATATAAACAAGCATATCTGCCACATGTCGGGCCAGCCTTCCTTCCGATGTAATATTTCGAGGGTAACAATGGTCGCTCCAAAAACCGAAATAATAAATAGCATGGCAATAGCCAACGGCGGCGAAAGGCGGAAATAATAGAAGATTGAAAACAGAATCAGAAAAGTAGCCCAGTTGAGGTAGCGGGTATATTCGCCCAGAAAAGACAGATGCGGGAACGGAATAGCCCAAACCAAGCCCAGTAGGCTAAAGACAATCAGGGGCACACAAATCCAGTGAATAAGTTTATTCTTAGGGTTCTGGTGGCTTTCGGCGTACTTCTCAAAATACGCATCCACGGGTCTTTGAGCGGCCTGTTCTATCATATAGTAAAATTAAACTTTCCGGTAAGTTTAACAAATATTTTAATCCGGATATTTACATTTCCCAAAGTTCTGGTTTAAGATTAATGAATATTTAAATTTTGAATATTTGTCGAGTGTAGTCCGGTTTGCTGAGCCTGTTGGGATTTGGGAGGTTAGTGTACTGGGCATAAACCGGAAATAAAAAAGGGCAGGTAAGATACCTGCCCTTTTTATTTCAAGCCTGATAAGGCTTACCTTTTCATCAGTTTAAGGTGGCGGGTTTTGCCGTTCAGGCGGGTAGTAATATTGTACATGCCCAGCGGTAAACCATCCTTAAACCGCAAGCTTTGTTTGTTGCTGCCCTTCTGAATGTTAAACGTGCGTTCCAGTACTTTGGCACCAATGGCGTTGGTAACAATTACGTGCATGGTACCAGCTTCTTCGGCATTCAGTTCCAGGTTTATTTCATTCTCGAATGGGTTGGGATAAACGCTCAGGTTTTCGGCAGCTTCGCCAATTTGTACCGCTTTCGGACCAAAATATTCCGCGTCACCGTTCATGTCGCGCTGCATTAAGCGGTAGTAGCGGGTGCCGTACTTGCCATTCTCTTTGTCGTGGAAGGTGTAAACCTGTTTCTGGTTGGTATTGCCACTCGCTTTAGAGTTTACAAAAGCCAGGGTGCGGTAGTTCTGCGCATCTTGCGATACCTGTACTTCAAAGCCTTCGCTGTTCTGCTCCATGGCCGTTGCCCATTCCACTTCTACTACGTTGTTATCTTGCTTCGTCGCTTTCAGGTACAGCAACTCTACCGGCAGTGGCCCGATTTGCCCGGTTACATCACTCACAAGGCCATCTGCATCATCCACGCAAATGCCAGTTGGCGCTTGTACGTCTACCCGTATTTCTATATCTCCTTCCGGTACAGATTGTAGTACAAAGGTGTTAGTGTTGGCACCTGGTTGCAGTACAAAGCCCGCGTTGGGGTTCGTAAAATCAAAGACGTACCACTTGTAGGTAGGATTATAGCTTGCGATAGAAGAATTTGCTATAAAAGTAGCCGGCTGCCCAACAACTAATTCAGTGGGCGGTGTAATGGTTACCGTGTGTGTTAAGGCAGGGGTATGCGTAACCTCAACTGAACCGAACGCGCTACAGTTTACAGCGGCGTTGCCATTAGCGGATGGAATGATGGCCTGAACGGAGTATGTACCCGGTGCATATTTGTGGTAGCCGAAAGAAATAGGGCCGCCATTACCAGGCACTGGCAAAAATACCGTTGTACTGCCCAGCATTAACTGGTAAAGAATGCCTGTTTGCGAACCGGCCATCTGTATGGTTACTCCCCCTAACGGATCAGAAACGCAATAACTGCCGCCGCCGGCCAGTACCTGAGGCGATGCCACCAGCAGGGTAATTGGATTAGAAGTAATAGGGTCGCACCGGTTCTCATCCGACGTAAACGTAACAGTTACTATATCGCCGCTCGAAAGGGTAGAACTGGTAAAGGTGCTGGCCGTTTGGCCTTGAATATTCTGTCCGTTTACCTGCCACTGATATTTTGGGTTAACAAAGTTGGCGCTGCTAGGTGTAGCCGTGAAGGTAACAGTTGTACCCGCGCAAACCGTATTAGAAGGCTGAGCGTTAGTCGCAATATTTACCGCATAGCCAAACGGAGCCCCCCGGTATATTCGGTTAGAAAATAATTCATTATCTCCCCGGTCATCAGGAATAACATCGGGCAGATTGTTGTATAAAACACATTGGGAACCACTAAAATTAGGTCTGGCCCGTACGGTATAATAATCTCGCGATTGTGGTCCGGGCAAACTAACCTGGTTTCCGGTAACGGTTAAGCGTTCGGTGTCGTTCTTGTACCACTCCAGGGTAAATTGGCTGGTTACATCCTGTCCGCCAGTCCAAGTAACTTGCTCGTATTGGGGTTCTTCGGGGTAGATTACCTCCTCAATATCTTGAATTACACGGGCCGTATAGCGGGCTAGGTTACATACCGGGAAATCTTCCGGAGCTACAGTTAATATTATGGTATAAGTGGTGGTTTGCACCACATCTATTTTTCTGGAGGGACTCGTATTAGTACAGCTGCCCGAGCTTGCGATCCGCCGGAAGTATTTTGTATTCGGTGTTTCGCCTGCGAAATAAAGATAATCCTTATTACTTGCGCTGAAGGTAGCATTAACATCAACAAAGTTAACATTGTCGTCGCTGCTTTGCCATTTATACAAATAAGTGCCACTACCGGCTCCTCCTCCTGGTGTAGATGCCCGAATAATAAGGGCGGTACCAGTGCACAGGGAGCGGTCAGGCGTAGTAATTGTATTATTAGTAATTACCGGGTTTACGGTTAAAGATACTACATTGCTCGGGCTGGAACAGCCGGTATTAATAGAGCCAGAAGTAACTATTCGCCGGAAATGTTGGGTGCCGGAGGTGCTTAAATTGAAGGTATAGTCCTGCGTAGTGGCGCCCTGAATATTGGTGAAGTTTGTTTTATCAGTGCTCACTTGCCATTGGTACGTGAAGCTCCCGGTACCCCCAGTTGGCACTGACCCTGTGATGGTAATGGCGCCACCTGAACAGGTAGAAGTATTATTTGCCGTTATAGTATTGTCTGTAATTGCCGGATTTACAGTTACGCTTACTACAGCACTGGTACTGGTGCACCCACCAGAAGTAACTACGCGACGGAAGTATTGAGTGCCGGTTGAGGTGCCAGCATTAAAAACATAGTCCGGGGTGGTAGCATTCTGAATATCGGCAAAAGTTACATTATCGTTACTGCTTTGCCATTGGTACTTATATGAGTTCGGACCAGCGCCGCCCTCTGGGCTAAGCCCTTCCAGGGTTACCGAACTACCTGCGCATACGTTCTGGTTGCTGGTGTTTTTAAGCGTATTGCCCGTAATTACCGGATTCACGGTGATAGCTATTCCCCCACTTATATCTGAACAAGCACCGGAAATAACTACCCGGCGGAAATACCGGGTACCGGTAAAGGTGCCGGATGTAAAATTATAATCCGGGTTGTTACCATTTGTTTTTATATCTGAAAAAGTATTTGGGTCTCCGGTGTTGCTGCTTTGCCACTGATAGGTAAACGTATTGTTGCCGCCGGTTGCCTCAGGAGCCACGATGGTGAGTGTGCTTCCTGCGCAAATAGCCTGGCTGGGAGTACTGATGGTATTGTTAGAAATTGGAGCGGCCACATCTACCTGAGTAGGAGTAGAAACCACAAATGGGCAATCCGTCAAAGTTGTCTGGACCTCCACCGTATAAGCACCGGTTTCGGTTACAACCAGCGAGCTTGTTGTGTTAGAAAGCGGTTGGCCATCTTTAAACCATCTGTAACCAAAATAACCAGAAATAGCATGTAGTATAGTACTTTGAGAACTGCAAAGCTGAATTCTGGCCCCCTCCGCAATAATAGAAGCCCGATCTAAAATAGTTACTGCCACCGCAGTTGAAGTAACAGCACAACCATCATTGGTTACTTGTACCGTATAATTGCCAGTCTGTCCGGCAACGAAAGTAGCACCGGTAGCACCTGCAATAAGTTGATTGTTTCGGAACCATTGGTAGTTGGCACCACTAGTAGGTGATGCATTTAAAGTAACCGTGCCGCCGGGGCAGGCCCGCGTACCGGTTGTCGGTACGTTAATAGTGGCAGTAGGCGTTTGTGAAACCGTAATAGTTTGGGTAATACTGCTGGTACAGCCGTTTTGGGTAGCGGAATAGGTAATGGTATGGGTGCCCACGCCGGCCGCAGCCGGGTCGAAAGAGGTGGCAGCCACCCCATTTACCGTAAATGTGCCGCCAGCGGGCAATCCGCCGGTAAGAGCAAAAGCAGGGGCACTGGAACAAACATTAGCAAAAGGAGCTAAACTAACAGTAGGGGTTTGTAAAACTGTAATGGTTTGTCTGGCCGTACTGCTACAGCCATTCTGGGTGACAGTGTAAGTAATGGTATGGGTGCCCACGCCGGCCGCAGCCGGGTCGAAAGAGGTGGCAGCCACCCCATTTACCGTAAATGTGCCGCCAGCGGGTAATCCGCCGGATAGGGTAATAACACCGGCATTGGAACATACATCTAAGAACGGATTCAGGCTTACAGAAGGTGCCTGAGAAACGGTAATAGTTTGGGCAGCGGTACTGCTACAGCCATTTTGCGTAAAGGTGTAAGTAATAGTATGTGTGCCTGCACCTACCACAGCAGGATCAAAGGTGGTGGCTGGTATGCCATTAATTGCATAAGTCCCATTGGCCGGAGAGCCCCCGGTAAGGGTAAAAACAGGGGCATTGGAGCATACATCTGAGAACGGGGCCAGGCTTACAGTAGGTGCCTGAGAAACGGTTATGGTTTGTCTGGCCGTACTGCTACAGCCATTCTGGGTAACAGTGTAAGTAATGGTATGGGTACCCACGCCGGCGGCAGCCGGGTCGAAGGAACTAATTGTATTCCCCTCACTATCGGTTCGGGTGGCTATTATACCATTAACGGTATAAATACCGCCAGCCGGAGAACCTCCAGTTAGAGTAAGAACACCTGCATTGGTACAAATATTATTGAAAGGAGCCAGGGTAACCGTGGGTGCAGCATTTACGGTTACATTATGGGTAGTAGTTAATACAGGTGCTCCGTTACAGTTAGGATTAACGGTAACCTCAATTCTAACGGTACCGGAAGTACTGCTAAAATTCACTATCGCTTCGGGGGTAGTTCCACCGGATGTTATGGTAGCAGACCCAGATAAAATACGCCAGGCGTAGGTAGTTGAACCACCCAGGGCTGGAACCCTGTAATTAGCCGTATTAGCCGTGGCACTAACACAAACACTGGCCGGACCGGTTATGGTTGTATTGGTAGGATAAACCGACATTTGCATTGGGTTGGAAACATCGGTACCATTTTGCCTTACAACAACTATTAAAGAACCGGCAGTCGCTAAAACTGTATTAGTTCCCGCAATATCTACTTTTACCTGATTGGCGCTTCTTGATTTAGGCGTAAATACAACCTCACCTGCAAAGGCATTGCCGGTAATTACTACCGTAGCTCCATTTTGATCTGTGCGGGTATCAAAACCAGAGCCGTTTATAGTTAGTTCAAAACCTTGTTGTACTGCAACACAGCCAGGGTTTATAGAAGTAATAGTTGGCGCTTGCGCCGAAACAGCATTATAAACGAAGAGCAGAAAAAAAAGTAAGGTTATTTTTAAAAGAGTTTGCGATCGAAGCTTACTAGGATCGGGAATGAGATGGGTAAAATTTTCTTTCATAATAGGGGAGTTTAAGCGTACTGAAATTAGGATTCTTGTTTAGCTGATATTCGGGGTAAAGTGGTCTATAGTGGACGTAGTTGATGTTTTAGCGGGTAACGCACCTTTTAGAAGAAGGTTGTTAAGAATCAGCTATGATTTTCATTATTTTTTATAAGAAAAATCTGGTTTAAAAAGAAGGTGATGGATATTTTTAAGTTTTCCTTTGTAAGGACTTTAGCTTGTTATCTGGCTAACTATAAGAATAGTAAATGATTAGTAGCGTAGGAGATTAAAGGTAACAAATAAAAGATATTGTTATTTTTAGGACAATGCAGAGATTAAAATAGCGATATAAAATAGCCTCGACGAGAAATATTTTTCTAATAAATTTTAATAACCATAAAGCTATTTGCAGTATATTAATATATGTAAATATTAAAACAATTGTAGGTACAACTGTTTAAGGTTAATTATCCTGGCTCTTTTAGTGCTAAGGCGATTTTCTCGCGTGCCAGAGTAATTACTGATTTTTGTACAGTTAACCAACTAATCCAAATCCAACGATACTTGAATTTTTAACCAGGTACAGATAATTTACTAGGGTCTTAATTTATTGTTGGAAAGGCCTGATCTGGTAAATATTCGGGTGTTGCGGAAGCGGAATTAATGGTACGCGCTAGTTGGCGCGGGAGCCATTAATACAGAAGACTAAATGGAACTCTTGGCAGCCTTGAGAAAGGACCGAAAGCGAACTTAACCATTATAGAAAATTGGGCTTCGGCAATCCGGTACAAAATACAGGGTTATGGCAACATTGCTGGCAGGAACGATTAAAAATAGTGCACCATTAAATATTAAAAACATCGGCTTAAGAAATGCTTAAGGCCTGTATAAGAGCGAGGGTTCTTGCAAAAGGTGTGTATTGTCGTTCTTATTTGGTACTAACTGATGAGTTACCTGCTACAAACCCGGCCGTAATAAAAGAGCGCTCCTGGTTTAAACACAACAAAAGTTCTGTTGCTGTCACCATAATTTAAGCCGGTAGATTTATCAAAGCCACCTATACTATCACTTGTTTACCCCTCATTATCTATGTAGTAACTCAGGTTTTCCTGGGTAATAATATCTAAGGGTAAATATTTAATCGGCTGTATTTCTTTTTTGAATACTAAAAAATCAGTTAGTTGCTGAATACCCCAGTACCCCTGACCTTTGGGGTTTTGGTTTATCAAAAAGTTAATAATACCAGTTTCGAGGTAATACAGGTTCTTGGGCAATAAATCATAACCAATCAATTTGATATCGGTTGTCCGGTGTTTTTCGAGGTAAAAAGCAATCTCGTAAGCTTTGGAGTTGGTTACAAATATCCCTTTGAGGTCGGGATATTGCCGCCGGACTTTGTTTAGCTGCTCCGTAAACAGACCGCTGTCGGGGTTGCCTAGTTCCAGCCGTACCACCTGGTACTTGTCGGTAAGTTTTTTCTCCACGAAATAATGGCGAAAGCCTTCTTCTTTCTTCATCAGGTGGGCCGAGTTGGGAATATCTTCGTAGACGTGGGCCACCAAAAAAGTACCGGGTTCGGGTAAGCCAAAAGTAAGCAGCTTGGCCACCAAAAAGCCACTCTGGTACGAATCCTGGCCAATATAGCTCAAAGGCGTAGCATCCGGAATTTGGGTGTTAAATAATACGTAAGGAATTCTTCTAAGGTCCCACTGGGCAAAAAACGATAAAACCTCGCGGTAAAAAACCGGCGCCAGCAAAATACCGTCCGGTTCCGACTGTGTGGCTTCTTTGGCCTTTTTAAGAAAAGAATCTACGTTATAGGGGTTAAAAATAAACGACGTAACCGAAATGCCGTAGTGGCGCAATTCCTTTTCTGCTTTCTCTAACCCGGATTTAGGCGCTTCCCAATAAGGATCTATCAACGGATCTGGAATTATAGCCGCCATATGGTACACTTTGTTGCTTTTCAGGGTACGGGCAATCAGGTTGGGCTCGTAATTCATTTCCTGAATAATCCGGAGTACTTTCTCGCGGGCTTCTTCCGAGACCCGGCCGCGGTTGTGCAATACGCGGTCTACGGTTCCCTTCGAAACTTCTGCTTTTTCGGCAATATCCTTTATCCTGACTATCTTATTTTTCACAACTTACTTTGTTTACTTCTTCTAAGAACTACTTTATTACGGTAAGTTCGCCATTATCGCAATATATAATTTTTATTTACCTTTATTCACCAGCTTTAACCGGCAGGCGATTATTCCAAAATAAGTTGCTGGTTAAATACCTGTTCTTCCGGTATTAATTTGTACCGGTGTTTTAACTTAATCTTTCCCGAAAGACTAACAAACGCTGCAATAGTCATTTACGGCCGAAATGCAGCGAGAATAAATATTTTAAGCAGGCCAGAATGTGGTCGAAAACAATTTAAATATTTATTCATGTGTACGAGCACATTTTTTTAAATTATCTGTTTGCGTTATAAATAGAAATGATTAAGTTTGGTAATGCACTAATAAAACCTGTAAAAATCCTGTGAAGTTTGCCTATAATATCTCCCGGATTAATCATAAAAAAGGATTTATTCAGCCTGCGCATTAACCCATTTTAGTAGCTTAATTCAAGACCAATGAAATTTATATACTGCCAGGTTTTAATTTGTTTGATTCTGATAAAGGCCCTGGCGGCCGATCCCTTACCGGCCGATTTTTCGGCCAATTTTAAATTATTGCCCCAACCTCAAAAAGTAGAATTGCTTTCGGGTGGCGGAATGCCCTATAGCAACCTGAAAGCTATTCACCTGCAAGGAACTGCGACCAGACCGGTTTTATACGGGTTGCTTAAAAATTTGCCGCTGGTAGCCAGCGCC
The DNA here is from genome assembly GCF_007991635.1 of Adhaeribacter aerolatus. Lineage (GTDB taxonomy): Bacteria > Bacteroidota > Bacteroidia > Cytophagales > Hymenobacteraceae > Adhaeribacter > Adhaeribacter aerolatus. The sequence goes on along the minus strand of NZ_BJYS01000015.1, from coordinate 91,020 downwards.
GGAAAAGGCGTAATAATCTTAAACATTACCCAGGAGAATCAGGTACCCACCTCACCCGAAGGGTATTTGCTGCAGGTAACTAATAATGGAATAGCTATTTCGGCCCGCGACCAGGCCGGCTTATTTTACGGTTGCCAGACGCTGAACCAGCTCCTGGAAGATGCCCGCGACCAAAACATAGAACTGCCTGCTGTTAAAATTACCGATTTCCCCGAAGTAGCTTACCGCTCCGTACACCTGGATTTAAAACACCATTTAGATACCGGGCATTATTACTACGATATGATCGATCGATTGGCCCAGGTAAAAGTAAATGCCATTATTGTAGAGTTTGAAGACAAACTGCGGTATCGGGGAGCGCCGGTAGTGGGGGCCAGCCACGCCATTTCGGTAGATGAATTTGCCGCCATTAGCCGCTACGCCCAGGAACGGAATATTGAAATAAGCCCCCTGGTACAGGGTTTGGGCCATGCTTCTTTTATTTTAAAGCACGAGCAGTACAAGCCTTTACGCGACGATCCTGCTTCCGATTGGGCTTTCGACCCGCTTCATCCCAAAACTTACGAGGTACAATTCTCGCTTTACGACGATGCCCTGGCGGCTACCCCCAGCGGTAAATATTTGCACATTGGCGGCGACGAAGTAGGAAAACTGGGCATGTCGGAACTGGCTAAAAAATCCGGTAAAAAGCCGCTGGAGTTGCAAATGTACTGGTTGAGTAAAGTATGCGAGTATGCCCGCCAGCACAACCGCATTCCCATCTTCTGGGACGATATGCTTTTTAAATTAGCCGGTGTTTATGAAACTACTTATGATGACCGGATGCCAAAACAGCGGATAGATAGCATCTGGCAGGCTAACGAGCCGCAACTGGTTCAGAATTTGCCTTTATTCCCGAAAGATTGCGTTTACATGCGCTGGAACTACGATACACCCGATATTTACGGCAATAAAAAAGCCATTGATTGGTACAAGGCCAATAATTTAAAAGTTATGGCGGCCACTGCGGCCCAAACCATGTGGCCCCTGATGCCCCGTGAAAATTCTAACTTTAAATCTATAAAAGATTTTAACCGCATCGCCGCCGAAAAGAAAATGGATGGTATTTTGTGCACCGTGTGGGACGATTGCTCGCCGCACCACGAAACCGTTTGGCGCGGGCTTTACAACTTTGCCCTGTTTAGCTGGAACCACGAAGACTTGGCTGCCGACGCGGTGAATGCCCTGTACCGCCACCGGTTTTATGGTCCGGCTTTAGCGGAGACCTCCTTTGAGTTTCAGAACAACCTGGAGCAAGCCCTGGTATTCTGGGAAAAGGGTTTAATTGATAAAGGTCACCGGAATAATTATCCCGGAAAAATTGACCTCATAGAGTTACCCGGGGCTAAAAAGAGCGGGGCCTGGCGAAAGCAGTACCAGGATAAAATTAAAAAAGCACACACCGAAGTGCAGCGTTATAACCAGATTAAGGAAACCATTGCCAGAGCCAAAACGGCTGCCGTACGCAACCATTATAACCTGGAACTGTTTAACCAGATGAACGAACTGCAGATTTACCCCGCAAAATTATTATTGCTGCTGGACGAGTACGACAAAACCAAAGCGGCTGGTGCAAAGAAGGCGGCTGCGCAGCAAATCCAGCAATACGTCAATAATTTCCCGAACCTCCGGAAGCAGTACGAAGAAGTGTTTTCGGAAACCCGGTTCCTGCAAAATCCGGCCGGTTACCAACTCGACCAGAACGGACACCATCATTTAGCCAACGGCACCAATAACAGCGACTGGATGTACGTTTTTGAGTTAGAAATGAATAAAAAACTAAATAACTGGTTCCCGCAAAAAGAAAGTTTATAGAAGTAGCCGCCTTGTCCCTGTTATTGCCCTTCTAAGGCCGGTATTTTGATTTAAAACTACATGAAATTTTCTTCTTTTAGCACGTTGCTGCTCTGTTTTTACCACTCCTGGGCTGTCAGAACAAGTTTGGTGCAGGTAGTATTAACCATACTCAAGAGGTTGCGTTTTCCACCCCCGTAGAAACTTTAATTACCCTGGATTCTACCCAAATAGGTGTAGGAACAGTGGCATCGGGCTTGGATGTGCCCTGGGAAATGGTTTGGGGGCCTGATAACAATATATGGTTTACGGAACAGGGCGGCACCGTGAGTAAATTAAACCCAGCCACCGGCCAGCGGAAAATATTGCTTAAAATTCCGGATGTATACCGCCGCCGCTCTATGGGCTTATTAGGCATGGCGCTGCATCCTGATTTTAAAAAATCACCTTATGTATTTCTGGATTATACTTACCTGCAGGGAGAGGCCGTACGGTCGCGGGTGGTGCGGTATACGTACCAGCGCGATACCTTAACCAGTCCGGTTATATTGCTGGATGATATTCCGGGAGCAAACGGCCATAATGGTTCGCGGGTAGTAATTTCGCCTGATGGCAAACTCATGATGACTACCGGTGATTTGAACGTTGGAAAAAATGCGCAGGATAAAAACTCCATTAACGGCAAAATATTAAGAATGAACCTGGATGGATCGGTACCCGCCGATAATCCAATCCCCGGTAGCCGGGTATGGTCGTGGGGACACCGGAATGCACAGGGGCTGGTTTGGGGACCAAACGGTAACCTGTACAGCTCCGAACACGGTGATGCCAGTAACGATGAACTTAACCTGATTGGCAAAAGCAATAATTACGGTTGGCCTACCGTAGAGGGATACTGCGATCGACCGGAAGAAAAAAACTTTTGCGCCACTACCCAGGTAACGGAACCCTTAATTGCCTGGACTCCGGTAATTGCTCCCGCCGGCATAGAATTTTACAATGGTGCTGCCATACCCGAGTGGCGGAATGCAATTCTGCTTACTACACTCAAAACCCAAACGCTCCGGGTACTTAAATTAAACAGCGGCGGTACGGCGGTAGTAAAAGAAGAAATATATTTAGATAAAGCTTATGGCCGCTTGCGCGATGTAGTGGTGTCGCCGGCCGGCGATATTTACGTGTCTACGAGTAACAAAGACTGGAACCCCGCCGAAGGTTTTCCCAAGCCTACCGACGACCGCATAATCCGCTTGTACCGGATAAAAAAAGGAGAAACCATTACCAAAGCGCCAACCCAGATTACCGCCCCGGCAACGCAGGCCACTGCTTCGGCAGCCCCGTTGGCTTTGCCCGACCTGGTGATACCCGGTAAGATAGTGTACGACCAATATTGTGTTTCCTGCCATAAAAGCGATGGCCTAGGGGTAGCCGAAACGTTTCCGCCTTTGCAAGGCGCGGAGCAAGTTGGCGATAAAAATGCCTTGATAAAGATTATGCTAAATGGGCTTTCCGGTCCGGTAAAAGTAAAAGGCGTGGAGTACAACCAGCAAATGCCGGCCTTCGCTTTTCTGAGCGATAAAGAAATTGCCGATGTACTTACGTATGTCCGGTACCAGTTTGGAGATAAGGCCAGTGGTATTGCTACTGTAGAAGTTACGAAGGCCAGAGGGGCTAGTAAAAAATAATGCCTGCTAGTTAATGAGCTTATTTTGCAATATTAAAGCATTTCTATAATTAACTAGGCATTGGTCGGCTTTTATATAATAAAAAAGTAACCTTTTTATTATTTATGATGGTGTTAATTCGGATGTTTTCTCTCGGGAAGATTATGGTAGTTCTGGTAATCCGACTTTTCGCTGTTCTGCGTGTACGAACCTTATTTTTACTTTAGGTCGCTGAAAAAAATAAACGAATATTTTTTTCCTTAATTTTTAATTGTAATTTAAGGCTGCAAGAAGGTTGAAAAAGCTTATGGCATGTGGTACTAGAGTTTCGATAAAGTAAAGCAGCCTATTTTGTAGCCTTCTTCGTCCGGAATAGAGGCAGTTAAAAATTAGAATCTATCTTCCTGAGTCACTTAGGGTTTAAAATCAGAATCTCTCTAAAGTTTAGGTTTATGAGCAATTAAGTTGACAAAATACGTGTACGTACCCGTACGCATAAATAAAACTCTATTTATATAGGAAGATAGAGTCTGATATTGAACGCCTCTTTCCCAATTCAGCAGCGGCAAACTAATTAGTCAGCACCGGAGATATTGGCTCAAAATGATGGTATTGACAAAAAAATATATTAATAGCTTGGGAATAGGTCTATACGTTAAAAAGGTAAATAATAGTTATTTAGGCTGTCAATGAATGCTTTACTTGGGCAAAAGCAATAGTTGGGGCAAGTACAAAACAAAAAGACTAGTAATATAGCATGAACACAAAAACTCAAGAGGCACAAACAGGTGTTAAACCGGCGGCCGCTGTAGATTACCAGGCCGGGGGATTTTTCCCTTCGGTCATGCGATGGCTACGCTCCTTAGGGCCGGGCATAATTACAGCGGCGCTGGTATTTGGCCCCAGCAAAATGACCATTACTTCTAAACTGGGCGCTGAATACGGCTATGCTTTGTTGTGGATTGTGGCGGTAGCCATATTCTTCATGACCATTTTTACTGTAATGAGTGCCCGCATCGGCGAGGCGACCAACCAGTCGCTGCTGAGTGCTATCCGGCAGAAATGGGGTAAAGGGGCGGCTATAGCCATTGGGCTTGGGGTATTTTTTGTAACAACCTCTTTCCAGGCGGGTAATTCTATCGGCGTTGGCATTGCCATTGCCGAAGCCAATGGTACCTCACCGGTTCTTTGGGTAATTGTATTTAATGTGGTGGGCATCGCGCTGCTTTTCTTCCGGGCTTTTTACAAAGTGCTCGAAAAGCTTATGATATTTTTAGTAGGGCTGATGCTGTTTGCATTCGTTACCACGCTGTTTCTGGCTAAACCCGATGTAGCAGGTATTGCCGCCGGATTTGTTCCCTCCGTTCCGACTGGCTCACTGGGGCTGGTTATTGCTTTCACGGCTTCCTGTTTTTCTATTGTGGGTGCTTTTTACCAATCTTATCTGGTGCAGGAAAGAAAGAAGAATAACCCGCAGGCCGTCGGCAGCCGTAGCGATAGCATTACCGGTATTATTATTCTGGGGGTAATGAGTGCGATTGTATTAATCTGTGCGGCGGCGGTTTTAAATCCGCAGGGCATTAAAGTGAGTAGCGCTTCCGAAATGGCCAAGGCGCTGGAGCCGCTATTTGGCCATTATGCCTCCACGTTGTTTTTAACGGGTTTGTTCGGCGCTTCCTTCTCTTCATTGGTGGGTAATGCCTCCGTAGGCGGTACGTTGCTGGGCGATGCTTTGGGTTACGGCAGCAGTTTAAATTCCAAAGTGGTTCGGTTACTCATTGCCCTGGTAATGGTGGTGGGCGCTGCAATAGCTATTCAGTTTGGTAAACTGCCCCTCGAACTAATTGTCTTTGCCCAAAGCGTTACTATTTTCCTGGTGCCGTTTATTGGCATTGCCATGTTTGCCGTGGCCAACGATGGTAAAATTATGGGATCGCTGAAAAATTCCCTGGCAGTTAAAATATTCGGAGCTTTAGGCTTATTAATATTAATAGGTCTGGCTTTAAGTAATGTGAATGAATTGTTTCTGAAATAAATATTATCCTGTTATAGAAATATATAATGAGCGAATTAGAAGCTTTAGAAAGAGAACTATTACGGCCTTCGGATGCCTTAATTACTGATCTGTACGACATTGAAGGCGATATTATTTTGCTGGGAGTAGGTGGTAAGATGGGCCCCAGTATGGCCCGGTTAGCCAAGCAAGCCGTTGATCAGGCCGGTATAAAAAAACGCATTATTGGGGTTTCCCGTTTTTCGGACCCTCAAACGCAAGCCGAACTGGAAGCCGATGGTATCCAAACTTACGCGGCTGATTTATTAAACGAAGATCATTTAGCTGCTTTGCCGGATGCTGCCAATGTGGTTTATCTGGCAGGCAATAAATTTGGTACCACGGGCAAAGAGGCTTTTACCTGGGCGATGAATGCGTATTTGCCGGGCCGGGTGGCCGAGCGCTATAAAAATTCGCGCATTGTGGCTTTTTCTACCGGTAATGTTTATCCTTTTGCACCGGTTACTTCCGGAGGCTTAACCGAAGACCATCCGACCGGACCGGTAGGGGAATACGGCCAATCCTGTCTGGGCCGCGAGCGGGTATTTCAATATTTCTCCGATAGATATCAGATTCCGACCCTGCTGTACCGCCTGAACTACGCCATCGATTTTAAGTACGGCATATTATTAGAAGTAGCGAAAGCCGTAAACGAACAAAGGCCTATTGATTTAACTACCGGTAACGTAAATGTTATCTGGCAGGGCGATGCGAACGAAATAGCTATTCGGGCACTGAAACACACCAGCACACCGGCTAAAATATTAAATGTAACCGGTCCCGAAACCGTATCGATTAAATGGCTGGCCGAACAGTTTGGCGTGCTGCTGAATAAAGAACCAATATTTGTGAACGAAGTGCAGCCCACTGCGCTGTTGAGCAATGCCTCCGAAGCGCACCGCTTGTTTGGCTACCCGCGCGTAACGCTGCGGCAAATGATAGATGTAACCGTAACGTGGCTGCAAGGCGGCGGTAAAACCCATAATAAACCTACCCACTTTCAGGAAAGAGACGGCAAGTTTTAAGATATGAGCACAGCAACCTTAGATCCCAAATTAAAAGCATTTTTAGACGCGGGTACCGTTATTCCGGCGCATCCTTTGGCTCTGAACCAGGATCGGCAACTCGATGAAGCCCGGCAACGCGGCCTGACCCGTTATTATATGGCGAGCGGTGCCGGCGGGGTAGCCGTGGGTGTACACAGCACCCAGTTCGAAATCCGTGATCCGGCAGTAAACCTCTACGAAACCGTGCTGCAACTGGCCGCCGAAGAAATAGCCTCTGCTAACTTAGACCGCCCTTTTCTGAAAGTAGCTGGTCTGGTGGGCCCAACAGAACAGGCTGTTAACGAAGCCCGGATAGCCCTGAAACACGGATACCACTTAGGTTTGTTGAGCATGGGTGGTTTGCAGGGCTGGACCGAAAAAGAAATATTAGACCGGGTACGGGCTGTGGCCAAAGTAATACCGGTATTTGGTTTTTACCTGCAGCCTTCGGTGGGTGGTCGGATATTTAGTTACGATTTCTGGCATGCATTTGCCGAAATCCAGAATGTGCAGGCGATTAAAGTGGCCTCTTTTAACCGCTACCAGACGTTGGATGTGGTACGGGCCGTTTGTTTCTCCAGTCGGCGCGACGAAATTGCGTTGTATACCGGCAACGATGATAATATTGTGGCCGATTTGCTGACCACCTATCGGTTTACTGTTGACGGAAGACCAGTAGAAAAAGAATTTGTGGGCGGTTTACTCGGGCATTGGGCCGTTTGGACCCGGAAAGCCGTAGCCCTGCTGGAAGAAGTGAAAGCTTGTAAGAGTAGCGGTAATGGCTGCTTCGACCGGTTGCTGAGTCTGAATATTGAAGTAACCGATAGTAATGCGGCCTTTTTCGACCCGAGTCATCATTTTCATGGTTGCATTCCGGGTATTCACGAAGTATTGCGGCGGCAGGGCCTGTTGGAAGGCCGCTGGTGTCTGAACCCGAACGAAGAGCTTTCGCCGGGACAAAAGGAAGAAATAGACCGGGTATACGCGGCTTATCCGCATCTCCACGACGATGAATTTGTAAAAGCTTTCCTGGCCAACGACAAAAAAACGCAACTGTCCGGCGCCGTACCTTCCTAAGCCACTAAAACGAAATAATTGGTAAGTTCAAATCAACTAAATTTTTTAAAATCCACCGATAATGCAGGAATCTAATTCTTCCCGAAGAAATTTTATTAGAAATATTGCCACAGCCGGTGTGGCTTTAGGGCTTGCCGGAGGTAATTTTTCTTTGTATGGGCAAAATGTTTCCCGTGAAAAAAAGCGGGTAGGTATTATTGGGCTGGATACCTCACATAGTGTGGCGTTTACCAAAGTACTCAACGATCCGCAGGCTGCTCCGGAATACGGCGGCTACAAAGTGGTGGTGGCGTATCCCAAAGGCAGCAACGATATTGAATCGAGTGTGAAGCGCATACCCGGCTATATCGAGGAAGTGCAGAAATATGGGGTTAAAATTGTGGATTCCATTAAAAAGTTGTTGAACGAGGTAGATGTGGTACTGCTGGAAACCAACGACGGCCGTTTGCACCTGGAGCAAGCCCTACAGGTTTTTAAAGCCGGTAAGCCCACTTTTATTGATAAACCTATTGCGGCTTCTTTGGCCGATGCCATGGCCATATTTGAGGCCGCTAAAAGATACAAAGTGCCGGTTTTCTCATCTTCGTCTTTGCGGTACATGCCCAGCGCCCAGGAAGTAGTACAGGGTAAAGTGGGCAAAGTGCTGGGAGCCGAAGCTTTCAGTCCGATGCATCTGGAAAGCACCCACCCGGATCTGGTTTGGTACGGCATCCACGGGGTAGAAACGCTTTATACGGTTATGGGTACCGGTTGCAAAAGTGTGGTGCGGGTGCATACCCCCGATACCGATGTGGTAGTAGGAACCTGGGCCGATGGCCGGATTGGTACATTCCGGGGCTTGCGTAAGGGTAAACCCGATTACGGCGGAATGGCTTTCGGCGAGAAAGGTAATTTGGCCTTGGGCCCCTACGGTGGCTACAATCCTTTACTGATACAAATTATTAAGTTTTTCCAAACCGGGCAACCGCCCGTTAGTGCCGAAGAAACCACCGAGATGTTTGCGTTTATGGAGGCCGCCGACGAAAGCAAGCGCCACGGCGGGGTACCGGTTACCCTGGAAAGCGCGTACCAGAAAGCCCGGCAGGCGGCGGCCCGGAAATAATACCAGAACAGACCCGCTGGTGCGGGTGCATGGGTTATTCTGGGCTTGTAGAAGGGTTTTTTGCAATCAGGTAAAAGGAAATTCAGCTTTTACGGCAAGTTTAGCATACCTTCTATATTTTAAGCACATAAATCATTAAACGCCGATATAAATATTCGTTCGGGTTATAGTTGGAATAAAAATATTACTGCCGGCAAAAACTTCCGGACGCTTAAGGCAATATGATAAGCGCTTGGTGTGGGCAAATCTCCCGTGAATCTGAAGGTTTAAAGCTGCTGTATTAAATGATAGCTAAAATTTACCCTAAATCCGTCGGGAAATGGTTATCCGGTGTTGGTAAGTTAATTCAGATTAACTAAATTATTCGGCATTAGCAGGTTCCGGAATTATTCGTGCCGGCTCAGGTTAAAATATCTAGATAACAACTTTATGCAAACTGCCACCGCTCCAGTTAACTCTGCGCCTATTATAAACCCAACGTTAGCTACCCGTCGGATTGCCTCTATTGATGCGTATCGGGGGTTTGTGATGCTGCTGATGATGGCCGAGGTGCTATCATTCAGTCGGGTTTCCCGGGCCTTACCCGAAAGCAGTTTCTGGCAGTTTCTGAGCTTTCACCAGAGCCACGTGCCCTGGGTTGGCTGCTCATTACACGATTTAATTCAGCCATCTTTTTCTTTTTTGGTAGGGGTAGCTTTGCCTTTTTCTATTGGCAGCCGCCTGGCCAAGGGGGCTGCCTTTGGTGCCTTGTTGCGGCACGCTGTCGTGCGGGCGCTAATATTAATTTTTCTGGGTATTTTTCTGCGGTCGATGCACTCAGACCAAACTAATTTTACTTTTGAAGATACGCTGACGCAAATTGGTTTAGGCTACGTTTTCCTGTTTATTCTTGGATTTTACTCGCAGCGGGTACAAATTGGTGCCTTGGTATTATTGCTGGTGGGTTACTGGGCGGCTTTTGCCCTGTATCCCTTACCTGGGCCGGATTTTAATTACGCGCTAGCTGGTGTTACCCCCGAGTGGGAGTATAATTTGCAAGGCTTTGCGGCGCACTGGAATAAAAATACCAATTTAGCCTGGGCCTTCGACCGCTGGTTCCTGAATCTTTTTCCGCGCGAAAGCACCTTTACGCACAATGGTGGCGGCTATTCGACCCTCAGTTTTATTACCACGCTGGGCACCATGATTCTGGGCTTATTGGCTGGTAACGCCTTAAAAGCGGCCACTACTGACCGCGCGAAAATCCGCTTTTTTATCATAACCGGTTTGGTTTTACTGGCGTTGGGAGTCCTGCTGCACTTTACCGGCATCAATCCCATTGTAAAGCGTATCTGGACGCCCGCCTGGGCAATTTTTAGCGGTGGCTGGTGCTTTCTGCTTTTAGCCTTATTTTACAGCGTAATAGATGTAGCTAATTACCGGCGGTGGGCATTCCCGTTAATGGTTATCGGCATGAATTCCATTGCCGCTTATATAATTGCCGATGGTCTGGGGTCCTTCATCTCGGGTTCACTGTATATTCACCTGGGCCAGGATTTTGATAAAATATTAGGTTTGCCTTATGCCTCGCTGGTAAAAGGCACTCTGGTATTACTCATTGAGTTTTATATTTTGTACTGGATGTACAAAAAGAAAATATTTATTAAGATTTAGCAGCCCCGCCTATATTAATTATTTAGGCTAAAAGCTCTGCAGTAATATATGCCCACGAATACGCTCATTGAACGATTATTTTAGAAAAACAACCTAGCCTTCGAAGAAGGCGATCTGGATTTTGCCTAATCCGAATTAGTAAAAATGAATAGAAGAAATTTTATAAAAAATGCAGGTGCTTTTGCGGCGCTGAGTAATGTAAGCCTCCCGCAAATATTTGAACCATCCATGCCAGAACAACTAAAAACCATTCGGGTAACCCGTACCGATTCTAATTTTGAACGCGAAAAACTAATCCGCCCCTTTGGCTTTAAAGGCGGCTTTCTTACCGAATTATGGCAAGCCGTTTCCCGGATGGATTCGGAAAAGCATCAAGGTAAAATAGGCTTGGCTACCCAAAGCGTTTTGTACAGCGATGCCGATTTTTTTGCGGCTCACTCCGAAACGGGGGGAAATGCTATTATGTATGCCCTCGCCGAGAAAACTTTGCACCTGGTAAAGAAAACGCCGTTTACCACCCCCGTAGAATTATTCGATAAAATATTGCCGGATGTTATCTCCGAAGGCAAGCGCCTTACGGGTAAGCCGGACCTGAATATAAACTTTATTTACAATGCGCTGGTAAGTGTAGATAATGCCGCCTGGTTGCTGTACGCCGCCGAAAACAACTTTAAATCTTTCGATGCCTTTATTCCGGCACCCTACCGGAAAGCCCTGTCGTACCACAACGACAAAATAGCCATTATGTACCAGGTACCTTACGGTATGCCCATGACGGATTTAAAGAAAGCGGCGGAGCAAGGTTATTTTGTAATTAAAATTAAAACCGGTCAGCCGGGCTCGCAAGCCGAAATGCTGCAGAAGGATATGGATAAGCTTACCCAGATCCATAATACCTTAAAAAATGCCCGCACCAACCATACAAAGAACGGCAAGCTGATTTATACCCTGGATCCGAACGCCCGGTACGAGAAAAAGGAAACACTTTTACGCTACCTCGACCATGCCAAAAAAATAGGCGCTTTCGACCAGATATTATTGATAGAGGAACCGCTAAACGAGCAAAACGACGAAGAAGTAGGCGACGTGGGCATCCGGGTAGCCGGCGACGAAAGTGTGCACGACGAGGCTGGGGCCATGCGGCGTTTACAACAAGGCTACGGGGCCATTGTGCTAAAGGGCATTGCCAAAACGCTGAGCTTATCTATGAAACTGGCCAAACTGGCGCAAGAGCGTAACGTGCCCTGTTTGTGCGCCGATTTAACCGTAAACCCCATTCTGATTGACTGGCACCGGAACCTGGCCGGCCGGATAGCGCCTTTTCCGGGTTTAGGCATGGGCCTGATGGAAACCAACGGCGACATGAACTACCGCAACTGGGCCAATATGGTTAAATATAACCCGGCGGCAGGCGCTTCCTGGTCGCAGGCCCGTAACGGTGTTTTCGAGTTATCGAAAGAATTTTACCAGCGCAGCGGCGGCATTCTGGAGCCTTCGGCCCATTACCAGCAAATGTTTCCGGCAGTTTAAATAAAGCTATTGCAGCCTGGGAAGCCCTGTTTTAAATATTATTTTACACTTGCGTATTGTACATTTTTAAAATTTGAAAACAGAAAATAATACCGGCCGTCGAGATTTTCTTAAGAAAGCAACTATAGGTGGATTAGCCACTTGGGCTATCCCCGAAATAGTGGAGGCGGGGTTGGCCGCCGGCAAAGGCCGCCAGATAACCTTAGCTAAAAATGACATTGTGTTGTTTCAGGGTGATTCGATTACGGATGCCGGCCGGAAACGGGAAAATAAAAACCAGAACAGTGCGCCTGCTTTGGGTAGTGGTTATGCTTACCTGGCGGCGGCCGAAATGTTGCAAAAATTCCCTGGCAAAACGCTGCAGATCTATAACCGGGGTGTCAGCGCCGATAAAGTTTACCAGTTAGCCGACCGTTGGCAAACCGATACCCTCGACCTGAAACCTAATGTGCTGAGCATATTAATAGGCGTGAACGACCATTGGCATATTATTAAAAAAGGTTATGCCGGCTCGCTTAAAAAATACCAGGACGATTACCGTGCTTTACTCGACCGTACGAAGCAAAATTTGCCCGATGTGAAATTTATTATTGGCGAGCCATTTGGGGTAACCGGTATTAAAGGAAATTACGAAAACTGGGATCCGGCTTTTAAAGATTACCAGTTAGCTGCCCGCAAAATAGCCGAAAATTTCAGCGCTGCTTTTATTCCTTACCAAAGCGTTTTCGACCAGGCCCGAAAAGTTGCCCCGAGTACTTACTGGACTTATGATGGTGTGCATACCACCATAGCCGGGGCTAAATTAATGGCTGAAGCCTGGCTCCAAACAGTTAAAGCCTGATTTTATTAAAGTGAGTTAGCCTATAATCTATCATCCTTCGTGTTTAAATATTACCGGTTTTTATTCTTGCTGTTGGTTTACCTGGTGGTCTTGCAGGCGTACGCGCAACCAGTAGCAGATTCGGTTACGACCATTCATCTTAAAGCCATAGCGGGTTTGCAGTACAATATGGTACGGTTCCAGGTAAAGCCGGGCGCCCGGGTAAAGTTAATTTTAACCAACACCGACGACATGAGCCATAACCTGCTCATTACCCGGCCCGGTGCGCGCGAAGCCGTGGTTAATGCCGCTTTAAAACTAGGTGAGCAGGGTGCTAAACTAAATTTTATTCCTTCCTCACCGCAAATATTGTGGAGCATACCGGTACTGTCGCCGGAAGAAACAAAAGCGATTACTTTTACCGCCCCCAAAGTCCAGGGAGCTTATCCTTATGTTTGTACTTATCCTGGTCACGGGTTTATTATGTACGGCGCCATGTACGTAAGCGAAGCCGCTTTGCCACCGCTGCAGAATGACTTAAATATTCCACCAACCCGGCGCACCGATAATATTTTGGCGACACCGGGTACCTCCCCGGAGAATGTCCATGCGGCTCACGCGGCCAAACCTGCTCACCCGTACGAATTGGAAGCGCCTTTCCTGTACCGGGTGTTTATGCCCGATGCCAGTCCGGCGGCTATTGCGGTTAGTTTACCCCAGAAGCTGTCTTACTGCTGGGATGCCGGTACCTGCCGGCTACGCTACGCCTGGCAGGGCGGCTTTCTGGATAACTCGGATTCCTGGAAAGGCAAAGGCGACTCTTACGGTATTGTGCTGGGCCAAATATTTTATCGCGACAAAACCCAGTACCCGTTGCGGCTAAATAATCCCGAGAATATTCCGGTAGTGGCCTTTAAAGGCTATCAGTTGCAAGACCGTTACCCGGAATTCCGGTACACGCTGAACGGGACAATGGTTTACGAATTAATTAAGCCCAAAACCGATGGTACCGGTTTAATCCGGACTTTCCGCATACCCGGTAATCGCCAAAAAATATGGCTGGTAACAGATCCGGCAGATGGCGTGCAGTATGCATCTACGGCCGGTAAATGGATAAATGGTACCTTAAAGCTTTCGGCGCGGCAGGCCCGCCATTTTAGTATTACCATGACCCCGAAGGAAGGAGTGAAGTTATGAAATCAGGCTGGTTCTTTTTGTTGCTCTTTTTAGCGGGATGGCTGACGGGCGCGGTGCCGGTTAAACCCAAACCTAAGCCCGATACGATACCGGCTTACCGCGTAGAATCTATCCCGATGCCGGATAACCTGGTAAGTGAAACCGGTGCCCTAGAATTTTTGCCTAACGGCGAGCTGGTAGCCGGCTTTAGTCGGGGCGAAATAATGATTTATAACCCGCAAACCAAACAATGGCGCGTATTTGCCCACGGCCTCCACGACCCGCTCGGAATATTAGTAGTTAGCAATTCGGAAATATTAGTAATGCAGCGCCCGGAATTAACCAGGGTAAAAGACACCGACGGCGATGGGCAAGCCGATTTGTACGAAACAGTAACCGACGATTTTGGCATTTCGGGTAATTTTCATGAGTTTAATTATGGGCCGGTGAAAGACAAACAAGGCAATTTATTTATTGCACTCAATACCGCCTCGCCCAACGGCGGCATCCGGCCCGAAGTGCGGGGCAAACTGGATTCTACTATGCTGGGCAAGTACGGCCGCCAGATGTTTTCGTTAGTTCCTTACCGGGGATGGATAATGAAGTTAACGCCGGCCGGTAAATTATCGCCGTACGCCAGCGGCTTTCGTTCGCCAAACGGCCTGGTACTGGATGGTGAAGGAAATTTATTAGTAACCGATAACCAGGGGGATTGGGTAGGTACCAGCCCTTTATACGAAGTGCAGGAAGGTAAATTCTACGGTCACCCGGCTGGCTTGGTATGGCAGCAAGGCCGGGCAGGCCAAAACCCTTATGAAATACCCATCGCGGAATTAGATAAAGCGCGCGTTCGGGCAGCCGTTTTATTCCCGCATAATATTATGGCCAATTCGGTTACACAACCCGTTTTTGATAATACCGGTGGCAAATTCGGTCCGTTTGGCGGCCAGTTGCTGGTGGGCGAAATGAACCAGGAACGGATTGTGCGGGTAATGCTGGAGCGGGTAAATGGTACGCTGCAAGGGGCCTGCACGCCATTTCTGGATGGGCAGGGACTACGTAAAGGTAATAACCGGCTGGCGTTTGCCCCTGATGGCAGTTTGTGGGTGGGTCAGAGCGACCATGGCTGGGCCGGCGACGAAGGTATTCAGCGGATTGTATTTACCGGCCAGCCACTCCTGGATATTTACCAAATGAATCTGACCTCCACCGGTTTTGATTTAACCTTTACCCAACCGCTGGAAGCAGCTACTGCCAGTAACCCGGACAACTATAAATTCAAGCATTATTTCTACCAATATCAGGCAAAATACGGTTCCGACCAGTTCGACGTACAAAATATTCCGGTTACCGCTGTAAAGGTCTCGGCCGACCGCAAACGGGTATCGTTAACCTTGGGCACCCTGAAGCCCGGGTATATTTATGAGCTCCGTTTAGGAAGTTTAGCATCCAGCACCGGTCAAGTCCTGACAAATAAAACTATTTGCTACACCCTTAACCAACTAAAGAACTAACGTGTAGGATTGGATAAATCCTATTATTTACAAAAATTATTGTGGCTTTCTTTATAAAAAGATCATAAATTACATTGTTTTTCTTTTATTATCCACCCAGTTAAAAATTAAAGTATGAGTAAAAAATTATCGTTTAAATTAAAGTTGCTGATGCTGCTTCCGTTCTGCCTGTTACTGGTTGCCGGAGCTTTTGCCCAGGGTATAGCGGTCAGAGGAAAAGTGACCGGCAATGGCGGGGAAGCCCTGCCGGGCGTAACCATTGTGTTAAAAGGCTCTACCGTAGGAACTACTTCTGATGTAGAAGGAAACTATTCCCTGAGCTTGCCCAGTGCCACCGGAACCCTGGTGTTTTCCTATATCGGTTATGTTTCGCAGGAAGTAGCAATTAATAACCGTACCACCATTAACGTAACCCTGGTTATGGATGCCAAAGCCATGGAAGAAGTAGTGGTGGTAGGTTACGGAACCGTTAAGAAAAGCGATGTAACCGGGGCGGTGGCATCTGTCTCGTCGGAAGAATTGTCGGCTTACCCGGCGCAGGGTACCGTGCAGGCCCTGCAAGGCCGGGCGGCTGGTGTCCAAATCCAGGCCAATAACGGCGCTCCCGGGGCATCTTTTAAAGTGCGTATCCGGGGTGGTACCTCTATTAACGCCAGCAGCGACCCGATTTACGTAGTAGATGGTTTTGTGGGCGGCGCATTGCCTCCCCCGGAAGATATTGAGTCGCTGGAAGTATTAAAAGATGCATCGGCTACGGCTATTTACGGTTCAAGGGGCGCGAACGGGGTAATCATGATTACCACCAAAAGAGGGAAAACCGGCAAACCCCGCATTAATATCAATTCATCGGTTTCTTCGCAGAACGAGATTAACCGGCTGGATTTATTAAATGCTGATCAGTTTAGGGATTATATAAAAGAAGCCCGGCCTACTTTTGATTTGGGAACAGCCAACGCCAATACCGACTGGCAGGATTTAATATTTCAAAAAGGCGGTATCCAGAATCACCAGCTTTCTTTCTCGGGTGGCGGTGAAAACGTAAATTACTACATCTCCGGTAATTACTACGACCAGAAAGGGGTGATTCTGAACTCCGGATATAAGCGGTTTTCGGTTACCAGTAATATTGATATTAAGGCTTCAGAAAAGCTGAAAGTAGGCTTGAATTTATTTGCCCAGCGGGCTTCGCAGCAGCAGGCCTATACGCAGGAAGGTTCCGGGGGCCTTACGCCCGGAGTAATTTCGGCGGCCTTTAAGTTTGAGCCCGATCAACCGATTATCGACCCCACAACCGGCCGGTTTACCGTTGCCCGGTTAAACGACCCGCAGGACAACCCGTATGCTGTAGCCACGCAATTAGAAAACGAGTCGCTGAACGACCGCATTCAGGGTAACTTTTTCGGCGAGTATGATATTCTGAAAGGACTTAAATTCCGGACAACCATTGGTGCTACCACTAACAGCGGCCGTGCCGGCTATTTTGCGCCAACTACGCTTAATGTCGGCCGGACGGTTGGCGGTGAGGCCACGGTATCAGGTTCTAAAAGTACCCTGCTCCTGAACGAAAACTATTTAACCTATACCAGAGACTTTGGCCAGTCAAGTAATTTTTCGGTGATGGGCGGCTATTCCTACCAAACATCTTCCAGCGAAAACTGGGGAGGCACGGGTCAGTCCTTTATTACAAACGCAGGCTCTTACTGGAATTTGGGCGGATCTTCGGTTTGGCAAAGCCCGTCTTCTGGGTTAACTGAGTGGCAACTGGGTTCTTACTATGGCCGGGCTAATTTGTCTTTGCTCGACCGTTATTTATTTACCGCTACTATCCGGCGCGATGGTTCTTCTAATTTCAGTAAAAATCATAAGTGGGCCACATTCCCTTCCGGCGCTTTTGCCTGGAAAATGATGAGCGAACCTTTTATGCAGGGTATTAGTGCTATTAGTCAATGGAAATGGCGGGTTAGCTATGGTTTAACCGGCAATCAGGCCATTGCTCCTTACCAGACATTGGCCCGTTTCTCGAACGTATACTCGGTTATTGATGGTTTAGCAGTTAATGCGGTAAGACCCACGGTAGTTGCCAATAATGACTTAACCTGGGAAACAACGGCCCAACTGGACATTGGTACTGATATTAGTTTCCTGGATAATCGTCTGAACTTTATTGTGGATTATTACCGGAGTGTAACCCGCGATTTACTCTTTAGTGTACAATTGCCGCAATATTCCGGCTATCCTAACCAGTTACAGAATATAGGCTCCGTAGAAAACAAGGGTTTTGAATTTACCCTCAATTCCCGGAACCTGGTAGGCGAATTCCAGTGGAGTTCGGATATTAATTTTTCTCGGAACCGCAACAAAGTACTCAAATTACCCGGCGGTAATGAGTTGCAATATTCTGCGGCACCGGGTCACTTAGTGGGATTAGGCAACACCCACATATTGCGCGAAGGCTATCCGGTAGGTACTATTTTTGGCTGGATTTACGATGGTGTGTATCAGGAAGGCGATGAATTTTTACCGGGCGGCGGTTTTGAAAGAATGGCCGGCGGCGAGAAATTCCGGGATATTAATGGCAAAAGAGATGCCCAGGGTAAATTAACCGGCGAACCCGATGGCGTGCTGAACAGCGATGACCGCACCATTATTGGTAACCCGCACCCGAAATTTATCTGGGGTTTCAACAACGATTTCCGCTACAAAGGTTTTGACCTGAATATTTTCTTTCAGGGCTCGCAAGGCAACGATATTTTAAGTTATACCCTGATGGAGCTTAACCTGTTATCGGGTATTAACAACGCTACCACCGATGCCCTGAAACGCTGGACCCCCACGAATACAGATACCGATATTCCGAAAGCTGCTTCCGGCCGTACCCGCCGGGTATCTACCCGTTGGGTAATGGATGGCAGTTATGCCCGCCTGAAAAACGTAGCCCTGGGTTATAATCTGCCGGAAACGGTGGTTAATTCGTTAAAGATGAGTAAGCTACGGGTGTACGTAAGCGCTCAGAACATCTGGACCATAACCAAATACAAAGGCTACGATCCGGAAGTAAATTATATGTCGGAAGGGGCTACCAACAGTAACCGGAACCTGGGCCTGGATTATGGCAGCTACCCCAATGCCAAATCTTACACGGTAGGTATCAATATTGGTTTTTAAAAGTTTTTAACCGAAAAAGAATTAAAATGAAACATTTAGTAAATAAAATTCTGGTTCTTACCCTATCGGGCCTGCTCCTGAGTTGTGTGGATCTGGAAGAAAAGCCGGTTGGTATTCTGGCTCCCGAAAGTATGTTTAGGTCTCCCAAAGATGTAGAAACCGCCATTTTTGGCGCTTATGGCTGGATTGCTACCGAACGGCTTTACGGCCGGCAGTTTGTATCGGCCTTGTTACTGCGCGGCGACATGGCCGATATTGGCGACCGCGGTACACCGGCCGAAAGGCAGCAGGTGAACGATTTTAACATGGATGATAACAACAACATGGTAAATCAGTTCTGGCCGGTTTGGTACCAGGTTATCAGTGCTTCCAACGCTGCTATTGCGGGAGGCGAATCTTTAAAATTGACAGAGAATGAAATAAATCCCTTAATCGCCGAGGCGCGGTTTGTGCGGGCTTTCAGCTATTTTCACCTGGTGCAGGTTTTCGGCGATATTCCTTACATCGATTATTTTATTACCGACCCCGGCACCGTAAAAGATATTAGCAAAACCCCGCAGGCCGAAATATACCAGAAGATAATTGCCGACCTGGAATTTGCGAAACAATGGTTACCCGACCAGCAACCCAAGGGCGTGAGAAGCCGGCCTTCTAAAGGAACAGCAGCCTCTTACCTGGCCTCGGTGCACCTGACTTTGCAAGATTACCCGAAGGCTTATGCCGAAGCCAAGTATGTAATTGATAATAAAACCAAGTTCGGCTATGGCTTGGTGCCTGATTTCCAGGACTTGTTCCGGGCGCCGCAACCCGGAAATCTGCAGGAGCATATTTTTGCTATCGATTTTCTGGGGTTAGTAAGTGGCGATGGCGGGGCCAATGATGATATTATGCCGCCCATGACCGGCATACGGGGGGCAGATGCCCCTAAAAGCGGTTGGAGTGTGGCCGTGCCCTCGATGGCGGTTTACAATACCTGGGATTCCCGGGATTACCGGAAAGAAGTAAGTATAGATGATAGTGCTAGGATTGGTGGTGTTTTACAGCCATATACAGTCTTCGCGAATACTAAACGGCCGCATATTGCTAAATATGCTAGGTTTACGGGAAGATCAAACTCCGAAGGCCGTTACTCTGACCAAAACTACGCCGCCATGCGATACGCTGAGGTACTGTTGATAGCGGCGGAGGCCGCCGGCGAGGTGAACGGCGCCACTGCCGAAGCTATCGGGTATGTAAATGAGGTGCGGGCGCGGGCCAGGAACTGGGCCGGCCGGCAAACCAACTTTCCAGCCAATGTGGCACCCGGTATGAGCAAAGCAGATTTTATTAACCTGGTGCTGGAAGAAAGACGCCTGGAATTGGCCTTTGAATACAAGCGCTGGTACGATATTAAGCGGCGAAAACTGGGCGAACAAGTTTTCAAAGGACCTAATTCTCTGGAGCCGCATCCGAACTTCGATCCGAACCGCGATTACCTGATGCCCATACCGCGGAACGAATTACAAATAAATCCAAACCTGAATCCGCAGAATCCGGGTTATTAACAGGCTATTACTAGAATTAAGTTAAAAAAGAAAAGTCCGGACATTTGCCCGGACTTTTCTTTTTTAACTTAGAAGTTGTTTCTTACTTTCGTTTCGGCAGGAATCTAAAAATATTGGTGGTGTTATCACCGCCTATTCAAAACTTCTGCCGGACTACTTGCTGGCACCTCCACACCAAGTGCAACGGTTTTTCCAGTATTAAATATCCTGAAAATATTTTTACATCAAAGTTTATTTTCAAGCACTGTGTTTGAGTTCTTCTGGAATGAAGCCTTTCGTTATTGTTACATTGTTGTTTAACACTTTATATTACTTGTGATTTTAAAATGTTATTAAAAATTAGTACTTAATTTATATTTATAAGAAATTATTTTATTATGTAATTTATAAATAATTTAATAAATTATTTAATAAAGAATTTAATGGATTTGATTTATGACTCTTGAGGTGTGAATCTGTAGTTGATATTTAGCTGGTTTCTCTAATTAAAAGAGCCAAGATGTTTACGGGAACTGTTTAAGTACATGATAAAGTATTCCTTCTGGCTTTAAATGTTCTCTTCTGATAGAAGTATTCCGTTTTATATAGCAATACTTCAAGAATAATGGCCCGTTTTACAAGTTCGTCGGGTAAACAGACACGTTCATCGAAAACTAGCTTTGGATTCCATATTTTTTGAATTATTTCGAAATGATTTAATGATGTCATATGGAAATAATTTTTACTATTCCGAGGTTTTTGAAAAAAGGAGTTATTAATCCAGCTCTATTTATTTCAATTTTATTAATCGTAATTTTAAGCCTGATATCACTGGCAAATGTATCTGCTCAGATCCCTGGCTTCATTATACAGAAAGCTTCTAATGGGGGCGATAAAGTTATGGACCCGAACTTAGATGGCTATGTTTCTAAAACAACCGGCGGGTTCATTACAAATGATGTAGGGATTAACTATAGTGAAATTCCTTATCGTTTATTTCCGCAGGTTGGAATAGAGCCCCATTCGGACTTGAAAACAGGCGGTTCTACCAACTTTACCGATTTAATGAAAGATCCCTGGTACGCTTATTTCGATGGTACCAACTTTATGTTTCGGGTGCGGGTAGGTAATAACTCTTCCGCTTCAAAAGGCTTTAGTGTGTTGATTGATTCGGATAACACTTTTGCCAGCACCGGCACCAATCCTGGTTTTGAGTACGAGGTATTATTAGCAACAAACTTTGATGTTAGAATAATTGACCTGAAGAGTAATGCCAATATTTACACCGCTTCGCATTTAACTAACTCCCAACGGTCGGTTGCGCTGTCTGTTACCAATGGTAATGCCGATTATTTTATTGATTTCTTTGTGCCCTTATCCGGGTTTAAAGGGGCTATAACGGCGGCTACTCCTTTAAGGCTTTCGGGTATTTCGGTAACCAGTGCTCAGAGCGGCATTACCGGTACTGCCGCCGATATTGGCGGGGCCGATGATTTAACATACCTGGATCGCAATCAGATTTGGAGTGCGGTGATTAATTCATTTACGCCAACCAGCATGAACGATATTCTTACCGGAGGCTTTAAACCGGCGCAATCTGAACCGCCCGTGGTAAGCGGACCAATCTCCGCAACTGACGGGGCCATTAATGGTACTTCCACGGAAGCAGCCGGTACGATTATTTCGGTTTATCAGAACAATATTGTGCTGGGTACCACTACCGTAACGGCAGCCGGAACCTGGTCATTTACCGTTGCTGCTGGTACCTTTACGACGAACGGCAATATTACAGCCAAAGCTAAAAACGGTACCGAAGGTTTATCGAATGTTTCGAACACAATAATTGTTTCGCAAGGGACTTGTTCTGCTCCGCCTCCTATGCCGGTTATTACTTCTATTCCATCTAATAGTAAAAGTATAACTGGTGGTTTTAACGGCGCTACCCTTAGCACCAGCTACTTTATTAATATTTACCGTTTAACCACCGCTGGTGCGGTTCTGGTTGGGAAAACCGTAACCTATGCCAACACAGTTACGAGTTGGAGTTTTACCAGTAGTGAGGCCGGCTTAGGCAATGGCAGTTTTACAGATGGTGAATATTATGCAGAAGCCGTTTACGCGAATAATACGCTTTGTGTATCCAGTCGTTCGGCTTCTGCTTGTACGGCCAATAACACCGGAACATTAGTTGCACCTACCTTTACTACCACTACTATCAACTCCGCTACCACCAGCATTACTATTGGTACTACAGCCGGCACTTATAATACGCTGTTCGCTAATGGTATTGAAATTGGGGAAGGATCTGCATCCGGCACTTCATTAACTTTTTCTAATCTTAAGCTTAAAGCTGGGCAGGTGCTGTATGTAAGGGTTAGTTTGGAAGGTAGTTGCGGTACTAATTCGGTTAACGTTACAGTGGCTAGAGTTGCCCCAACTATTATAGGCAGCTATTGTGCCATTACGGGCGGTTCAACCCTAACTTTTACCGGTACCAGTACCGAAATGGGCTCTACTATCCGATTATACAATAATACCGGTGGTGCCCAGTTAACCCCAACTACTACGGTAGGTGCTACCGGGGTATGGGTATTGACGGTAAATGGCATTACCCCGGGTACTTATTATGCCCGCGCAACGGCCGCTGACGGAACGGCCAGTAGCGTAAATTCTAATATTATAACAGTAACTTCCCAAACGGCTACTACCGGGTTAACCATTAATGCTCCCATAAACGAAAGTGCAGGTACCAATGGTACTATATCCGGCGCTGCGCCGGCCGGCGCTACCGTTAAGGCTTACATAGATGGGACTTTACTGGGTACAACTACTGCCCTGGCAAATGGTACCTGGTCTGTAACTGGTTTGTCATCGCTGGAACTTTACCTGGGCGGCTTGGTGTCGGCTACGGTTACGAGTGGTGGATTGTGCGAAAGCAGCCAGGTAAATGGTACGTTGGTGCAGTGTGCCACGCCGCCAGTTGCAGTTACAGCCTCTTTTAGTAGTGCAACCATATCAGTATGTAACGAAGGTATTGTAAACGCTACTATCTCTAACTCAGAAGCGAATGTAGCTTACCAGATGACGTTAAACGGTGTAGCAATCGGAAATGTAACAATAGGTAACGGCAGTACCATTACGGTTTCTTCCGGACCGTTAACGGCCGGCGGCACCCTGCGTATTATTGCCCGGAAAAATTTTGCTTCTTCTTGCCAAACAACTTTAAGTGCCAGCGCAACCGTATCAATCTTTTCGCCGGTACCTGCCAAACCAGTAATCTCGGCCGCGGCGAGCCAGGTTTGTTATGGTACCAGCACCACTATTACTGTATCTTTAGGACTGGTTGGTGGCGATACATACCAGTTAAAAAAAGATGGTGTTTTGGTAGGAGCAGAACAGCCTTATACATCTGGTACTTTAAGCTTTAACACCGGTGCCATCACGGCCGCTGCTTCTTTTGTGGTCGTTCATAAAAATACCGGTGGCTGTACGGCCACTTCCGATGCAATTACGGTAAGCCCGCAAAGCCCTTCGGCGGAGCAGCGGGTAACGGTAAACAAAAGCTCTGTTTGCTTAAGCGATCCGGTTACAATAAGTGTAGAAACCGAATATGGCGGTGCCACTACGTTTACTTACCAGGTATTTCAGTCTTTAAACGGCGGAACCGCCACCCAGGTAGGCGCCACCCTGACGGGTAATGGCTTGGTACAGAGCGTAACCACCCCGGCCCTGAATACAGCAGGAACTTATACTTATACCGTTAGAGTTACGGGTGGTGCCTGTTCTTTTAACCTGGTGCAAACCCAAGCGGTAACAGTTGGTCAGTCCTTAACGGTTGCCAGTGTAGGCGCGACTCAGACAGCCTGTTACGCAACTACCCTAACCGGAAACCAACCCACCGGCGGAATTGGTACCTGGACTTTGGAAAGCAAACCAACCAATGCTCCTAATCCTGTTTTCCTGGATGTAAATAAACCCAATACATTGGTAGCAGGGTTAACTTCCGGCGCTTACACTTTCCGCTGGACAATAACGCAAACCTGCGCAAATGGTACCACCACTTCCAGTTCGGCTTTGTTAACCGTTAATGCTAATTGTCCAACCGCTTACAATGTAAATTCTCCTTATTTTGTAAATGGTTACGCCAACCTGGATGTACTGGCCTTTGCATACGATACCGAAGGGTTTAAACCGAATACAACTAACTTTAGTCTGACCTCGGGTACACTGCCTCCCGGTGTTAGTTTAAATACCTCTACCGGCGAGATATATGTTTCGAACAGCGGAACCTTAGGTATTTACAAAGGCCCGGATTACAATTTTAACTTTACCATTACGGCTACCGATGCTCTGGATAACAGTACAAACAACATTCCCGTAACCCTGTCTTTTTATCCGGCAGCTTCCCAATCTTCTATGGAGAAGAATCCTTATGCTGCTTTGCCGGTAGAGTTGCTTTATTTTACCGCAAAGCGCGCAGATGGCCAGGTAAGTTTATTATGGGCTACCGCCACCGAAAAGGATAACAGCGGTTTTGAAATTGAAAAAAGCACCGATGGCCGAATATTTAAAAAGATAGGACAGGTTGCCGGTGCCGGTAACAGTATTCAGGAACAAAAATATGCCTTCCGGGACCGGGAAGTTACACGCAGCACTGTTTACTACCGCCTGAAGCAAGTTGATTTTGCCGGTAGCTTTACCTACAGCCCAGTGGTAGGGATAAATACCGCCGCTACAACTTATCAGCCGAAGTTACTGGCTTATCCAAACCCCACCAAAGGCAAAATTACCTTGTTACTCGAATCGGCGGCGGCGAAAAGTTATAACCTGGAAGTGCGGGATTTGGCCGGAAAACTGGTATTAACTGAAAAAGCAGTTATGAACGGCAACGATGGGGAGTTAATTTTAAACCTGCAAACTTTACCGGCCGGTACTTACCTGGTTACTGCCCGGTCGGAATCTGGTATAGCTGTAACCCGTATTATTAAAAATTAACAAAACCTTACCTCTCTGTTTAAGCCTGGCTTCTACACCAAAGAAGTCAGGCTTTTTAGTAGGTTTAATCTATAACAATATATATATAGATACGTATAAAAAAAATATTCCTTGCCATTTATATTTCCGTGGTAAATACTATTAGTCCATACGCTGAATGCTCTGATTGCTGACTGGGCGGCTTCTGCTGACCAGTCGGTGGCGGCTGGAAACACACCGCAATGGCAACCAGCACCTATCTGACTAATTTTATAAAAACCTTTTCTGTAGTTTAAAACAAGTTATCTCCCCCGAGATTTAATGCCAGCAATTATCAACCAGCCAGCCTTTTTAGATACTATTTCTCAATATAACATCGATACCATTGTTGTGTTAGATAGGAATGGGATTATCAAATACCGATCTGAAAAGATGCAGCCTTCTTTGGGCTGGCAATCTGCCGAGGTTATAGGGGAGGATATCCGGTCTTATATCCACGAGGAAGATATTGCGTTTTTTGAAATGGCGCTTGCTGCTGCTTATTCCCGGGGAACTACCGAAACTTTTACCTACCGGGTAAGAGCCTGTAACGGGCAATGGCGTTGGCTTACGAGCGAGCTAATAAATCTACTAACCCTTCAGGCGGTGCAGGGCTTTATTCTCCGGTCGAGGGATGTTACGGAAAATGTAGAAGCCGCTGCCAAAATAAAAGAAAAAGAGGCTTATTACGAATCTTTGTTTCACAACAACCCGGACTCAGTTTCCTTACTAAATAGCGAAGGCATTATTGAAGATGCCAACGAAAGTACCTGCCAGATTTTCGGTTATACCAAAGCAGAAATTATAAACCGGCATTTTGCGAGTTTTATTTTACCGGAGTCGGTTGTGGCAGCTACCCAAGCCTTTGAAAAAGCCTGGGCCGGTATACCCAGTTGGATACGCGGAAAAGCTAAGCACAAAAACGGGACCCAACTTGAGTTAAGCTTAACCATTATTCCGATTATCCACCAGAGCAAGGTTATTAAGGTGCAGGAAATATCACAGGATATTACCCAGATAATTCGGGCACACAAACTTATAAAAGACCAGGCAGAAGCCCAAAGCAGCATCTTTGAAAGTGTAAACGAAGGGTTTCTTACCCTTGATAAGAACTACTACATTACTTATATAAACCAGGTTTGCGCCGCATTTTTAACGCAGCGCAAAGAAGCAGTTTTAAATAAACCTTTATTTCGTATCTATCCCAATCTGGTTTCTTCTTTATTCTTTCGTAAATGTAAGGAGGTAGAACAAACCGGTAAGCCTGTTCATTTCCAGGAATATTTTCCGTTAACCAAAGTTACGCTCGATTTTGATATCTACCCGACCAAGAAAGGATTTGCTGTTCATTTTTTAGACGTATCCGAAAAAATCGCCCAACAGGAAAATTTTGAAAAATTGTTTTTCGTCGCCAGCAAGGTATCTAATGGCGTTCTGATCTTGCAGGCCGATTTTGCTATTGAGTGGGCGAATGAAAGCTTTTTAAAAGTTCTGGATATTTCGTTACCGGAAGTCAAAGGCAAACGGGTTAGCGAAATATTAGGGGAGAATAATGTAAATCTTGCTACTATTTTTGAAATAGGTCAGAAGATGCAAAGTGGCATTGCCTTTTCGGAAGATATCTCTTTTACGAAAAAGAATGAGCAGCAAATCTGGCTGCACGTAGATATTACGCCGGCAGTAGATGAGTCCGGAAAAATAAAAGGGTATTTCTTAATCTTATCGGATGTATCGGAATTAAAAGAAGCAGAATTGTCCTTGCAGCGCCAGGCCCGGGATTTATTTATTAAAAACCAGGATTTTCAGCAGTTTACCTATATTATTTCGCATAACTTGCGGGCACCAGTAGCCAATGCCCTGGGCTACACCGATCTTTTAACCAAAGTAGATAAAAACGAGCCGGTTTACGATGAGCTAGTGGATAAACTCCGGACTTCTGTAACGCGGCTGGACGAGGTAATTAAAGACATTAATACCATTTTAACCTTCCGCGACAGAGATAAACCAGCGGAAAAGCAGTTAGTTTCGGTGGCAGGAGTATACCTGCAGGCACGCGAGAGCCTGCAGGAGGCACTAACCGAATGTGGCGCTCTTGTAGTGGAAGAGCTGGACGAGAATTGTATGCTGTATGCGAATAAAGGTTACCTATACAGCATTATTTATAATTTAATTAGTAATGCCATCAGTTACCGGGCTATAAGTCGGCAGTTGCACCTGCTTATTAAGGTTATTAAAACCCGGAACGGAGAGATAGTTCTCCGGATAAGTGATAATGGTTCTGGTATGGATTTAGATAAGGTAAAAGGACAATTATTTAAATTATATAAACGATTTAATACCAAAGTGGAAGGTAAAGGGATGGGGTTATTTTTAGTAAAATACCAGGTAGAAGCGTTGAACGGTACCATTGTGGTAGAAAGCCAGGTGGATGAAGGAACAATATTTACCATTACTTTTAGAGCAGATGATTCCCAGAGCATATCTAATTGACGATGATGAAATGAGTTGTTATTTGTCAAGGTTTATGCTGAAAATGCAAAAAGCTGTAGATGAAGTGATAACTTTTTATGAAGCCAAAGAAGCTTTGGTAGCAATACAAGCGGGGTTAGAACAAAATGATTTGCCCAGCCTGATACTGCTGGACCTGAATATGCCCTTAATGGATGGCTGGGAGTTTTTAGAAGCCTTAACCCCTTTAGAAGAAAAGTTAAAAGATAAAGTACAAATATTTATTCTTACCTCTTCTGTTGATCCGGCAGATGAAAAAAAGTCGCAGACCTATAGCCTGGTTTCCGGTTTTATACCAAAGCCCCTTTCTGCCGAATCGGTTAATTTAATGATGCAGCAACTAAATGTTAATCCGGCGGATAGCGACACGACCAAGGTATGAAAATGCTTTGTACCTCTGTAAATATCCACTAAATGCTTTTGCAAACATTTACTTATCAGCAGAACCGCCGTCTTGGCTTGTCCAACACAGGTGCTTATACCAATCTATTATTGTAGGTTTTTAACCCTGGTATCCTCACATACTAGGGTTAAAAAGCCTCCGGGGTTTCCCGATAGCTTAGTTTTTAAGGCTAATTAAGCCTTGCCAGCAGCAGTAAATCTTCGCCTTAGTTTCCCATATTTTCCACGCTCTTAAACTATTACATTTCAGCTAAGCAAGTGGTCTAGATCTGTCGAGCTATTAGGATTTATTAAACACTACTTACTTCTTACTTTACCTAAATACTAAATGCTTTGTAGAACAGTTTATTAAATGTTGGATATTTAGTAAGAAATTGCGCAAAATTTATTTACCTACGCACTGGTTGTCGTTGCAATGTGTTTTCACCTGCAACTAGCTGGGCAGAAAACCCCGTGATAGCCAGGGAAACATTATTTAGGGTATGCCTAGGTCTAACGTAAGATAGTTCCGGTTCGCCAGAGAGTCCCGGAACTTTCAGAAGTATAAGCCTGTCTACATTTTTATAGCTTGGGTGCTGGAGGAAATTATTGGGGTAGGTACTGCTAACTGGCCAATTAGTAGTCGAAGAAGGTAGCTGCCTTCTTTGGTGAGAAGTTTTTTGTATGAAGTTTTATTTTTCTTTTCTATTTTTTCTCTTTCCGGTTTTAAGGGCTTTCTCCCAACCCGCTGTTTACCTGGGTATCGAAAAAGGTTTATCTAACAATACCGTAAATA
This sequence comes from Adhaeribacter aerolatus, assembly GCF_007991635.1. GTDB lineage: Bacteria > Bacteroidota > Bacteroidia > Cytophagales > Hymenobacteraceae > Adhaeribacter > Adhaeribacter aerolatus. The sequence continues at coordinate 62,166 of NZ_BJYS01000015.1, read as the reverse complement.
CCATTTATAAAGATAAATACGGGTTTATGTGGCTTGGTACCGATGATGGGCTAAACCGCTATGATGGCTATGAGTTTAAAATATTCCGGAACCAGATAAATAATACAACCTCGCTGATTAATAATCAGATAAGTAAAATTATTGAAGATAAGGCGGGTAAGCTCTTTATTGGTACCCGCAATGGCCTAAGTCTTTTTAATAATTATGCCTTTAATTTCTCGCCTGCTTACTTTATTCCGGCGGGTTCCGGAGAGAAAAAGATTATCAGAAATAATATCCGCGATTTAGAAAAAGATTCTGGAGGGAAATTATTTGCGGGAGCAGCAGAAATAGGTTTGCTGGTGTTCGATGATGCGCGTCAAGTTTTCAGGCAGGTTGCCTATAATAGTTCTGGTAAGTTTAAACCTTACACCGTAGAAGCGCTTGGGAGTATGCATGACGGCCGGGTCTGGGTAATCTTGCAGAATACAGGGCTTGGCTTTTACGATAGCACCCGTAATGCCATAGAACTGGTTAATGAAAGTATTAAACACGCTAATTGTATGGCGGTTGATGCCAGCCAAAACCTGTGGATTGGTACCGATAACGGCCTTTATAAATTTGATACCCGGAAAAGAACCTTTAAATCTTATGGCGAAGGAGCCGGATTGCTGTCCCAAAAAAGGGTAGTAGATCTTACCTTCGAAAATGCCACAAAGCTTTGGATTGCAACCGACGGCGGCGGCATTAATGTGCTGGATACGGAAGAAGACCAATTTATGTATCCTTACACTAACGTTGGTAAAAAAGACCTGACCAGTTATGCGATTACCTCTTTACTAAAAGACAAAGCCGGCCGCTGGTGGATTGGCACGCAAAGAGGCGGCGTCAATATTATAGATAAAGACAAAGATAAATTTAAAACCATTGCCCACGATCCGCTTAATCCAAACAGCCCTATAGATAACTTTACCTTGTCTTTCTGTGAAGATTACGACGGTTCGGTCTGGATTGGCACCGATGGGGGAGGGCTATCTATCTGGAACCGGAATACCGGTACTTACCGGAACTTCCGACATAACCCTGCCGACTCTACCGCATTAAGCAATAATAATATTACCAGCATTGTCCGGGATGCTGAAAATAATATTTGGGTGGCCACGTACGGCGGCGGCGTGAATAAATATAACCGGGAGAGCGGAACCTTCACGCATTATAACTGCAGCCCGAATAATTATGTCTGGAAGTTGTACGAAGACTCGGAGCAGAACTTATGGGCCGGTACCTTAACCGGCGGTAATCTCTATCGCTTTAATCCGGCTACGCAGCAGTTCCAGCTATATGATCCAGCCATTAGCGAAGTTATTTCTATTCAGGAAGATCGGTCCGGCACCTTGTGGGTCGGTACCTTTGGCCATTTAATACAGGTAGATAAAGAAAACAAAAAGCACCGGTTTTTTAACCTGAAATACCCGGTGCGGGCCATTCACGAAGATACCCGCGGTAATTTCTGGATCGGCACCCAGGGCATGGGGCTTTTAAAGTTTAATAAACAGAACGGTAGTTTTAAAGCTTTCACTGAAACCCAAGGTTTAACAAATAATGCGGTGCATACTATTGAGGAAGACCAGCAGGGAAATTTATGGATAAGTACCTACAATGGCATTTCTAAATTTAATCCCCGCCGCCAGGAATTTAAAAATTTTTACGAAACGGATGGCCTGCAAAGTAACCAGTTTAATTACAATGCATCTCTGCGTTTAAATTCCGGCGAACTCCTATTTGGCGGCATTAAAGGGTTTAATATTTTTTATCCGGACAGCATTCGGGTTAATCATCGTTTCCCAAACCTGGTCCTTACCGGCTTACGCCTGTTCAACGCCCCGGTAACCTCAGCCGATAAAATTTCGGACCCGGAAAAAAGCCTTTATCATACGGCCGCTATTACCCTGCCTTACGATAAAGCTTATATTTCTTTTGATTACAGTGCTTTAGAATATTCTTCGCCGGGGAAGATAAATTATGCGTATTTTCTGGAAGGTTGGGACGAGGCGTGGAACCAGGTGGGTAACCTCCGGACCGCTAATTATTTGCACCTGCGGGAAGGAAATTATACTTTAAGAATAAAATCTACGAATACCGAAGGTGTCTGGAATAAAGAAGAACGGGTAATAAATATAACGGTGCTTCCGCCCTGGTACCGCTCCTGGTGGGCCTATAGTATGTATGCCGCCTGTGTGGGCGGGCTTTTCTACGCCTATAATATTTACCAGAAAAAGCAAACCCGGCTGCAATATCAAATTCAGATAGCCCATATTAAAGCGGAAAAAGAAAAAGAACTGCACGAACGGAAATTATCCTTTTTCACCAACGTTTCGCATGAGTTCCGGACGCCATTAACGCTCATTATTAATCCGCTTAAAGAATTGCTGAACCGGAGCACTGCTAAGAACGATACGCAAGAGTTAGCGGTTGTTTATCGCAATGCTCGTCGGCTCCTCAGCCTGGTAGATCAGCTCCTGCTTTTCCGTAAAGCCGACCAGCAGGAAAACTTCCTGAAAATAGCCCGGATAAATATTGCCCAGGTATGCGAAGAAACCTTTTTGTGTTTTATCCAACAGGCGAAAGCCAAAGAAATTACTTACGTACTGGCCGGGCACGAAGAGCCCATTCTGATACAAGCAGACCGACAGCGAATCGAAATTGTATTATTTAACCTGCTTTCCAACGCTTTTAAGTTTACCCCCCCTAAAGGCCAAATAACTTTAACCTTAGCCACCATCGGCGAAGAGGTAGAAATCAGCATAAAAGATAGTGGCTGCGGCATTCCGGCTACCGTTGGAGATAAATTATTTGACCATTTCTACCAGGCAAATAACCAGGCCGGAGGGGAGACCAGTGGTTTTGGTATTGGGCTTTACCTGGTAAAGAAATTTGTTCAAGACCATCAGGGCCAGGTTACTTATACCAGCCAGGAAAATATAGGTACGGAATTCCGCATTTGTTTACCTAAAAAAGCCAATATTCTTACTGAAACAACCATCCTGGAAACGGCCGGTCAACCTGCTACCTTTCTGCAGGAACTAATGGTAGAGGTAGCACCGGAAGAGGCTGTACTGACGCAAGAGAATCATCCGGAACCCGATTCTGCGTTAACCCAGGTGGTAAGCGAGAAAACAACCATGCTGCTGGTTGAAGATAATGATGAAATACGGGCGTATATTAAACAGATCTTTGAACCGGCTTATACCATACACGAAGCTGATAATGGCGAAACCGGCTACGAACAGGCAGTAAAATATTGCCCCGATATTATCATTAGCGATGTAATGATGCAAGGCCTGAGTGGTTTGGAGTTGTGCCACAAAATTAAAAAGAATGCCTCTTTAAGCCATATTCCGGTAATATTACTGACCGCCAGTTCTTCGGCCGAAATAAAATTACAGGGCATTGAAGGCGGCGCTGATGATTATATTACCAAACCTTTCGAAAAGGAAATATTGGTAGCGCGGGTACAAAATATTCTGCAAAGCCGGAATAACCTGCAACGTTACTTCTACAACGAAATAACCTTAAAGCCCAATAACCTTAAAATATCCGAAGAATATTCTAATTTCCTGGCCGCCTGTATTGCCGTCATCGAAAGCAACCTTGATAATCCAGATTTTAATATTCAGGTGTTTGCCCGCATTATGGGTATGAGCCATTCTAACCTTTATAAAAAAGTAAAGGCTGTTTCGGGGCGTTCGGTTAATGATTTTATCCGGTTTATCCGGTTACGCCACGTAGCTAAATTATTAATAGATACCGATTGTAACGTAAATGAGGCTGCTTCTCAGGTGGGCTTTAACGATAGAAAGCATTTCCGGGAGCAGTTTAATAAGCTTTTTGGGATGAACCCTTCGGATTATATTAAGAAGTTCCGCCAGCCATTTCATAAGCACTTATCGCTGAACGAAAAAATAATAAAAGCCGAGGTTTAAAAAATCGCTTTACGCTGCCGTTAATGGGAGGAGTATTTATACCACCTCTGCTAAATGGTTTTGCATAAATCTATTTTTTTATCTGTTTATCTTTTGAAAGATTCTATCTTTCAATGTTCAGGTGCTAACTCACTTTACACACCTAAGAAGCCTCTGGGCCGGCGGGCCTCGTTTGGTCACTCGGGCTGCTCATCTTTCCTTTGCTCGTACCTCGCAATGCTGCGCACCGGAAACCCAGAAGAGCATCTTCCAAAAGGCCCTCGCTGTCCAAACTGCCGTCAGTTGCCTGTCGCTACTGTCTTCTTAGCTCAATCATTATTTGAAATTTAATAATTAAGCCTCCTCTTCATGGCTAATCGGCAACGTTCTGGTTCGGCCGAACTCCTTCCCTAGTTTAGGGAAGGTGCCCGGAGGGCGGAAGGGTTAAGCCTATCCAGGAGAAAAATCTGCTGCACCGGCGAAAGGTAAAGGCAAAAAAGAGGCTTAACCATTTACGGCTAAACTTTACCCTTAATCCACCAAACGGTACATTTCACAGGCCGCCAGCAGAAACGCCCCTACGCCAAAGCCTGTTGTAGAATTTGTATCTACTACCTGGCCAGGGATAGCCCGCTCGCCGATAGGCTGTACGTAACCCACTTTCCCGCTGGGCTGCAAAGCCACCGTGGTTAAATAATGATAGCCTTTGGCCGCTACCGGCAGGTAGGTTTGTTTATCCAGCAGGCCATTGTTTATGCCCCAGAGCATGCCATAGGTAAAGAAAGCCGTGCCGCTGGTTTCGGGGCCGGGCGCATGGGCCGGGTCCAGAATGCTCCGAGTCCAGTAGCCTTCGGGTTGCTGCGATTTGGCAATGGCTTGGGCCATATCCCGGAACCGTTGTTCATATTTTGTCCGATGCGGGTCGTTTTTGGGTACATCCTGCAATATTTTGGCTAAGCCGGCAAACACCCAGCCATCGCCGCGGGCCCAGAAATCTTTTTTTCTGTTGGCACTTTTATGTTTCGGGTACACGTATTTGGCATCACGGTAATAAAGTTGTTCCTCCGGGTCGTACATGATGGAATCGGCGTAGCTCAGGTAGTCGTGCAGTTTTTCCAAGTATAATTTATTCCCGGTTACTTGGTAGAGCTTGGTCATTACCGGCATAACCATGTACAAGCCGTCGGCCCACCACCAGTAATCATTTTTAGGCGTGCTTATCTGATATTCCATTACCTCCAGGGCGCGGGCAATTTTTTTCGGGTCTTTTCCTTTATCCAGTTGGTACAGGTCTATGTAAGTCTGAAAGCAAATTTGCCAATCGCCAAACAACACGTAATCGTCTTTCTCACCGTAAGAATATTTCCACTCGCTCTTGTCCGTAGATTTGGCACCCATCCATTGGTTTTTCTCGGCCCAGGCTTCGGAATATTTCCGGTAACCTTCGTTTTTGGTAAGCTTGTAAGCTTCCATATTACCGGTATGGTAAGCAGCCACATCCCAGAAAGCCCAGCCGTGGTTCGGGTTAGTCTGCTGCCAATACTGGTTCACCTGGTTTATAACCTTGGCTACCTCTTCTTCAGATTTAGGTAGAAGTAGATTTTGTTTTCTCGTTATCGAGGAGGTCGCGCAGGAACTGAGTAACCCTATTAAAAGTGTAAAGTAAATAAATGTTTTTGACTGCATACGTGGATATAAAACTACGGACTTCGATTTTATTTCTTTTGAGATAATACTCCTCATATTAAGCGCTTTACTGCATTAAAAGATAGGTTTCTGCTTTGCGTTCGCCTGCTACCTGCCCTGCTCGGGCTAAAAGATGCTTTCCAGAAATTTAATTTTAGCAATGGTCGATATTTGCAGTTGTGGAACATGTATTATCGGTTAATTTTCTTCGAAATAAAATCCTTTATAAATTACTTCAGGCGGATCGCCTTTATGCCTTCGTGGGTGGGCTTTACTTGTTTTATACTGCCATCGGGGTTAAACTCCAGTTTATCAATGCAAACCTCGCGGTTGTAACCGGCGGCCCCGCCCATGCTAATTCCTTTGGGGTAGTTAAAGCGGTGGTAAACCAGGTACCACTCATCTTTACCCGGAATTTGCAGTACCGCGTTATGGCCGGTGGCATAAATGCCCGCTTCCGGATTTTTGGCAATGACCAGGTTGTTGGCGGGTATTTTTATTTTGCCCAGCGGGGAATCGGCCGTGCCGTAACGGACCCGGTAATTTTCGCTCCGGGTATCGTCTTCGGACCACATAATGTAATAAGTGCCATTGCGGTAAAAAACAGTGGCTCCTTCCCGGAAAGTAGCATCGGGCGTTAATATTTTGGTAGTGCCGGGTTTTAAAGAAACCATGTCGTTATTCAGTTCAGCTCCGGCCATATAGCCGTTACCCCAATACAAATAGCTCTTGCCGGTTTTCGGGTCGGTGAATACGTCCGGGTCAATCTGCTGGCCGTTTTTAATACCTTCGGGAAATTTATCAATCAATGGTTTGCCGGAATCCACAAAAGGGCCGGTGGGGTTATCGGCCACGGCCACGCCAATTTTCTGGGCGGCGGTGAAGTAGTAAAAATATTTGTATTGGCCATTAATTTTCTTCTCGGTGATGCAGGGTGCCCAGGCATTTCGCTTGGCCCAGCTTACATCTTTTGGCAAATCCAAAATGATGCCTTCATCCTGCCAATCGACTAAATTATTCGAAGAAAAAGTTTTAAAATAGGTACCAGACCAACCCGTAAAACCATCGCTGGTGGGGTAGATATAAAACTTACCGGTTTTCTCGGCATATAGAACATCTGGGTCGGCATAATAACCTTCCAGCACCGGGTTGTGGGCCTCGCGGGCAACTGCCGTATAAGTTTGCGGAGCTTTGCCTTTTATGGTTACGGTATAAGTTACCGGTCCGGCGGTAAAATTCTGAGCCGATTGCGGGGTAATGGTAATGCCGGGAAAGGTGGTAAATTCCGGGTTAAAAGAATTTATATTGGTACCGGCTTTTACCGGCAGGCTAAGTTTTTTACCAACGGTGTCTAAGGCAATATTTATTTTCTTAAGTTCTTTCGCCCGGGCCGATTGCATCACATCATCGGTAGTTCCCCACTGGCTGACCAAGGCTTCGGCTTCCTGGGCGGTAATGGGCAGCACGGTGCCGTGCCGGGGATGAAAATTCATGGACACTTCCTGGTCAATAACCGAAAAATTCTGCAAGTCCTGGCTTTTGGTAAACTGGTACTTGCCTTTGGTGTACACATCGTACATCAAAATATAGCCCTCGCCGTTATTTAGTTTAAACACGCCCGAGCCTTCTACCGGGTCTTTGGTCTGCTGCAAATACTTATCTTGTAAGATATAGCCTTCGGTTAGCTTATCCGATACGGCCATTTTTATACCGGCACCTTCGCCTTCGGTTTTAAAGAACAAGTGGTATTTGCCATCTTTCAACACAATATCCCCATCAATACAGGCACCGTTGGTCGGGCTGAAAAAGAGTTGTTTGGGCGTAGTTTCTAAGGCAGTAAAGTCTTTGTTGGCATAGGCATAATATATTTTATCCGGATCGTTCCCGTGCTTCATGGAGAAGTAAATCATGTATTTTTTGGCTTGCGGATCGTAAATGGTTTGGGGCGCCCATACCCGGAGCAAGTTGTCCTGACCCGGAAATTGCTTTTGAATATTCACCACGCTGGAGGTCCAGTTAAGCAGGTCCGTTGATTTTAACAGCACCATGGCCCGGTTCGAGTTCCAGCCGTTGGCCGAAACCATATCGGTTACCACCATGTAAAAAGTTTTGCCATCGGCGCCGCGTAAAATATGCGGGTCGCGTACGCCCCCGGTAGAACTGATTTTGGCGGAGCTGATAACCGGCTTGTTATGGTTGAGCGCCTGGTAATTATAGCCATCGTTACTTAAAGCAAACCGGATAGCTTCTTCACTCTTGTTGTTACCGGTAAAGTAAGTAAATAAATAAGCGCTATATTTTTCATTTGCCTGTGCTGCCGCCGAATTATTACTCGATCGGCTGGTTAATTGCTGCCCGCAAGCGGAGAGGAGCAGGCCCAGGATTAGCATACAACGATATGGCGCAGGTACTTTTTTAAGAAAAGCAGGAGAGCTATTAAGCCAATTTGTAAAGCCGATTTTCATTATTTTAGATTCTAAATAAAGGTTTTGCCACTTATTAAATATTCAAAATTCTCTTTTAGCCGCTCCTGCTCGCTGTCACTACTTCAAATCCAATGCATGGTCGGCCGGAAAATCCTGCCCGGTCCAGGCCTTTACCGCGGTCCAGGGAGCTGCCGGTGCGGCCCAGAAGGGATCGCTTTCGGGTAAACCCAGCGGGAGAAAGATAGTAGCGCAAAGGTAAAGGCTGCCGGTGGTAATATAAAAATCGGCGGCATCGGGCTGGTGCCCGTATAGCCCAATATTCAACCAACCAGTTTTGGTGAAGGTGGTGGGCGCTTCCAAGGTTTTTTTAATAACGGCAGTTAAGGCTCCCCGGACCTGGGCCGGCTTCAGCGATTCCGGTAATTGCCGGCGGTTCGCCATATCGGCCAAGTGATGAAAAGCGCCGCCCCGGTAGGCAATAGACCGGCCAATTACCGGGAAAGAGCCATCGGTATTAATTAGCCTTTCCTGTATTTCGGCGTAGCGTTTACCTATTTTATCGAATTTAGGCACATAGCCTTTGTAGCGGTTATTCTTTTTATTTACCACTTCCAGAATAGTGGCCAGGTAAGGCTGAATAACATAGCTGTTATAATAATCCAGCGCGAAATTCATTCCATCGGCATACATGCCATCGCCCACGTACCAGTGTTCCGAGAACTCCCGGATACCGTATTCAATTCGCACCGCATCGTATTCTAATCCATAATTACAAAAAAAAGCCTCGATCATGCCCGTAAATAAAATCCAGTTGCTGTAAACCGGTACGGTACTGCGCGTAGCTTTAAAGGCCGTTACTACCTGCTCCTTTGTATTAGAATCCAGGTTTTCCCATAGCCAGGGGCATTTTATTAAACCTAGCGCCAGGAAAGATGCATCTACGAGTGGTTGCCCCCCGTTCCATTGCATATAGTCCTTCGCCGCTGGGTTTACCGCATTAGCTACCGCTTTTAAAGCCCATTGCCGGTACTGGTTCCGCAGGGCAACTTCTTCTTTAGAACCGCCTTCCAGGTTCAGCCACGGACCAATGCCGCTCATCACCCGGCCAAAAGCCTCCAGGTAAGCTACTTTTTCCCGCGAAGCTTTGTTATCAATTTTATTCGATAGGGCTACAGGCATTTTATCTTTTAGCTGGTCCTGGGACAGGTTAAATAAAACCGGTCGGGCTACTTTATCCATGTATTGTAGCCAGATTTGTCGCTCCTGGCCGGCGGCGGGCTTCTTTTTCTGGGCCAGTGCCGTATGCATCAGACTACCGGGCAACCAGCAAAGCAGGGCCAGTAACAGTATTTTTAAAGCTTTTGTTTTTTTGCGGAAAGGCATAAATATTAAATTTAGGGTAAAAATGGCATGGCGGCTGCTAAAGAAAAAAACAAGGCCTTTAAAGTTTTTTAAAGACCTTGTTTTGTAAGAAAGCAACTAACCTTGGAATAATGGTTATTTATAACCAGGGTTTTGCTCTAGTACAGCATCTTTATTTAAATCTATCTCGTTTTGCGGAATAGGCAGCAGCAAGTGCTTTTCGGCTAATCCGGTAATTCTCCGGTTGGCCGGTAATCCTGCCGGCTTTCCATTCAGCCGAGTTGCTCTATCTACCAAGGTTCCGGTACGCATCAGCGTCAGACGGCGGTTTTCCTCGCCAATTAACTCTCTTGCTCTTTCATCCAGTATAAAATTCAGGCTCATATCACCTGCAGTTACCAGCGGCGCGTTGGCTCTCCTTCTTAATGCATTAATAGATTCCGCGGCTTCAGCCAGTTTTCCTTGTTTAAATTGGGCTTCGGCTTGCAGCAAGTAGGTTTCGCCTAAGCGCATTAAAATAAAGTCTTTCCACATGCCATAACCAAATACATCCTGCGGATCGAAATGCCCCCACTTGGTAGTATAAGGATTAATAATGAATAAGGTATCCGGACCTTGGTAAGGTACTTTTGTTTTGTAAATAGAACTGTATTTAGAACCAGGGTCGTTGTACCAGAATTCGCGGCGGATATTATATTTGGAATTACGCATATCGCCTTCGTCGTACAAGCCATAGAGCACCCAGTCGTTCAGCCTGATTCTGGCAACTCCCCGGCCGCCCAGCGAATCGGCCGGCAGCATACCGGCTCTGTTATGATAAGAAGCAACCCAAACACGTCGCTGTTGCGGGTTATCGGTCATACCACCGGGTACATTTCTCGGGTTTTCGGCCTCCATCACCCAAATTGCTTCGGTATTACCCTGGCTGCGGCGTTGGTTACCGTAAATAAACATATCAGAAAAAGGGTCGCCGGGTTGATTAGATTTTACCCCGTAACGATTTTTAATTAAACTGAATTTTCCGCTGCTGATAATACTATTGGTTTGCGCTTCGGCCAAAGCGGGCTGATTAACCCGCAGATATACTTCTGCTAAAAGTTGCTGCGCCATGTATTTATTGGCCCGGGCTTGTTTGGCTGCTGGCAGTGCCGTAATATCCGGCAGGTGCTCGGCGGCAAATTTTAAATCATCAATAACCAATGTATTTACATCTGCTAACGGTGCCCGTACGAAATCGGTTTTAGGAGCGGTTAGCGGTTCGGTAACCAACGGCACCCCACCAAAAGCAGTTGCCAGTAAATTGTAAGCCAGGCCTCTGAAATAACGGGCTTCCGCACTTATCTGGTTTCTTTGGGCCTCGGTTATTCCGGTAATCTCAGGGCTTTCTACGTTTTTAATAATTACGTTAGCATTATTAATCATGGTATAAGACCAGTTCCAGGTATGGTCGGCGGCTCCATCCAGGGGTGTTAAGGTATTGTAGTCGTAGTAAGGATTTTCCATACCTTGGGGCTGCACCGGCCAAACAATATCGGTGCCTACCTGCCAGACTGCCGGCCAACCCTGCGCCCAGCTCACACTGTAAAACGTACTGTTGTGGTTATAAAGCCCAACCAAAGAGGCTTCCAAACCTGGTAAATCCTGTAACGTTGCCGGCGAGTAGGAACTTAATACTTCTTCATCCAGAAAAGATTCCTTACAGGCCGTTAAAGCCTGCAGGCCTATACAGGCACCAACTAATATTTTTATGTATTTCTTCATTTATTTCTAAAAATTAAATAATTATTAAAGGGTCAGGTTCACGCCAAACGAAACTGATTTGACCAGCGGGTAATTGTTTGTCCAGTCGCCGGAACCCCGGGAAGATTGGTTGCTTTCCGGATCCCATCCTACCCAGTCGGTGAAAGTATACAGGTTCCGGCCGGCGGTGTAGATGGTAAGGCCATTGATGCCGTATCTTTCCAGAAAAGCTTGTGGTACGGTATAACTTAAGCGAACATCTTTAATTCTGACATAGCTGTTATCACGGGCAAAGTTATAGCCATGCGGGTTGCGGTAGCTCAGCGATGGATATTCATTGCTTCTGTTCTCGGGGGTCCAGTAGCCAACCGCGGCCGGAATATTTCTTCTGCCGGCCTCATCGCCGTAGTATATATCCGGATTGCCTTTCAGGGAGCCTTGTGAAGTTTGCAGGAAAATGCTCAGGTGGAAGTTGCTGTAGTGGAACGTGTTGGTAAGGCCGCCGTACCACTTGGGCAGCGTAGAACCCAAGTACATCCGGTCATCGCCGGTAATCCGGCCATCATTATTAATATCTTCAAACTTCAGGTCACCGGGTTTGGCATTCATCGTAGCCGGAATGTCGTCACCTTCCTGCCATACGCCCAACCAGTTATAAGAATATACCGCTCCCAGCGATTTACCGATAAACCACCGGTTATTCACATCGTCCTGTTTATCGCCGTATAGGTCTACAATTTCGTTTTTGTTTCTTGAGAAGTTTAAGTCGGTTTCCCACCGGAATTTACCGGCCTCTACGTTAGCGCTGCTGATGGTAAACTCAACGCCTCTGTTCTTTACTTCGCCCAGATTGTAAAATACACTTGAGTAGCCCGTAATGTTTGGAATGTTCCGGCTGAGGAGTAAATCGTGCGTTCTGGAATTATAAACTTCCACCGCACCTCTGATGCGGTTATTCAGGAAACCATAATCCAAACCGAGGTTGGCCGACGTAGTGGTTTCCCAGTTCAAATCAGCATTGCCGAGTCTGCCGGCCAGCACCCCAATGGTACTGGTGCCGCCAAACGGAAAACGAACCGGATTGTATAGCGTAGCGGTCTGGTTAACGCCAATAGCCTGGTTACCCGACTGACCGTAGGAGAATCTTAGTTTAAGCTGGTTCACAAAGGTGGCTTGCTGCATAAAACTTTCGCTGGCAATATTCCAGCCCAAAGCCATAGACGGGAAAATGCCGTACTTATCGGTATTGGCGCCAAAAGCCGAAAAGCCATCTCGCCGGGCCGTTAAGGTTAATAAATATCGGCTATCATAAGAGTAGTTAACTCTTCCCATTTGGGAAAGCAGTGCGGTTCTGTCGCCGTAAGAAGAAGAAGTTCTGTTTTCAGCAGCGCCCAGGTTATAAAACGATAACTGGTCGTTGATAAAGGTATTGGCCTCGGCGCCGGAACGGAAGTACTCGGTGCCCTGAGCACTATAAAGGCCCGTAAAGGTTAGCGTGTGTTTGCCAAATTCTTTATTATAAGTCAGAATATTCTCCAGTACCCAGTTGTTGCTTTCGTTGTTATTTGCATAAGCCGCACCTACTAAATTGTTGGCCTGGCGTCCGGCGTAGCCGGCCTGACGGCCAATTTCATAGGTATAAGAAGCATTTAAACGGTATTTCAGGCCTTTGGCAAAGGCTGGTGTTAGCTCGGTATAGGCGGTGCCGGTTAAATATTTCCGCCGGTCAAGTCTGTCTCTGGTTAGGCCTAATAATGGGTTTTCAAATAATAGTTCCGGATTCATCGGAAAAATCTCGTAGTTGCCTGTCTGGTTATATACCCGTCCGTAAGGGCTCATAGCGGTGGCGTATAGTAAATTTACTCTTCCACCATCCGAATTATGGTCAGCAAAGTATAAAGAAGTACCCACTTTCAGGAAGTCGGTTAAGGTCGCATCTAAGTTGGAACGGATGCTGGCCCGCTGGAACTCGTAGCCTTTCACTACGCCATCCTGGTTCAGGAAACCACCCGTAACGTAATATTGAACCTTTTCCGTACCACCCGAGATGCTCACGTTGTGCTCGGTAATTCTGCCGGTTTGGGTTGCTTCTTTCAGCCAGTCGGTTGTAAGGCCGGCATTGTAGTTTTCTACTTCGTAGGTATTGGGCAGTACCTGCGTTTGGCGAAGTCCCTGGGCAATCATATAGTCTTTGTATTTCTGCACATAGGCTTCCGGCGACATAGGCTCTAGCTTATTGGCCAGACTTTCTACCCCGTAATAACCATTGTAGCTAATTCGGGGCTGCCCGGTCTTACCTCTTTTAGTTGTAATCAGGATTACGCCGTTCGAGCCCCTGGTTCCGTAGATGGCCACCGCCGAGGCATCTTTCAATATTTCAATAGATTCAATGTCATTTGGGTTAACGTCATTTATCTGACCAAAGAAAGGAGCACCATCTAACACGATAAAAGGTGAGGTGTTGGCACTTATCGAGTTTACACCGCGTATGCTCATCCCACCGGAGCTACCGGGCACCGATGAGCCCTGCGAAATATTCAATCCGGCCGTGGTTCCCTGTATGGCCTGCGTTAAGTCGGTAACCGGCAGATTAGATAGCCTTTCTTTTGGCACAGAGGCTACTGAACCCGTTATATCCGAGCGTTTCTGGGTACCGTAGCCAACTACCACTACTTCCTCCAGGGCCTTTGCATCCACGCCCATCTGCACGTTAATAGTAGTGCGGTTATTGATTGGAACTTCCTGGGTCTGATAGCCCATGAAGGAGAAAACTAAAGTTCCGTTGGCACTTGGCACATCAATTGAATAGCTGCCATCGGCTCCTGCTGCAGCCCCGGTAGAGGTACCTTTTAAAAGCACAGTTACGCCTGGCATACCACTGTTATTTTCGTCGGTAACCTTGCCTTGTACAGTAATGCCCTGCGCCCAAGCGCCGGTAATTGTTAAGAATAAAAGCGGAAGAACAAGAAAGTGTTTTAACTCCTTGAGTAAGTAATAATGCATAATTTGGGATTATTGTTTAAATTCTGGTTATTATCGGGTACGTTGGTGTTTATTAGTTTATATCTGGTTGCATAATCATAAATAGTGAGGTTTAATGGAATTGTGTTGCTGTAACATAATAAGCAGAGAGGTTACTCTCTTTTTAAAGTATTGTAAGATCAAAATTGCAACAACAGTACTAAAACCAAGGGGGGTAAACTCTGATTTAAGGGGGGGTAAACAGTTTTTCAGGTATTTCCCTGACGCGGAAAAGGGAGGTTGATAAAAGTAAACCTAGTATTTAAATTCTGATTATTGATAAGTATTTAAAAAGAGCGATTACATATTTAAAAATTTTAAACAAATCTTTGAATTTGGTGTAAATATGGTAATTTAAAAAATGTACACTAGCGTTTTTTGATTTCTTCACGGAGAAAGGCATGAATTACCTCGATAGATATTAGGACGGCCGTTCTTATTTGCTCTAGCAGAAATGGCTCTGTCTAATTAATATCATAAAATAAGGTAATACAGTCTCTTGAATCTGTTATGCAATTAAGGCTGGCTGTGGCACGCAAAGGCCTGGGGCATAGCTATGAATATCTGCTGCAATTATTTTTTTTGGAGCGATGCTTCTCTCAGAGGCTGACAAGAGACTAAAGGGAATAACGGAACTAACCGGTATTAAAGTTCTGAGACGTATAGAATAGGAAGACGGACTAATATTAAATAAAAAGGCCTTTAGCTAATTGCTAAAGGCCTTTTTGGTGCTCCCGAAGGGAGTGTAACTTATGATATCCATTTTTATCAAAGTTGCCTTTACTTTATTGAAAAAGCACTTCTAAGGCTTTTTTAACAATGTTTGGTTTTGTGGCAAAGTAAGTTGGACAAACATAATTATTATAAAACCGACCCCCAAATCAACCTCCATTAATTTATTATTTTTATATTTGCCTAATTAATACCTATAGCGTTATGGCAAGCGTAAATTTTAATCTCAGAAACCTTAAGACAGAATTCGAAACTCCAATCATTGCTATATTCCGGACTAAAGGCAAAACACATAAAATTGCTACTGGTAAATCAATCCCTCCAAAATATTGGAATTTGGACAAACAGGAAGTTAAAAGAACATTTAAGGACCACGAGGAATTGAATGATTATCTGAATGAATTGAAAAAGAGGATAATCAAGGCTTATGATGAATTTACAAAAGCAGGCATTGAGCCTAGTGCGGAAAGTTTAAGAATAGCTATTGCCCCTAAGGAGGAAAAGAAGGAGCCAGACTTTGTGGAGGTGTTCCAACAATTTATACATGTAAGAGAAACTGACCCTACTTACACCACTAGTGTTATTAAAAACTATAAAACTGCTTTAAGCCACCTTGGTAAATTTGCTTCTTTACAGAAGGTTAAGTTGAAGTTTGGTGACTTAAATAATCGGTTTTATGAATCCTACAAAGCATATTTGTTTAACAAGCAATTACAGCCAAACACAGTAGGCAACCAAATTAAACAATTAAAGGCATTTTTAAATTGGGCTACAGAAGAAGGTTATAACAATAATATGGCTTTCAGAAAATTCAAAAAGCCATCTGAGAGTACAGTAATTACAGTTCTGACTGAAGAGGAGCGGGATCTGCTTGCTAATTTTGATTTAAGCGAGAATGGCAGATTAGGAAGGGTAAGGGACCTGTTTATAATTGGTTGTTTTACAGGTCTGCGGTTTTCTGATCTGGCAAATTTGAAGCCAGAGAATTTTAAGGGGGATTTCCTTGAAATAAGAACGATAAAAACCAAAGACCACTTAAGAATTCCTATAGCACCTCAAGTGCGGAGAATAGTGGCAAAATACGAGACGGGTTTACCCACTATCACGAATCAAAAAGCAAATGAATACCTGAAAGAATTAGGAGAAATAGTTGGTTTGGAGGCTATGATTAATAAAGTGAAATACCCTGGCGGGAAACGAATGGAGGAAATGGTTAGTAAATTTAAATTAATGACTACTCATATGGCTCGGAGAACCTTTATTACGATTGCTCTTAAAAAAGGAATGCCCCAAGTAACATTAAGGAAGATAACAGGGCATAAGGACCTAAGAACGATGTTGAAATATGTAGAAATTGCAGCCGAGGATACTCATAATGAAATGATGAGGATTTTTGGCTAGAGATTGTCACTTTAAATCTAGTGAGCTATATCTGTGAAGAGGTAAGTTTTCAACCTAATTTATAATCAGTAGGTGTTTGATTCGAATCCAAGCTTGGTTGCCTAATTATTAATTGCTCACAAATTAAAACTGATAAGTGGCTGTTTTATTTGCAAACTTTTTATTCGTTTTTCTCTTTTACTTATTATTTATACGGTTACTTTTTATTATTTAACCAACCACAATAATTCTTTTCAAATTTACTAAAAATAGAAAGGTCCGATTTAATTAAGTTAAATCTTCTTATTTATTCTAGGACTTCCAATTAGAATATCAGCAATATCATCTCCATCATCCCGGGTTTTATCTATTTCTAAAATGCGGGTTCGACAACCTACTTCTTTCAAAATAGCTTGCATCTTATTAGCCCCTTCTCGACCAGTCAGATGCATATCTGGTATAATCATGACCTTTCGGCCTTTCAGTACCTGCGCCCTATCCTTTTTCAGGCTCATTGCTCCGCCTGTAGCTATCCAGACGAAATCTGGATAATGCACGTGTCCGATGATAGCAGATTTTTCACTTTCCACC
The DNA here is from genome assembly GCF_007991635.1 of Adhaeribacter aerolatus. Taxonomy (GTDB): domain Bacteria; phylum Bacteroidota; class Bacteroidia; order Cytophagales; family Hymenobacteraceae; genus Adhaeribacter; species Adhaeribacter aerolatus. The sequence continues at coordinate 45,287 of NZ_BJYS01000015.1, read as the reverse complement.
ATTACAACTTTCGCTGTGTCCGGATAGGTGGCTAACTGAAATTCTCCGAATAAGCAATATTCGTAGCCTTCCTGATTAGTAAATACCAATGGGCTTGGTTTACTTTTAAATTCATCTTCGCTAGGTTTTACCCGACTTCCATTAAGTTTATAGTAAATCCTCTTGGGTTTTCTGTAATGGCCATTAATGTCCTGATACCAAAAGATAGTGCCCCCAGCTTTGGTGGTGCCAACTGAAAAATAATTTAATATGTAATCAGCGGTAGTGGGATACTTCTCCTGCAACCACAAAGCAAAATTATTTATTCCATAACTTTTCAGGGTTCTTCTTACTAACCCAGTATCGACATATTTTATCTCCTTCTTAGGTAAGGGAGGGTAAACCGGAGTAGACTCCCCTTCTTTAACCTGCTTATTAGGAAAGAAACTCTTTCCACAGCTATGACAATGACCATAGTTTGGTTCTGCCTTGCCATTTATGATGATAGGAGAGAATTTACCATCTTTATTGCTTTTACCACAGGGGCAATTAGGAGCCACCTTAAAACGATTAGATTCAACAAATTTAAAGTTCATCAAGGAGAATATTGGTTGGCAATTTTAGATATTTTTTGCTTCATCGTTACTTTTAATCCGTAGAATAAGTTCATTAACAAAAAAACCGCTACTGCATACCCTTGGGTACCTCTGATAATTCATTAGAAATACCAGTAACTTATAAAGGTCAGGAGTTATGCTTTCCTGCTAAATTGCTGATGACTAGCTATACCTATAAAATACAGGTGGAGGTGAATGACCAACTAGTTATGTTTGAACCGGACGAAGATCGGAACTACCGGGCGATGCTCGACCCTGCGCATTTGGAGAATGGTGCTAAGCTGGAAGTCCAACTTCTTCAAGCTATAGCTGAGGTGATAGAATCAGTCGTAAAGTAATCCAGCCAATGGGGAGTAAAAACTAACACCGGGCCAAATTAATTTATCAAACATCCTTATGTGTGATAATAGCTTTAATCTCATGCGTTTCCATATTTATTCCGTTTACTTAGTTATTATTCTGTTCCTGGCTGGTTGTAAAGAAACAGAAGTAGCACCGGTTAAGAGCATAAATTTAACTCCCAATCAACACCTACTATTTGGTAATCCAAGTGGCGCTACCATAGACGAGGCCAACGCCAACAACTATTTATTACAAAAGCCACAATACGTATTATCTTACAGCCGAGACCGGGGCATTCCTAATTGGGTAAGTTGGCATGTAAGCAAAGAATGGCTGGGCTCGGCTCCCCGGCAGGATGATTTCAGGGCAGATAATAGCCTACCGGCAAATTGGTATAAAGTAACCGCTACTTCTTATTCGGGCAGCGGCTTTGACCGGGGCCATAATGTTCCATCCGCTGACCGGACCTCTTCAGCAGAAAATAACTCGGCCACATTCATGATGACCAACATGATTCCGCAGGCTCCTAAAAACAACCAGGAAACTTGGGCTAACCTGGAAGATTATACCCGTGATTTAGTTCAGGCCGGAAATGAGGTCTATGTTATTATGGGAAGTTACGGAGTTGGTGGAACCGGCACTAATGGTAAAAAGCAAACGATTGATAAGGGGAGGGTGACGGTGCCTACACAAATCTGGAAGGTGCTGGTGGTACTACCCGAAGGCAATGATGACCTGAACCGCATTAACAGTACTACTAGGATAATAGCTGTGGATACACCTAATAACAACACGGTGCGGGCGGATTGGGGTACTTACCGCACGAGTATAGATGTTATTGAAAAGAATACCGGTTATGACTTACTAACGTCCCTTTCGCCACAATTACAATCCGTATTAGAGTCTAAAGTAGATAGTGGGCCGACGCAATAAAAAACTTAATATTAACCAGGTAGGACTACTTTATTCGAACAAGCTAATCCGTAGAAAGCCATAGATAAAGAAGGCAGTAGTGGCAGCACTACTTTTGATAGTACAAGGCCTTAATTTCTTCTATGGTTAAGGCTTCCTCAGTCGTGTAGGATTTATAATGTTTGCGCAGGTATTTGGCTAAAGCTAATATCTCTTCACCATACCCCCGTTGAATACCTATTTTATCTGCATCCCGCTCTTCTAAAGATTCCAGCTTTGCAGATAACAATGATAGGATATCTCTGATTTTCCAGAGCAAGTAGAACTTACATTGCCTGGCTTGCACAATATGGGCTAGTTCATGGGCAACAAGGCCAGTTAAAACCTTATCTGGAAATTTACGGCAGGCTTTATCTACCAGCAATACAGCTTCCTTATTGGCCTTAATTTGGACAGCTAAGAAAAAGTCGTTCTTTTTACCCGCTTTTTTGACCTTTATCCTATATAGCGCTAAATCCCTAAACCCACCGGCGAGGAGAATATTTAACTGTAGTTCAACTTTAGGGAGTAATGAATCCGCCATTCCACGAAGATAAAATGAACTTTAATCTTATAAAAAGTGAGTATTTAACCTTGCAAAAAGCAATATATGACATTAAAGAACGGTGATGCAATATAAATTACGAGCAGAAAGCCGAAGCGATGCCATGTCCTTTATCGAAGTCACTTCGATTGAAGAATGGTCCATCAGCAGCCATCCGATTATCCCGGACGTAGAACTTAACTTTAAAACGGCTCTGATACAGGAAGATTTAATCGCGGCCCTAAAGACCCTGTCAGATAGCCATGTCATGTACCAAACGCTACAACCTGCTAAGGTGTATACCGGAGAACGTAATTATGATTTATGAAGGCTTTAGACCTTACCTTTCTAAATCCGACAAATCTACCGTTACCAAATACGGCTCCAGCGCTTTTCTGCTTTTAAAACCCCTTACCAGTTCTATTTGGTTATCTGGAACATGGTACCAGACTTCAGCAAAGAAGCTACCCATGTGATACAGCACTATCCTAAAATCATCTTCCTCTCGGAAACAGATAAAAGAACCGTATTGCCAGACCAAGGCTTCTCGATTTTCGTAGTTTTGGAAGTTGAATTGATATAAATCCATCAACAGCTTTAACGAATAAATTATATGTGCGGACGAGCCTCTATTGATAAAGATAATATTCCTAAACAACACCGGTTTGCAGCTAAACTGGAGGGCATTGCCTTTGAAAAGAACTTTGATGCCCGTCCTTCTCAGCAGTTGCCCATCATTCTACCCGATACGGATAAAGCTATTCTGGCCACCTGGGCTTCTCCCGAAAAAGAACCGGATGGTAAGCCTACCTTACCTTTTAATGTCCGGCAGGAAAATTTATTATTTATCTCCCGCTTCCGCAGCTTATTACCCCGCAACCGATGCATCATTCCGATTGACGGATTCTTTGAATGGAAAGAAATAGAGGCAGAAACACCAGAAACTATTTTGGAATCGGATGCCGGCTTAGTACTGGATATGTTTGGCAATCCAATTAGAAACAGTGCGGAGAAAAAACGATTGAAGAAAGCTAGGCCGCAGAAACAAAAATACCGCTTTACCCTGAAAGATAAAGAACCCTTCGGTTTAGCCGGCCTCTGGCGGGAAAGCCTTTATCCGGATACCGGGGAAGTGCGCCGCTATTTTACCATCATCACCACCCAGGCCAATGCGGCCGTGATGTCTTACCACGACCGTATGCCGGTTATTTTATCCCCAGAAGATGAGGGAAAATGGATGAATAACAAATTGCAGGAAAAACAATGGTATAGTCTCCTCAAGCCCTATGAAGCGAAACAAATGGCAGTAATGGCCATTGATGAGTACGAGAGTACGCTAGGGAATTATATTGCCCCGCAGCTTAACTCCAGGTAAATTAGTTAGGTGTAGCGCCTTAGAAATGTGATAAGCCACATCAATAATAGCAAACTGCATCAGTAAAAAGAGAACCTTGGACATATAGTTTTTCGGCTCGGCATTTCTTTTCATAAAGCTGCAGAAACGCTTTCCAGAAGGATACATCATGTTCTAAATACGCCACGTCTATTTCTAAGTGCTGTGAATCCTGGATAGCCTGTTCAATTCTGTTAATTACCGCAGTGCCCTTATGAGGTAGTTGTTTTAGCACACTTAATAGCTGGTCTAACTTTTCCTCCCGGCTGCTGGCAGGTAACTCGGCCACGTCAGAAAAAATGATTTCTTCTATCTTTTCGCTCACAGCATCCGGAACAGGTAAGGCTCCAGACTGATAAGCGCTCATTAACTCTTTGTCCTCAATGCCAAGTAAACTATCCAGGTGCGGTAAGGACAAAGACCTCCCTTTACAGAAGGTTTTAAATATTTCTGTCGTCATCATAGCTGCTGAATATGCAGTTCATTTTCCTTAGCCCCGGCTCTCGGTGCTTCGTAATAAGTATCCCGAACCTGAATCTCCCCCGAATCCATTATCTCACCGGTATTGTATTCGGCCAGCATGACCTTGTTCGCGGTACCATAATCTAAATACAGCTGTGCTCTTCCCGGACGGTTTAAGAATTTAATACAGGTGATTCTTTTCGCTCTAAAGTCTACTTCTTCTTTAGCAGAACTAAAAGTAAAGCCTAATGCTTTCAAACTTTCTTTTAGTTTTCCTTCGCGAAAGGCATCAATCTTTTGGTTTACCTCATCCAGGTAAGCCTGTGCTTCCTGCGATATTTTAGACTTTTCTTTTAGGTTACCATTTCCCAATTTCCATGGTTTAGCATTTTTCATAATTCTATTTTTTAAGGTTATCATTTACTAAGTTTTGTAAACAGGATTAACACGACTAAAAGCCCGTATAACAGCCTATATAAAACTAATATTATTGGCAAATATAAAGAACATGTTAATAAACGCTAATACGTGTGGATATTTATTTCTTAAATATATAGCTTATCTATATTAATTATCCGTATTTGCTAAAAATATTAGCTTTTCGGATAACTATGCTGCTCACAGAAAACAGTACCATTGCTCACCTGGACCTGGATACTTTCTTTATTTCGGTTGAGCGCTTACGCAACTCTCAGCTTGTTGGCAAACCCGTTATGGTAGGTGGTTCTTCAGACCGGGGGGTGGTCGCCAGTTGCAGTTATGAAACGCGGTATTTTGGGGTCCATGCGGGTATGCCCATGCGCATGGCCCGTCAGCTCTGCCCCGAGGCCCTGGTATTGCGGGGCGATATGGAAGCCTATAGTAAGTATTCCCAGGATGTTACCCAGATTATTGCGGCCCATGCACCCGTTTACGAAAAGGCTTCGATTGACGAGCATTACCTGGATGTATCGGGCATGGATCGCTTCTACGGTACCTGGCAATGGACAAAAGAATTACGCCAAACCATTATCAAAGAAACGGGTTTACCGGTTTCCTTTGGGTTATCGGTTAACAAGACGGTTTCAAAGATTGCCACCGGGCAGGCGAAGCCCAACGGTGAAATCCAGGTTCATCCGGACCAGGTGAAGCCGTTTCTGGCGCCTTTATCTATTCGCAAAATACCGGGTGTCGGGCAGAAAAATTACCAGCTTTTGCGCAACATGGGTATTCCGACCATTGAGGTACTGACCATGATTCCGGTGGAAATGATGCAGAAAGTACTGGGTCAGGAAGGCGTACATATCTGGGAAAAAGCCAATGGCATCGACCGCACGCCCGTTATTCCGTATTCCGAGCAAAAATCCATCAGCACCGAGCAGACCTTTCACACCGATACCACGGATATGGTAAAACTCAATAACCTGCTCGTCTCCATGACCGAAGGATTGGCATTTGAACTCCGGAAGCAAGGCAAACTGACGGGCTGCATTACGGTCAAAATCCGCTACGCCAACTTTGATACCCACACGCAGCAATTAACGATTCCCTATAATGCGGCTGACCATATTTTAATCCGCAAGGCCAAAGAACTGTTCGGGAAACTCTACAACCGCCGGCTGCTCGTGCGCTTACTGGGGGTACGCCTGAGCAACCTGGTGCAAGGTTTTCAGCAGATTGATTTATTTGAAGATACCGCCGAAATGGCTAATCTCTACCAGGCCATGGATAAAATCCGGAACCGCTACGGCGAGGATGCGGTGAAAAGAGCCGTGGGCTTAAAATCAGGATTAGCTTAAACCTATGCTGGCATTTGTTCACTCTTACTACAGCCTGCGTTACGGCACCCTTTCGCCGGAAGAACTCGCCCAGGAAGCCAGAGCCAAAGGGTATAAAGCGTTAGCCCTAACCGATATTAATAACTGTTCCGGCGTATTTTCTTTTATCAAAGCCTGCCTGGCGCAAGGAATTCAACCTTTGGTGGGCATCGAGTTCCGGCGTGATAACCAATGGCTGTATACCGGCATTGCTCAGAACCAGGAGGGCTTCCGGGAGTTGAACCGTTTTTTAAGCGCTTACCTACTTCGGCACCAGCCCTTGCCCGATGTTCCGCCGGAATTTAACCGTGCCTCTATTATTTACCCTTTTGTCAGCTACAATAGTGAAAAGCCGTTGCGGGCGAACGAATACATAGCTGTGGCTCCTAACGATATTAACAGGCTGTACTTTTCGGATGTAAGAAAACACCCGGATAAATTGTTGATGTGGGGGCGCTTTACCTGTAAAAGCCAGACGGGCCTGGCATTGCACCGGCATTTACGGGCCATTGACAACAACATCCTGTTAAGCCAGCTCAATCTGGTCCATGGTCTCTCCGATGATGCTTGTTTCCTGTCGTGCACGGATTTACTGACTAAATACCAGCAATTTCCGGCGCTTATCCGCAATGCAGAGAAACTGGCCACGACAGCGGTATTTAGTTTTGATTTTAACAGCCGCAAAAATAAGTTTACGTTTACCGGCACGGCCTCCGACGACAAAGAACTGCTGGAGAAACTCGCCTGGGACGGGCTGCGCAACCGCTACGGCGCTCAGCACCAGGAAGCCAAACAACGGGTAGCCCACGAGCTGGCCATTATCGACAAACTGGGCTTTAGCTCTTACTTTCTCATTACCTGGGATGTTATCCGGTATTCCCTATCGCGCAACTTTTACCACGTGGGCCGGGGCAGCGGGGCCAACAGCGTCGTAGCGTATTGTCTGTACATAACTGATGTGGACCCGATTCAGTTGGACTTGTACTTTGAGCGGTTCCTGAACCCCAAACGTACGAGTCCGCCCGATTTTGATATTGATTACAGTTGGAATGAGCGCGATGAAGTACTCGATTATATTTTTAAGCGCTACAAAAAAGAACATACGTCCTTACTGGGAGCCATGAGCACGTTCCAGCAAAATTCTATTCTGCGCGAACTGGGAAAAGTTTATGGGCTGCCTAAATCCGAATTGGATGCGCTGGTCGAACAACCCGATGCTCCGGGTAATGCCAATCACCTTACCCAACAAATATTCCAATATGGGAAACTGCTGACCGATTTCCCTAATCTGCGTAGCATTCACGCCGGGGGTGTACTAATTTCAGAGGAGCCGATTACCAGTTACACGGCTTTGGATATGCCTCCCAAAGGAATGCCTACTACCCAGTGGGATATGTATACCGCCGAAGAGATTGGGTTTGAAAAACTGGACATTTTGAGTCAGCGGGGTATTGGGCACATCAAGGACTGTGTGGACCTGGTGTGGCAGAACCAGCAAATTAAAATCGATGCCCACGATGTGGAGCGGTTTAAGCAGGACGAGAAAGTAAAAGAACAGCTAAAATCCGGCGATACCATCGGGTGCTTTTACATCGAGAGCCCGGCCATGCGGGGATTGCTCAAAAAGCTGCGCTGTGATAATTATTTAAGCCTGGTAGCGGCCAGTTCCATTATCCGGCCCGGGGTAGCCCAGTCGGGTATGATGCGCACCTATATCCAACGGTTTCATGCGCCCGACAAAATCCAGTACCTGCACCCGGTGATGGAAGAACAGTTGAAAGAAACCTTCGGGGTCATGGTGTACCAGGAAGACGTCATCAAAGTAGCGCACCACTTTGCCGGCCTGGACTTAGCCGATGCCGATGTGCTGCGCCGGGGCATGAGCGGTAAGTACCGGTCTAAAACCGAGTTCCAGAAGCTGGTAGATAAATTCTTTAGTAATTGCCGGGCCAAAGGCTATCCGGAAGCCTTAACCAAAGAGGTGTGGCGGCAGATAGAAAGTTTTGCGGGTTATTCTTTCTCCAAAGCCCACTCAGCCAGCTTTGCCGTAGAAAGTTATCAGAGTTTATATCTGAAAACGTACTATCCGCTGGAATTTATGACGGCGGTCATCAACAACTTTGGCGGCTTTTATAAAACCTGGGTGTACGTGCAGCAGGCGCAGAAAGCGGGAGCCGTGATTCACTTACCCTGCGTTAACCACAGCTCCCTGACTACCGCTATCTTTAGAAAAGATATTTACCTGGGGTTTATTCATATCCAGCACCTTGAGCAGAAAATAGCCAATCAGATTGTAGCTGAGCGGAGACAAAACGGCCTGTATACCAGCCTGGAGAGTTTTGTACAGCGGACTGGTATTACCTTAGAAGCGCTTTTGCTGTTAATCCGGGTACAGGCCTTACGCTTTACCGGCCAGGGTAAAAAAGCCTTACTCTGGGAAGCCCATTTCCTGCTGGGGCATCAGGTAAATCACCGAAATACTAACCTACTGTTCCAAGCACCGGTTAAAACATTTACCCTTCCGGCACTCACCCACACGCTCATAGAAGATGCTTACGACGAACTGGAGCTACTGGGCTTTCCGGTAACCTGCTCGTATTTTGATTTACTGCAAACCAAATTTCGGGGCGAGGTACCCGCCACTGACTTGTCCTCCTATGTGGGGCAAAAGGTTCGGTTACTGGGCATTTTGGTTACCACTAAGTACGTCCGCACGGTCAAAGGCGAAATCATGCAGTTCGGTACTTTTCTGGATGCGGCCGGGGACTTTTTCGACACGGTACATTTTCCGCCTTCGCTCAAAGCCTGGCCGTTTAAAGGTCCTGGCGTATATCTGCTTTACGGCAAAGTGGTGGAGGAATTCGGCTTCCCCAGTATAGAAGTGGAAAAATTAGCAAAGCTGCCTTTCCAGAAAGATCCTAGGTATTAATTTTTTAATTCCTGTTTAACCAAATATTCAATTGATAATGAGTTAAAGTGGAAAATTATATTTCCTCAAAACTGGCAGTAACTTGGATGTTGTTACTTCTAATAAAGGTCATTCACCTGATTAAATCTTATTAAAATGACCTCATTGCAAATTTGCTTCCTTTTCTTTTTTTCGGGCATTAGGTAGGTTGTAAGATAATGGTTTAGAGCCTAAAAGGTTAATTCTGACATAAGCAAATTAATATCCCAATTAGCAGGTTATTGTGAACTGGATAATTACTCATCAGGCATTACACGCACTTTTCTCTTAATTGATTTTCTAAGAGGCGCGACTTACGGAAATAGTCTTCTGTAAACCTTAAGACTTTATTCCTATCACCATACTCAACTGTGCAGTTATAGTCTGACAAGACCGACCATGCTAAAGAACAAACCCTAATTCACTTTCTGGATGACCTTACGGCAAAGTTTGCCAAGGATACGGTGAAAGTGGCCTGCCAAGGTACCAAAGAAAAGAAAGATTAGAATTTAAACCGAGACTTTCTATTTCCCTGCTATACGACCCGGCTGCAGGATATTGTAACCATTCAAATTTAAAAGAGAATTCTTTGGCATGAAAAAACTGGAGTCAGAGGATATTTAAATATCGAACCTGCTAGATACCTCTACCTTATGTTTGTTTTCTCGTAATGGCGCCTCTTGGGTATGATAAACTAAAATGTGATAACATTAAGGGTATATATACTGAAATAAATAAAGAGGAGGGGTGAGGGAAAGCGGCGCCCTAAAATAAACCGGGCCTAATTAAGTTCTTTAATAGCTTTCTTGCCTACTTTAATTGTATTGAATAAGTAGTGCCATGCGTAAACATTTGCTTCGATACCCCTGTTTGACTGGTTTCCAAATTACTAGATTGAAGGATAGGTCTTTACCCATACACGCCATTTTAAATTAGCTATTAGGAAAATGTAATGATTAGGAGTACAAGTAGTTATAGGTGCTTTCTCTTAAGTGTTTATCAATTAAAATTTTAGTATCTAACTTATTTAATTAATTGCCTTATTTATCTATTGTGGGGTGTTGCAAGAGATTGAAAGTGGTTTTTAGAGACAAATAACCACGTACGCAAAATTTGCGGACGTACTTGGCACGTACGCAAAAAACGACGTACGTCAAAAATTGCGGACGTACCCCTGTCTACTCGCTGGAAAGGGCATTTTCGTCAGGTATTTTGCATAGAAGTCACTTGAGGAGAGAAAGAACCCGAAACTTTGGGTAGGGTTCATTTACAGGGTGTTTTGTTTAAATAAATGGAGGTGGTTCGCCTGAATGGAAAGTTTTTGGTTCACCGGTTGGTTTCAATTTTGTTTCCCTGCCGTTTTTCTTTAAGTGATATAGTAATCTGAAACTGCCTCTGGGCAACTTCGTGTGCCAGAACAGGTCCGAAGAAAAAGCCATATTATTGGTATCCGGAATCATGGTGCTATTGAGTTATAACCGGGCAAACAAGGTGACATTAATATCCGGTCTAGGGGCTTTGCGAAGGTGTTAATGCCTACCTAAAGAAGGAGAAGAAAGGCCTCATTAGTTATTATTCCCTTACGGGCCACGGCGTACAACTCATCCGGGATGCGGTGAAGCTGGCAAAAGTATACCGGTTTGAAGTTTCCCAGATTGCAGCTTAACCTAGTTAAAAAAGAAAGCCCCGCTTCCAGCGAGGCTATCGAAAATAATTTAATCGCTTTATGCGAAATTTTGTAACTTTAGAGCGGATTCTGCACCAGACGCCAATCATGAATGCAGAATAGAAAGCACCTAGGGAGCCTGCTTGGTCTAACTGGCAGGCTTCTTTATTTATCGTTTATTTTTCCAGAATCGACGTATAAAGGGCCAAATTCTAAATAACTGATAAATAATCCCCAATACCATACTGATTATTTTCAGTATGGGGTACCATGGTAAAACATAGACCAGGATTATAGTAATCGTTGTCATTAAAATTATATGTCTGATTTCACCTACAGACAGCGGTTAATTCATTGTATTTGTTATTTTTAATAAATAGTATTAATTATATAAAAGATTAAGCAAAAGTTTTATCACTTTAATCTAGCCAGCATTTACTATTTGCGTAAAGGCCTAATCTTATGTTAAAAAAGTTAGGTATTCTTTTCCTATTCCTTTGTTAAAAATACTAAAAATACATTAAACTAAATAATGTATTTATTCTTAGGAATATGAAGGTGAAAATATCATATAAGTATATATATTGTTGATAATAAGATGATTATACATAAATTTAGCTTTTAATAATTGTACTTATATTATTTATTTATGGTACTTATTTTTATCGTAATTTTAAAAATCTTTATTTTATTATAATAATTTATGCTTAATACATAAAAATATTTTCCACATTTATAAAATACATAAACAAATTAGCACATAGCGTAAAAATGTGAGGTAATAAAACTGGATTTGAATCACTTTGGTCAACTGGGTATCCACCGGTATTATAGCCAGATGTTGCAGTAAAACTGGTGAAAGGTTTACCGGTTTGAAGTTTTCTAGACAGCAGTCTAATCAGGTAGAACAATCATAATCATTGAACTAAACCTTTACCAATTAGTTACGCTATAAAGTAAACAAGACCTCACCAACGGCAAGGCCTTGTAAAAGAATAAGAATTTGTTTTAATTAGAGCGATCATCTGCATCGGACGTAGGAAATCATTTGCAGACTACAATGCTACACACAGCCGGGCCTTGCCCGGTTTTGTTGTTTATTTACGGTATCTCCTCCAAAGTCGACGGACTAAGAGACAGAGATTCCACAAACCAACAACTGAACCTGTTAGTCCTGCGATAAACTGCAGCACTGGGGTAACGGTCAGAAGGGTAATAAAGAAAATCATTTTTTCATCTATTGTTTTTAAAGTTCTGGATTCCGCCAGGTCGGTAAGATTATTAGTATAAATCACAAACCACTTGCTTCCTTTGTTGGTCTTTAACTTTTAAGGCAATACTTTGGGTAAAAACCACCACGTCACGGTTATATTTAAATAGTGCCTGTTTAGAAAAGTATAGGCAAAAAGTGACCTGAACGGCAGTCTTTTTGTCTTTATTAAGTATTTTATTTTTCATATTCTATACAGCTAATCTATCATATTCTATACAGCTAATCTAAAGGATGCACTTGGCAGCACCAAAACGCTTTACTTACTAATTACAAGTATCCAGTAAATAACTTCATAGAGATAAGAAAGGGTAGCTTGAGAAAACAAGTTTGTCATCTTGAGAGGTAATGTATATATCAGTCATAGCTTCGCTCCTAGTGTTTTGTACCCAGGTGCTTAATAATAATATACAATAGGATTTGGTTATCACAAAATGAGAAGGATGCTAATAGGAGGGGAAAGGGCACATTTTCTCCACTAAATCGCTATGACAACTAAAAAAATATTCCGGTTCTAAACGAACTTTACCCCCGGCTGTTCCCTTGGAGTCTAACACTTGGATGTACCACTCCTGTAATAGATATAGCAGGTAAGTTTATACTGGGGGCTTGTAGTTTGGTGCGGGGGTGGTTAATGCGAATGGGAATCGCTTTGGGTCGACTGGGTACCCACTAACATCACGGCCAGGTAATTTATTCCAGGTTACCTATTTGTGCCGGTTTTGAATAGTAGCCTGTAAAAACAAACTTTCGCCCAACTCATAACTAAACCTACTCTAAACAGACTTCTACCGGAATGAAAACGAAGAACGGAAATTAAATAAGCCTTTTATATTAGTCAGAATATATAGTATATTCGTTAGTGTAGTTACGTATATAGGCTAGTTTTACTAGGTACTGGGGATTGACGTATTAATGGCATATAATCTATTATGAAATATATTGAACCATCAGTTTTTTCAAAGGCATTTACTTGCCCGCATTGTGGAGTCTTATCTAAGCAGGACTGGAGATTTGACAATTGGTACTTTACAGGAAATACTAGTCAAGGAGAGGCAGATTTAAGGAGCGGAATGTGCCATCATTGTAACAATCATACTCTTTGGGTAAAAGATAAAATGTATTATCCTGACAATGGAAATGTTCCTTTCCCTAACCCTGAAATGCCAGATAAAGTCAAAAGACTCTATTTAGAAAGTGCATCTATTTTGACAAAGTCCCCAAGAGCCGCTGCCGCATTACTCAGACTTTCAATACAAGTACTTTGTAAAGAGTTAGGGGAAAAAGGGGAAAATATTAATAATGATATAAAAGAACTTGTAAAAGCAGGGCTACCAGTAATTGTTCAACAATCTTTAGATATTGTAAGAGTAACAGGAAACGATGCAGTACATCCTGGACAAATTGATACTGATGATGCACAAACTGTAACAAAATTGTTTGAACTAGTAAATATCATCGTTGATTACATGATTTCACTTCCAAATAAGGTTAATGGATTATATAACTCATTACCAGAAGATAAAATAAATGGGATAAAAAAGAGAGACCAATAAAAATACGCCCAAAATACTAACACTTATTAAACGCAACTCAACAATAAGCCGCACATCTAAAATAGGTAGGCGGTATTTTTTTACCCAAAGTTTGGATTTGTCTTCCCCTTGGCTATTTTGGTTACAAAACTACTACGAACGTACAAGTCTTGTAACATGAGCCAAAATAAGCCAATCGTCGTTTATTATCGCGTATCAACCAAAAAGCAAGGGGAATCCGGTCTAGGCCTGGAAGCCCAGCACACTTATGTCAAGCACTTCTACCCGCAGGAGCCGCTGGCCGAACTGGTGGAAACTATGAGCGGCAAGGATGTAACCAATCGTCCCCAGTTGCAAAAAGCATTGGAGTTGTGTAAGCGGCACAAGGCTACTTTAGTGGTGGCTAAAATCGACCGGTTAAGTCGCAATACTGAGCAGGCGCTCCGTATCTATTCCGACCTGGAAGGCCGCTTAGAAAGTTGTGATATACCGAACCTGGACAAATTCACCTTAACGTTATTTATGGCTATTGCGGACCGCGAGCGGGAGTTGATTAGTCTCCGTACCAAAGCGGCCCTGGACGAGAAGATGAAGCAGCAGGGCGAATGGCGTAAGCCTTCTGAGGTCTTTAAACAGGGTCTTGCTTCACCGATGGGAGTAGCGACAAACAAAGAGAAAGCCCAGGCCAACGAGAACAATAAACGGGCCGCTGCCCATGTCAAACTATTGCGGGAAAAGGAAGAAAAGACCTGGCGAGAGATAGCCAGTGAACTGAACGAAAAAGGCTTTAAAACCAGTCAGGGTGGTATATTCCAAGCAACTCAGGCCATGCGGCTTTATAAGGAGGTATAAGGAAATAATTAATTGAATAATTATGGCATTCTGGACAAAAGTTATAAGAATTAATAAAATGAAATATAAAGACGATGTTTATCTAAAACCTTATCGACTTTCAGATGTCATCAGGCTTATTGTTGCTTTATCCATTGAAAAACCGTCATTTAGGAATCATAAAGCACTTGAAGAGTCACTTAGAGACACCCCTAAATCAGCCGATAATTGGTTGCAAATAGCGAGTGAACATCCCGAATTCTTTAGATTAAATAAAGACAACGACCATGTAATCTTACTTATTCGATTTATTAAACAACCAGGGCAGCCCATAGAAGGAGAATATAGAGCCCCTTTAACAGTAGAAGAAACTCAAAAACTGGTGGATCAAGCACTTGTCCTTCATGACAAGCAACTTGCACGTTATCAAAGAGATAGTTTTAAAACCCCAATTAGGGGTGCTATCATTACTGCCATAGTTTCTTTAATAATTGCAGGTTCTAACACATTTTTTATGATGTACAACAATAAAAACGCGGACATCAGATCAGAAAAAATATACACCAAATTAGATACACTTAGTTCTCAAATTGACAAGTCGATTTTGGTTAAAGAGAAAGTAAATTATAATAAAAGCGTGGCCGTCCTACCGGAAGAAAGAAATAACAAATTAGACACATTAAATTCTCGAACTGGTAAGTTGAAATCAAATAAGTAATTTAGTAAAATCTCAATACCAAAGAAAAAGCCCGGGTTAACCGGGCCTTCATTCAACTATTGAATTTAAATACCTTACCTAATTAATTCTTAAGGCCTGGGAAAAAGGCTCTAAACTCCTGCTGAATCTGTTCAAAGGATGGATACTCATCCTTCATCCGAAAGCCTACTTCTAAAGCAGGATACTTTTTAAACATTGCTTCCATAAAATCATACTGCAATTGTGAGTCCATGGAATCACAAAGGGTAAGATAGCCCTGTGCTTTTCTTTTTTCAGCGTGGTCCTGATGAAACTTACCTTGTTCTTCTGAATACTCTAATTTGTAATCGGGCATAAGAATTAAGATCTATTAAGTGGTTAAAAGATTTTTAAATATATAAAAACATTATATTATTACCACCAATTAGCTTTAAAATCATTAAAAGCGGCAGATTATAAGTAACCCAAGCCATGCAGTATTACAATGAGTATGTTAATGAGGCATTTCTATCTTAAATGATGTCATCAATATCAAGTTCCAAATCTCCTCGATGGCCAAAAACAATAGTCTGCTTACCCTTTCGTGCTGGAAAATACCCCCATTTATCTGCTGCTTTTTCAATAAATTTAATAGCGCTACCTGGTGGTAAACTCAATTCTTCATCTACGTCAGTATACCTGATAGCTTGTCTATTTGAATTTGATGACCTAGAACCCATCCATGTTTCTATTATTGAAATAATGTCATTGTCGTCAATTTCGTCTTCATCAACCGTAATTTCGTAAGGGGAGGTTTGGCGAGGTCTAATACGTGCTGCTGCTTTACATATTTTGCTGCATGCGGGTCCAAGTGCTGCATTAAGGTTGCCATCCTGACGATTAGGTTCAAAAGTTGCAGGTATTATTCCAAGTAAATCTGTTGGAAGGTATAAATTACTTATATCACGAGGCATTAGAATAAAATTTCGATCCCTTCCTAGGCGGCCAATGAATAAGCCTAATTCAAAAAGTACATTATCACGGACTGTTCTATGTTCTACATTACGAATTCTTGTTATATCGTCAGGTGAAAAAACAAACAAACCAAAGTCGAATTCGTCTAATGCCTCAAGCAAACCGTCAAGTATATATTGGGAAATATCAAACAGCCCCTGATTCCAAACAGTTACCTCAAATTGGTGTTCTAAATTTTCTTGTGCCGCATATGCCATTTCCAGACTTTCCTTGGAAGACCCTATAAACATTCGCAATTTCATGATTTCCACTAAACAGTTTTAATTGGTATGATATTATTTCGCATTATACAACCAAAAATGGCAATAAACCAACCATACAAAATTGCGTTTGTAGATATAGCCAATATTTAAAAACCAATTTATTAATTTAGAATAAACTAATGTTTATCGTAACACAGAAAGATTGACCAATAAACATGCTACATGTTGCAAATTCGGCCATTTTAACAGTAACCTTATTTTTGATACAGTTTTGGACCCATTATAGCCTTTCATAACCAATTTATTCCCTGATTGGCTTATAGATGTAACAGCCAATTTTAGAAGAGTGGTCCTGGACTAAATTATCAAAAGACTCATTCCGCAGGATGGCAACCATTAAGAAGTCTCCGCCGGCAGCAACGGTGAAAAATAAGCCAAACAGAAACAAAGTAAAACTACCCGTAACTAAAGATATTAAGGCTGGCAGTATGCCTAAGATAAGGCCGGGCATGGTGCCACCAATCAGGTAGTGCTTTAATTTCAAAGGTTCCTGGCAATGGCAATAAGGCGTTAAAGATTTCCAAAGGACGCCATACCGAATGGATTTATATCCTCTGGGAGCAAAGCAAGCCCAGGTTATGCCATGAATAAGTTCGTGTATCACAATTCCCCCTAACAGTACGCCCAGGAAAAGGGGGATTGCCCAAAGTCCTGGTTCTGCTAGCAGGTTTTTTAGAACCGTTTTAGTTATAGTATGCCCCCACAGTAGAAAATAAGGAACCCCGAACAAGATAATAAAAGGTACCACGTAGATAAGGGCCAGCATTTGTGCTTTTGTAGCATCAATGGTTAGTTCCTCGGTATGGTATTGCTCTGTTTTTAACATGTTTGTCCTGATTACCCTTTAATAATTAATTGTAACCTATTCCGGTACTTTAACATTTATTCATAAAATTCAGCGTTATTAAAGAATTGAAGGTGCCCACTTCAACCTATATTCTGATTTGTTCATTTCCTTGTTTTCGGAAATAGTTGCTCCTCATAATAAAATAATATTCTCTATATGATTATAAATATCAGCATTTTACCTAAAATATTCATAAATTAAGCAGGTAATATATAAAGGCAATTAACCATGAAAAAGCGAGTTATTGTCATTGGTATTTTTATTTTTTTGCTGCTCACCGTCATCATATTATTTCTCGGGAGCCTGAATAACAAGGGAGATTATGCGGTGGGTGATTATGACCCTGGCACGGATACAAGCACGGATACGGTGGGTATGGGATATGGAGTGGATACGGCAGGCATCGTGTTCGGCCCTAACCCGCAGTACCCAGTAAATTCAGACACGACCAGCGCCAAGCCAAGGCCTAACATACCCAAAGAACATCCCCGTTTTCCGATTAAAGCTGATACAATATCAAAGCCGATAGATGCGGAGAGCGCCCAAGCAGCAGTAGGTAACCTACTGAAAGGAAATATGGCTTATTATGTTCCGGATTCTATGTTAGTCAATCAGCCGAGGCGGGTATCCTTGACGGTTTCCAGGAATATGGCTTTAAAGGCCTTAGAAAAATCAATTGAAAAATCAATTGCCCATGAACCGGACGCGGATACTTCCCGGATTGTATCGGAAAGAATAAATATATCCAAGGTGATGACGGCTAACCTGTATGCCATGGATAGCACCAAGTTTCAAATACGGCGCATATCCGAAAAAGAGCAATACGTTCATCTGGCAGAAACCGACACTACTCAAACCAAATGGGAATGGTCGGTTAAACCCCTGGCAGCCGGTGACCACGAAATTATTATCAAGGTTAGTGCCTTAATTAAAGATGGTCAGAAAGAACGGCCAATAGAGTTCGAAGTGTACAATGGGGTAGTACCGGTTATGGCTGTACCACCGACTCCCGGGGAAAAGGTCTCAAATGTTCTTTCCGTAACGTTTAACTTTGTTAAGGAAAACTGGGAGTGGATAGCCGGTTTTGTCACGGCTCTGGCCGGACTAGTTGGATGGCTGAAATCCAGATTCGGCAAGCAGCAGCCGAAGCAAGACCAAGACAAAGAGCAACCAAAGGTTATTAGTTAACCAAAACTTAGGAGTAGCATCCGGAGAACTTTAGCCTTAGGCAAAAGTATATACCTAGTTAGTTGCCGATTTAACAGCGAGAAATGCCCTTCTTTTTTTGTAAATTGTAGTGGAGCAGGATAAAATTTGCGCCAGTTACATATATATGCGTTACAACCCCTGCTCAGATTTTCCTCTTTACTATTCCATATAATACACATGGCATTTTCTTCTGACCTGCCCGGCGTAATAGCCATTCAGCATCAGGTACTTAAGCGTTTAAAAAAGAAAACAGGTTTACGGCAAAGAGATTGGGAGATACTGTGCGCTTGTTATGTTTTATCCCTTGCTGTATATCCATTTACGGCTGCTGATTTGAATGGGTACTTAGGTGGTAGTTACTATTTACCCTGCTTGTACAATTCTATTAACGTACTCCTGGATAAGGCATATATTACTGTCTTCGTACCCGGTAAACCATTCCAGGCAGAACGTTACGAATTTACCTGGAAGGGTCGGGAGGTAGTAAAAGAGTATAGTAAGGAGATGCGGCACTTAGCTGATGAACAGCAATATAAAGCCACTGGTAAGTATCCTCGGCGGCTTTGGTAAAGATAAACTTAAGCACTATAAACAGGCAGGCTTAAACAATATTTTAAACAAGTTTGCCTAAACTTCAAGATGAGGTAATTAAGCCAGAGCCTAACATTAAATATTTAAATACCCTGCTATTGGGAAATAGCTTGCCTCTGGTAATATAATAATTTAGATATTTTTATGATTTTTTAAATTAAATCACTTTTATTATGTTGCAACGTTAAAAGATTGCTTTACTTTTTTAACCTTGCTATTAACCCCCTAAAGCACATGATAGCGTACGAGAATAAACCACAATTGGGAGGTGGTATATATACTATCCCTGATATTGCACAGATATTACGTGTGCCAACGAACAAAGCAAATCGTTGGATAAATACTTATTGGGAGGAAAAATTAGGGAAAGAATTTAACCATAAATATTCTTGGAATTTAGGACAAACCAAAGCTGTTAGCTTCCATACCTTAATTGAGCTGTATGTTTTTTATCAATTCAATCGTGCAGGGGTAAAACCTAATACAGTACTTCATGCCCACCAAATATTATCGAAAAGATTTAATACTTTGTTCCCATTTGCTAATGAAAAAGTATTAGCATCACTAAAAACTGATGGCAGAAGAATTTATCTAAACCATTGGAATGAAATTATAGTAACCCTTGATTCTACTAATCAGTTAAATCTGGATTTTATAAAACTATTCTTTAAGTTAGTAGATTTTGATGAAGAATCTACAGCCAAGGCCTTCTGGCCATTAGGTAAAGTAAAAAGTATTGTTTGTGACCCTAAAAGGCAGTTTGGTCATCCAGTAATTGCAGATACAAACATTTACCCGGAATCTATTTATAACCTTTTTAAAGCCGGTGAGCCAATAAGTTTTATATCGCAGCTTTATGAAATTACAGAAAAACAAGTTGAAGATGCAATAGAATATTGTATAGCGGCATGATTATCTATTTAGATGAAAATATGCCATCTTCATTAGCAGATGCGCTTAACATCCTTCAGGCACCACGGAATACGGAAAGCAGGAAAATAGAAGTTAAATCAATAAAGAAAGTTTTTGGTGCTGGTACAAAGGATGAAGACTGGATACCTATTGCTAGGAAAGAATGTGCTATAGTTATAACTCAAGATTATAACATCCAAAGAACACGACATCAAAAAGCACTATGCGACGCCAATAATTTAGGATTATTCTATTTGCGTTCACCCTCTAAAAGTGGGCTACTATATTGGGATATGGTTGGGTTATTGATTGAACAATGGCCTGAAATAACAAAAATATGTTTTAAAGAATCTAAGCCTTTTGCATATCGTTGTTCTTTAAGAAAATCACTAGAGAAAATTTAATCCTAGACTATTGTTTTAACTGATAAATAGTTAACCAAGTTTATTTACTTACCAAAATGTAGAGGAATAGACATTTGGATTGGCTTCTCAATTTTGTCTTTTTTTCTTCTATTTTCTATTTCCCATAGAGGCTGCAGGTTCGTGTAATGGAAACATATTCTTTGCTGCTCTGGATCAGTAAGGTCAAAGGATGCACAAGGAACGATATGGTCGATATGCCACTGGCCTCTGTTTTCCCAGGTCATTCCTGGTTTGAAGCATCTTTCCAAGTGAGCCTTAAAGGCTTCTATTGAGCAGCCTAAAAGTTCTTTTGTTTTGGCGGCTTTTCTTGTACCGGTGGCTTTTAGGGCATGTAGTATGCGGGACCTTAAACGGCACTCAATAGCGAAACCAGAATTGTTCTCTCTTTTGCTCCGTACGTATTCTCTCTTAAATTTTCTATACCTCTCCGGATTTTTAAGGAAGGACCGCCTACTAATCTCCATTACCTTCTGCCTGTTGTTCCTGGCGTATTTGTTCGATATTCTCTTTTTCAGTTCAGGGTTGCGAAGGATATAATCCTTTCGTTGCTGTTTGCTTTTATCCGTTTTATGGTATACTCTTTTTCTTTCCTGAATAATTTCCTTATTATTTTCCCGGTACTCCTTCCATTTATAGAAAAGAATTGCCTTGTTTTCTTCCACCCATTTTCGGTAGCAGGCCTTGCACCAGGAAGTTAAACCCTCGAACCCCAATTTGGCTTTGTTGTATTCACTCTTGGGCTTTTCTTCCAGGCAACTTTTACATATCTTAGTAGAACTGGCAAGTGCCTCTGAACGGGCTTTTTCCTTGGCCTCTCTCTTAGCCTGCAACTTTGGAGCCCTTTTAGCTCTTAGGTATGCAGCCTCACAAATCTTACAGACACTTCGCTTAAGATTACTTTTTGACGAGCGGTTGGTGAATTCGGTTTCCTCTAGTTTCGCAGTCCCGCATTTTGTACATGTTCTATACAAATCTCTTGAGTTTAATGGTTGAATGGATATATCCTACCTTTGACAGAATCGCAAATTGGGATAGTTTGCTTTTACTGAAATGGTAACATAATTGTTACCATTTGAATAAGGCTCAGGTGCAACCTTTGGGTGTGAAGTACCCTGGTAAAATTGAATCTTTTGGAAGGCACCTAAGAAAATTGAGGGAGGAAAAGGGTTTTTCACAGCAGGCCTTAGCCGACACCGCAGATATAGCCAAATTGACCATTCTTCGGATTGAGAACGGGAAGAATGCTCCCACTTTGGATATGCTTTTCGCTATCTGTGATGCCTTAGAAATCTCATTTCAGGAATTGATGAACTTTGATTCTAATAGAGAGTAAAATTTACGAGCAGCCACCTATTGATTTTGCTTTCTGGTGGAAATCAATAGTTTCATCCGCAACACTATCTTAATCGCGAATTCGAATTACAAAATCAGCAAGTACACCAATGCTACCGAGGCTTCCTTGGTTGACAACTACTTAAAATATATGAGGTTTCTTGGCTATAAGATTTTACTAGAAATGAATTCAACCCCAGCAGAATAGGGTATTATCCTCAACCAGTTCGTAATTATTCCCAGGGCTAATGTAAAATTGATTAATGGGCTGAACCTCCATTTACAACCTTCTTTATACACTGTACATTTTAAAGAACGTAATCTTTGTTACGCTAATAAAACCTCTAACCTCATCTTCCATTTCTCCCATTCTGGCAATTCCTTCGCCTGAAGTTCAAAGAAAGTTTGCGTATGGTCGCGGTGTACAAGATGGCAGAGTTCATGAATGATCACGTACTCAATGCATCCTTTAGGAGCCTTAATAAGGTCGGGATTGAGAATGATTTTACCTTTCGGGGTGCAACTGCCCCAACGCGTGGGCATTTCACGTAAAACAATGCTAGATGGTTCAACTTGGTATTGCTTAAAGCGTTCTATCCAAGGTTTCGCGTACTGGCTGAATCGGGCACGTGCATGTTCCAGATACCACTTTCTTAGTAGTTCTTCTGGATTTGCATTTTCAGGACAAATAACCTCAATAAATTTCCCCTTTAGCTTCACTTCATTGGTTTTGCCTTCAGATACTTTAAGCCTGTACTGCCTGCCTAAATATAGATGAGATTCACCACTGACGTATTTTTTGGCAGAAGTCTTTGGATGGAATGGCAAGAAGAAACTTTGTTGCTTAAGTATCCAAGGAGCCTTATCCTTTAGTTTCTTCTTTACCTTATCCAGAGTGACATTTACTGGCGCCTTTACTAAAACCTCCATTTCTGGGGTAACAGTAATACCTAAACTCTTACGGTCGCTAAAGGTGAGCTGAAAATCGATTGTTTTAGAACCGAACTGAATACTGTCCTTAATCACTTATACCTAATCTTTGCTACCTCTATACATTTTTCTGCGAGTGCATCCATCTCTCCAAAGGACAATTGGATGCCATACTTATCACGTACTTCGTCAATTAGAAAATCTCCAATATCGATGTTTAACTTACCGAGCAAGTCTTTGTTTTTATGCCAGTCTATTTTAGGCTTTCCGCTGTCGAGAATGGTATTATTCATGATTGCATCAATGGCCAGCGCCGTAGATACGGAAATATCTTTTCGTTTAGCCAGTTCTTCTACCTTGGCAGTTAAGTATTCATGACACAGACCAAAATAAGCCCTTGCAATCTCCTTACCTTTTAATTGCTCCGGTATGTCGCTGTCGGTATGTGACAAGACAGCCTCCATCATCTCTTTTGCTCGTTTAAGATATTCTGCTTCTGAAATGCGCTTCTCTTCATACTCCCGGATGGTGTCCTTCAACATTTCAGAGAATTTCTTATAGAAGGCAGGGTCTTCTTCCATCTTTGTAGAAATGTGCTTGGCTGTACGGGAAGCAATACGGTCTGCTTTGGCTGCGTCACCAATTGCTTTCTCTACTTCTAAATCGAATTTCTCTTTGTCAAAAATGTTTACCAGTTCCACGACCGTTTCAACACGGTCTGTCTGGATGTGCTTGTCAATAAGTTTTTGAATCTGTCCTTCGTACTGTTTAAAGTCTACTGTGTCGGAGTAGCGCTGAGTAACAGAGGCACGGAGCCTCAGAAAGAATGCAGCATCATCTTTGTACTTGTCTACTTCCTTTGTATCTGTTTTGGTAACAAACTCCAGTGAGGAAAGCGCTATTTTTAAGGTGCGTGCGAAAATGGATAATTTATCGTAGAAGGTCGAACGCAGCGCCTCATCCCGTAATAAGTCTTCGTAGGCTTCAGCATCACGTTTATTGGGTACAGCTTTGAATATATCCCATAATTCAGAGTATCGTTGTGGCAGTTTCTTTACCTCCTCTGTAATATTGGTTAGGGTACCAGCTAATTCTTCCTCATCAAAGTCTTCTAGGCCCGAGAATAAATTTAGTGCCTCATCCAGGTGCCCTAATATTCCATAATAGTCTATCACAAAACCAAAGTCTTTACCTGGATATAACCGGTTTACACGGGCAATAGCCTGCAGCAGTTTGTGTTCTTTCAGGCTGCGTGTAATATACATTACTGTATTATTAGGGGCATCAAATCCGGTGAGCAGCTTATCTACCACAATAATTATTTCTGGTTCATCCTGATGTTTATAGCGGCTGATAATGTTTTTTTCATATTTCTCCGGCGTGTTATGCTCATTCATCATCTTTGCCCAGAATTGTTTTATTCTGTCCTGCGATTTACCAAAAGCGCTATCCTCGCCTTCCCGGTCGTCGGGGCCGGATATAACTAACTCGGTAGAGACAAGGCCTATTTCATCTAAAAACTCTTTATATTTTATGGCGGCAATTTTACTAGGGCATACCAGTTGGCCTTTGAATCCTTTACCTTGCCAGTTGTCGCGGTAGTGTTGGCTGATATCCCAAGCAATAGCATACATTTTCTGCTCCGCCTGGTTTAGCTGGTCTGCTCGGCTAAACTTCTTCTTGAGGTCTACTTTCTGATAATCGGTTAAAGTTTCAGATACTTTCTGAAAGAAGTTATCAATGGCTTTCTCGTTTACCTGCTGGAAAGCATGGCGGCCTTCATAAAGGATTGGCACCACAGCTCCGTCTTCCACGGCTTTGGTAACTGGATAATCATCTATAATGCCGCCAAACTTCACTGCCGTACTTTTCTCCTTCTTCATGAGTGGTGTGCCAGTAAAGGCAATAAAGCAGGCGTTTGGCAAGGCTTGTAACATTTTTACGTTAAAAGTGCCATACTGTGTGCGGTGACCTTCGTCTATTAATACAAAGATGTCTGGTGAAGTGAGTGGATTCTTAAGATTTTGGACTGCCTTTTCGAACTTATTGATGATGGTAGTAATAACGGCATCACTTTTACTTTGCAGCTTGTCGGCTAAGTCCTTGCCGGTTGAAGCACGCTCTACTAATATATCACACTTTTTAAAGGTGTTAGAAATTTGCTCATCAAGGTCGGTACGGTCGGTAACGAGCACAATCTTTGGATTACGGATGCTTTTATCCATCGCAATAGCCTGCGCCAGCATGACCATGGTAAGCGATTTGCCGCTACCCTGCGTGTGCCAGATAACACCGCCCTGACGCTTACCGCCTTCCAAGTGATGCACACGTTGCCTTATCTTTTTAATGGCGAAATACTGCTGATAACGAGCTATCTTTTTAATGCCTCCATCAAATACGATAAAGCTGTATACCAGGTCCAGCAGGCGCTGCGGGCGGCAAAGGCTGTGTAGCAGTGCATCTTGTTTGGTAACCTTCACTTCAACTTGTTCCATCGTCTCGAAATGCTGACGCACATAGGCGTAGCGGCCACTGAAGAGTTTCTGGCGTTGTGCAGGCTGAAAGGGCATGTTTTTCAGTGCCTGCATTTGCTTCCGGTATGCAAGCGCTGCCACTTCTTTTTCGTGTTTATCTTTTCCAGGATGTTTTTCCTCCCACTGCGCCCAAAACTTTTCTGGGGTAGCATTGGTGGCGTACATGCCCTGATTAGTGGCAATGCTTAAGCAAAGTTGTGCGTACACATACAGTGAGCGAATGCCGTCTTCCTGCTGGTTCCTCAGGTGTTGCGATATGGCTTGGTGCAATGGTTCTTTTATATCGGAGCGTTTACACTCAATAATGCAGAACGGAATTCCATTTACAAAGAGTACAATATCAGGGCGATAGTGCTCTTTACTAGCGGCCCGCATCACACTGTATTCTTCCGTTACATGAAATACGTTTTTATTCCACTCCTGCCAATTGATGTACTGCAGCGTGTAGCTTTTTTTGTCTCCCTCTATGCTTTGTTCCAGCGATTTGCCCAACGTTAGCAGGTTATACACATACTCGCACGAAGCCATATAACCTTCCTGCATCGGCACATCCTTCAGGGCTTGGATACCTGCCTTGATGTTACTGACAGCAAACTCATGGCTCTCTCCTTTGTAGGTAATTCTATTGATACTTTCCAGTTGCTCGCGGAGTACCCCTTCCAGCAGTACAGCTGTGGTTTTTCCGCCTCTCATTTCCAATGCTTCTTCTGTTGTAAGGTAAGTATAATCGACCTTCTGCAGAAACTGCAATGCTGGTATTTGGCTGATGTGGTCTTCTAAGAAAGAGGGAGTTTCCATAGGTTTAATCTACCAATTCCTTTTTAAGATTTACCCGCACCTGCCCTGTTAGAAGTTTATGCATCAATCCTTTCTTTTGCTGATTCAGAGTATTTAGCTTTTGCTGGAGTATTTCAAGTTCTTTTTCAGCGGCATTAAGGACATTCACAATCTTTCTTTGTTCTTTTATAGGTGGAAGTTGAGTTGAAAGTTTTAGGAAAGTTTTAAAATCGAAAGTCATCTTCTCTATGTGAACGCCATAACTTGCTATGTAAGTCTGATGGTAGAAGTTTGGAAGTTTTGACAACCAACAAAAGAATTCAATGTCAAGTTTGTTAGAATTTTTAGCAACAACAGAAATGTAAGAGCCAGAAACTTTCATGCCATCAAACTCCTCAGTTGTTAATCCAGAAGCACCATGCAGAATTTGCATCTTTGATATAAGGAAGTCACCTTTTCGAGCAGTGTAAAGGTCCTTTGTAAGAATTTGATGACCAAAGAGGCTTTCACGATGAAACAAGCCTCCGGACCTTCTCCTTACACTAATTAAATCATAAAGTTCTTCATCATTCCACTCAACAGGCCTTTTTACCTGCTTCAGCATATCTCCATACTTTACCTCCTGCCACTCATCTGTGAACTCCTTAAACCGTTTTTTGCCAGTAAGAAGTTGCTGCATAAGAGCCTCCTTTTGCTTTTTTTTGGCGGAAATAAGCTGCTGCAATTTCTCAATTCCTTTATCCCAAGTAGAAAGTGTATCTGCTATAGCTTTTTGTTCTGGAAGAGAGGGGATTGCTACAAGGTAATCTTTAACAATTTTACAGTTGATTGCATCTTGATTACCACCTCTTCCTTCACCTCTAATTTGTAGGTATTGATATTCCAAATAATGGAATAGAAACCAAGAATATATATTATCATTGGGCTTGATGTAAGCAAAATTTTGATTGATACAAGACTCAATGTTCAGGTAAGCAACTTTCCCACGAGTTTTGCCTTGGCCAATCATAGCAAGTAAAATTGTACCTATTGGAAGCAGCTTAACAGAACTCTCCTTTAATGCAATATCTGTGATAAATTCTTCAGCATAAGAAATTACCCGTTCATTTACTTTTCCTGTGGGTAGCCAAGGGAAGCGCCCATCATGCCAATAATCCTTTCTGTCTCTTCTTGGTGTTGCACCATTTCCAACTTTAGCTATCTCCCCAATTTGCTTAACCTGCCAATCCTTAGGAATAATTCCTAATTTAGTATGCTTATAAGCTATTCTTTCTTCTAAATCTATTTTTTCCTTCATGCTATTAGACTTAGTTCTTCCAAATACTTCTTCATTTCCTGCTGCACGGCCGCCAGCTCCTCTTCTAGAACATCAATTTCCTGCTGCACGGCCTGTATGTCGATGGCTTCTTCTTCCACAAAAGTTTCGACATAGCGTGGAATGTTAAGGTTAAATTCGTTCTCCTTTACTTCATTAAAAGTGGCAACAAAAGCAAACCTTTCTTCCACAACACCTGCTTCCAATTCACCACTGCTGAATCGACGGTAGGTGTCTACTATTTGCATTATATCAGTATTACGCAGTTTGTTCTGGTTTTTGCCTGCGTCGAAGCGTTGGCTGACATCGATAAACAGCACGTTCTTGTTAGAACCTTTACCACGATTAAAGATAAGAATGGCGGCAGGTATACCAGTACCGAAAAACAGATTAGTAGGTAATCCAATAACAGCCTCCAGCAAGTTCTCTTCAATCATCTTCTGGCGTATCTTGCCTTCCGATGCTCCCCGGAACAACACACCATGTGGTACTACTACGCCTACTTTGCCTTTGCCTTCATAGGTAGTTTCTACCATATGCGTGATAAATGCCCAATCCCCTTTACTGGTAGGTGGTACTCCACGCCAAAACCGGTTGTAAGGGTCTGCTGTTGCATCGTCAGCTCCCCACTTATCCAGCGAGAAAGGTGGGTTGGCTACTACCGTATCAAACTTCATCAGGGTATCACCTTCTATCAGTTTTGGGTTGCGGATTGTATCGCCCCAGCGTACAGTGGCATTGTCGAAGCCATGCAGGAACATATTCATTACGGCCAACGCCCAGGTACTACCATTGGCTTCCTGGCCATAGAGCGAGAAGTTATCTGAACCAACTTCACGGGCTGCTTTTATCAGAAGAGAACCGGAGCCGCAAGTTGGGTCGCAGATGCGGGCACCGGGTGCAGATTTCGTTAGTTTGGCAATTAGGGTGGATACCTCGCCTGGAGTATAAAACTCGCCCGCTTTTTTGCCTGCATCAGAGGCAAAGTGCGCAATTAGAAATTCATAAGCATCACCAATAATATCATTGCCAGCCAAGTGCGAAGGGCGAAGGTCCAGTTTTTTGTCGCTGAAGTCGTTGAGTAGGTTCTTTAGGCGTGTTTTTTTATCCTTTGCGTCCCCTAAGTTACTGGAGTTAAAGTCAATGTTACGGAAAATACCAGAACCATCCTCACCACCCAATTTTTCACGATTGGCATCCTCCAGGTCATTTAGGGCAATGTTTATCAGTTCACCAATGTTGGTTTCGTTTCGGCGCTCATACAGGTAATCAAAGGTGCAATGCTCTGGCACTACAAAGCGTTCATGCCGCATAGCACGCTCAGCACGTTTCTTGTCCCCGTTATACTTCTCCAGGTAATTAGTAAATTTGTCCTTATGTACATCGCTTACATACTTTATAAAGAGCATGGTCAAGATGTAATCTTTATACTGACCTGGGTCAATAACACCTCTAAAAGTGTCACAAGCCTTCCAGACTATATTATTTATTTCTTGTTGGGTAATCTTATTTTCCATGATTAAATGTTATTCTATTCTTGTGCAAGTTTTAATAATTGACCTTGTATGAGTTGCTCTCTTAGTTCTTCTAGTCTATGCATTATCTTCTTTTCTCTATTTCTCAGTTGGTGAACCTCTAATATTTGTTGCTGTTTTTCTAAACTAGGTACGGGTATTATCATTTTTTCCAATATTTTTTTAGAAATAGAAAGTATGGAAGAGCCCTTTGCTTGGGATTTTAGATAATCCTGGCTAATAGGATGATTCAGAAACCAAACTAAATACTGCGGCAAAAGATTTTGTCTGTTAGGTCTTAATACCAAGAAGGTAGATGATGCAACTGCTGGTCCAATATCTGAATTGTATTTTATAGCAAAGTTGTAAACGCCTTTGGCTGCAAATATTACATCCCCTTCAATAAGTAAGTGTTTATATACACTAGTATCTATAGTTACATTCGGCGTTATTCCTTCATATAAATCCCCAAAGTCATTAAACATATTAGCCTGAAGGTATATAGCATTACCAGAGATATTGGGCTTTGCATATAGTCCCGAGTGAACAGAAACGACATCTTTAACTGAAAACTCCACTTATATCTTTTCTTAAAACTAAACAATATTAAAATTATAGAAACTAAAAATAAAATATCTAAGTATAAAATCTACAAAAATTTATAAACATAAATAATAAAAACTGTATTTATAAACTTTTTAACCCTAAACTATTAAAGTGAATAAATCATTTTCTACTTAGTTACCAGGTTTTATTATCTAAGAAAACATAAATATGATTTAGCAGCGGAAAATAATATACTAGGACAACTTACGGAGGAATGAAAAATTGAATATGGCAATAAAGACTCTGGTCGATATATAGTTCCTGAGTTTGCGCTTACTTAATCAGGCTACGGATTACTTATCATGGAGCCTTAAGAGTCACCAATTTTTGCTTCTCCTGGAAAAATTAAAATAAATAATAATGAAGGAAGATCATATAGAAAAGTATTTAGTAAGTGAGTATAATTATTCTATTTATAATGATTTACTAAAAAATGGTTTTTTTGAACCATCACAATTTTTTAATCTGCTTTACTCAAATATTGATTTTGTTTACGCTACCAGGGATAAGCCCTTAACCTGCTTAAATCAGGTAAAAAGCACTATAGAAAAATTTGACGAAAAGTCTTGTAAGTTCTTTTATGAAGCTATTTTGGGAAGTTTATATCGGGAAGCTGATGAGTCCCTCCACGTATTTATAAAAGTAATGCACGATGATTATAAAAAGAGGTTTGGAGAAAGCTATAGTCCTATTGTTAACTATTTTATTTCATATAATTATTTCCTGGATAGAAAACTGGAATTTCCTAATAAGGAATGGAGTGATTTTATTGTCAGTAAGAAAAGAAAGCCTGCCTCTTCGTTAACGGGTGTACCGGTTAATAAAAATAATATTACAGCTGAGGAGGAGCCTGTACCTCCGGAAAAAAATAAAGAGTTTACTACAAAACGGCAGGTTATAGCTA
This sequence comes from Adhaeribacter aerolatus, assembly GCF_007991635.1. GTDB lineage: Bacteria > Bacteroidota > Bacteroidia > Cytophagales > Hymenobacteraceae > Adhaeribacter > Adhaeribacter aerolatus. Next base: position 15,084 of record NZ_BJYS01000015.1, on the reverse strand, counting down.
TTCATTACTTAAATAAACATATTAGAATTAATAAAACACAGGAGGCCAGTAACTTGGCCAGGTTTATAGAGTTTCTCACAGGAAAAAATTACGGTAATATTTATAAAATACTGCTGAATCCTTTAGAATACAATTCACCTGCCCAACATAAAAAGGATTTAAATTATGTTAAGTCAATATACGAAAGTCTGCAACAATATGAAATTATTAAACTGATAGACAATGATTTGCGAGACATTGGGTGACCCATAGGGTGACCCCTGCCTCTGTTTTGCCCTTAGTTTTGCAGAGTACTTTAATAAACAGCACATATGCAAAACACAATTTTATTAACTATTCCTATCGACGATTTTTTAGGTTTGATAGATGAAAGGCTATCGATAGCTCTTTGTAATTTTCAACCCACTACGCTGGTGTCGCAACCAGAAAAGCCTATTACCATTGATCGGGTTTGCGAACTGCTCGGCAAATCCAAAGTTACGGTACACAAATGGAAGCGGGAGGGCCGCTTACCATACCACCGGATTTCGAATAAAGTATATTTTTACGAGAGTGAGGTGCTTGCGGCTCTGAAACCAATAAGAAGGAGGGCAGCCTAATGGAAGATAAGTTATACTTACCAGTTTTAAAAACACCGGTAAACCTTTACAAAAATGCAACTGATAAATATGGGTTAGACCAGCCTTTAGAAGTTGGTGAAGTAATTTCAAGAATTCAGGAACCGGTATTTGCGACCATAACTGAAGAATTGCGGAACTTATCGGATAAGGAGTTCTCAGAATATAAAAAATCAATGTTCCCAGCAGTTTCGTGGAGCGGTTTGTTTAGTCCAACCAGAGCGAAACAAAATTTAATTCAGCATTCAGGACTGCTTTGCTTAGATATTGATGATTTATCGTCAAGGCGCTTGGAAGAGGTGCGGGAGCAAATCAAGGCCGACCCCTTTACCTTTATCAGCTTTATTAGCCCAAGCGGCAAAGGAATAAAGGTGATAGTTAAAGTAGATTTACTAGAACCTGAGCAGCATGAGCAATTTTTTGCGCAATTACAAACTTATTATTACAACACTTATGAAATAGTAATTGACCCTACTGGTAAGAATGTAGATAGGCTATGTTTCCTGTGTTACGACAAAGATATCTTTGTTTATCCGGATAGTAGATTATTTGGCCCTGCAGATGGAGTAATGGTTACTGAGTCCCTTCCTAAGCAAATAAAAGAAGATTTAAATAATGATGCATCCTACGAATCAGCAAAGGATGACGAAATATTTGATTGGTGCTTCCAGATTCATAACAGAACCCATGAATTTGTGGTGGGAAAAAGAAACCACTATTTAACCGGATTAATCAACTTTTGCAATGATTATGGGGTAAGTCAGGAATACTGCAAGGCAGAGTGTATCAGTAGATTTAGTACTGTGGAATTTACCAAACGTGAAATTTTAGCAACGGTAAGAAGTATTTATCAAAAGACGGGACAGCATGGGAGTAAAGTTTACAATAATATTTATAGTAGCAAAGGTACTAAGAATAATTCTCCCAATGGAATAAACGATAGGGACGAAGATGGGAAAAGTGAAAATGAAGATTCCCCCATTATACCTTCTTTTGTTTACCAGGATTTGCCTAATTTACTTAACCGAATGTGTCAGGCGTTTAACACGGATCGAGAGAAGGATACATTTTTAACTGGAGCATTAGTTGTTTTGAGTGGCTGTTTTCCTGTGGTTTCAGGGTTATACGATGGGGTTTCTGTTCACACAAACTTATTTGGCTTTATTGTGGCACCTGCAGCAACTGGAAAAGGTGCAATGGGTTGGGCAAAAACGATTGCCCTAAGTTACCACAAAGAACTTTCAGAAGAACAATACTTTCCTGACCAACATGGCTCTCAACCAAGTAGGGGTGAAGATATTGAAAGAAGTGAGTTAGATGTTTCTGCCGCTCCTAAAATACTCTTTTTTCCTGCTAATAGTAGCGCCCCTAGTGTTATCAGTGCTTTAAACGAAAACGATGAGCGAGGAATTATTTTTGAAAGTGAAGCAGACACCTTAAGTGCGACCCTTTCAAATGATTGGGGAAATTATTCGGATATGCTCCGTAAGGCTTTTCACCATGAAGCAATATCTTATATGCGGAAAACCAATAATGAATATAGAGAAATTGCAAAGCCTCAGTTATCTGTATGCCTTTCTGGAACTCCTGGTCAGGTGCAACGATTAATTCCAAATGCAGAAGATGGCCTTTTTAGTCGATTTATTTTTTACAATTTTGCTCTTCAACCAAAATGGCGTAGCGTAAGTCCATATGCAGGTAGAGTGAACCTAAATGAATATTTTAATTTAATTCAAGGTGAAGTTTTAGGGCTTATCCACCTGGTCAACGATAATGTTAGAGTAAATTTTACCCTACAGGATGAGCAATGGGAGCATTTAGACAACACTTTTAGTATTTGGCTTGATGAGGTTACTACTTCAATAGGAGGAAATGCAGGTAGTGCTGTTAAGCGCTTAGGATTAATTACTTTCAGAATAGCCATGATTCTCTCTATTTTACGTCGGGCAGAAACAGGGGAGATAGGTGAAGAAATGGAGTGTACTGAAACCGATTTCATGATTGCTATGGCTTTAGCAAAAACCTACAGGCAACATTCTTTTACAATGTATAAGAAGATGCCTCAGGAAAAGACTGATAACCGGGTTAACAGCATTTCTGAAAAACAGGCTAAGTACTTAGAAGCCCAAATACTAAAGCAATTTGGGTTATCTAACCGAAAAATAGCGGAGAAGCTAAATGTTACTGAAGGTACAATACGGAATTGGTTTAAAGGGGATAGAAGTGCGTAAAAAAGGGCTGCGTAATAAATTACGCACCTTAAAAATTACGCAGTAACCCATTTATCCAACAGACTGCTGAAGTAAATACGTTTTCCTGAGATTTACTTAAAACTATTTTTGAATCTTATATTAATGGTTTACTCATCCTAGGGATACGAGTATTTAAAAGAAATGCAGCCCCCTAACCGACCCCAGTTAATACAAAAAGGCCTGTAAGTCTTTGATTTACAGGCCTTTATTTAATCTTAATGTGCTCCCGAAGGGATTCGAACCCCTATCATTGGTACCGGAAACCAACATTCTATCCATTGAACTACGGAAGCAGATTTATTGGAATGCAAAATTAAGGTTTTTTATTTGAATTGCCAGTATTCTTCGTTAAAATTTTTTAAGGCAGATTAGGTAAGACGCGCAGCACGGGTTACAATACCGGGTAAAAATTGTAATACATATCTTACATATCTGGATAGAAATACTGATGTAATAATGAAAGTTTACTGATTTAGTGCTTTCAAAAAACAGTACAGGTGGCGAAGTGAGCATTGAAGTAACGGATCTAACCCGGTAGCCAACTATTGGGTAATACCGATCTTGGTGCTGAAGACAAGGATAAAGTCTCGTAGCTTTTTAGGGGCTCTGAAAATATTTAGGGCGATGTTACATGGTTACCGGGTGCTATTAACGCTAACCAGTATTTTGGGCTAAACAGGTTTAAAGGCAGATAAGTCTTGTAATGAAAAAGGATATTGTCGAATAGAAAAATTTATAAACAGTAAAGGCCGCATCTGTGGGCGGCCTTTGCTCAAACTGTATCAGATCAGAGTAGTATTCTGCTCCAATTTCTGAACTAGCGCAAAACAGTTGTAATTAATATAAGAATTTTAAATAAAGCCTTTATAATCAAAAGGTTATTAGTGCTTTAAATACTTCATGGCTTCGTTTTCTGATATTAATTCAAAGGCATCTAGTACTTTATCGTTGGTGCCGGTGTTATAGCCTTTAATGTAATATGAACCATTGGCTTTGTAAACTGCAAAATTATGAGCGCCATAAGGAGCAGCCAAATTGCGGGCAAATGGAAAAGCCCGTGATAAATCGAAGCGTTTGCCACAGTTGGTTTGGATTACGGTGTTTGTTGGTCTTTCCATAACATGAAATTGAATTAAAATGTACTCGTTAAAATTGGTGAATAATAAAATATTTTAGCAGGTGCTAAACTTTTTATAAATCCTTTAAAAGGTAGTCCAAAAAAGTCTTCTAAATTTAATAATATTTAATAACATATACAAGTATCTCCATATTTTATTTTTGTTAAGTTTTTGTATAATCAGGATTATTCAAATTTGTAATAGTATAATCAGTAAAATGTTTGAATAGCAAAATGCCTGATAAGTTAGAAAAGTTTAATTTTTTGCTATTATAATTATAATATGCTTTGATATAAACGATCTTACTAAAACTATTAGTTCCATGATTCACTTGGTTATCAGGAGTTTATTCCAAATAATATAAATATCCAAACAGAGGTAAGCAACAGGAAGTAAAGGGTAACCTGATGCAAAGGGTTGTTCTGATTACCGGCAAAACGGAAAATACTAAGAAATAGCTTAAGAGCGGAGTCGTTTCAACTAAATGCCGTGAGGTTAAGAAGAGAAAGTTTTAAGCGATATGTCGTATGATTACCTATAGCGGCCGGAGGATGGTAAAAGCCGGCACGGGTGGGGTGTGCCGCGCTGGGTGAAAGGCATTATTTATTACCGGAAGTGCGGGTTTGATTTCGATAGAATATTTGATATAAAAGACCTGGTTAGAAAATACATTATCTTGTCGCTTAATCTCTAATCCATGTTCCGGACAGCGTGCAATTGGCGGGTGTCCAGGTTAAGAGCAGTCAGGTGGCCCATCCGCATTTTAAATACGCAGCCTCCATCTATATCTATCACTTCACTCGTTGGGTCAGCTACGGCATCTTCTATCTCAAAAACCGGGATGGGGGTATGGCCGTGAATAATGGTTTTTCCCTTGGTGTATGTGTCGATAACCTTAAAATCCCGAATCCAGAGCATAGCCTTTTCGTTCTGAAATGGATTCGGCGATTCAAAATCGAAGCCGGCGTGTACAAGTAAATAATCTTCCAGTTCTACGTAAAAGTCTAATTGGTGCAGAAAACGCCAGTATTTTTCCGGAATATCTCTAATATCGTCCAGCCCAAAACTATCCAGGGCCTGGTTCCCGCCGTTCAAAAACCAATGGTGCAGGTATTCTGGCCCTTCGAGGGCCTGGAGCATCATGTCTTCGTGGTTACCCATAAGGGTGGTAACCTGGTATTGCTGTTCCTGTAGTTCTAAAATAAAATCAAGTACGCCTTTGGTATCCGGACCCCGATCTATGTAATCGCCCAGTAAAAACAATTCGTCCTGCGGCTTCAATTTTATTACCTCCTGCACCAGGTATCTAAATGTTTTATTGCACCCGTGAATATCTGAAATAGCGTAACGACTCAAAACAACAATTTAATTTTTTACAAATAAGCTGGCCTCATTTCTACTGCTTGACAAAATTAACGAGTTATTGGGTATGCCGGTTAGTATTTTTTGAATAATCTTCCGGATTAAACATTTAACGCTAAATTAATTCCCGCATTGTTTGGGGCCTGCTAGCAACTCAGCTAAGTTTCTGAATAAATTCTTTCATTTTTTTGCGGGTTGCTTCATCGGGTAAGCGGCCATACCCCGCCTGCATGTTGTCTGTTAAATGCTTGGGTTTAGCGGTAGCCGGAATAACGCAGGTAATGGCCGGATGGCCTAGAATATATTTCAGGAAAAACTGGCCCCAGCTCTGGCAATCGAACTCGCTGGCCCAGGCGGGTAGGGGTTTGCCTTTAACCGAACTAAACAAAGCGCCGCTCTCGAAAGGCCGGTTTACAATTACGGCTACTTTCTTTTCGGCGGCCAGGGGTAAAAGCCGGTTGGCCGCCTGGCGGGTAACAATGTTGTAGTTCAGTTGTACAAAATCAACGGGCTCGGTTTTAATAATACGCTCCAGATCGTCGAAAGCGCTTGCCAGATAATGCGTAATGCCCAGGTAGCGGATACGTTGTTCTTCTTTCCAGCGGCGTAAAGTTTTCAGGTGAATGCGCCAGTCTACCAAATTATGAATCTGGATTAAATCCAGCGGCCGGGCCTGCATTTCCTGCATCGAGGTTTCCATTTGCTTAATGCCGTTTTGCTCGCCTTGCGTCCAGACTTTGGTAGCCATAAACAGTTTTTTTTGCAACTTCAGGTCCACACTTAAATCGCCTACTACCTCTTCCGAGCGGCCGTACATCGGCGAAGAATCAATGAGTTTGCCGCCCAGTTCGGCAAATAACCGCAACACTTCTTTTACGTCGGCGCGGCTCACCGGCGAGGGGCCCACATCAAAAGTTTGCCAGGTGCCTAAACCCATTACAGGTAGCAGTTCGCCGGTGCCCGGGATAGCGCGTTTTATTAGAGTAGCTTTAGCGGTAATAAAATCCATATAGTTAGTTGGGTTTATAAAAGGAACCAGGCAGGAGGCAGCCCCAGCCTTTAAGGCCAATTGTAAAAGTTTGCGGCGGGAATATTGGGGGCGCATTATTTTTAACAGGGTTCCTCGGGTATTTAACTCCCTACGCACCCGGCGGGTGTGGAGTTTAATGGTTTTCGTATAGTCAAAGGAAGATTAGTTATAAACCTAATCAGAAGGGTATCTTTTAAAAAGATAATTATTCGTTTAAATCAATTTTACCTGAATCATAGCTGTTTTTTATAAGTATCTTCGTTAAATAATCAGCCAACTCCGCCTGAATCAAAAATGTTTAAAGTTCTTCCGTACCTGAGCACCCTGTTGCTGCTCCTGTTTTGCTTAACCCAGGGCCAGCCGGTTGTTGCCCAAACCATGCCCGAAACCGAAATCTATCTTTGCCGGGTAAAAAACAAAAAAGGCCAGTGGAAAATAAGCCAGCCCCAAAATATTACCCGGCGCCCCGGCTACGATAACCAGCCGGCCTTTACGCCAAACGGCAAGAATATTCTGTTTACGTCTATCCGCGAGCGGCCTTCTACCGATATTTATTCTTATGAAATAAAAAAGAACCAGTTATTCCAGCTCACCAATTCGCCTGAGGGCGAATATTCGCCGACTATCACCCCCGATAAAAAAGGTATTTCGGTGGTGCGGGGCGAGGAACAGCAAATCTGGCGGTTACCGCTGACTGGAGATTCGGAACCAGTGCCGGTTTTTCGTAATGCCGGTAAAGTTGGCTATTATGCCTGGCTGTCACCCGAAAATCTGGCAGTTTTTATATTGGGCGATCCGCATACCTTACACCTGGCTACTACGGCCGGCGACTTATCGGAGCCTTTGGCCGCCAATATTGGCCGGGGATTGCAAAAAATACCGGGCCAGGAAGCAGTTAGTTTTATTAGTAAGGAAAACGGCGACGCCTGGGAAATAAAGCAACTGGATTTACGCACCCGGCAAATTACAACCCTGGTTAAAACCTTACCTGCCAGCGAAGACTTTATCTGGACGAAGGACGGTCGAATATTAATGGCGCAAGGCCCCAAACTTTACCAGTACCATCCCCAGCATTCCATCGACTGGACCGAAATAGCTGATTTTTCGGCGATTGGTATAAAAAATATTACCCGCTTAGCCTTGGATGCCAAAGGGAAGCAACTGGCTTTTGTGGGAGTAATGTAACAAGCTATATGGCATCATTTTAGCTTTCAGGATGAACTTTAAGGTGCCATTAATAATTTTAAGTATATATTCTATTATTCAGAAAAAGCGTTTTTCATGTTTAAAAAGGTTAAATTAATAGTTTTGGGTTTGGCTTTAGCTGCCGTGCAGGAGCCAGTTCTTGCCCAAAAAGCAACTACCCAAACCAAATTAGTAGAAAAAGTTACCCGCAAAGGCAGCGAGCTGGTAATTCCCTACGAAAAATATGTGCTGCCCAATGGCTTAACTGTAGTGGTGCACGAAGACCATTCCGACCCCATTGTACACGTGGATGTAACCTACCACGTTGGTTCGGCGCGCGAAGAAGTAGGTAAATCGGGTTTTGCGCACTTTTTCGAACACATGATGTTCCAGGGTTCCGACCACGTAGGTGACGACGAGCATTTTAAAATTGTATCCGAAGCCGGTGGTACGCTCAACGGTTCTACCAACCGCGACCGCACTAATTATTACGAAACGTTGCCCGCCAACCAACTCGAAACAGCTTTGTGGTTGGAAGCCGACCGCATGGGTTTTTTACTCGATGCTGTAACGCAAAAGAAATTTGAAAACCAACGTTCTACGGTTAAAAACGAGCGCGGCCAGAACTACGACAACCGGCCTTACGGGTTGGTAAGCGAAAAAGTAGCCCAGGCTTTGTACCCGTACGGTCACCCGTATTCCTGGACCACCATTGGCTACCTCGAAGATTTGAATCGCGGAACCCTAGACGATTTAAAGAATTTCTTTTTGCGGTGGTACGGGCCTAATAATGCTACTTTAACCGTGGGCGGCGATGTAACCCCGCAGCAGGTATTAAAATTAGCCGAGAAATATTTCGGTTCTATTCCGCGCGGACCGGAAGTAAAGAATATGAAATTGCCGGCCCCAACTTTAACCCAGGACCGTTATATTTCTTACGAAGACAATATCCGTTTCCCGTTGCTGCAGCTAACTTACGCTTCGGTGCCGGCTTACCACCCCGACGAAGTAGCTTTGGATTGTTTGGCCGAAATATTGGGTCAAGGAAAAACGTCTATTCTTTATAAAAACCTGATTAAAACCCAGAAGGCCACCAGCGCCAGTGCTAGCAATTATACTTCCGAACTAGCCGGTCAGTTTTCGTTATCAATAATGCCGTTCCCGGGCCAGTCTTTAGCCGATATGGAAAAAGCGGTGCGCGAAGCCTTTACGGAGTTCGAGAAAACCGGGGTTTCTGACGATGCCCTTACCCGTTATAAATCATCCGCCGAGGCAAATGCTATTTATGATTTGTCCAGCGTAGCCGGCAAAGTAGCCCAATTAGCCGCTTACCAAACTTACCTCGGCACGCCCAACCAACTGCCCCGCGAACTGAAAAAGATTCAGAGCTTAACCAAAGCCGATGTTATGCGGGTATACAACCAATATATTAAAGGCAAGCACGCCGTAGTATTAAGCGTGGTACCAAAAGGAAAAGCCGATGCGGTGGCCAAAGCTGATAATTTTAAAGTAGACCCGACTGGCTATAAAGCACCTAAAGATGAATACGAAGGCCTGAAATATGTAAAAGCGAAAGATAATTTCGACCGCAGCAAGCGCCCGGCTTCCGGCCCGAATCCGGTCGTAAAAGTGCCGCCCTTCTGGACCGACAAAATAGCGAACGGCATTAAAGTAATCGGCACCAAAAACGAAGAAATCCCGACGGTTACGTTATATTTTACTTTAAAAGGTGGTCACCGTTTGGAGGCCAAAGACCCAACTAAAGCCGGAATTGCTTCGCTTACCGCGGCTATGCTAAACGAAGCTTCCGAAAAATATACCGCCGAAGAAATTAGCAGCCAGTTAGATAAATTAGGCAGTTCCATCAGTTTCGGGAGCGATGCCGACGAAATGACCGTTTCGGTACAATCGCTGGTGAAGAACCTGGATGCCACGCTGGCTTTACTCGAAGAGCGCATGCTGCACCCGCGTTTCGACCAAACGGATTTTGATCGTCTGAAAAAACAACGCCTGGAAGCCATTGCCAACCAAAGCACCCAGCCCACGGTAGTAGCCAACAATGTGTATAACAAACTGCTGTACGGCGAAGGCAATATTATGGCCGTTCCGGTTATTGGTACTACGTCAAGCGTACAAAATATTACCCTGGCCGATGTGAAGAAATTTTATCAGGATAATTTCTCGCCATCGGTCACCAACCTGGTAATAGTAGGTGATACCGAGCAAAAAAAAATATTGCCTAAACTCGCTTTCCTGAATAAATGGGTACCCAAACCGGTAGAAATACCAACGCAGGCTACCAATGCCGGCATCGATAAAACCAAAATATTTTTGATTGATAAAGAAAAAGCCGCGCAGTCCGAAATTCGGATTGGTTACATTGCCCTGCCTTACGATGCTACCGGCGAATATTACAAAGCCCGGATTATGAACTATTTGTTAGGTGGCGCTTTTAGCAGCCGGATTAACATGAACCTGCGCGAAGACAAAGGCTTTACTTACGGCGCTCGCTCTGCTTTTTCGGGTACCGAATACGCCGGACCTTTCACGGCTTCGGCTGGGGTGCGTTCCAATGCCTCGGACAGTTCGGTGGTAGAGTTTATGAAAGAAATAAAGCGCATGCGCGATGAAGGTGTTACGGATGCCGAGCTGGCTTTTGTAAAAAGCGCCATGGGCCAAAGCGAAGCCCGCAGCTACGAAACGCCGATCCAGAAAGCCGCTTTCCTGAACAATATTTTACGCTATGACCTGGATAAAGATTATGTAACGAAGCAGAACCAAATTTTGCAAAATATTACCAAAGCCGAGATAAATGCGCTAGCTAAAAAATATTTGCCTTACGAAAAAATGAATATTTTACTCGTGGGGGATAAAGCGGCCATTAAGCCCGGTTTAGAGAAATTAGGCTACGAAATAGTAGAACTGGATACCGAAGGCAATATTTTAAAACAAACTTCAGCTATACCAGAAAGTACGAAGCAGGTAAACCTGCCGATGGAAGATACCAAACGCAAAAAGAAGAAGTCTAAAAATACCGAGAAAACCGGTCCAGCCGTAATCCGGACCTTCTAATTGTTTTTAAGTATTGCTGACATAAAAAAGCTCCCCATAAACCGGGAGCTTTTTTATGACTTTACAAATGCTATAAATAATCGAAGAAATTTTAGTATACTTACATAAGAACTACCCTTCTAAAAAAACATGATAAAACCATTTAAAGTAGCCCTGCTCGGTTGTGCTTTACTTTCCTTACAACTTCCGGTACAGGCGCAAAAAGCTTCACCAACCAGGTTGGTGGAGAAAGTGGCCCGCAAAGGCAGCGAGCTGGTAATTCCCTACGAAAAGTACGTATTGCCCAACGGCTTAACCGTAGTAGTTCACGAAGACCATTCCGACCCCATTGTCCATGTTGATGTTACCTACCACGTAGGTTCGGCGCGCGAAGAAGTAGGTAAATCAGGTTTTGCGCACTTTTTCGAGCACATGATGTTCCAGGGCTCCGACCACGTGGGCGACGAAGAACACTTTAAAATTGTATCGGAAGCCGGCGGTACGCTTAACGGAACCACCAACCGCGACCGGACTAATTATTTTGAAACGCTCCCCGCTAATCAACTCGAAACGGCTTTGTGGCTGGAAGCCGACCGTATGGGCTTTTTATTAGATGCCGTTACCCAAAAGAAATTCGAAATTCAACGGTCTACGGTTAAAAATGAGCGGGGCCAAAATTATGATAACCGGCCTTATGGTTTGGTTTACGAAAAGAATTCGGCTGCGCTTTATCCGTACGGTCACCCATATTCCTGGACCACCATTGGTTATATGGAAGATCTAAACCGAAGCGATGTAAACGATTTAAAGAATTTCTTTTTGCGCTGGTACGGTCCCAATAACGCTACCTTAACGGTAGGTGGTGATGTTACGCCGCAGCAGGTTGTAAAATTGGCCGAGAAATATTTTGGTGCTATTCCGCGCGGACCGGAAGTAAAGAATATGAAATTGCCCGCGCCCGTATTAACCCAGGACCGTTATATTTCTTACGAAGACAACGTGCGGTTCCCGCTCTTGCAAATGACTTTCCCAACGGTACCAAACTTTCATCCAGATGAAGTGCCTTTGGATTTATTAGCCGAAATATTAGGACAGGGTAAAAATTCTATTCTGTACAAAAATTTAGTTAAAGCGCAGAAGGCCGTGCAAGCCGGTTCAAATCACCCGTGTACCGAATTAGCCGGTGAGTTCTCTGTACAAATATTGCCTTACCCTGGGCAAACGCTGGCCGACATGGAGAAACTGGCCCGCGAAGCATTTCTGGAGTTTGAAAAAACCGGTGTTACCGATGATGCCCTGGCGCGTTTTAAATCTTCTTACGAAACCGGCCAGATTAACAGTTTATCCAGCGTATCGGGCAAAACTTCTATTCTGGCTAATTACCAAACCTTTACCGGCAACCCTAATTATTTGCCGGTCGATTTGAAACGGTACAAAGCCGTAACCAAAGCCGATGTGATGCGCGTGTACAATAAATATATTAAAGGTAAGCCCGCCGTAATATTAAGCGTGGTGCCTAAAGGTAAAGCCAATGAAGTAGCCAAAGCCGATAACTTTAAAGTAAATACCACCGGTTACAAAGCGCCCAAAGACCTATACGCCGGCCTGAAATACGTGAAGGCGAAAGACAACTTCGACCGCAGCAAACGCCCGGCTGCCGGCGCTAACCCGGTAATAAAAGTGCCACCTTTCTGGACCGACAAAATGGCTAATGGCATTAAAGTTATTGGTACCAGAAACGACGAGGTGCCAACCGTAGCTATGCTGTTCTCGATAAAAGGCGGGCATAAACTGGAAGCCAAAGACCCGTCTAAAGCGGGTATTGCGGCCCTAACCGCTGCCATGCTGAACGAGGCTTCTCAGAAATATACCGCCGAAGAAATCAGCAGTAAACTGGAAATATTGGGTTCATCTATCAGCTTTGGCAGCAGCACCGATCAAATGACTGTTTCGGTGCAAGCCCTGACGAAGAACCTGGATGCCACGCTGGCTTTGGCCGAAGAACGCATGCTGCACCCGCGTTTCGACCAGGCCGATTTTGACCGCTTGAAAAAACAAGCATTAGAATCGATTGCCAACCAGAGCACCCAACCTACGGTAATTGCCAACAACGTTTATAACAAACTGCTGTACGGCGAGAACAATATTATGGCAGTGCCTACCATCGGCACGGCCGCCAGCGTAGCTTCTATTACTTTGGATGATGTAAAGAAATTCTATGCTGATAATTTCTCGCCTTCGGTAACTAACCTGGTAATTGTGGGTGACACTGAGAAAGACAAAATATTGCCGAAGCTTACTTTCTTAAATAAATGGGCGCCTAAACCGGTAGAAATTCCGGCGGATGTTAAAGTTGCCAACCTGGATAAAACTAAAATATTCCTGGTAGACAAAGAAAAAGCAGCGCAGTCCGAAATCCGGATTGGTTACATGGCTTTGCCTTACGACGCAACCGGCGAATATTACAAGTCGCAGATTATGAACTACATACTGGGTGGTGCGTTTAACAGCCGTATAAACCTGAACTTACGTGAAGCTAAAGGCTATACCTACGGCGCTGGTTCTTACTTTTCTGGCACCGAATCAACCGGCCCATATACGGCTTATGCCGGCGTGCGGTCAAATGTATCGGATAGTTCGGTGGTAGAGTTTATGAAGGAAATTAAGCGGATGCGCGAAGAAGGCATTACCGACGAAGAACTGGCCTTTGTGAAAAGTGCCATGGGCCAGAGCGATGCCCGCAAGTACGAAACGGCTTTCCAGAAAGCAGCCTTCCTAAACAATATTATCCGCTATAATTTAGATGCGGATTACGTAACCAAGCAAAACCAGATTTTGCAGAACATTACGAAAGAAGAAATTAATGCCTTAGCCAAAAAATATTTACCCGTAGAAAAAATGAATATTATGCTGGTAGGCGATAAAGCTTCTATTAAGCCCGGTTTGGAAAAATTAGGCTACGATGTGGTGGAACTCGACCCGGATGGTAATCTGCTAAATAAAGTAGCCGATACACCCGAAGTAATGATTGTAGCACCCGAACCCACTGATCCAAAATCTAAAAAAGCCAAAAAGAAAGCCGTAAATAAAGAAAAAGTTGGTCCATCGGTAATCCGGACGTTCTAATTTTTTTCGGAAATCTTTGCCAAAGCCCCTGGATTACCGGGGGCTTTATTTTTTATAGCGGGTGCAGAAGTAATTCGAAACCTATCCAATAAAACCCATCACACCTGATTCCCTCTTAACTAAGGCAAGAAGCTAAATTACTTTTTCCTGCAAGCGTTTTTTCGGATAAGTAATGACCAAGGAACTATATGGTATTTAAAGTAAAAGCAGCAACGGTTGCCATTGGTGGTGTTATCACCGCCAATTCTAAAGCCCTGCTAAACATTTTGCAGCTAAAAACACCAGGCAAAGGCTACTGATTAGCCAATTATTAATATCCTAAACAGCATTCTTCCTCATATATTCGTCAGGTTAAAAAAACAATAATCATATTTTTGCCTGTAGCTTACAAAATATGTTTCATCTTTAGCAAACTTTGTTCCTTTACGTAGTGGCAATAGCTTCATCATAAACCAGTTTCTAATCTGATGTCTAATAATCATACTTTACTTATTCATTGCACCGACCGTAAAGGATTAATTTACGCGGTTACGCAAGTCTTATTTCAGAACGATTTAAATATTATCAGCAACGGCGAATTTGTAGATAAAGAGAACAACCATTTTTTTATGCGGGCCGAAGTAGCCGGAGATATTAACCGCGAAAAAGTGCTGCAGGAATTGCACGATGCCTTACCCGAAAAGATTATTTTCGATTTATTGCCGCAGCAGAAAAAGAACATTGTTATTCTGGTAACCAAAGAACACCATTGCCTCGGCGATTTATTGCTTCGCGAAAAGTTTAACGATTTAAATGCCAATATTATGGCTGTAATTGGCAACTACGACACGTTGCAGCCGCTTACCGAAAAGTTTGATATTCCGTTCCATTATATTTCGCACGAAAATAAAGCCCGCGAAGAACACGATGCCCAGATTTTGGAAAGGGTAAAACAATATAACCCAGATTACCTGGTACTGGCCAAATACATGCGGGTACTCAGTCCGGCATTTGTAGAACAGTTTCCCGCCCGGATTATTAATATTCATCATTCTTTTTTACCGGCTTTTATTGGGGCCAATCCTTATCGGCAAGCCTATGAACGCGGCGTTAAAATTATTGGGGCTACGGCCCACTTTGTAAACAGCAGTTTAGACGAAGGGCCAATTATAGCTCAAAACGTAATTCAGGTAAACCACACGCACAACGCGCAGGATATGGCCCAATCGGGCCGTGATGTTGAAAAAATAGTGCTGGCGCAGGCCCTAAAACTAGTTTTTGCTGATAAGGTTTTTGTGAGTAACAACAAGACCATCATCTTTAATTAAAAAGAAACAACGCCTTAAATTGCCAGTTTTCTCCGC
>NZ_BJYS01000014.1 GCF_007991635.1 Adhaeribacter aerolatus | reverse complement strand
TTTTGGCTGCCTGCTAAATAGTTTCCTCCTGAATGACAGGAATGGGTTACTTTAACTTCCGTGCCATTAATTACTTACTACTAACAATCAACAACTAATCACTAACAACTAATCACTAACAACTAATTACTAATTACTAACCACCTACAAATACACTTCGCTGCCTTTTTGCTTGAATTCGGAGGCTTTTACTTCCAGGCCTTTGGCCAGCGCGGCATCTTCGGCTAAACCTTGTTTGTCGGCGAAATCACGGACTTCCTGGGTTATTTTCATAGAGCAGAAGTGCGGACCGCACATGGAGCAGAAGTGGGCAATTTTGGCGCCTTCGGCCGGTAAGGTTTCGTCGTGGAATTCGCGGGCGGTATCGGGGTCCAGGGCCAGATTAAACTGGTCTTCCCAGCGGAACTCGAAGCGGGCTTTGCTCAGGGCATTGTCGCGGTGCTGGGCACCCGGGTGGCCTTTGGCTAAGTCGGCAGCGTGGGCGGCAATTTTGTAGGTAATTACCCCATCTTTCACGTCTTTTTTATTCGGTAAGCCCAGGTGCTCTTTGGGCGTAACGTAGCACAACATGGCCGTACCGTACCAGCCAATCATGGCCGCGCCAATCGCCGATGTAATGTGGTCGTAACCCGGTGCAATATCGGTGGTTAAGGGGCCTAAGGTATAAAAAGGAGCTTCGTCGCAGTGGGCCAGTTGCTTTTCCATGTTTTCCTTTATCAGGTGCATCGGCACGTGGCCCGGTCCCTCAATCATAACTTGCACATCGTGCTGCCAGGCAATTTTGCTGAGCTCGCCCAGGGTTTCGAGTTCGCCAAACTGCGCGGCATCGTTCGCATCGGCAATAGAACCCGGCCGCAACCCATCGCCCAGCGAGAACGACACATCGTAGGCTTTCATGATTTCGCAAATTTCCGCAAAGTAGGTGTACAGGAAGTTTTCTTTGTGATGTGCCAGACACCACTTGGCCATAATACTGCCCCCGCGCGACACTATGCCGGTAACCCGTTTGGCCGTCAGGGGAATATAGCGCAGTAAAACGCCGGCATGGATGGTAAAATAATCGACGCCCTGTTCGGCTTGCTCTATCAACGTATCCCGGAATAATTCCCAGGTCAGGTCTTCGGCTTTGCCGTTTACTTTTTCCAGGGCCTGGTAAATGGGCACCGTACCCACCGGCACCGGGCAGTTGCGGATAATCCACTCGCGGGTTTCGTGAATATTTTTTCCCGTCGATAAATCCATGAGCGTATCGCCGCCCCAACGGCAACTCCAGACTGCTTTTTCTACTTCTTCTTCAATGCTGGAAGTTACCGCCGAGTTACCAATATTGGTGTTGATTTTAACCAGAAAGTTGCGGCCGATAATCATGGGTTCGCTTTCGGGGTGGTTAATATTGGCCGGAATAATGGCCCGGCCGGCCGCTACTTCCTGGCGCACAAACTCCGGCGTAATATAATTTTTAGGGGTATTGGCCCCGAAACTGTTGCCGGGGTGCTGTTGCCATAGCATTGGGTCCTGCTGCATTTCCTCGATGCGCTGGTTTTCCCGAATGGCGATATATTCCATTTCGGCGGTAATAATTCCCTGGCGGGCGTAATGCAGTTGCGTTACATTGCGGCCGGCTTTGGCCCGGTAAGGCAACTGAATATGCGCAAACCGCAGGCTATCCAGTTTTGCATCGGCGGTGCGCATTTGGCCGTATTCCGAAGTTAAACCGGCTAATTTTTCTACATCCTGCCGACCAATAATCCAGGGTTCGCGCAGGCGGGGCAAGCCCTTTTTCAAGTCAATTTCGCAGTTAAGGTCGGTGTAGGGGCCGCTGGTGTCGTAAACCGTAACCGGGGTATTGGTTTCCCTTTTTTCGCCGCCAATTATTTTCGAGACGGTATCGCTCTGGGTGATTTCGCGCATGGCCACCCGGATGGGGTGCAGGTTTCCGGGAACGTAAATTTTACGGGAATTAGGCAGCGGTGTGCGGGTAATACCTGCCTGCATCGGGGTTTTTTCCTCTTTCATAAGCGTTGGATTAACCACCTTGGGTGGCCTGAATAATGGTTACTTTATCGTTTTCCTGTAGAGCGTAAGCCGGCCAGGTGCTTCTGGGGATAATCTGGTCCTGAATGGCCACGGCTATGCCTTTTTTGTCGGCGAACTGGAGTTGCTGCAACAATAGGTTTAACGTGGTGGCGCCAGGAGGTAATTCTACCGGCTGATTATTAACAGAAACAAGCATGGGCGCAATACCTTGGTTAAAAATTACGGTAAAGCTTTAGGAGGAGGAAATGGCTAAGCGCCGGCAGTATTCCGGCGTTATAAAAAGGAAGCTCACTTTTCCCTTCGCAGGCATTATCCTGTTCAGGTTCCAAGGGTATCATCTCAGCCTTTCGGCACCCCTAAAGTTGCCTCAAATGTATTTAAATTATTTTTAGAAATGCAAGTCTATTTGATAAAAATAATAGAAGATTTAATTTAGGAAGATAGACAAGGAGCCTTAACAAAGATTTAACTGCGGTTTAGCCAATAATTTAGGATTAAAAGCAAAAGCGCTCTCTTTTCTGTATTAAGGGAAATTCAAAAACTTATTTTATTAGTATTTATCCGATTATAGCAGTAGTTTAAAAAGGTTGAGATTATACAAACTGCGCATTTGTGTCTTAAATTTAATTTATTTGCAAATAAATATTGTGGTAAATAATTATATTTCATTCTTCATCCTGGAGGAAAAAGTTGGGCATCTTTGTTATTCCATTAAAAATAAATGAAAAAAATATTTCTAAGGCTTTTTCAACAATCAACAATTCTAATAATAATCACCATCTGTGGTCTAATTGTTTTTCATGAACCTATAGAAAAACTGTTAAGTAAAACAATTGTAGAACATATACTTTCCTATTGCCAAAGCAGTTTTTTTAATAATATCATATTTTTATTTTTAGCCATTTTAATAATTGTATATTCTTATTACAGGCGTAAAGCAATAATAGCAAACAATAGTTTCCTCATTCTTTTAGCAACAAGTGCATTTTATATCTACTACCGAAGCAATGGACATATTTGGGAATTTACCCCTTTTTTCAATTTTACATATATCAAATATGCTGATTTAATATTGCTATCTCTTCTTTTGCTTTTTGTCAGGTGGACAATGCTAACATATAAAGGCAAAAAAAATAAAGTTACTGTTAGTTCCTTTTTTGATGATGAACCTTTAAACCCAAATAAGCAAGATGATTTAGGGTATAATACATTTGCTAAAATTATAGCTGAAAGAATTGAGTCAACGCATCTTGAAAAGGCATTTGCTATTGGAGTAAATGCTAAATGGGGAATGGGTAAAACTTCTTTCTTTAACCTAATTAAGCAGAATCTTTCTTCAGAAGAAAATATTATAATAGATTTTAATTCTTGGAATAGTAGCTCTCCGAAATCTATAATTCAGGATTTTTTTGATACTTTACAAGATGAGCTACGCAAGTACTACTCTTCATTAGCTCACGAGTTAAGAAAATATTCTGACAAGTTAATTGCATTAAGTGATAATAATATAACTCAATCGATTAAAGCAACCGCAGGCATTCTAATAGGTGACAACTCTATAAATAGTCTTCATCAAGAAATTAATATTAAATTAAAAAAAATTGATAAGAAGATAATAATATTTGTTGATGACCTAGATAGATTGGATAAAAGCGAGATTATTGAAGTGATGCGATTAATTAGGAATACTGCTAATTTTTATAATACAATATTTTAGTTGCTTATGATAGGGATTATGCACTACAAGCAATAAGTGAATATAACCCACATAATTTCCAATCCTTTTTAGAAAAAATATTTCAACTTGAGATCAATCTTCCATACTTTGAGCCTGAAATTTTTAAGGAGAGATTATTAAAAAATTTAAAAGAATTGTTACCAGAACAGATTCATGAAACAGTTCAAAATACCCTACACCCTGTATATTATGGACTAAATAAAGATATTAATTTTTTTTACTGGATTTCAAGTATTAGAGATGTAACGCGACTTTCTAATTCATTATCCGTAACAATGAAGGCACTTTATGAAGAAGTTTTTTTTAAAGATTTTTTACATTTGCAACTTCTACGATTAAAGTTTCCTTCTGTTTTTGAGCATATCTCTAAAAACTTTTATATCTACTTTACTACAAAACCAGTCAACAAGTATAAACATCAATATATTTTAAAAACTGTTGAGAAAAGATCTAACAATAGCAAATCCAATAATTATGAACTTGGAAGTTACTTGAGTAAAAATAGAGATTGCCTTTTCATAGATGAAGAAGATATTGAAAATATTGTGGACTTATTGGTTCATATATTTGATAAACATAAATATGATAATAATGGAAAGCAAGACCATCTATCAGTAGTTTTTCCACTGCAATATAGGAAGTATTTTAGTTATAACCTTGGTGAATCAAGTATTTCAGAGGTTGCTTTTACAAAGGCTAGAACATCAACTCAAGAAGAGTTCAATTCTTTAATTCAACGTTATGTTGAAGCTGGTATGGAGCATGAGTTATTAAATAGATTTAATGATATTAGAGATTTTAATAATAAAGAAGACTTTGAGAAAGTTATTACAGCTATATTCTTCTTCGGTAAACAAAAGTCAAAGCGAAATTATAATGACCTTTACAATGTTGGTTATGATGCAAGTGATTTAATGGATAAGCTTTCAGATTATGATCATTCTATCAGTAGAAAATACTATAATTCTAAAACGCAATCGGAAGAGTATAAATCCTTTCTTGCTAAATTACTTAATGATGCTGAGTATCCGTATGCTTTTGAAAGCACAATAATAAGTGAATGGTTAAAAAAGCCTTCGGATAATTTACCGTTGTCAAAGGATGAGTTGAATAGTATTGTTGTTAATCTATTTGAAAAATATTGTAAGGTTGCAGAAAAGCTCGACGATTACTTGTGGAGTTTTTTTAATGATTGTAAAATATACAAGTATGATGCAGGGAATGAGGTAGAAGTTTTCTCTGAAAAAGCAAAAGAAGTGTTTAGAGATTTTATTCTTCAAAAAGATATTGATGCTTTTTTACGCGATCTTATTTCTGTTAATAGAAGGGAAGAAGGAAAATATACCTTAAATGACTATGTTTTAAGAATTTGGGATACTTGGGAAAACTTTATTGCTATGCTTGAAGAGAATAGAAATAAGGGCTGGAAATATATACCAGAATTTTTACAGTTCTACCAACAAGTAGCAAGCGAAGGGTTTGGAAATTACATCAAATTCAATTTTAAGACCATACCAATTAAAAGAGAAGCTATATTTTAATATTTAATTCACCTTCAGGCACAGTTCATCGCCTCATGATATTTCATTCTTCGGGTAAATGGTTTTTGTTCCTTCTGCTAAATTATTTTAGGCATTCGTTGTAATAAGAATGCTTCGTTGAAGCTTGGATCTTGCACGTCTGATTTTACATACTGCCTAACTCTTTGTCCTGAAAATTGTTTATAACAATTGGTTTTAAAACCAATAATAAGTAAAACAGCAAGCCCGAACTCCAAATTACCCCCAAAACAATTTAACCCAATTTTCCGGAATTTCACCCTGCTTTTTATGCTGTTCACACCGCTGCTTTTTCTTTTGCCCGCCCCGTTTTGCACTTTTGTTTTGTAACTATTAATAAAAACCCAAGTGCTCCTGAGTTTAATAGTCATAATATTATTTAAAGGACAGGCAACTAGCATTACCGGTTCGGCATCTATTGTTTAGCCGGGCTGGCCTACGGGTTCCGAACAGGCAGGAAACAGGAAGAGATAGCGAGCAGGAAAAAAGTTTCTGTCGGCGTGCAGTTTTGATTTACCAGGTTAAGCATTAACTAAATTATCTGCCACATACTATGAAAATCTTTTTTACCCTGTTGCTGCTACTGGTTCTGGTGGGCAACGCTGCGGCCCAAACTGCCCGGCCCGGCAAAATTACCGGTGTTACCGCCGATTCCCTCACCACCAAACCAGTGCCGTACGTAACGGTGGCCCTGAAAGAAGGTACCAAAATTATTACCGGCACCACCGCTGATGGGTCCGGCATTTTTGAATTGCCCAACCTGCCTTTGGGTAGTTTTACCTTGGAGCTTACGTTTATCGGGTACCGGGCAAAAAAAATACCCGTAAACCTGACCGCCGATAAGCCCAACCTGCATTTAGACCAGATTGGGTTAAGCCCCGCCGCCAAAATGCTAAGGGCCGTGGAAGTAACCGGCCAGAAGGCTTTGGTAGAAGACAAAGGCGACCGGCTGGTGTACAACGCCGAAAAAGATATTTCGAACGCGGGTGGTACGGCCGCCGATGTGCTGCGCAAGGTGCCTACCTTAACGGTAGATTTAGACGGCAACGTGCAGATGCGGGGCAACAGCAATATTCGGGTATTGCTGAACGGCAAACCTTCGGCCATGATGGCCCGCAACCTGGCCGATGCCCTGCGCCAGATGCCGGCCAACACCATTAAAAGCATTGAAGTAATAACCAGTCCGGGGGCTAAATACGATGCCGAGGGTTCGGCGGGCGTAATTAATATTATTACCAAAAAAGGTTTGCAGGGCTTTAGCGGCACCACCAACGTAACGGCGGGTAATTTTAACCGAGGCCTGGGCACCAGCCTGAACTACCGGAAAAAGAAAATTGGTTTTTCGATGTCGGCCAACGGCTACCAGTACCGCAATTTGTGGGAAGACCAGGTTACCCGTACTAATTTACGGGATGGCGTGCCGGTAAATATTTTAACCCAGCGCAACCACGCCGATAATACCGGCACGGGCGGCTACGGCGAAATGAGTCTGGATTATGATATTGATTCTACGAGCCGGGTTAACTTTTCGGCCAATGTTTGGGGCGGCCATTACCCCAATAACCGCACCCAAAATACCTGGCTGCGGAGCCCGACTGGAATTGAGCTAGCTGCTTTCCGGAACGAGAGCCGGTTTTATAACCCTTTCGGCAACGGCCAGTTAGATATAGGTTATACCAAAACCTTTAAAAAGCCCGAACAGGAGTTGGCCATACTGGGGCAGTTTAGCCGCATGCCCGATAATTATTTTTATGATACCGATACCTACGGCGACGACGACGTAATGACGTTCCGGCAGCACAACAGCAACTACAGCCGCAACAAAGAATATACCGTCCAGACCGATTACACGCATCCGTTTAAAATAACCGGTCGCCGCGATACCACCAGCCTGAAACTGGAAATCGGGGTGAAAGCCATTCGCCGGGACATTGGCAGCGAGTACGCCGTAGAAGAAGCCGCCGGCTCCGATGCGCCTTTATTGTTAAACCCCACGCTGTCGAACGAATTTGATTATTTTCAAAGGGTATATTCGGGTTATACGTCGGTGCGCCTCGAAACCAAAAAGAAATGGCGTTTGAACCTGGGTGCCCGGCTGGAGCAAACCGATATTAACGGCCGTTTCTTAAACATCACCACCGACGAATCGAAAATTAAAGATGCTTACACCAACCTGATACCCAGCATTACGCTTTCGAAAACTTTTGGTACCCATACCTTAAAAACGAGTTATACCCAGCGCATTCAGCGGCCGCTGGTGTGGTACCTGAACCCCTGGGTAAACCGCACCGATACCCTGAACCAATCTACCGGCAACCCTTACCTGAATCCCGAACTGAACCATGCCACCGAACTGGCCTACAGCCTGAGCACGAAGAAAAATTTATCCGTCAACACGTCGGTGTACTGGAACTACACCGATAATGCCATTGAATATTTGGGAACGGTGAACGAAGAGGGGGTATCGGTGTTTAAACCGCAAAATATTGCCCAGCGCCAGCTATACGGCTTAAACCTGAACGTATCGGGGCAACCTAACAAGAACTGGAATTTGAGTGGCGGCGGCAATTTGCGTTACGTAGACCTGCGCAGCCCCGCTTTAAACCAGGGCAACAACGGCTGGGTCTGGAATTTAAACCTGAACACGACGTATAAACTGCCCAAAAATTACTCAGTGCAGGTCAACGGCAATTTCAACTCCGGCTGGATTAGCTTACAAGGTGAAAATTCAGGTTTTTACTGGTACGGGGCGGCCCTGAAGAAAGAGTTCTGGGACAAAAAAGCCAGCCTAAACCTGGGCCTGAATAATCCGTTTACCCGGGGCGTCCGCCAAACCCGCACTCAATCCGCGCCTACTTTCGAATCCCATTCCCGCTCCATGTTTGTGAACCGCTCGTTGCGTTTAACCTTTGAGTGGCGTTTCGGGCAAATGACGGCCGGCGGCAAGCAAAGTAAAAAGATTAGTAATGATGATAAGGGAGGTAGGTAAGACCTCATCCCTAGCCCTTCTCCTCTGGGAGAAGGGGACTTGCCAGAGTAAGCTGATTTGTGACTTGAAACGTTTCTGCTTCGATTAAAGTAGAATATTTTATAAGAAGTTAACAAAAGAAAATGAAGCTCTTAACTGGAGGGGAAAGGACACAACGGAATAGCCGGGAAGTCCCTCGCCTTCAGGTGGCGTCCACCCGGGAGAGGGATTTAGGGTGAGGTGCTATGGAAGATAACCTACACAAAGGAGCAGCCAATAAATTATTCGGCTATGCCCGCGATAACCGCAAAAAGCAAACACCCGCCGAAGAAGTGCTCTGGCAACACCTCCGCAACCGGCAATTAATTGGCCATAAGTTTAGACGGCAGCACCCCCTGGGAAATTTTATCGCCGATTTTTACATGCACGAATTTAAGCTGGCCATTGAACTGGATGGCGAATACCATAACGAAGCCGAAATAAAAGAATACGATGTTGGCCAGACTTATGAATTAGTAGAGCTGGGTGTGAAAGTGCTGCGGTTCCGAAATGAAGAAGTTTTAAATAATATTGGAGGTGTTTTAGAAACTATAAGAAAGCACCTCACCCTAAGTCCCTCTCCCGGGTGGTAACCACCTTTCGAGAGAGGGACTTCCGGCCTAACTTCATTCTTTTATCTAACAGATAGACTTATCAAGTTGGACCGCTCCCTTCTCCCAGAGGAGAAGGGCCGGGGATGAGGTGCTAATACCCCGGATTCTGGTCTTCCGGACCCAAAGCCGGATTATTATCCATTTCCACTTTTGGTATTGGGAACAGCAGGAAATTATCTGTTACATCAGTTCCTTTGGCTGCCTTAATTACCTGTTTCACGGTTTTGGTCCGTACCAAATCAAACCACCGCTTAAACTCGCACAGGAACTCGTAAGCCCGTTCCTGCAGCACCAGATTTCGGAATGCCTGGGCCGTAGGAGCCGTACTTAAGGTGTAATCAACCGGAGAAGGAGACGTTGGGTTATAGCCGTAACCGCGGCGGCGTACCATATTCAGGCGTTCTACGGCCAGCGCAGTAGGGCCGTTATTGACCTGATTGGCGGCTTCAGCGTAAATTAACAAAGCATCGGGGTAGCGGTAAATCGGGAAATCGTTGCCATGGCTGGGTGCAAAACCAGCATCTTTAAATTTGCCAAACAACAAAGGCTGGTCAGGACTGGTTTGCACAATGGTGCCGGATTTAGTGGGGTAAGAAGTATAAATATTAAACTTGTACCGCAAATCGTTTTTGTCCCAATCTCTTAACAGCGGGAAAGTAGGCAAACCGTAAAAAGAACCGTAACCGCCCGACGAATAGGCACTATTGGACATGGAATATTGCTGCGCAATTTGGGAGCCGCCCAACGACCGGGAATATTTAAAGGAAAAAACATCTTCGGTGGAAGTAAGGGCCGTTGGCCCGAATATTAATTCAAAATCGTTGGGCTGGGTAACCGGTACCAAAGCGTAAGCGCCGGATTTAATTACTTCGTCGGCTTTGTCCCGGGCTTCGGGCCATTTTTCGGTATACAAATAAATATCGGCCAGCATGGTTTTGGCGGCCCACTTAGAAGGCTTACCGGCTAAGGCTTGCTTGTTCGGCAGGTGGGTTTCGGCAAATTTTAAATCCTCAATTATCAAATTATAAACATCGGCAGCCGAAGCCCGCTCCGCGGAAATGGCGCTGGCACCCAGACTTTCGGTAGGCTCGGTACGCAACGGCACGCCCCCCCAGCTCCTAACCAAATCGCGGTAGGCCAGGGCTCTTAAAAAGCGGGCTTCTCCCAGGAAAGCATTTTTTTCGGTTTCGTCCATGGCAATGGGCGGAATATATTTTAAGGCCATGTTCGCGTTCCGGATGGTCTGGTAAAAGGCCCGCCAGGCGGCATCAGTCCGCGCAATGGCCGAGCTGTTCATCACGTACTGCGACAAAGGCAAATAAATGCCGGTGCCCATGGCGTAATCTTCGGCCCCGGTAAATTGTCCGCCCCAGTCGGTACCGCTGTAGGTACTGCGAATAGGCTGGTAAATGGCATCAATGGCAGCCTGCGCGTCGGCCTTGGTTTTGTAAAAATTAACGGTGGCTAAGCGGTCCTTCGGATCTTCGCGCAGCATGTCGTCGCCGCAGGCCGTGAGCAGGAAACCGGCAAATAAAGCAACTATAATTTTCTTCTTGTCTGACAGGTTGAAAATATTAAATATTAATTTTTTCATATCTGGATTTTTATGAAAAGTGCTTAACTAAAGGGTAAACCGGACGCCGAACGTGTACATTTTTGCATTGGGATAACCGGCATTGTCGATACCCATGGAAATAGAATTGCTGCCACCCCGGGTGTTTACTTCGGGATCGTACCAGGAATATTTGGTAATGGTGAGCAGGTTCTGGCCGCTGACGTAAACATTTAAGTTTTTGAGCCAGGTAATACCCAGTTGGGCCACCGGCAAATTATAGCCCAACTGCACATTCCTTAATTTAAGAAAAGAGCCATCTTCCACAAAGCGGTCCGAAGCCGAGAAAATGGTTTTGGAGCTTACCTTCGGATATTTGGCGTTGGGATCGGGATTGGCCGGCGACCAATGGTTGTTGAAGAAATCTTTTAACTGATTTTCGCCCCAGTAAAAGCTGTTGGCCACGGCGGTAGTGTTTACGTTAAAAATATCGCCGCCCTGTTTGCCCTGGAATATAAAATTTAAATCGAAGTTTTTGAAAGACATATTCGAAGTAAAATTGTACAGAAAATCGGGGTTCGGGTCGCCGATAATGGTGCGGTCGTTGGCGGTGATGCCAGGCTGTCCATCAATGTCTTTGTACTTAATAGCGCCTTTTTCATCCAGGCCATCTTCGAGGTAGCCATAGAAAACCCCTACCGGCTGGCCCACCCGTACCAGGTTTATGGCCACGGCCAAAGGTTGCGGAATTACTTCTCCGAACACATCGCTGTTACTGGCTAACTGAATAACCTCGCTGCGGTTCCGCGAGAAATTTACCCCCAAATCCCATTTAAAGGCAGTATTAAAAATGGCGGTATTTAAACCGAGTTCCACCCCGGTATTCCGGATTTTACCAATATTGCTGATGGTGCTGGCGTAACCGGTAGAAGTAGGCAGTTGCACAAAGGCGAGCAAGTCGCGGGTATCTTTCCGGTAAACATCAAACGTCAGGTTTAAACGGTTCTGGAATAATCCTAAATCTAAACCGGCATTATACTGGGCGGTGGTTTCCCATTTTAAATCGGGGTTTGCCAGACTGTTGGCATTTGGGGCATACCCAATGTAGCGGGCATCGTTAAATACGGTCCGGTAAGAGGTTAAGCTATTCAGGGTTTGGTAAGGATCAACGGCGGTACTACCGGTTATGCCCCACGACAAGCGTAGTTTCAGGTCGGATAGTTGGGAAATATTCTTCGCAAAATCCTGGTTAATTACGCGCCAGGCAAAAGCGGCCGATGGAAAATAGCCCCATTTATTGCCTACGCCAAACCGGGAAGAACCGTCGCTGCGGATACTGGCGGTTAACAGGTAAGTGCCTTTGTAGGCGTAATTCACCCGGCCCAGGTAAGAAGCCAGTACCCATTCAGACGTACCGCTTTCGGGCGTACCGGGCACACTGCCCGATTGCAAATTATTTGTTTCCAGCTGATCGGTTAAGAAGCCGGTTACTGTACCCGAATTAAAGTTGCGTAAGCTGTTTTGCTGGTAAGTAGCTCCGGCTAATAAATTCAAATCGTGGTCCTGGTTAATTTGCTTATGATAAGTTAAGGTATTTTCATTCAGAATATTCAGCCAATCGGCCGAAGAAATAATTGCCCGGCCGGTAGGGGTATTATCCAGCACCCGGGAAGAATAATTATCCTCGCGGGTAAAAGAAGTTTCAATACCCACCGAAGTCCGGAATATGAAATCTTTATGGGGCTCGTAGGTAAGAGCGGTCCCGGCTAAAATATATTTAGTGTTAAAATCCTGCTTGCGCTCTTTGGCCATGGCCAGCGGGTTCCGTAGTTCGTTCGGACTGAAGACATAGCGCCGGACATTGCTATAACTGCCATCGGCCTCGTACGGGGCCACGGTAGGCGGCCCTACCAGCACGGCCGATAAAACGGTGCCGCCTTTCTGGCCGTTAATATCAATTTGGGATTGATCAATATTTGCTAGGGTAGAGTTGTACGACAGGTTGAATTTATTACCCAGCTTTTGGTTAATATTGGCCCGGAGCGAAATCCGCTGGTGGTCGGAATTCGGAATAATGCCTTGTTGGCCCAAATAGCTGCCCGAAATAGAATACTGGGTTTTCTCGCTGCCGCCGGCGGCATTAATGGAGTGGTTTTGCATGGGGGCCGACCGGAATAATTCTTTTTGCCAGTCGGTGCCTTCCCCAAAAGAATTTACCTGATCCTGCGTAAAGTACGGCGGAAAACCATCATTGATGGCCCGCTCATTAGCAATTTCGGCAAATTCCCGGGCGTTCATCAATTCGATGGTATTGGTTACCTGCTGAACCCCATAATAACTATCGAAAGTAACCTGTGTTTTGCCGGCTTTGCCGCTTTTGGTGGTAATCAGCACCACGCCATTGGCGCCCCGCGAACCGTAAATGGCGGTAGCCGATGCATCTTTCAGCACTTCAATGGATTCGATATCGTTGGGGTTAATGGCGTTGGGATTACCCGACAATGGAAAACCATCTATCACGTAAAGCGGCTCGTTGTTGCCGAGTAAAGAATTGCCCCCGCGAATCCGGACACTGACGTTTACGCCCGGCGCGCCGGAATTTTGCATCACGTGGACGCCCGGTGTTTTGCCCTGTAACCCCATTACGGGGTTAGGCACCGGAAATGCGGTTAATTCTTCGGACGAAACGGAGCCAACCGACCCGGTAACATCACTTTTCTTGACGGTTCCGTAACCAATTACCACCACTTCGTCCAGGGCCTTGGCATCGCCGGTTAAAGCCACGTTTATAGTGGTTCGGTTACCTACCGGAACTTCCTGTGGTACAAAACCAACAAACGAGAAAACCAGGGTGCTTTGGTCGCTAGGCACTTCAATGGTATAATTGCCGCTGGGGTCGGTAGTGGTGGCTTGGCTGCTGCCTTTAATTAAAACGGTAACGCCCGGTAAGTTGGTGTTATCCGTTGCATCGGTCACTTTTCCGCGAATTTCTCGTTGGGCAAACGCGGTGGTGGAAGCACCTAAAAGAAGCGTTAAGAGCAAGGTGCATGTTAAAAGCCGGGTTAAACGCCGGGGATTATTATTAACCAGCAGGAGGTGGTGCTGTTTTTGGATAGGGGGTATATTATTTTTCATAAAACAGATTAACAGTTGCGTTTTGTAATTTAAAAACAAGCGGAATAAATTAGCGGCATAACCAGCTAAGATAGAGAGTAGTTGAACCAGGTTAAAGAACCAGGTTAATTTCCTTGCTTCCCAGGTAGAATAGGGTTAAATGCAAGCAGCAGCGGCATTGGTGTTAAAGAAAATAGCTATTTAAAGCTATCAGGGTGGCGTAATAGTGTGGTTTTGTTTCATATAGCCGATTATAATAATTCAGTGGTATCCGAACCCCGCTAATCTCCTGAAACGCCTCACCCCCGGGTATTTAATAAACTGGGGTAAGGCTAATCAATTTAAATAAAAGTTTAGCATTAGCCAATATTTTTATAAAAAATATTATTTAGTTACAATAATAATGAGGAAGCAGCTTTAGCAGTAAGAAGCTGTTTACCATTTAAAAGTTGGAATAAATCGTTATCCTTGCGGCGGACGCACCAGCCACTAGTCAGGCGGTTATTTTAATATTGGCGGTAATAAAATAACATAACCCATGATACCAGATGCTGTAACGAACAGAAATACGAAACAGCTTCTGAATTCAGCTTGGTGGGACCTCACCCTAAATCCCTCTCCTAAAGGAGATGGACTTAGATTACCTGTCTGATAAATTAATGGTCAGGTAAACTTTCTGGGTCTTTAGATAAATTATGCCTTATTTACTTTCTGGCCAGTTCCTCTTCGGCTATAGGGAATGAGACTATGGTGTGGTCAGCCTATGTAACAGCCAATAATTAGTTTAGACTAGAAAAGCCAGGTTCTAATTATGGAAATAATCCAGCAGTACTTATCAAGGATTATTCTTTTAGGTTAAAACTAATTTTTTTAGAACGGCCATTTGCGCCTACTGTTAATCTTAGTTGGGAGGTACCTATTTCGGGGTTGCCCATTACTTTTGCTTTTACTTTAGGAAGCAAGCCGGTATAAGGCGCGACTACGGTTACAAACCGGATTCCTTTCTGGCCTGCTACTTTGCGGACCCGGTACCGGAAGGCCGGGCGAGGTTCTTTTTTGGTGTAAACGAAAGAGACTTGTCCTTCTTCCTCTTCTAAATTTATTCCGGGTTGGCTATTGGTCTGTACCAGTACATTCCAGCCTTCGGTAAAATCGGTGCGCACGGCTAATTTTTCGTTATCAAAAATTGCCTTACCAGGGGCCAGTTGAAAATGAAGATCTATCTCGCCGGCACCTTCACCCACGGCCTCATCTACAATTATAAAATATTGCTTATCTACAAAAAATACAGCCCGCCGGTGAGTTAGGTTAGGATAGCTCGCGTTCTCTACCACCAGCACATCCAAATCTTTTCCGGGTTGCCACAGCAATTGTTTGGGAGCATAAGCCGAATTGGCACCGTTTAAAGTGAGCGTCTGATGCACTTTGGTCTGCCGGAACCAGGCACGGTTTACCGGATCGCCGCTGTAAATATAGCTGCCCGCATCGGGCATTAAATGACGGCCACCGGCGTAAAGCTCAAAGGTGCCGTTGTCGGGTTGCGAATGGCCGCCACCGTTGGGGCCGCACTTCAGTACCAAACAAATATCATCCGGGCTCCAGCCACTGCGCATCGAATAAAGGCCACTTTTTTCTAAAGCAAAAGCGGTTTGGGCAGGCATGGTGCCGGCTTTGCCTTCGGTGGCTACGTACAGAAAATCTGGGCGGTTAAATAACTGGGCCCAAGTTTTTAATTTGGGGTAATATTGGCCCGGTTTGCCCGACCAGGAATCGCCGAACTGGGGGGTGGTGCCATCGCCAAAAGACAGCTTCATCGGCACTTCGCACATTTTTTGGATTACCTGGGTGTAAGCCGGTGAAAATTGCTGCTGCCGGCCGTTCAGGCCGGCCAGGTTATAAGTCCGTAAAAACCAATCGATGCAGCCCATGTGGTACCCAAAAGCCAGTTCGCGCTGGTGCCCGTCGGCGTAAACCTGGTTCTGAATTTCCTGGTTCAGGCGTTTGATGCCTTCGGCGGTCCAGTTTTCCGCCTCTTTAAACTCCGGAAAAGTAATGGCAATGAAAGCCAGCCCTTCGGCCTCCATTAAACCCCAGTTGCTGCCTTTGGTGTACTTGGTGGTTAAATATTCGGAATGGTCGTAGCAACTGTTCAGGAAGGCTACTAAAACGGCTGGGGTAAACGAAGGTGCATACAAAAATCGCTGAAAAAGCCCGGTCCAATGGTAACCCCGGATGCCGGCTTCGATGGACCGCCAGGCGTATTGGTGCGCTTCGTCACGGGGATTTTTCCGGGTCCAGTCTACTAATTGGGCGCACCATTCCTGCGCGTATTTTTCCTCGCCGGTATGCCAGTAGGCCAGCCCCATAGCGTCCCAGAAAGTCATGCGGTTTAGTTGCCAAATCCATTCTTTATCGGGGTAAGGGTTCGTAGCCCAGTTAATATCTTCTCCGCAGAAATGAGCAGGATAAGCGGGTTGGCCTACAAAAATGTGCTGCAAGGCATCGTTGGCTATTTTTAAATCTTTTTCGCTGGCGCATTTACCGAGTTGGCCGGCTTTGTCCCGGGGATTGATTGGGTGCTTTACCGAACTGCGGCTCCGATAATACGCCAGGAGCGCTTCTGCGGCTAAAAGCGGGCTTTTTTCCTGTGCTTTTACTTTTTCCAGACCGGTTGCGTTTAAATCCAGGCGGCTCAACAGCTTTTGCGCTGCCTGTAACGCCGCTTCCGGATTATTTAAAGTTTGGCCGGTTACCAGGTTCACCTTTAAAAGGCTTCCAAATAAGAATAAGCTTAAAGTCAAATAAAAATGTAATTGGCGGTAGAAACGTAGAGCCATAGCTGGTATAAAGAAAGGCTAGTATATAGGATTTAGGCAAAATATAGCCAGTAGGAAATTAATAGCCAAATTATCTTATTTCTGTTCCTGCCTTAAACACTTTTGTCGTAAAGCAGCAGTTTCGGACTAAGACAAAAAGCAGTGTTGCTAGCAATTTGTATTATTACGGTAAATTTGGAAGTTAATGCTCCACTACTTCCCGGTAAATACCTCCGGTGAGTACTCCCCAGCAACCTATTTTAATCTATCCAGCTTATT
The DNA here is from genome assembly GCF_007991635.1 of Adhaeribacter aerolatus. GTDB lineage: Bacteria > Bacteroidota > Bacteroidia > Cytophagales > Hymenobacteraceae > Adhaeribacter > Adhaeribacter aerolatus. The sequence continues at coordinate 159,771 of NZ_BJYS01000014.1, read as the reverse complement.
TATGACAAACTGGTAAATGCACAGAATGCCGAATGTGGAAAAGTTTTTTAAATTTTTTTATGGAAAATTCGCCACCGGCTGCTCTTATTATTTAATAGAAATGGGAGAGCACCATTCAAATTGTGCGGTATTTAACTTTATTGATTCAGTATTAAAAAACTTCTTTGAATAATTAAATTACTGTTAACCCGTTATAATCCAGAATTGCTTTCCTAATTTTGGCTTTGTTTTAGTAATGCCGCTTACCAGTTCTTTAAACTGGTTTTTACGCTTTTACCCACCCAGGTATTTTGAATTGAATTTTTCGTGGCTTACCCTTACCGAGTAAATGGTTACCAAAAATTGTATCTATTTTATTTTCTGACTAAATCTACCCTATGAAAAAACTTTTTCTGTTTCTACCTTTCTGTTGTATTATTTTAACTCACGTAGCCGCGCAGGTACCAGCCGGCAACGCTGTCATTAAAGGCGTTGTCATAGATTCAGCTAAAGTAGCGCCGCTGGGGTATGTTACGGTTGGGGTACGCGAAGCCGGCAAAAAAGAACCTATTAAAAGTACTTATACCCAGGACAATGGTTCTTTTGAAGTGACCGGTTTACCGCCCAAAGCCTATGAAGTAGTGATTAATTACGTAGGCTTTAAAAGCCGTATACTAAAAGTTACAGAGTTTCCGGTAGGTAACCCGGTGGTTAATTTAGGCCGGATACAACTAAGCCCCACTTCGAGCCAATTGAAAGAGGTTGAAGTGGTAGCCCAAAAACAACTCATAAAACAAGACATTGATAAAATTACTTACGACGTAGAAGCAGATCCCGAAAGTAAAACCATGACGGCCCTGGACATGCTGCGCAAAGTGCCCCTCATTACCGTAGACGCCGAAGATAACATCCAGTTGAAAGGCAGCGGCAGTTACCGGGTATTGGTAAATGGCAAAACCTCGTCGTTATTTGTGCGGGATCCCAAAGAAGTACTGAAAAGTATGCCGGCCCACACCATTAAAAATATAGAGGTAATTACCAATCCGCCGGCTAAATACGAAGCCGAAGGAGTGGGCGGAATTATAAATATTATAACGGTAAAGAAAACCCTGGGTGGCTATAATGGCTCCATTAATTTGGGTGCCCGTACGCCCGTAGGTTATAATGCTGGGGGCTACTTAACGGCCAAAATCAAAAAATTTGGTTTTTCGGGATATTACGGGCATAACTACAACGAGTCGCCGTCTGCTGAAAATAATTTATTCCGCGATGATTACATTCGCAAAATACGCCTGAACCAAAGAGGCATTAACAATAACCACGGCACTTTTAATTATTTAGACGGCAACTTGAGTTACGAGCTCGATTCTTTGAATTTAATAACCGGTAACTTCAGCTTCAACGTCAGTAACAGCCGGAACAACCTAACGCAACAGGTTTTAAATACCAGTTATACCGGCGAGCCGGGATTGTCTTACAACCGGTACAACAAAGGAGCCTTTGAGTGGCACGGGTACGATGTAGGCCTCGATTATCAGCGCAGCTTCCGGAAAAACAAAGAACAACTTTTTACATTGTCGTATAAATTTAACAACGGCGGCAACGACAGCGACACTGATTTCCGGCTGGAATATACCGATCGGCCCCTGGTGTACAGCACCACGCAAAACAACGGCACCTCGGCCGAACATACCGTGCAGGCCGATTATGTGCACCCCATTGGGAAGAATAACCTGGAAATGGGCCTTAAAACGATTACCCGCCTGAACAGCAGCGATTATTTTTATGCCAACCTGAATCCTGATAATGGGCAATACGAAATAGACCCGGCTCAAAGCAATAATTTTGATTACCACCAGGATATTTTTGCCGGTTATACTTCGTACAGCTTTAAGAAAAAAGACTGGGGCCTGAAACTGGGTGCACGACTGGAACAAACCCGCATCAACGCCGACTTTGCCTCTTCGGGTACCGTGGCAGACCAGGATTATTTTAATTTAATTCCCTCCATTGCTTTGTCGCGGAAACTGAAGGAGATGAAGACCATGCGGCTAAGCTATACCCAACGCATCGAACGGCCGGGCCTCTGGTACCTGAACCCTTATGTGAACCGCACCGACCCCCGTAATATCTACTTTGGTAATCCCAATTTAAGAGCCGCCACCAACCACTCCTTCGATTTATCCTATAGCACCTTTGTCAAAAAAACATCGGTGAATACCAGTTTGTTCTACAATTTCACGAACAATTCTATTCAGCTGTTCACTACCTTGGGCGCCGATTCGGTTGCCCGCACCACTTACGGCAATATTGGCAAAAATCAGCGGCTGGGCTTATCGTTCAACACTAACATGAATTTAACCAAAAACCTGAACCTGAGTTTGAATGCCAGTACCAATTTTGTACAGCTTAACGGCGTAATTACCGTGGCCGATACCGTAACCAAAACCAATACCTTAACGCCCGTGAGCAATAATGGTATTACGGCCAATGTTTTTGGCTATGTGAATTATAAGTTCGGGACTAAATGGCGGGCCAGCGGTAATATCGGGTACAATTCGCCCCAGATTTTGCTGCAAGGTACTTCTGCGGGTTGGGCCTATAATAGTTTTTCGGTTACCCGGATGCTCTTTAAAAAAGACAAAGGCAGTCTCAATTTATCTATCAGCAGTCCTTTCCAACGTAACCGCCGCTTTTTCAACGAACTTCAGGATACTCGTTTTTACCAGAATTCCGAATCGTTTTACGTGATGCGCCGGCTGAGCCTATCGTTTAACTACCGTTTTGGCAAATTGCAGGGCGATATTGCCCGGAAAAAACGCGGTATTAAAAACGATGATGTTTCCGGCGGAGGCCAGGGAGGTGGGGCTACCAATTAGCAATTGGTTTGTTTTAAAACAGCACGACCAACCATTTGCTTATTGCCAGCGGTAAATAACAGATAGTAAAAAAGCCAGCTTTGGGTGAGGAGCTGGCTTTTTTATTTTAACTGTTTGTGTGTGAACGGAAAGAAGGAATTGCTAATATCTGAGCACATTAAATATTAGCCTATCCTCCATAAGCATGTGCTTGCTTACCGCGACTTTTAACAAATTCTAATTGAGTGTGCTATCAGCGGCCTCTCGGTCGCTAAAAATTATCACCATTACCGCTCAACCTCGAATTTGTGTAGCCAATATAGAAATAAGTTTTTAAATACAATATAATGTAATAACTATATTTTTAAAATTAATGGAACCCTACACTATACTGGAATCGTTAGGATAAGCTGGTGTGAAATTGGAGAAAGTAATAGCTGGTAAGAATATAGAAGATTGCTTAACTAAACCAAAAGTCCTTGGGCAGAGCTTTATACCATCTTTCCTTTCAAACAAAACAAGCCATGACGCTTCACTCACGAAACTGCCGTAAGTCCTAATTTCGAAACAACCCAGTAAAAGCAGCAGGGCCAGGATTAATGACACTTAAACCTTTCATGTAAATCAGAAAACCAGAAATTGAAAACGATTAAATTTGATAAGGCGGCGTGTGGCGTAGATGTTTTACTCAGAGTCGGTTTAGGCGAGGACCTAAAGGAAGCTTATATAGACACAGAAGTATACAAAACGGATTATTTTGAAATCCTATTTTTCAAAAAAGCTAGTGGCTATCTGGTATTGAACGGAGGAAAGATTGCTATAACCTACAATACGATTGTTTTTATTTCTCCTTTTCAGAAACGACAATGGAAATTAAACCCTCTCGACTTAGATTTCACGTTTCTTATTTTTCAGGAAGACTTCTTGAATGACTTTTTTGCCGACAAGCTATTTACTTACCGTTTATTATATTTTTACCAACTGGATTACTCCTTGAGCCTGCTAGTTTCGGATGAAGCTATTCAGAAGGCTTGCGGCATTCTTTCCGAAATCAACGTTGAACTGAAAAAAACAAAGTTAGACAGTGAGCATATCATCCGTTCTCTGCTCTATTACTTATTGCTTACCCTAAACCGGGATTATGCCCTGCAAAACGAGCTGCCCCTCGACAAACCCGAGAACACCTATGCTTACGAGTTTAAGAAGCTGATGGAAATTCATATTAAAGAAAAGCAACGGGTGAGTGAGTATGCTGCGCTGCTGGGCATCAGCCGAATTACGCTGAATAAAGCGGTACAAGCCCAGTTTGGTGTCACGGCCACCCATTTATTAAAACAACGCTTGCTGTTCGAAATCAAGAATTATCTCCTGCACGCTAAACTTACTGTTGCCGAAATAGCCCACGAACTCAATTTTTCAGAGCCCAATCATCTGATGCGGTTTTTCAAAACGCAATCCGGCCAGACAACCACTGCATTTGTGGCTGATTATCAAAATGGTAGTAATTGAGTGATAACGGGTAGGGAGCTCTTTTAAAGGATTAAGGAACTTTGCATTTATAAATAAAAATAGCAAGGTTATGCCATCAAATATTCAGTTTATCAGAAATGCAACTGTAGTTTTAAACTATGCCGGCAAAAAATTATTAATTGACCCCATGTTTGCCGAAAAGGGGAGATATCCTGGATTTCCAGGTACAGCTAATTCACACTTGAGCAATCCCCTGGTGGACATGCCTGTTAAGCCGGAGAGCCTGCTTGACGTGGATGCTGTTCTTGTTTCACACTTGCATCCAGATCATTGGGACGAAGTGGCCGTGCAAACCCTCCCCAAGGACATAAAGATTTTGGCACAGAATGAAGATGATGCCCAAGTCATCCAATCACAAGGTTTTACTAATGTAGAAGCATTAGGAACGGACGCAAACTTTGAAGGCCTGAACTTCAAGAAAACTTATTGCCAGCACGGAACAGATGTTGCCTATTCCATTCCAGAACTAGCTGAGGTGTTAGGAAAGGCTTCTGGCTTCTATTTCAATGCAGAAGGCGAAAAATCAATCTACTTTCTAGGTGACACTATCTGGATCGATGAAGTAGAGAGCAACCTGAAAACATGGCAGCCAGATGTTGTAGTGGTGAACGCAGGTAATGCAAGCTTTGAGAATGAAGCTTTAGGGGCTGTCATCATGGGTAAAAATGACATTCTGAAAATCAACAGGATATTACCTAATGCTACCATCATCGCCATTCATATGGAAACTGTAAACCACAGCATCCTGAGCAGAAAGGAACTTAGCGATTTTGTTACGGATCAAGGTATTCAGGATAAGGTTATCATTCCCCAGGACGGTCAGGTAATTTCACTTTAAGCCTTCACTTCCTATGAATATTGAGGAGAATAAAGAACTGGTTCGCAGGTTCTATGAAGCTATTGACCGGGAAGATTATGATACCGCTGCTGAGTTCTTACACAAAGACTTTGTGTTTTATTTTCAGGTGGATAGCCCTTTACCAGGAGCTGATGGCTTTGTAGCTTCAGAGAAGAAAAACTTTGATGCATTTGAACCCTTCTCCTTCCGTATTCAGGAAATCCTGGCCGAGGGGCATAAAGTGGCAGCTTATATGATCTTTGAAGGTCAGCATACTAAAAGCTCGGTTTTTGGGATTGAACCCAAAGGAAACTTCGTGCGCTTTTCCTTATTGATGTTGCTAACCATACAAGATGGTAAGATCATAGAAAAGCGTGCACATTTTGACCAGGCCGATATTCGAGCTCAAGTAGCAAGATAACTTCTATGATAAATAAAGTTTCAAAAGACAGCAATCAGCACACAGGTGTTTTATAGAAAATAACAATCGCCTCTTGTTGGGGCGATTATTGTTTTCAGTAAGATTATGGCCTGTAAAAATAATCTAAAATTTTCGGATAAAGGATTATACAGGTTAAGGTGTATTTCTTCTTCGCCTTTGAAACCGGCAGACCAATTTTAGGTAATTGTATTTTATTTGAACAATTGGATTTCTTTTGCTCCCCAATTCGGCAATCCTTATCCCTTAGGTGTAATAGTTAGATTCACGATTGGAGAAGCTTGGCTATGCCAATAAAAGCAAAAAGAAAGATAGGATGATTATTTTATTATTCCAGCAGGCAAGCTGATACATTTTTAAATGCTTTAAAACTAAATCATATAAAGCTTTGTCAGAATTATATAATACCTTCCCAGTTGGTACCGAGTAATTTTGCATTCAAAATAAAATGGGATGTAATTCTGTAACCCCGAAAAATGTTAAACCGGCAGAAATAAAGCAAATTTATAATTAATGGAAAGAAGGAATTTTATATTTAACCTGGCAGGCTTAGGCATCATGTCATTGGTTAATGCCAATCAATTGTTTGCCAAAACAGTTGCTACTACCGGCAATTATGAAATCGAACAATTTGAGGATAAAGGACTAGCCCATTATTCTTATGCAATAAAAGCGGGTAATAAAATTATTGTCATTGACCCACAAAGAATTCCGCAGATATATTATGATTATGCGCAAAAAAACAATGCGGTAATTGTAGGTATTGTTGAAACGCATCCCCATGCGGATTTTGTAAGTGCCCACCTGGAAATGCACCAGAAACTCAAAGTGCCCATTTATGCCAGCAGCCTGACAAAACCCAACTACCCGGCCACAGCTTACGACGATGGCAAAATTATCAAGCTATCGGACCAGGTAAGTCTGAGGGCCATGTATACACCAGGTCATGCCCCGGACCATATAGCTGCGGTATTGGTGGAAAACGGGAAAGATATTGCCGTGTTTTCGGGAGACTCTTTGTTGATTGGAGACGTTGGTCGGCCCGATTTGCGCGATTTCTCCAAAAATGTGGAGGCACAAAGACAACGCCTGTCCGAAATGATGTACCATACCATTCATATGCGATTTGCCAGCCTAGCCGATGATGTGATTGTTTATCCGGCCCACGGAGCCGGCTCTTTGTGTGGTAAGTCTATCCGGAAAGCAGCCAGCTCTACTATTGGCTACGAAAAACAGCATAACTACGCTTTCGAAAAAAGAACCAAAGCGGAGTTCGTCAGCTTGCTGTTAAGTGACCAGCCTTTTATTCCCAAGTACTTTCCGTATGCCGTGGGCCTGAATATTAAAGGAGCGCCGGCAGTAAATGCAAGCCTGGCCAAAATAAAATACTTACCCAAAAATTACCGGTCCGAAGAAAAAGCTTTGGTGATTGATAGCCGCCCGGCCACAACTTTTAAAGCATCTTATATACCCAATGCAATTAACATTCAGGACGGAGACTCATTTGCCACCTGGTTAGGTAGCCTGGTAGCGCCCGAATCGGAATTTTATTTGGTAGCGGGTGACGAGGAAGGCTTACAAGCGGCTATAAAAAAGGCGGCTGCTATTGGCTATGAATCTAAAGTAAAAGGCGCGTTTGTTTATGATGCTACCAACGGCAAACAGTTTGCAACTTTTGATAAAAACACCTTTAATCCGGAAGAAAACAAATACACTTACCTAGATGTAAGAACCGCCAAAGAAGTAAAGGAGACAACTGTTTTCCATAACAGCATCCATATTCCTTTACATGAACTAAGTCAGCGCATTTCCGAAATTCCGACGAACAAACCAATATTGGTGAATTGCGCTTCGGGGTATAGGTCGGCTACGGCCAGCAGTATGTTAAAAAAGCTTTTGCCGGCTGCCCAAATATATGATTTAGGTGCAGCGGTAGAGGAGTACAAAAAGCCAGCGGCTAAATAACCGAATCAAAAGTGCTTGCAGCTTTTAACGTAAGTAACTAATAATAAATCAGCACGTCAGTTAGAAATAAATCTGGCTGCCTTGCATTTTTATAAACGAAATACTTTAGGTATCTACTTTATTTTTCAAAAACTATGAAAGAGGCCGGTAAAGCCTACTTACTAATATTTTAGTTTGTCTTTAAACCTTCCGGCTTTTTAACTTTTTGAACAACGCACCTACTACTTTCAATCTGGTTCTATGCATCTTATTATTAAAAATATGGTTTGCCCCCGCTGCGTGACATCCGTGGAGGAAATCTTTAAGAAAAATAAAATGCCGATAAAATATGTTAGGCTAGGCGAAGCGGAACTAAGTGAAGAACCAAGTAAAGACCAATTGCAACAGCTTGGTGAGGACTTGAAGCAAACCGGCTTTGAACCGCTGGACGACCAGAAAACGCAATTGGTAGAACAAGTGAAAAGCTTGTTAATTCAGAAAGTGCAATCCGGCAGTGTGGAAGAGCATTTCAGCGTCAGCAAATATTTGGGCGAGCATATTTACAAAGACTACTCGGCCATCAGCCGGTTATTTTCGGAGGTAGAAGGCATTACCATTGAGCAGTTTTTTATCCTGCAAAAGATAGAGAAAACAAAGGAGTTGCTCGTTTATAACGAGGAGTCACTTAGTCAGATTGCTTTTAACCTGGGTTATAGCAGCACCCAACACCTTTCCAATCAGTTCAAGAAGGTTACCGGCATGACGCCATCCCAGTTCAAGCAACTCGGCATGTCGCACCGTAAACCAATCAATAGCGTAAGGCCTTAGCCCTAAGCGTTTTTCGGATTCCTTTTATTTCTTCTGTACAATTATCTGTACATCTTTTCCAAAAGGATGTAACGGTTACCCTTTGTCCTCCTGGTAACTTTATAGTGTTAAAATATAGGAAAAATTCAGGAGATATTAGAAAAAAGTCATTCCATCAACCTTCCATTAGCCGGTGTAGAAAGCGAGCATTGTGCTTTGATTGTTGATATAGGCACCACTGGGCTGACAGACAAACAAAAGAGAAGCTGAAACGGCTGAAGCTGTAACCAACAATTAAGTATAACTCTTTTCCAGAATAGTGTAACACCCACCAGTCGCTTACCAACTAATTTTGCATTATCAAATTCAAAACAAACAACTAAAGATGAAAACGATAGAATTAAAAACAAATATTATGTGTGGTTCCTGTATCGCCAAAGTAACACCTACCCTCAATGAGACAATAGGTGAAAACAATTGGCAAGTAGATACCCAGAATCCAAAGAAAGTACTGTCGGTAACCACTGAAAACCTAAGTGAAGCTGATGTGATTAAGGCGGTAGAAAAAGCTGGTTACAAAGCAGAAAAACTTTCCTAAACCAATGGGTCAGCCTTAACAGAGGCTGACTCATTAAACCAAATAATAATTTTAGATATGTCAAATACAACATCAATCAATAGTAAAAGTGTGGCAACGAATGAGGGTAAGTTTGGCCTGGCACTCCTGGTAGTAGCCACGGCACAATTGATGTTGGTTTTGGATGATACCATTGCCAATATCGCTTTACCTAGCATTCAACGGGATTTGGGAGTCTCCGCATCAACCTTGCCGTGGATTATTAATGCCTATGTGCTCGCTTTTGGTGCTTTGTTACTCTTCGGTGGTCGTGTGGGAGACCTTTATGGCAGACGCCAGGTGTTTCGGATTGGTCTGGTCATATTTATAGTTGCCTCTCTACTGGGCGGTTTAGGCTGGAACGCAGAGATGTTAATTGCTGCCCGTAGTCTTCAAGGTATTGGCGCAGCTCTGGTAGCACCAAACGTTTTGGCCTTAATTGCTACAACATTCCCAGTAGGGAAGCCTCGTAATAAAGCAATGGCTGTCTATGCGGCTATGTCTGCGGTGGGCATGACCATCGGGGTGTTGCTGGGTGGAGTACTGACCGGCTTTTTGAGCTGGCATTGGGTCTTTTTCATCAATGTTCCAATCGGATTAGCGGTCCTACTAGGTACCAAGACCTTAGTAGAGGGGCATCGAAACCCCGGTAAACTCAATAGCCTGGATGCTGTTAGTGGTGCGGCCGGGATACTTGCCTTGGTTTATGGTATTACCCGAGGGGGCGAACATGGCTGGAACGATACCATTACTTTAGCGTCATTTGCCATAGCGGTTGTATTGGTGGCGGTGTTCCTATGGTTTCAGAGCCACCGTGAACACCCGATGTTGCCCTTAGGGCTGTTCCGTGAAAGCAGCCGTTCAGGCTCGTATGTTACGATACTTTTCATAGGTGGGGGTCTAATGGCTACTTACTATCTTTTAACGCTTTATATGCAGCAGGTACTGCAATTCAGCCCCGTAATGGCGGGTTTAGCTTCTCTTCCTGTCAGCTTTGGTATTGTCTTCGCGGCAGGAATCAGTAATAAATTACTCGAAAAAGTTGCGCCCAGGGTAGTGTCTGCTCCTGGCTTGCTACTAGCAGCGATGGGAATGTACTGGCTTTCCACTTTAACCGTAAACTCATCATACGCTGGGCACGTTCTACCTGGCCTCTTCATCACCTACTCCGGTTTAGGCATGGGCTTCCTGCCATTAACCCTTACCGCAGTGCATGAAGTAGCGGAAGAATGGGCTGGTGTGGCTTCTGCTGTGCTGAATACGTCCCAGCAGATTGGGGCAGCACTCGGAGTGGCTGTATTAGCAACGATTTCGACCTTCATAACCAATCAGCAATTACCGGAAGCAGCAAGAATTCTTCAGGAAGGCTTAGCAAACAATAACCAAAATGCTGTGGTAAGCGCCACTGATGCGCTGACGGCAGGCTATACAACAGGTTTTCTTGCCGGGGCCGGAATGCTGTTATTTGCGGCTCTCATTGTTGCTTTAACTGTTAAAACTGGTCGAATTCAGGCTGCCGCCGAGGCAAGTCTTGAAGGTCAGCCGGTTGGAGTATGATGCTGGTTAGAAAGATGGGATTGATAAGCAGGGCAGATTAAAAAATAAAATTATAGTAACCGGCGCTTTATTGCCTGCTTAGCACACACCCTTAAATAAACATCATTTAATTTTTACCTATGCAACGAATTGCTATTAGTGCAGTTAAGATAACTGCTGCTGTATTCTCCTGTTTGGTATTATTTACCGCCTGTGAAAATAAAGAACAAACGAATCATTATTCGGAACAAAAAAATATAGAAAATATGAAAGGGCATAACCATAACCATTCTCATACTGGTACTGAGAAAAAATATGATATAACGTTTAAATCTGAGCCATCTAACATGGAGGCCGTGAAACCAGCCAAGCTCTATTTCAGACCAGAAGAAGTTGGAAACAGTAGCTCTGTTGTAACACTTGACCTGGTACATGAAATGAAAGTCCATTTGTTTATTATGAGCAAAGACCTTTCCTATTTTGCCCACGAACATCCGGATATTGTAGCAGATGGTAGTTATGTATGGGAACACACTTTTCCAACCGGAGGAGAATACATCTTGTTTCAGGATTATACCCCTTCCGGTTCCGGACATCAATTAGGTAAACAAGAAATTAAAGTTAGTGGGGAAGAAGCCCCTGCTAGAAAATTAGGTGAGGAGAATTTGACCTGGGAAAGCAGTGGCTATAAAGCTATCTTGTCAGCTGAGCAGCCAGTTAAAGCAAACGCATCCATTGAACTGAAAGCATCTGTTTACAAAAATGGAAAACCAGTGACTGACCTTGATGATTATCTTGGAGCACTAGCGCATGTGGTTATTGTTAGTGAGAATGCAGACGAATTTGTGCACGTTCATCCCATGGAATCAGAAACCAGTGGACCTGATATCCTACTACATACCAACTTTCCTAAAAAAGGAAAGTACAAGGTATTCATGCAATTTAAGCATGAAGGAAAAGTTCATACATCTTCGTTTGTTATAAATGTTGTTTAACTACAGTTTATTCAAGATAACTCAAGAATAACTCTAAAAGGCTCTCCCGATATTGCTTTTATTTAATCGTTAATTAATAAAATGGAATATCGGGAGAGCACTCCATAACAGCCTTCTGAATGAAAAGATATTATAGAGACAGCGGTAGTACCAGCATTTGCACCTGCTTTCCTTAATGGTCTATATGAGGTGTTCAAGCCGAGGATGATAAAAGCCTAAATTCTGCTAATAATATTAAAACACTTTAATCCCCATTGTTTTTAAAATACCAACTACATAGAAGCGAAATTTAATGCCCCGCACTCATAGCAGCTTCACCAACCACACTACCGTAAGTCATAATAACAAAAGAACACAGCAAAAGCAGCAAGGCAAAAAGTAAAGTAATGTAGGTGCCGCGCGAAACGTTATTCCATTCTTTCATGATTACCCCCACCATGTAACTGAAAAATATCAGCATCGACATGTGGATGACCCAGGAAGCAAACTGGAAATTGCCCATTTTAACGTGGCCCAAGCCGTAGAAAAAAAACTGAAAGCACCACATAGAACCCGCTAGTCCGGCCCACATAAAATTGCGGGCTAAATCTTTGCCCGTGAGGCCGGTTTTAAAAGTAAACTCCTGTAAGCTGTTGTCTTTAATGCCCAATATTACAAACCACACCAGGTTTACCAGAAAACAACCGGCCGTAGAAACAATGAGTTTAGCGTTGCCTTCAAAATGACCGGCTCCGCGTTCGGCTGCTAAATCTGCAATGGGTTGGCCTACTTCCAGCGAAATATTAAATACGGCGGATAAAACGCCGGCAATCAAGGTCAGAAGTAACCCTTTGCGCATGTTGAAGCCGGAAGAACCGGCTAAATTCTTTTCTTTTTTAAAGCCGGCCCAGCCGCAGAAAAACACCCCCAACAGCGATAGCACCATGCCCGTTAAAATATAATCGCCGCCCGGTCTGGTGAAATATTCAACCAGGCCACCTTTCAACAGCAACGGAACCAACGTACCCAACAACGCCGATAAGCCTATAGATATAGTAAATGTTAACGAATAGCCAATATTGCGGATGGCAAAGCCAAAAGACATGCCACCAAAGCCATAAAGCGCGCCCAACAAGAAAGCCTGGAGCACCACATCCGGAGGCGAATCCTGTAAAACCGAGAAGAACTGGGGTACTGTAGCAATTCCCAAAATTAAAGGAACCAGAATCCAGGCGAAAAAAGCTTGCACCAGCCAAAACGGTACCCACGACCAGTTTTTGGTTTGATGATAAGGTAGGTAACAGGTAGAGGCGGAGATGCCGCCCAAGGCGTGCAGTCCCGTCCCGATTAAAGGGTTGGGGGTAATCATGTGGTGGAGTTGTAGTACTTTAGTTGGTAAAAGTCGTAGTAATGGTTGATTTTGGCAACCTAAATATTTAAAGCTCGCTCAAAACCGGGGTTTTCTTTTTGGCCAGCAGCAGGTGATCGCAGGCCAGCACAATTTCGCCGCGCTGGTTAAAAACCTCCACGTGTTCTACTACTTTCCCGAACTCCGGTTTTTTATCGTCCGACTTTTCTGAAATGGTAACTTTGGAGCGGATGGTATCGCCAATAAAAACAGGTTTGATAAACCGGAGCCGGTCATAGCCTTTGGAGAAAGCCTCGGGGTTTATTTCGGAAGCAGTCTGCCCGATGGCAACGCTAAAAATAAGCGTACCGTGAGCGATTCGTTGTTTAAAAGGCTGGTCTTTGCACCATTCGGCATCCATGTGGTGCGGAAAAAAATCGCCGGTCTGGCCCGCATGAATGACAAAATCCGTTTCGGTGATGGTGCGGCCCAGCGTTTCACGGGTATGGCCTAAAGTATAATCTTCGTAGAACTGTGATTTAAAATGCATAAAACCGGTTAAGGATTTTCGGGAGATAAATTTTAGTTAAAACTCAATTAGTAAAAATATTCAATAGCAACTCTTTGCTGTTCTAATATATTGTAAAGTCCCTCTTTAGGGTGGGTAGGGTGAGAGCCAATGTTGCTGGAACTCCCAAAAAGCTTGTTCAAAATTGATAGACAGTAAATAAAAATCGTCCTATATATGTTTTAAGTCACCTAATCCTCCCCCAACCCCCTCTAAAGGGGGACAAAAAGGTAAGTTGGTTCTCATGCAATAATTAACCTGAGTCGGTATCTCGTTTAGCTCCTATTCAGTTTTCTATTCCAGAATATGACTTGGTTACAAGTTCATTTATTTTCTTCTGGCCCTCTTGTAGCAGTTGTTCTACTTCCGTATCCGAATTCATTACCTGTAAAACTACTTCGTCCAGGATGGTGGCAATTTGGGCCCAATCGGAGCGGCGGGGTAATTCCCGGGCGAGTTGGTGTAACCCTTCGAGTTTGTGATAATAGGGTATAAGCCCATTAACTTCGGGGTCTTGCCACGTCGATTTACGGCAGCCAATTCCGCCCTCCATGGTTAATAGTTTATCGTTTTGTTTATTTAAGGCAAATTTAAGGAAATCGTAAATGACAGCCTGGTGTTTGCTGCCGGAGCCAATGGCATAAAGCCAGTAAACATTCAAGGACACAGCTTGCCCATTTGGCCCTTGGGGAACCGGTGCAATTTGGACCTGGCCTTTCACTTTCGATTTCACAGCTACTTCGCAATAAGAGGCAAACCCGAACCAGTTTACCATCATCGCCACTTCGCCGCGGGCAAAAGCCATTCCAGCCTGCACCGAATCGTAATCGGCACAATTTGGATGTACCGCCCATTGGTCTCTTAGTATTTCTCGGTAAAACTCCAGCCCTTCCTGCGCGGCTGGGGTTTGTATATTTATACTCCCATCCGCATCGGTTAAAGTGCCGCCGCGCGACCATAATTGCAGACTAAAATCAAAAACGGTGTTATGTCCATCGGGGAAAGCGGCGAAGACCGAGCCATAGAGGTTTTGTTCGGGCCGTTGAAAAAAGCGGGCTATATGCCGGAATTCTTCCCAGGTAGTCGGAGGTGCCAGTTCCATACCGTGTAATTCCCGGAAGGCGGTTTGTTCGGCTGGGTCGGAGAATAAATCTTTGCGGTATATTAAGCACTCGGGCCCATCGTGAAAAGGCAGGCCTACCACCGCCGAACCAAAAGTTTGCATAGCCAGCAAGGAGTCAGTCCAGCCTTGCGAATAATCTTCGGGCGGGCTCTTTTGCAGGAAAGGAGCTAAATCGAGCAGGGCGCCGGTTTCGTAGGCTTCCGTAATCCAATCGGTGTTGATGTGGGCCAGGTCCCAGTTTCCATTTTTCAAGCCGGCTTTTACCAGAATTTCTCCGTGCAAATCGTGTAACTGCAACGGCACCATTTCCATCTGGTAGGTACAACCGGTTTGTTCCTGGTAAGCCGCCCAGATTTTAGCTAAGGCCGTTTCGAAAGGCCCAAAAGCCCGGACCGCAAACCTGATAATACTATTTTCCTCCGGCATGTTTATTTCGGCACCGTATGTTTTGCTAATATTTCTTCCAGAATAGATTCGGTATGTTCGCCCAGCTTAGGTGCACCTAACGGCGATACCAGACGCTTCCCGTCTATGGTAATGGGGCAACGGGTGGTTTTGTACCGATAGCCGTCTTCCATCCGAACCTCCTGAATCATATCTAATACTTTAAAGCCTTCGTGGTCCATCAACCGGTCCCAGGTGAGCACGTCGGCGCACCAGATATCGGCCGGTTCCAGAATCTGCAGCCAATGGGCTGTATTTTCTTTTAGAAGATGATCAGCCAGCATATCTTTTATTTCATCGCGCCGGGTAAACCAACTATCAATATTCTGATAATTTATTAAACCGGCGCAGCCCAGCAAGGAACCTAACTGGGGCACCGAAGCCATGGCCAAGGCAATATAGCCATCTTTTGTTTTATAAATTCCGTAAGGCGCGCCCAAATAAGCGTGGGCATTATTTTTATCGGAACGAACAGTGGGTTGGCCGCCATCGCGGTAAAAAGTGGTGATGGTCTCGAACTGAAAATCAATAATGGATTCGAGCATGCTTACTTGCACCAGACCACCCCGGCCGGAGATGCCTTTGCGTACCAGGCAGGCTAGAATGCCCTGGGCCAGATGCGCGCCCGTCATAATATCTACCACGGCTATACCCATCGGTACGGGGCCTTTGCTGCCGTTGCCACTCAGCCAGGTTAAACCCGAGAGAGCCTGCACGAGTAAATCCTGACCGGGCTTGTCTTTCCAAGGGCCATCCGAACCGTACCCGGATATTTCGCCGTAAACCACCGTTGGGTTTATTTCCCGTACCGATTCATAATCGAAGCCCAACCGTTCCATTACACCGGGCCGGAAATTATGCATCACCACATCGGCATGCCGGATTAATTCCCGGATGTCTTTCCGATCAAGCTCATCTTTTAAATCGGCTACAAAGCTTTCTTTGTTCCGGTTAATGGCATGGAAAATAGACGAAACGCCATTCATGATGGCTTCCGAAACATATAAGTGCCGGCAAATATCGCCGGTTTGTGGTTTTTCAACTTTAATCACCCGCGCTCCCAGGTCCGCCAGCCGCAAACTGGCCGAGGGGCCCGATAGAAACTGGCTGAAATCAACTACCACAATATCTGCTAAAGGTTTTATCATAAAATACCCGAATGGCGGGATTTAATATTCGCTACTAGTTTTAAACAAACCATTTTACCGGCATTTGCCGGCAGCTGGTTAATTTGGCCAAGGGCTAAGCTGTTGCCAGGTTAAATTCCAAATCAATGGGTAAAGTATGCTGGCCCAGGAGTGGACCGGGTTTGTCCGATAGAAGTTTCCCGCCATCTATGCGGATGGGACAACGGGTGGTACGCAGTTTTTCTTTGTTTTGCAGCACTACCTCCTGATCCATTTGCAAAACTTTATAACCGTCGTGGTTCAGGAATTGCTGATAATTAAAAATCTCAGCGCACCAGATATCGGCCGGTTCCAGCAAAGAAAGCCAGGCAGCCGTGTCTTTTTCCTGCAGAAAGTTGTTCAGAATAGCCATAATCTCGTCCCGGCGGGTAAACCAACCTTCACTATCCGGAAAAGCTTTTAAAGCTTCGCAGTCCAGAATAATGCCCAGCCGCACCAGGTTTTCCATGGCCAGCGCCAGGTAGCCGTTGCGGGTTTGGTATACGCCATAGGGGGCGCTCAGGTACGCATTGGCATTACCGCGGGCAGCCCGTACGGGTTCCTTTTTTCCGTCGTTCAGGTAAGTGGTCAGTAGTTCAAACTGTAAATCCAGCACCGATTCGAGTAAGCTTACCTCTACCAGACTACCGGTTTGGGTTTTTCCCCGGCGAACCAGGGCGGCTAAAATGCCTTGGGTTAAATGAGCGCCACAAACAATATCCGCTACCGCAATCCCAAACGGGGTAGGATCATCGGCTTTATCACCGGATAAATAGGTTAGGCCCGACATGGATTGTACCAATAAATCCTGGCCAGGTTTAGCCGCCCAGGGGCCTTTAGAACCGTAACCTGTAACCACCCCGTAAACCAGCCTCGGATTAATATTTTTTACCTCTTCGTAGCCCAGCCCTATTTTTTCCATAATGCCAGGCCGGAAGTTATGCGTCAGCACATCGGCCTTCTCGATTAGCTTTTTTATTTTATCCAGGTCCGCCGGGTTTTTCAGGTCGGCTTCGTAAGATTCTTTATTGCGATTAATGGTATGAAAAACAATGCTGTCGTCGCCGGCAAAAAGATTTTTAATAGCTATTTTCCGGCCACCTTCTCCGGTACCGGGCCTTTCAATTTTAATAACCCGGGCGCCCAGGTCAGCTAGTCTTAGACCAGCCGAAGGGCCTGCCATATACTGGCAGAACTCCAGTACGATAAGATTCTCTAATGGCCTCACAAATTTCTTTACAATTTAAACCTTGCGGCTGGTTTCTGGTATGATGTAATCTTTTAATAAAGCCTCTTGGTTGTAATAAATCGCCGGCTATTATTTTTTATAACCTTACAATTAACTTTTATAAAACCAGATGCGAATCATTTAATTCCGTTTACTCTAAAATTTAGGATTAGTTAAGCTGTAATGGCTTGGTAAATAAATATTTAAAATATTAAATCTGATTTTTGTATCTGGTAATACCAGCAATAAACTCAAATATTTTATTCGAATATAAATTAAATATTCATAAATAAAAAATATTGATTCAACATTGAAGAAAAAAGTGTGCTATTTTGGTCCGGAGAAAGAAAGACCAGAATTTTATTTTTAAATTGTCCGGAGCCGGACTGCGGTAAGCTGCCCAGCTAAGAAAATAGATATTTATATTTATGCGCTTTTAGTTAAAAAAGTAAAGAATCACGTGGAAGAAAAAGTCAGTAAATACCAGGCGCCGGCCCTGGAAAAAGGATTAGACATTCTGGAATATTTGTCGCAGAAAGCAACGCCGTTATCACAAACTGAAATTGCCAACGGCATTAATAAAAATCCGAACGAGATTTACCGGATGCTGGTTTGCCTGGAAGAGCGGGGTTACCTGGTGCGGGAAGAGCACTCGGCCAAATATATGCTTTCGCTGAAGCTGTATAATTTATCGCACCGCCACTCACCGGTCGACGAAATCCGACGGGCCTCGCAGCACCCCATGCATAATCTGGCCGCCAAACTGAAGCAATCGTGCCACCTGGGCGTGCTGTACAACGACCAACTGATGGTTATTTTTCAGGCGAAGAGCCCCAGCCCAATTGCCTTGTCTATAGAAGAGGGTAGCCTGTTCCCTTTGTTGCTAACGGCTTCGGGACGGGTATTGCTGGCTTTTTTAGAAGAGACAGAACGGCTGAATATATTAAACCGGATACCATTATATAAGAGCTACTCCGCCCGTAAGCAGAAAGCATTTTTGCAGGAACTGGAAGAGGTGCAGCAAAAGGGCGTTTATTTAGGCACCAGCGATTTATCCAGGGGGGTAACCGATATTGTAATGCCCATCGGCAACATGGAAACCGGTGTTTTTGCTTCATTAGCCGTTTCTATCCTGACCACCGAGTACGATGAACATTTTACTTCCGAAGAAATAATCGAAGAAGTGCAGGCCTGTACCCAGCATATTCTGAACCGGTTAGGTTTTTAGTAGAAAGAATTTACCAGGTTAAGAATAGTATTATACCTTCCCAGTTGGCCCAAGGCCCGATTGGGCACTAGTGGGTTGTGCCGTACCGCTGGGGTAGATACCTTTATTCTAAACTATTCGCTTGCTGTATAATGTCCTGCCGGTTCTTTTTTTTATTTAGTTGGCTGAGCCTTTTGGTATTGGCTTCTTGGCAGCCGGCGCAGGCCCAGCACGAAGGCTTAATTTATGGCCGGGTGCAAACGCAAAGCGGCGAAGTGTATACCGGCCAGATTAGGTGGAGTGCCCACCAGGTTTTTTGGGGCGATATTTTGCTTGGCGTAAAAACCGAGGTGCCGGTATTGCAATATTTAAACGAAGAACAAATTAGTCAGCTTAGCCCCGCGGAACCGGATGCGGGCTTCGACTGGCAATTTATTAACCTGTGGAAATCGAAATATCCGGCGCGCGATTATGATTTAAAACTGCGGTTCGGCGATTTGGCAGCACTGCAAATAACCGGTGAGCAAACGGCAACCATCTTATTAAAGAACAACCGTCGCATCAAAATAGCCAGTCACCCCGACGACAACCGCCACCTGGGCAAAGACATAACCGTTTACGATAACCAGAAAGGCCGCCTTACGGTTAATTGGGACAACCTGAAAAGCGTTAATTTTCTGCCCACGCCTGCCCAGTTGCCGCATATTAAAGGAACTCCTTTGTACGGCACGGTGCAAACTGCCAACGGTCCGCTTACCGGCTTTATAAAATGGGACCAGGACGAATATTTATCATCGCACCAACTAGATGGGCAATTAGACAGCAACCCACAAAACCTTCGCTACGCTTTCAGCCAAATTCATTCTATTCAGGTTAGAGATAAAGGATCTATTGTTAAATTTTATTCCGACGACAAAATATTCCTGAAAAATAACCGTGATGTAAATGCTACAAATCGCGGTATTGTGGTGCAGCACCCGGCCTGGGGCCAGGCCATTGTTAGCTGGGAAGCCTTCCGTTCGGTTACGTTCGAAGACAAAGTGCCGGCCAATCTAGGGTACGAAAGCTACGGCAAACTCCAAAAAATACGCGGCACCATCCGGACAACGGATAACCATAATATCAAGGCCGAACTGGTTTTTGATTTGGATGAGGAGTGGACCGCAGAATTATTAGACGGCCGGTTTGGAAATACTATTCGGTATACCATACCTTTCGGGCGAATCGTTAACCTGAAACCTTTACCGAACGGACGGTCCGAAATACAAATGGCCGGTGAAAAAAAGTTGACTTTAGAAAACGAAAACGATGTGTCGGGCCAAAACTGGGGCCTGATGTTACTGCTGCCCAATAAGCAACACCGGTATATTCCGTGGGCTAAAATAAGCCAAATCTCTTTCTTTTAAACATGCCGATAGCGCTAAAAGACCTGTTTGCTCCCGATAATGCTAAAGACCAAAAGTGGCTGCGATTACTGTTTATACTGGGGTTAGGGATATTATTAGCCGGGTTGTACCTGCTGCGGCGGGCCAATCCCGAATTGGTTTATTTGGTGGCGCTGCTCTGGATTTTTACCGTAATAATGCTGCTGTGGTTTGGCAACGGATTTATTTACAGAATATTAAATTATAAGTTTCCTTGGGCAAAGCATACCACGGCCCGCTTTTTCCTGCAGCTTTTTCTGAGTACCCTTTACTCGCTCTTGTGCATTAACCTGACTTATTATTTTTTCCGGGCCCAAACTACGCAGCGCCCTCCAGATCTAGAGCAGTTTCTGGTGTTAAATGTTTACGGCTTGCTGTTTATTATTCCGGTGCTATCCATCAACTTCGGAATATTTTTTATGGTGCAGTGGAAAAAGGCGCACGAGCAATCCGAGAAATTTAAGCAGGAAAACCTGCGCACCCAACTGGAGTCGCTGCGCATGCACCTGGACCCGCACTTTTTATTTAACAACCTGAATGTGTTATCGGCCCTCATCCAGAAAAATCCGGAGGATGCCCAACTTTTTCTGGATCGTTTCGCCGATGTGTACCGCTACGTGCTGCAATATAAAAAAGAAGAACTGGTACCGCTGGCCACCGAGTTAGAATTTATTCGGGCCTATTATTTTTTATTGCACCAAAGGTTCGGCGACCAACTGCAACTAACTATTAATATATCAGAAGCGTTGTTAGAAACTGTTTGTCTGCCGCCTTTAGCTTTGCAAATGCTGCTGGAAAACGCAATCAAGCATAATGTTATTTCGGCCAAAATACCTTTGATCATAAATATTGCGACCGAAGCCGATGGTTGGTTAATAGTCCGGAATACCCGGCAGCCTAAAATACAGGAAAGCACCCACCTCACCGGAACCGGCCTCGAAAATATTCGCCAACGCTACGGCTATTTATCGGACCGCGAGGTACAAGTAACGCAAACCCCGACTAGTTTTGCCGTAAAACTGCCGCTGCTCGAAATAGCCGATTAAGCGAGTGGTTAATTTTAAGTTAAACTTTTAACTTGCCCACCGGAAGACAAACGCTGAATTCAAACATGAAGGTGCTGATAATTGAAGATGAAGCCCTGGCCGCCGAGCGATTAGGAAAACTATTATACGAGTACAACCCGGCTATTCAGGTGTTGGCTGTTTTAAGTTCGGTAGAAGCCGCGGTAAAATGGTTGCAGGAGCACGACTTGCCCGATTTATTGTTGCTGGATATTCACCTATCAGACGGACTTTGCTTCGATATTTTTAAACAGGTGCGGGTAAAATGCCCGGTAATCTTTACTACCGCTTACGACCAGTATGCCCTGGAAGCTTTTCAGGTTCACAGCATCGATTATTTGTTAAAACCGGTGCAGTTTAGCAAACTGGTGCAAAGCCTGGATAAAATGCAGGAAATACGGCATACGTTGGGGCCAACTCAGGCCGAAATACCCATCAACGAAGTGGTACAGATGATTCGGCCCAAGGAGGGAAGCTATAAATCCAGGTTTCTCGTAAAAATGGGAGCCAAAATTAAAGCCATTAAGACCGCCGATATTGCTTATTTCTTTTCTTCGAATAAACTTACCTTACTCGTAACCCGCGAGAACCAGAAATTTCCGGTTGATTATGCCCTCGACGATTTAATTCAACTGCTCGATCCCAGCCAATTTTTCCATATTAACCGAAAGTTGATAATATCCTTTGATGCCGCCAAAGAAATTCACCCGTACTTTAAAGGCCGCCTGAAACTAGTCTTGCATCCGCCCTTGGACGAAGAAATTGTTATCAGCAGCGAAAAAACCCCAGCTTTTAAAAGTTGGCTGGATCAGTAAGGTTAATAATTTTTGAGAACTCATGGAACGATAAGTCTGTGTAAGCCAATTTAATTTTAAATGGCCTATATTTTAGTTAATAAATTTCGGAGTTGTAATTTTATAGCAGAAGTACAGCCATTAATAATGCAGATAACCGTTAGTTGTGTACCATTTATGAAAATTAATTTTACTTTAATAATTTTTCTCATGCTGGAGCTATTTGGGTGTAAAAAGAAGGAAACAGACATTGTGTTTGAGAAGTTTAGAACTCAAATTGAAAGTCAAGGTTTAAAAATTGACACAATTGATGATGAAGGACTAATTCATATTTCCAAAGGAGATATTGATTTAAAAGTTAATCTTGATAATCTTAGAAAGAATTATGAAAGAGATCACGATGATTCATTAATAATTGACTTTGTAGAAGTTATTTTCTCTCAGTTAGAACCTTTTCCAGTGTGGGAGACAGCTAGAAATAATATTTTTATTTCCCTTTATCCGAGTGACTTCGATTTTCAGGACTTCTTAAATAAGCCAGTTACAGATGATTTTAGCAGAATATTTATTCATAGTGGCAATAATAAATTTACCTGGATTTCTAAAGACGATCTAACTGGATGGAAGATTACAGAAGATGAATTAGAAAAGGCTGCTTTGACAAATGGGCAACTTGAACTTAATAAAGCAACCTTACAAATTGACACTATTGAGAATCATAAATTAGGATTTCTCGAAACGGAACACGAATCATTAAAAGCATCACTACTTTTCTCACCTAACTTAATGGAAAAAGTAAAAGATGAGTTAGGTTGGCCTGTTTATGCAGTTATACCTGTAAGAGATTTCTGTTATCTATTTTCCGAAAATGATTTTGATTTCTTTTCTGGCAAACTTGGGAAGACAGTGATAGAAGAGTATAAAGAATCTGGGTATCCAATTACTACCGAATTATTGAAATTTAGTGACAAAGGAATTGAAGCTGTTGGGAAATATCCAAGAGAGTAAAATAAAAGCGACATATAATATTGTTTGTTCTCTATACTCTGATCGATTGCCTCACCTGCTGTTTACATTTGAACGTTATTGAAAATATTTAATGGCGCACAAAGAGAATATGCAAAATATCAACATAAAGAAAGCTTCACTAAACGACATTGACCAACTGCAAAAAATTAGCAGACAAACTTTTTCAGAGACCTTTTCTGCCGGCAATACAGCGGAAGATATGCATAAATATTTGGAAGAAGAATTTTCTGTTGAAAGATTGACGGCTGAACTTAATAACACAAATTCCCAATTCTATTTTGCGGAGCTTGACAATACTGTGATCGGTTATTTAAAACTGAACACAGGTCCGTCACAAACAGAAATAAAAGATGATACAGCTCTTGAAATTGAACGGATTTATGTGTTAAAAGAATATCACGGGAAAAAGGTAGGTCAATTGTTGTACGATAAGGCCATGCAAATTGCCAGGCAAACAAATGCCGATTACGTTTGGCTAGGTGTTTGGGAAGAAAATCCCAGGGCCATAAATTTTTATAAGAAAAATGGTTTCGTGGAGTTTGACAAACACATTTTTAAATTAGGAAATGATGCGCAGACAGACATTATGATGAGACTGCAATTGAAGAACAAATAAGAAATTATAAAAAGATTACGATTAACATAGGTTTGGCAATAGTGAAGCTAACCGTACTGGATTCAGTATTAATAGTACAATCGAGCTTTTGTACTTACTTTGTGCTGGCGATTTTCAAGGGTTCTGACAGCACCAAGCCTAAAACCGCTATTACCTAAATTTACAAAACATCAAAAAAACTGGTATAAAGCCAAAAGATTAAATTATGCAAAAAGGACGACTCGAAGCTTTTAGTGATGGGGTATTAGCCATTATTATCACGATTATGGTTTTAGAAATAAAGGTGCCCCATGGGGTAACTTTGCAGGTATTACAACCCTTAATTCCGATTGTGATTAGTTACATTCTGAGTTTTATTTACGTAGCAATTTACTGGAACAATCACCACCACATGCTGTTTACCGTTAAACACGTAACCGGTGGTATTTTGTGGGCTAACCTGCACTTGCTTTTCTGGTTATCGCTGATTCCGTTTGTAACCGGTTGGATAGGCGAGAACCATTTTGCTCCTGTTCCGATGGCCTTTTATGGCGTAGTCCTGTTTATGGCTGCTTTGGCGTATTGGATTTTACAAACCCGTATTATTAAGAATCACGGCGAGGAGTCTATACTGGCCAAAGCAATCGGAAAAGACATTAAAGGCAAGATATCTCCGGTTCTATATTTTATCGCTATTTGTTCTACTTATTTCGGCCCTTGGATTGCCGGCAGTATTTATGTTTTAGTTGCTTTTATGTGGCTGATTCCGGATAAACGGATTGAAGTTATTCTGAAACATAAAGCGGAGGATGAAAGCAATTCAATTTCAAAAAAAGCCATACATACTTAGCCAACCTTTAACGGTAATATTCTACTAAAACTTATTTGAAATAGAAATACCACCTTGCTTACTCGAATCGTAAGCTGCTTCTACGCAAGCCATGGTATAAATACAATCTTCTACCGAATTGTCGGGCTGGGCAATAGAACCTTCGGCAGCCAGCATTACCTGGGCCATAGAGCCAATAAAAGCGTGCGGAAACCAACTGCCGATTATGGCCATGGTTTGCCATTGTGGTTCCTGATTTGGTTCCAGCACTACATACTCAAAAGCGTCGGGTACGCCTTTAGGGTAATCCATTAGCAGGCCCAACTTCATTTTTACCGCGCCTTTGGTACCTTCCAGTTTTATGTAAGATTGCTGGTTGGTGAGTCCGAATTGGTGACAATGGTTCGTTAAAATATTGGCCCGCACGGTATCGCCGTAATCCATAATAATATTGCTGCGCACCGATGCCAGTTGGGACATGTGCGGATGCTTGGTGGCTTTGGCGTAAATGCCTTGCGGGTTGCCTAAAAAACTTCGAACTAAATCTACGTAATGAATGCTGTGGTATAATATTTCGGTGCGTGGCAGCTTAAATAAAAAGTCCCATAAGTGCCACGGTGTGTACACATTTACATTAATTTCAATATCAACCAGTTCGCCCAGTAATCCCTGGTTTAACAAGTGACGGGCCGCTAAAATAGCCGGCGCATACCGCAGCTGAAAATTAATACCGGCCACCAGTTTTTTGGCGCGGCACAACTGTAATATTTCTTCGGCCTGGGTTAAATCTTCGCCCATGGGTTTCTGAATCAAGCAAGCTGAACCGTCGGGTATTAAGCGGAGCGTAGCTAATATTTCGGAAGCAGGTAAGGCAATATCGAATATTGCTTTGGGTGGTGCTTGGACAATCAATTCCAGTAAAGAGCCATATACCTGCGGAATATTAAACGCCGATGCCAGATTTTGAGCTTTCTCCTGGTTTAAATCAAAGATGCCGGCCACCGGAAAGTTAGCTGACTGGTACGCGGGTAAATGAGCATCTTTAACAATGCCGCCGGCCCCAATTATGAGAATAGGCTGGCGGGTTTGCGGTAAAGGAAGTGGTGGAATCATAGTAAATTTAAAGCCAGCTGGTATTAAGGGCAGGACGAAAATAAAAGAATATTTTTAACTGCTTCTCTATTTGGGGTACTGATTACCCAAAGGTGTCTTAGCAAGCCTGAATATTAAACCGTTAAACTTTTGGCCTGCAGGCTTTCCTGGTAAATCCGGTTCATTTCCCGGAGAACGTTTTCGGGCTGACCGCCATTTCTCAAATATTCCTGCAACGGGTTCCCGGCATGGTCCTGGAAGTGCAGGTAACCGTTGTAGCGGGGCCGGATATATCCCCGATCCATAACAGGTAACAAATCTTTAAAGAAATTCTGGCAAAGCTGGTTGGCGCTTTCATTCAGCCAGGCCAGCCGGTGGCCGGGTTGTCCGCCGTGCTGCACGTAAAATGTAGCCTGTATTTGAGGCGATACCAGCCATTGGGCAAACTGCAACGCCGCTTCGGCCTGCTCTGAAAATGCCGAAACCGCTAAACCCGTGCCCCCCACGGTTGTTCTCAGTCGTCCGTGGCTGCCAAACCGGACGGTATCGGTGTAAGCCAAAAGGTGGGGAGCATAGCCCACCCGGGCATAATTAGAGTAGCAATAAGCAAAAGGGCAATATAAATAATCATTTGTCTGGCTCATGATTTCGGCCACGGCAATGGGGTTAAACCCAAAAAACTGCCTATGAATCTGGCTATACAAATCACGCATGGTGGCTAGCGCCTTCAAACCAATTTCCTTCGTAATTACTTCAGATTTGGATAAGAAAGGCTCTTGCCCGTGCGCCAAGCAAAAGGTATAGAAGTTCATGAGCAAATCGATGGGGATGGCCGGGACCGCTACTTTCCCTTTTTTCGCCAAAGCCAACACATCTTCCCAGGTATCTGGTAACGTTTGGTTGTGCTTAGTTAAAAGGTCTGGGCGATAACTGGCCGCCGGCGTGGCTGCATCAATAGCCAAGGCCCACTGGTGCCCATTATAATTATAGCTTAAATGCGAATACCCGACCGAATGCCGCTCCTGTTCGTCTAAATATTCCGCCGGCAAATATTTATCCAGGGGCAAAACGCTTTTACCGGCGGCGGCCCGGCCAACCCAAGGGTGATCAATGATGAGCAGATCGTAGGTTTCGGTTAATTTTTCAATGGGGAAATCGGCAAATTCCTGCAAAGTTCTTTTGCGCCAGTTTATTTCGACGTGGGGGTATAATTCGGAATAGCGTTGAGCGGCGGCTAAAAGAGGTGTAATGCCCCGGCTATGGCCCCAGGTAATGCCCTGTAAAGTGATTTTATTCATTTATATAGGTGATGTAATGAAATAAATTAGTAAATTTTAGCTATCCGGCTGCGCTGGCGCAGCTCTGGTAAAAGATCATCCGGCAAGTCCATTTCAAACAAAACCGGGTTAAGAAATATTAGGTAAATTCTTTCTATGTTTTTAGTATAACCTGAATTTTACTAAAACACCAACCAGATAAGATGCTATAATAGCTGGCTAAAATGGTATAGCGTAAATTTACTAATAAATATTAAATTTGTATTTGATGATTGATAAAAACTTCCTACATTAAGTTTTTATCGGAACATTCTAAAGCTACGCACACCACCACATGCATAACTTGCCCATTTTTGACCTGGCTATTATCCTGATTTACCTCATTGGTATGGTGGTGGTGGGTATTTATTTTTCCCGGAAAAATAAAAGTGCCGAGCAGTTTACCAAAGCTTCGGGTACGATTCCGGGTTGGGCCATTGGGCTTTCAATTTACGCCACTTTTCTAAGCAGCAATACTTTTTTAGGCGTGCCGGGCAAAGCTTACGGCAGCAACTGGAATGCGTTTGTTTTTAGCCTGTCGATGCCGTTAGCGGCTTGGGTAGCTTCC
Source organism: Adhaeribacter aerolatus (assembly GCF_007991635.1). Classification (GTDB taxonomy): domain Bacteria; phylum Bacteroidota; class Bacteroidia; order Cytophagales; family Hymenobacteraceae; genus Adhaeribacter; species Adhaeribacter aerolatus. The sequence goes on along the minus strand of NZ_BJYS01000014.1, from coordinate 132,455 downwards.
CGCTTTTTTGTGCCATTTTACCGGCAGACCAGCGAAGTTTCGGCTTATACGCACCTCGAAAAACGCTTTGGTCCGTGGGCCCGCACCTACGCCGTTGTTTGTTTTTTGCTGACGCAACTGGCCCGCATGGGTTCTATCTTTTTTGGCATTGCCCTAAGTTTGCAGGCTTTAACTGGTTATTCCATGGAAACGGTAATGCTGGTTACGGGTATTTGTATTATTATTTATACCGTGCTGGGCGGCATGGAAGCCGTAATCTGGACCGAAGTGGTGCAAGGCGTCATCAAAACGCTGGGTGCGGTTTTGATTATTTACCTGATTGTAACGGATATGCCGGGCGGCTTTGCTAAAATAATGGAAATCGGGCAGAGCGATAATAAATTGAGTTTGGGCAGTTACGCGCCCGATTTTACCCAGGCTACGTTTTGGGTGGTGTTGCTATACGGCTTTTTTATTAACCTGAACAATTTTGGCATGGACCAGAATTACGTGCAACGCTACCACACAGCCAGGTCGGCGAAAGAAGCAGCCAAATCGGTGTGGTTGTGCGTGGGTTTGTATTTGCCGGCGTCTTTGCTGTTTTTTATTATTGGCACCTGTTTGTACGCCTACTACGATCTGCACCCGGAGCTCATCCAAAGCATTAAAAACCAGGTTGCGCTGGAAAGGCTACCCGCTACTGCTTCTACCGCCGATATTGCTCAAATGGCCGCTTCGCTGCAGCCCGCCGATTACGGCGACAAAGTAATGCCGCATTTTATGGTTACCAAAATTCCGGCGGGGTTAGTCGGGCTGATTGTCTCGGCCATATTATCGGCGGCCATGAGCACTATTAGCTCTGGTATGAATGCATCGGCCACGGTTTTTTCCGAAGATATTTTCAAACGCTACATTAACCCCGACTTGAACGACAAAAAAGGCTTGCTGGTATTGCACCTGGCTACCGTTGTGTTTGGTTTGCTAGGCATGGGCACCGGCATTGCCATGATTGGCGTAAAAAGTATATTGGATATCTGGTGGGAGTTATCCGGAATATTTGCCGCCGGTATGCTGGGCTTGTTTTTGTTAGGAATTATTAGCCGCCAAAGCCGCAACGCGGAAGCCCTAACGGCTACTATTCTGGGCGTATTGGTTATATTATGGATGACCTTTTCGCACCTGCTCCCAGCCGAACTGGAGCAGTTTCGCAGCCCCTTGCATAAGAACATGATTATTGTAATCGGCACCCTTACCATATTCCTGGCCGGCGTAATTTTAACCAGGTTCCGGCATAAAACCCCTGTAACAGCCACCATTCCGCCGGCCTATAAAAAAGAAAAAACCTTGCGGTAAGCATCCGGATTAAAAAAGAAAGCAGCCCCGGGCAGCAACAGATACGTAATATTTTACCCTTCATAAAAAATGGAACAAAAAACAAAAGGCTTTATTCCGGTTATGCTTACACCATTTCAGGAAAATGGCAAAATTGATTACCGCGGCTTAACCGAACTAACCCGGTTTTACCTGGAGGCCGGTGCTTCGGGTTTATTTGCCAATTGCCTCTCCAGCGAAATGTTTGAATTAACTCCCTCCGAAAGGTTGCAAATTATCAAGCATGTGCTGGAGGTATCAGATGGCACTGTACCCGTAGTAGCAACCGGTACCTTTGGCGGACCCGTAGCGGACCAAGCCGATTTTGTAAAAAAAGTTTACGACCTAGGTGTGCAGGCAGTTATCTGCATAACGGGCTTACTGGCCGAAGAGGCGGAATCAGAAGCTGTATTTGCCGAGCAGGCTTTTGAATTATTCGATTTAACGCCCAATATTCCACTGGGCTTTTACGAATGCCCGGTGCCCTACAAAAGAGTAATTTCGCCTCAAACCTTAAAACAATTTGTTTCCTCGGGCCGGGTTATTTACCACAAAGATACGTGCCTAGATATTGACCAGGTGCGGGAAAAACTCCGTCTGGCTGATAATCCGTGTTTTGGTTTGTACGACGCCTATATGGTACACGCGGTAGAATCTTTAAAGGCGGGTTCGTCGGGTTTGTCGTGTATTCAGGGTAATTACTTCCCGGAGTTGGTGGTTTGGCTTTGCGAAAATTACAACAACCGCAGCTTAACCGAGGAAGTAGACCGGGTGCAGCAGTTCTTTATCGATAACATGGATGTGATGCACGCGGTGTACCCAATAGTATCTAAATATTACCTGCAAAAACGCGGTTTAAATATTTCTACTTTTACCCGCCGCGATGTGGGTGTTTTTACGCCGAAAGTTAGAAAAGACGTGGATGAACTTTATCTAAAATATCACCGCCTGCAGGAAGAATTAGGCGTGAAAGTAGAAATTTAAACACGATAAATTTACGCCTAATCGTCAAACCCTTTATGGTTTTATAAAGAATTAAAATAGAATATCAAAGAACCAATATATTCACTTACTTTGGGCCATATCCTAAAAATATGGCCCAAAATCTTTCTCTTTCCCTTCCCGAGCACCAGTTAACCTACCAGCCTTACGGCCACACCTTGCACCATACCCAATGTTTTTCCCCTGACGACCAATGGCTGGTTTTTGATACGCGCAACGACGATACTCAAATATTATCAACCGGTAGTATTAGGGTGGTAAATGTGCAAACAGGTGAGGTACGGGAGCTTTATCAGGTCCCTAACCAAACGGATTACGGCCCAGGAGTAGGGGCTGCCACTTTTTCACCAAAGTCCAATCAGGTAATTTTTATTCACGGTATTCGCAACGCCAGCCAAAACCAGCCTTACAGTTTTACCCGTCGCACCGGTGTTTCTGTTTGGGTAGATAAACCCCAGGAACCTATTTTTATGGATGCCCGGCATATTTTGCCCCCTTTTACGCCGGGTGCTTTGCGGGGTGGTACCCACGCGCATTCCTGGAGCGGCGATGGCGCCTGGATTAGTTTTACTTACAACGATTACATTTTAGAACAACTAAGTAAAACGGACCCAAGCAAACAGGATTTAAGAACGGTGGGAGTAATGATGCCGGGTAAAAAGGTATTGGTGCCAGACGATGAAACCTTGGAAAACCACAGTGGCGAGATGTTTTCGGTAGTAGTGACGCAGGTGCAGGAAAACCCAACGCCCGGCAGCGACGAAATTGATAAAGCCTTTGATGAAACCTGGATTGGCCGGCACGGCTACCAAAAACCGGATGGCACCCGGCAGCAGCGGGCTATTGCTTTTCAGGGCAGTGTGCGGGATGAATCTGGCGAATTGAAGACCGAAATATTTGTAGTGGATTTACCCGCAGATATCACACAGGCAAACCCGGGTAAACCGCTGGAAGGTACTTTAACTACCCGCCCCAATGTGCCTGCCGGCGTATCCCAACGTAGGATAACATTCACCAAAAAAGGTGTGCGGGAACCGCGGCATTGGCTCCGCACCACGCCCGACGGCTGCAATATCGGTTTTCTGGCGCCCGATGTGAAAGGCTTAACCCAAATATTCAGGGTATCGCCGATCGGTGGTAAAATCAAGCAGGTTACTTTTAATTCTTTTCCGGTGCAGGGGCAGTTTAACTTTAGTCCCAAGCAGCCGCTGGTAGCTTATGCCGCCGATAACAGTATTTATATCACCCATCTCGAAAGCGGAACTTCAACCCGCTTAACGGAGCCGCGACCCGAAGCCGAAAAACCCATTGGTGCACCGGTTTGGTCGAATAACGGCAAATTGCTAGCGTATAACCGCTATGTTGGCGATGGGGCCGAAAGATTTCTGCAAATATTCCTGCTTGATTTACCGGGTTTATCAGGTATTTAGGTAATGGCGTTTGTACAAAAGCGGGGTTAAGCCGGTTACTTTTTTAAAGTGCCGGTAAAAATTAGATATATTATTAAAGCCGCATTCAAAACAAACCATTTCGGTCGGCAATTTATTTTCTACCAACAACCGGCAGGCGTGGCTTACCCGAATCTGGATTAGAAAATCGTAATAAGTTTTGTTAGTTAAAAGCTTAAAGTACCGGCAGAAACTGGTAACGCTCAGGTTGGCCACCGCCGAGATATCTTCTAAAGAAATTTCTTTTTTGTAATGCGTCAGGGTATAAGACCATACTTTATTCAGGCGGATATTATCAGGTTCGCTGGTATTGGAAAGAATCTGCTGGACCGAAGCAATCGGTTTATAATCATCCGTCTCGGCCAGTAGCTTCAGCATCGTCAACAGAATAATCAGGCGGTCGAGGTTCGTGGCATTTACAGCCGAGAGCATCAGAGGTGCTAAGTTGTCGCGGGTACTACCACCCATTAACATCCCGGTTTGGGCTTTTTGGAATAAGCGGGGCAACAGGTAAGCTTCTGGTAATTGCAACAGGTGTGGGCCCAAACAGTCCGGTAAAAAATGTATAACTACTGCTTCCACCATCAGGTCGGGGTTTTGCCCAAAATATTCTTCTTCACATCGCCAGGTGTGCGGCAGATTCTGGCCAAGTAAAATTATTTCGCCGGAAGAAAAATTGCTGATATTATCCCCAATTAAGCGTACTCCTTCGCCTTTAATAACATAGTGCAGTTCCAGCTCCGGATGGTAATGCCATACCGTACCGAAGTTGGGCAGCTTGTCGTACCGGGCACTATAAGAGTTCTGAATACTGGTTGGAACTTTATGAAATTGGGGCTTCATCTTGATTTTAACTTACTTTTCCACTTTAACCAGGTCAATGTTAGTTTAAACTGGCATTTCTCTAAGCGTGCTTAAATCTGCTCTTTTGCTATCCTTATTTTATCTATGGACTACCCTGACAAAATAAATTATGAAGTGTTAATTATACATTAATTTTATAGAAACCTCTTACCAGATGCAAGGGCATGTTAAGATACTACAAAAAATAGATAATATTTAGGATTATCAATTTACTTTTTTCATTTATATTTGAAATAATTATTTATATTTGAAAACTCATTAATAAACCAGGCAGAGTTGTTTATCTAAAAGAGGTTAAAGCAGCATGGGTTACAAAAAGTACAGGACCAGGATTATTTCGTAATTAATATATAATATTCACCACCGCATGACATTAATTAAAAAATCATCCCGGTTTATTTGCTTTGCCTGCATAGGCCTGCTGGTCAGTACTGTTCCAGTACTGGCCCAGGAAACCAAGCCAGCTGCTGCCAAAGAATCTGCCGCCGATAAAGAAGCGGCTTATACCCGCACCATTACCCAGCGGGCCGATAAAATTGTAAAAACTTTGAATCTGCCTGACGAAGCTAAATCTGCGAAGGTGCGGGATATTATTGTGCAGCAATATCGCGACCTGAACGAGATTCACAGCGAACGGGATGTTCAGGTGAAGGCAGCCAAAGCCGGCGAAGACAAGAAGGCGGCCGAAGCCCAGGTGAAGAATATTGAAGAAAAAGCAAGTACGCGTTTAGATAAACTACACGGTAAATATTTAGCTAAACTAAGCGGCCACCTGACTACCACTCATGTAGATCAGGTGAAAGACGGCATGACTTACGGGGTGCTGCCTATTACTTATAAAGGCTATTTAGCCATGTTGCCCGACCTGACTGAGCCGCAAAAAGCTTTTATCATGACCAGCCTGGTTGAAGCCCGGGAAAAAGCCATGGACGCCGAATCATCGGAGAAGAAACACGGCTGGTTTGGCAAGTACAAAGGCCGCATCAATAATTACCTCTCGGCGGCCGGTTACGACCTGAAAAAAGCCGGTGAAGAATGGGATAAAAGATTAAAAGCCGAAGCGGCGGCTAAAGCAAAATAAAAAATTTGGGTGGATAAAGATGGGTGCCTTGCGACTTTGAAAATCTGATTTTTTTGTCTTGGGCGCCCTCTTTTTACCTGTCGACTCCTCTTACGGCAGCCTTTAAAAGCCCGGAATAGTCATTGTACTTGTTTAACGGGCCAACCTGCTAAATCTGTTTGGTTGCCTTTAAAATGTGCATCAGCTAGGCTATTCTATTTTAAAGTGCATCTTACCGCATTAGCTCACCACACATAATCAAATTACTAATTTAACCTCTATGAAATCAGAGTTACTTTTTAAAATCCTCAGGAGACAATGGCAGCAAAAGTTTTTGATGACCTTCTGTCTGCTTTTAACGGTGGCTACGGTAATGCACGCCAAACCAGTCAGAGACATAACCGGCCGCGTCACCGACGAAAAAGGAGAAGGGCTTCCGGGTGTAACCATTCTGGTAAAAGGCACCACTGTTGGTACTACCACCAATGCTGAAGGTAATTTTACCATTGTCCCGCCAGATGATGCGCAGACTTTAATTGTTTCCTTTGTTGGTTTTATGTCGAAAGAAGTAGCCATTGGTAACGCTTCCAGCCTAACTATTAAACTAACTGCCGATGCCCGTGCCCTGGAAGAAGTAGTGGTGGTAGGCTATGGCGAGCAAAAAAAAGCGCATTTAACCGGTTCGGTAGCGCAGGTAAATGTGGCCGATATCGAAGATTTACCGGTTGGTAGTCTGGCCACAGCTTTGTCGGGCCGCATGGCCGGTGTTGCCGTAAGTGGCGGAACCACCCGTCCGGGCCAGGCGGCGTCTATTGTGGTACGTAATCCTTTGTTGTACAGCAAAGACGGCGGTACCCTGGATCCTTTATATGTGATTGATGGGGTAATACGGAGTCTGGAAGATTTTAACCTGTTAGATGCCTCCGAAGTAGAAACGATTTCTTTATTAAAAGATGCCTCTGCTGCTATTTACGGGGCCCGTGCGGCCCAGGGTGTGGTGCTGGTAAAAACCAAACGGGGTAAAGAAGGCAAGCCTAAGTTTAACTACAGCGGTTCTGCCGGTTTATCGGATGCTACTTATATGCCGCAGGTAATGAATGGCTACGAACATGCTAATTTATTAAATACCATGACCCGTACGCGGCGCAATTTCGTAGCTGACGGGCCCAATGGCTACCTGACCGACCCGAATTATTATACCGATGCCGAATTAGAACATTTCCGGAATAATAATTATAACTGGCTGGAACAAGCCTGGAAGCCATCCTACACGACCCGCCATGCCCTTAATGTAAGCGGCGGCGGCGAAAGAGCCACTTTTTTTGCGGGAGCTTCTTACTACCAGCAGGACGGTAACTTCGATAACATTAACATGAACAAATGGACGTTCCGGGCCAACACCGATGTAAAAGTTACTAACTCCTTAAAGTTGGGCGTTTCTTTGGCCGGCGACCTTTCCGGCACGCGCAAATACAATTCCAAGCTTAATTCTTCGGAAGAAGCCGATATGATTTCATTATTGAAAATTCCGCAGTGGACGCCGCCATACATTAATGGTTTGCCGGTTAGTGTGGCTTCCGACAAAGGATATCACTTTTTCGAAATACAAAGATTAGATAATTATAAATATGCCCGGACCACTGGCTTAAACATAAATGCTAACTTAGAATACGAGGTACCCTTTATCAAAGGCCTGAGAGCGCGGGTACAATACAGCAAAAACCTGGATAATAAATATAGCAAAGAGTTTGCTACTAAATACCGGGTATACAACTTCCGAAACAACGGCCATATTTATACCGATCAGTTAATGACCACCGGGGTTGGTCCGTTTACTACTTTAAACAACGGCGACCGGGTATTTGTAAATCCGGACTATACCGACAACTATCAGCTTAACGGCTTTTTAAACTATAACCGCCAGTTTGGCAAGCACGATGTTGGCGCTTTGGTGCTGGTAGAGCAGGCCGAAACTTACTGGGAAGAAACGCGGTCGATGAAAGAAGGCATTGTGGAAGGCGGCCGTGATTTTATGAATATGGCTTTTGGTGCCATGGATGCTTCTACTAGTGCCAAAGAATCAGGCAATTTATCGTATGTAGGCCGGGTAAATTACAATTATGCCGGCAAATACCTCCTCGAAATAGCTGCGCGTTACGATGCCTCCACTAAGTTTGCTCCGGAATACCGGTGGGGCTTATTCCCGTCTTTATCGGCTGGCTGGGTAATTTCCGAAGAAAATTTCTTTAAGAATAATGTGCCGGCTATTAATACTTTAAAACTGCGGGGTTCGGTTGGTTTACTGGGCGGCGATCAGGCCAAGCCCTGGCTGTGGCGCCAGCGTTACACCTTTAACTCCAACGGAGCAGTGTTCGGCGGCAATGGCATCCGCATGCCCGGTTTAAAACTTGAGGCTATGCCTAACCCCGAAGTGCGTTGGGATGATGTTACCAAGATTAACGTTGGGATAGATGCCGGATTTCTGGAAAATCGCCTATCCGCTACATTGGATGGTTTCCACGACCACCGCTACAATATGCTGTATACCCGCGGGGCTTCTATTCCGCTCACCGTAGGGGGTACCATGCCCGACGAAAATTATGCCACGGTAAACAGTTTTGGCTACGAAATATCCGTTGGCTGGAAAGATAACGTGGGCAGCGATTTTAATTATTATGCCAATAGCTTTTTATCCTGGAGCGATAACAAAAGAATCTTAGTAGATTATGCTCCCGGAGACGTAGGTACTTATTTATACCCCATCAACCAATCCACCGACCAGGGAATCGAAGGTTACCATTATTTAGGTATGTTCCGGACCCAGGAAGATGTAGACCGATTCCTGGAAACCAACCCAAATTACACCATAGATGGTCAGGCACCTAAGCCTGGTATGTTATATTACCAGGATATCAGAGGTCCCCGGGATGCAAATGGTCAGTTTACCGCCCCGGACGGAAAAATTACCGAGGATGAAGACAAAGACTGGATTTCGCCGAAAGCGAGCAACCACTACGGCTTTGGTTTATCTTTAGGCGCTGGTTATAAAGGATTACGTTTAGATATGGTATTGGCTGGCGCTTTCGGGGGGCAAGCTTTGGTAGAAGGTAACGCCCGCAAAGCAGCAAGTGCCAGCGAAAACCGCCCGGCATTCTGGGCCGACCATTGGAGCGAAAATAACACGAATGCCGCGTATCCGAATCCATTTTACGACAGCAATACCTGGACCTCCGATTTCTGGTTCCGCAATTCATTCAGCTTCCGGATGCGCAGCTTTAACTTGTCTTATGCCTTGCCCAAAAGCTTTACCCGCAATACCAATGCCCGGGTATTCCTGAACGGTACCAATCCATTTAACTTCTTTAATCCCTTCGATTACAAAGATCCTTCCACCTCGTTTGATGCTTATCCGAACGTGAAGACTTTTAACCTGGGTGTAAACTTTACTTTATAATTTAAAAGTCGACCAAGATGAAATTATATAAAATTTTAGTGCTGGCAGGAACCCTGGGTATGTTCACTGGCTGCGAAGATGTGTTGGATAAGCGGGATTTATCGGGTTTAAACGAAGAAGTGTGGAACGACTCAACACTGGCCCGGGTGTACGTTGATTATGTTTATGACCAAAACCTGCCAGGTTGGGGTGGCAACAGCAATTTATCCGACGAATCTTACGGCGAATCGGTTTATTTCCAGGGAACTGTACAAGTAAACACAGTTTCAGATTTTGGAACCAGCATCAACGTTAATAATAATTACGGTAAAATCAGGAGCATTAACCAGGGCATACAGGAACTGGAAAAAGGTACCATCCCGCCGTACATGCGCAACCGGCTGAAAGGCCAGCTTTATTTCTTCCGGGCCTGGCGTTATTTCGATTTAGTAAGGTTGTACGGCGGCGTTCCCTTGGTGCTGGAGCCGCAAAATGCGGTAGGCGAAAGCAAAGAATCTACCTTTATGGCCCGTAACAAAACCTCCGAGACTTTTGCCCAAATTGCTTCGGACCTGAATTTAGCTATCGAAAACCTGCCCGGCAAATGGATGGGCGCTGATTGGGGCCGGGTAACCAGTGGTGCGGCGGCGGCGTTGCAAGGGCGAGCTTCATTATACTGGGCCAGTCCGCAGTTTAACCCCGGCGATTTAGCAGAGCGGTGGCAAAAAGCCTACGATGCGAATAAAAAAGCAAAAGAAATATTAATGGCCAACGGCCATAAACTACATGCCAGTTTTGAAGATATGTGGTTTCAGGAGGTAAATAACCCCGAAGCGGTTTTTATTACCGGCTACAACAACAGTACTAACGACCAGCAGAAGAAAAACAACACGTACGATAACAGTACGCGGCCCAAGTATTTAGGCACCGGCGGGGGTTCTAATCAGCCAACCAAAGAAATGGTTGATGCCTTCCCGATGAAAGATGGTAAAAAGATTGATGATCCCTCTTCTAAATATACTTACAACCCTAAGCTGTTTTACAAAAACCGGGATCCGCGGTTCGACAAAACGATTGCGTACAATGGCGCCACCTGGTCTATCAACGGAAATAATAGCTACAAGCTATGGACTTATCTGGTTAACAACAAAACCGTGGAGCCCACCGCTACCAATACCGGTTTTTACACCCGTAAAGCCATCGATAAGAACGTAGCCGCCGGTAATGTGCAATACGTTGGCACCGACTGGATGGAAATCCGGTTCGCGGAGGTATTGTTGAATTTAGCCGAAAGTGCCACCGGTTTGAATAAATTAGAAGAAGCTTATGCTGAACTGAAGGAGATCAGAAAAAGAGCTGGTATTGAGGCTGGTGCCGATGGTCTCTTCGGTTTAAAGCCTACCATGACCCGCGAGGAGATGTTCCAGGCTATTCTGGACGAGAGACAGGTTGAGTTTGCTTTTGAAGGTAAGCGTTATTGGGATTTAAGAAGACACCTGTTGTTTGAAGAAGTACTGAATGGTAAAAGAAGAACAGGTATTAATATTAGCCTTAATACTACTGCTATACCAGCTGCCGAATTTGAGAAGAACCGGGATAATATTAGCCTGGATGAAGCTTATTCTAAATATTTCACCATTGGTACCAAAGTGATGGATACCCGGTACGAGATAAACTGGAAGCCCGAATATTATTTCTTTGCCCTGCCGCAACAGGCTATTTCGAATAACCCTAATCTGGAACAAACCAAAGGCTGGAACGGCGGCACGTTTGATCCGTTGCAGTAAGTATATTTTAATATCGGGGTTTAGAATATTCATTAATAGAATGTCTTATTTATTTTATTTTAAAAAATAGTTAGTTTCGATATTAGTTGATTACCGGAACAAAATAAAGAGGAGATATTATTTATCTCCTTTTTTATTTTATTCCGGTTTCCTGCTAATTATCAGGATGTCTGTTTAAACTCCATTAACAGCCTGCTCTTTGAACTAACGTAATTGAATGCAGTCTTTGAAAGGGTAAGCGGTAAGACAAATCACAGATGTTTTTTGCTCTACTTAGTTGAAAAAACACAGATAATCAACAAGGTCATTATCTTTTTAGGCCCCTATTTTATTTAGCTTTAATGATTTTTCAATGTCTTAATTATTTATAATTGAAGTATATTTTTATTAATAAATAAAAATTATTAATTTGGTAACTACTTTTTCGGCGGTATATAATCCCGGTTGGTCTGGATTAGGTCAGGATTAAGCCGGTTCTGGTTGGTTTAACCGGTTAAATAGGAGAAATTTAAAGTAAAGAGTTACATCAAATAGAGATACTTATTTAATTCTGTTTGATATAGCCGGTTTGGATGATAAACCACAGAATATAAAAACAATAAGCTAATGAAAAAAACGCTATTCCCTTTATTGGTTTCGGCCGTGATGCTTTCGCTAGTACAACCAGCCATTGCCCAGTACCCCGATGTGCCTAAAGACGTGCAGCAAGCCAGCAATGCCATGATGAAAGAGGCGGAGCGGAAATCGGATGAGGCTTGGGCCAAAGCGCTGCCGATTGTGGAAGCCGAAGTCAAACAAGGCAAGCCCTATATTCCGTGGGCAGCCCGTCCAACCGATTTGCCGCAAGCTGAGATTCCGGCCTTTCCAGGAGCCGAAGGGGGCGGTGCCTTTTCGTTTGGTGGCCGCGGGGGTAAAGTAATTGTAGTAACCAGCCTGGAAGATAGCGGACCGGGAACCTTGCGCGAAGCCTGCGAACAAGGCGGCGCCCGTACTATTGTTTTTAACGTAGCCGGAATTATCAAATTAAAAAGTCCATTAATTGTTCGGGCACCCTATATTACCATTGCGGGCCAAACCGCTCCAGGCGATGGCATTTGCGTAGCCGGCGAATCTTTCTGGATCAACACCCACGATGTGGTAATCCGCTACATGCGTTTCCGGCGGGGCGAAACCAACGTGGGCCGTCGCGACGATGCTATTGGCGGCAACCCGGTTGGCAATATCATGATCGACCATGTATCGGCCAGCTGGGGCTTAGACGAAAATATGTCGATGTACCGCCACATGTTTAATCCCGGCGACGGCACCAAAGAGCAGAAATTACCCACGGTAAATATTACCATTCAGAATTCTATTTTCTCCGAAGCCCTCGATACCTGGAACCATGCTTTTGGCAGCACGCTGGGCGGCGAGAACTGTACCTTTATCCGGAATATGTGGGCGAATAATGCAGGTCGTAATCCTTCTATTGGTTGGAACGGTATTTTTAACTTTGTAAATAACGTGGTATTTAACTGGGTTCATCGCTCTACCGATGGCGGCGATTATACGGCTCTGTATAACATCATTAATAACTATTACAAACCCGGACCCCTAACCCCTAAAAACACGCCCATAGGCCACCGCATTTTAAAACCCGAATCGGGCCGCAGCAAGCTGGGTTACCTGGTATTCGGACGCGCTTACGTAAACGGCAATATTGTAGAAGGCAACGAAAAAGTAACCCGCAACAACTGGGACGGTGGCGTGCAGGTAGAAGACGAACCAAATGCCGGTAAGTACACTGACAATATGCGCTCGAACAAACCTTTCCCGATGGCACCAATAAATATTATGCCTACCCAGGAAGCTTACAACTACGTGCTGGCCAACGCCGGCGCTACTTTACCTAAACGCGATGCCGTGGATGCCCGCGTGGTGGAACAGGTACGCACCGGTGAAATTAAGTACAACAAAAACGTGAAGGTACCGGAAACCCAGTTTAAGCACCGCCGCTTACCCATCGATTCTTACAAGGGCGGCATTATCACCGACATCAGCCAGGTAGGCGGCTACCCCAACTACAAAGGCAAAGCCTACAAAGATTCGGACAACGACGGCATGCCCGATGATTGGGAAAAGAAATATAAACTAGATCCAAAAAATCCGGCGGACGCGGTGGCCGATCTGAACGGTGACGGCTACACCAACATCGAAAAATATATTCACAGCATCGACCCAACCAAAAAAGTAAACTGGAAAGACCCGAAAAATAATACCGATACTTTTGCCCGCAATTAAAAAGAGCATTTGTCAAGTTATTGAAAGTCCCCCTTTAGAGGGGGTAGGGGGAGGTTTAAATATTAAAGAACTTCTCCAAAGTACCATAGCTATTAGAAGCCTGCTTCCGGAAAGATAAAACCTGATTATCGGAAGCAGGCATTTTAACAAAACCATTACCAATTTACACCCGGCCACCTTATTCCTGTTAAGCCATTCAGGACTAAATGTAAAACCGGTTTCCACCACAAAAATTAAAATACAAGGTAAAATGAGGAAATCTTATTTACTGGGTTTTACGCTAATGTCCCTTTTGGGTGTAGTCCCAAAATCGTTTGCCCAATACCCCACCATTCCGCCGACTTTACAGGCCAAAGCCGATGAAGAACTCAAGGAAGTAGAAAGAATATCGGATCTAGCCTGGGCCAAAGCCAAACCTATAATAGAAGCAGAAGCTAAAAAAGGCAAACCCTATATTCCTTGGGCAGCAAAACCATCGGATTTGCCGCAGGCTAAAATACCAGCTTTCCCGGGAGCCGAAGGGGGCGGAGCCTTTTCGTTTGGTGGCCGTGGGGGTAAAGTAATTGTGGTAACGAGCCTGGCCGACGGCGGACCGGGAACTTTGCGCGAAGCCTGCGAACAAGGCGGTGCCCGCATTGTGGTATTTAACGTGGCTGGTATTATTAAATTAAAAAGCCCCTTAATTGTACGGGCTCCTTACATTACCATTGCGGGCCAGACCGCACCCGGCGACGGGGTTTGCGTAGCCGGCGAAACCATTTGGGTAAATACCCACGATGTGGTAATCCGCCACATGCGCTTCCGGCGCGGCGAAACCGAGGTTACCCGCCGCGATGATGCCATCGGCGGCAACCCGGTAGGTAATATTATTGTGGATCACGTTTCGGCTAGCTGGGGACTCGATGAAAACATGTCGTGGTACCGGCACATGTACGATCCGGGTGATGGCTCTAAACCGCAAAAATTACCTACCGTAAATATTACCATCCAGAACTCCATATTCTCCGAGTGCCTCGATACTTATAACCATTCTTTTGGTAGTACCATTGGTGGTTTAAACAGTACCTTCATGCGCAATTTGTGGGCCGATAATATTTCCCGGAATCCCTCTATTGGCATGTACGGCGACTTTGGTTTTGTAAATAACGTAATATTTAACTGGTGGAACCGGTCGGCCGATGGTGGTGATCACCGCTCGTTGTTTAATTTTATTAATAACTACTACAAACCCGGGCCCATTACGCCCAAAGATAAACCCATTGCTTACCGCATTTTAAAGCCGGAATCTAACCGGGACAAGAACGCCGTTAAAACTTTTGGTAAAGCTTATGTAAACGGTAATGTGGTGGAAGGCTTTGAGAAAGTAACGAAAGATAATTGGGCCGGCGGCGTACAGGTAGAAGACGAAGCTGATGCGGGTGGATATTTAAACCAAATCCGGGTAGATAAGCCTTTCCCGATGGCCCCGGTTAAAACCATGTCGGCTACCGAAGCTTACAGCTATGTACTAAATAATGCCGGCGCTACCTTGCCTAAACGCGACCCGGTAGATGCCCGCATCGTAGAGCAGGTAAAAACCGGTAAAATTAACAACAAAGAAGGCGGGGTTACCGGCGTAGGTAAAGAATTTGTGAAGCGCCGCTTACCCGTAGATTCTTACAAATTGGGTATTATCACGCACATCAGCCAGGTAGGTGGCTACCCCGAGTACAAAGGCACGCCTTACAAAGACTCTGACAAAGATGGCATGCCCGATGACTGGGAAAAGAAATACAACCTGAACCCAAACAACGCGGCCGATGCCATAGCCGACCTGAACGGCGACGGCTATACCAACATTGAGAAATATATCAACGGCCTTGACCCCAAAAAGAAAGTAAACTGGCAAGACCCCAAAAACAATATTGACCCACTAGCCAAAAGATAAGGTTTTGTTATCAACTAAAATAACTAACCAGGAACAGTCCCCCTTTGGAGGGGGTAGGGGGAGGTTTTTCACCACTAAAGAATTGGTATAGTTTACAGAGTTGTATTCTAAAAAGTAAAACAGATCAATCTCGACGATAATAAAAAGCCTTAAGCCATTGCGTAATTTATTTAAAATATTGCCTAAGCCTAAAAGGTATTATTTCCTGACAGGTCTGCTCGTTAGCTTGTTAAGCCTGCACTTCCCGGTCCTGGCGCAAAATAATAAACCGGCAAAACCCGCTTCACCAGTAGCATTAGGCAAAGACGGCCGGTTGGTTTATAGCCCCGATGCAAAAGGTAACCGCATTCCGGATTTCTCTTTCTGCGGTTACGCGGCCAGCGAAGCGCCTATCCCAAATGTGCCCATTAAAATGGTAGTACTAGTTCAGAAAGAGGATGCTACCCGCCGGATTCAGGCGGCCTTAGATTATGTAGCTGGTTTGCCTTTAGACAAAAGTGGTTTCCGGGGAGCAGTTTTATTACAAAAAGGAATTTACGAAGTAAGTGGGAGCTTAAATATTAAAACTTCCGGGGTGGTACTGCGTGGCAGCGGCATGAGCGAAGATGGCACAATATTATTAGCCGCTGGCAAAGATCGCCAGACTTTTATTACCCTAAACGGAGTGAACGATAAGCAACTGGGAACACCTGTAAAAATTAAAGATGCTTATGTACCCGTAAACGCCAACCAGATGCGGGTAGAAAACAGTCAAACGTTTAAAATAGGTGACCACGTCCAGATTCAACGCCCGAGTACCGCTGCCTGGATTAAAGCTTTAGGAACGGACCATTTTGGTGGCGGCATTACGGCCCTGGGCTGGAAACCGGGTCAACGAGATTTATTCTGGGATAGAAAAGTAATGGCGGTAACCGGTGAAACCCTGACCTTGGATGCGCCGATAACTACCGCTTTAGATGCCAATTATGGTGGCGGAACCGTAGCCAAGGTTAACTGGCCCGGCCGCATCAGCCGAGTAGGAGTAGAAAATCTGCGTCTCCGTTCGGCTTACGATAAAACTAACCCCAAAGACGAAGACCACCGCTGGATGGCAATTACCCTGGAAAATATTCAGGATGCCTGGGTGCGCCAGGTAATATTTGAACATTTTGCCGGCTCGGCCGTGGCGGTTTACGAAACAGCGAAGCGAGTTACCGTAGAAGATTGCAAATCCTTGGCACCCGTTTCCGAAATTGGCGGACAGCGCCGTTATACTTTTTTCACGAACGGTCAGCAAACGCTTTTTCAGCGGAATTATGCCGAACAAGGCTACCACGATTTTGCCGTGGGTTTTTGTGCCGCCGGCCCGAATGCTTTTGTGCAATGCGAATCCGTTTTGCCTTACAACTTTAGCGGAGCGATCGATAGCTGGGCCTCCGGCGTTTTATTCGATATTGTAAATGTAGACGGCCACGCTTTAAGTTTTAAAAATCGAGGACAAGATGGTATGGGTGCCGGTTGGAGTGCCGCCAACAGTGTTTTCTGGCAATGCGCCGCTGCTCGCATAGATAATTATTCTCCGCCAACGGCTCAGAACTGGGCATTCGGTACCTGGGCCCAATTTTCCGGTGATGGGCACTGGGAAGAATCAAACAGCCACATCAAGCCCCGCTCCTTATTTTACGCGCAATTAACCGACCGGCTGGGCAAAGAGGTAGGTGAGCGGGCACAACTGCTGCCCATGGAAACCGATGCTTCCAGTAGTCCGCCGGTAGCAGTAGCCATGGCCCTGACGGCCGAGGCCGTAAAGCCAGCGCCCCGCCTGGTTGATTGGATTGATGGCGCCCCGCAACGCAACCCCATTCCTACGCAGGCTGCCAAAGTAAAAACAATTGACCAATTAAAACTTAAAGCACCTATTGCGGCAACATCGGCGGCACCGCTGCACCTGGAAAATGGCTGGCTGGTGCGCGGCAAAGAAGTAATAACTGGTAAGCGCCAGGATGTGCCCTGGTGGTCGGGCTCATCCCGAGTTTACGCCTTGGAAAAAACCAAACCCCACATTACGCGTTTTGTACCGGGCCGCACTGGTCACGGCCTAACCGATGACCTGGCAGAGCTGACGGATAATATGAAAAAACAGGGACAAGTAGCCCTGGAACACAATTACGGCTTGTGGTACGAGCGCCGCCGCGACGACCACGAACGCATCCGCCGGATGGATGGCGAAGTTTGGCCGCCCTTTTACGAATTGCCTTTTGCCCGCAGTGGTAAAGAAACCGCCTGGGACGGCTTGAGTAAATATGACTTGACGAAACCAAATAATTGGTACTGGAGCCGCTTGAAAACCTTTGCCGACTTAGCGGACCAGAAAGGTTTGCTGCTGGTGCATCAGCAATATTTTCAGCATAATATTATCGAGGCCGGTGCCCATTACGCCGACTTCCCGTGGCGGCCAGCCAATAATATTAACGAAACTGGTTTTCCGGAACCGGTGCCTTATGCCGGTGACAAACGTATTTTCCTGGCCGAGCAGTTTTACGATGTAAACCACCCGCAGCACCGGGAACTGCACCGGGCTTACATCCGGCAGTGCCTGAATAATTTTAATGGCAATACCGGGGTGCTGCAATTAATCAGTGCAGAATATACCGGACCTTTACATTTTGTGCAATTCTGGCTCGATACCATTCGGGAATGGGAAAAAGAAACCGGCAAAAACGCGCTGGTTGGTTTAAGCACCACCAAAGATGTGCAAGACGCTATTCTGGCTGATCCAGCTCGGGCGGCAGTAGTAGATGTAATTGATATCCGGTACTGGCATTACCGCGAAGATGGCACCGCTTACGCGCCTGCTGGTGGGCAAAACCTAGCCCCGCGCCAGCATGCCCGCCTCGTAAAACCGGGTAAGTCTTCTTTTGCCCAGGTTTACCGCGCGGTGTACGATTACCGCCAAGCCAATCCCAGCAAAGCCGTCATGTACTCCGCCAGTAACTACGATCACGAGGGCTGGGCCGCTTTTTTGGCAGGTGGCTCTTTAGCCGAGATTCCGGTTGTGGCTCACCCGGGTTTCTTGCCGGCTGCTTCTAGCATGCAACCCTTGGATTTACCTAATCAACCTGCCGGACAATATGCTTTGGGTAATAAAAACGGGGAATATATTATTTACCAGGAAACAGCCGATGCAATTCCGGTCGATTTGAAAACGGCTAGGGGTAAGTTCCGGGTACGCTGGTTCGACCCGGCAACCGGTCAGCTCCAAAATGAAAAAAATAGTAGCAATGGGAAATTAACCGAAACAACAAACCTGCCGTCTGGTCCGGTGGTGGTGTGGATTTCCCGGCTTTAAGGCATACGCAAATATTTATGTGGTTTAAGACTAAAAGAATTTTGTTTGTTTGTTCCATTTGGGTGGTAAACTTATTAGTTGCAGCCTGTGCCTCGCAAAGGTTGCCTAATAAGTCTTCAAGCTTACCCAAACTGCGCATCTCCGAAAACAACCGTTATTTCATGACAGAAAAAGGCGAACCCTTTTTCTGGTTAGGCGATACAGGCTGGCTGCTACCTGCCAAACTTAACCGGGAGGAAGCCGAAAAATACCTCGAAAACCGCCGCCAAAAAGGCTTTAATGTGATTCAGATTAGTGTGCTGCATGGCATTGGTGCCGTAAATAGTTACGGCGATAGCGCTTTGATAGCCAGAAATCCGGCCAAACCTAAAGATACTGAAGGGAATAATTTTACCGACCCAGAACAATATGATTACTGGGATCACCTGGACTACATCGTGGATAAAGCCGCCGAAAAGAACCTTTACCTAGGCCTGGTACTTATGTGGGGCAACAATGTTAAAAGCAAGCAGGTTACGCCGGAACGCGCCACGCAATACGCTACTTTCCTGACGGAGCGGTATAAAGACCGGAATAATATTATCTGGTTAAATGGTGGCGATATCCGGGGCAGCGATTCGGTGCGGGTGTGGCAAAATATTGGGCAAGTCCTGCAAAAAACGGTGCCGGATCATTTGGTTACTTTCCATCCGCGCGGCCGTACTTCCTCCACGGCCTGGTTCCACCAGGAGCCCTGGTTAGATTTTAACATGTTCCAGTCGGGCCACCGCCGCTACGACCAGGATACCTCGGCCACCGACCTGCAATACGGGGAAGACAACTGGAAATACGTGCAGGTAGATTACCAGAAATCGCCCACCAAACCTACTTTAGACGGTGAGCCATCCTACGAAAAAATAGTCCACGGCTTGCACGATTTTACCCAACCCGTTTGGACCGACAGCGATGTGCGCCGCTACGGTTATTGGTCGGTGTTTGCGGGTGGAGCCGGGTATACCTACGGCCACAATGCCGTGATGCAAATGTTTAAACCCGACGATAAGAAAGGTGCCTTCGGGGTAAAAGATTTTTGGTATAACGGCATCGACGACCCTGGTGCCGGCCAGATGGTACACCTGAAAAAACTAATGCTTTCGCGGCCTTATTTCGAACGGGTTCCGGACCAAACCTTAATTGCCGGTGAGCAAGGCGAAAAATATGATTATGTATTAGGTACCCGCGGGCAGGATTACGCTTTTCTGTATACCTATACCGGGCGGTCCTTTAAAGTAAATATGGGAAAAATTGCCGGCCAAGAGGTAAAAGCATCTTGGTACAGCCCGCGTGATGGGCAGTTTACTGTTATTGGCACTTTCCCGAATACCGGGGTGCAGGAATTCAACCCGCCCGGCGAACCCCAAAACGGCAACGATTGGGTACTGGTTTTAGATAAAAAATAATGCTTCGGAAATTATTACCTGTTCTCTGCTTTTTAATATTTACCGCTTGCGGCAGCAAAGAAGTTTACCTATTTTCTTCTTTCCACGAGCCCGCGAACGAAGGCCTGCGCCTACTGTACAGCTACGATGGCTACAAATGGACCGACCTGAACAAAACTTTTCTGAAACCAGAAGCCGGCGCAAGTAAACTTATGCGCGATCCATCAGTGGTAAAAGGTCCGGATGGTACTTTCCACCTGGTCTGGACGACCGGCTGGCGCGGCGACCAAGGCTTTGGCTATGCTAGTTCAAAAGACTTGATTCATTGGTCGGAGCAAAAATTTATTCCGGTAATGCAGCATGAACCCACCACGGTTAATGTTTGGGCGCCCGAATTATTTTACGACGAGGACCTAAAGCTTTTTGTCATTATCTGGGCTTCTACCATTCCCGAACGCTTTCCGCGGGGCATCGAAGAAGAAAATAACAACCACCGGATGTATTACACCACCACGCCCGATTTTAAAACTTTTTCTGAAACTCGTCTTTTCCTCGACCCAGGCTTTAGCGTGATAGATGCGGTAATTGTAAAACAGGATAAAGGTAAATACGCCTTGGTGCTGAAAGATAATACCCGCCCCAACCGCAACCTGAAGATGGCTTTTGGTCCATCGGCTTTAGGGCCTTACACCGGCGTTACGGAACCCTTTACGGGTAATTTTATTGAGGGTCCTACGGTGGTAAAAATTAAAGACGAATGGCTGATATATTTTGATGTGTACCAGGAAAAAATCTACGGTGCCATGCGGACGAAAGACTTCAAAACCTTTACAGATATCACCAAAGAAGTAGACGTTCCCAAAGGCCATAAACACGGTACCATTTTTAAAGCTACTAAAAAACAATTGCAAAACTTACAGAAGGCAGCTGCCGCCAAGTAAATAAACCTGCAAACATAAATTTGTACCTGTTTTACTTTGATTATTTCATATATAAATATTATATTTATAAGTGATAAAACATTGATTAAATATTTTCCTTTGTCAGATTAACTTTTCATCCTCTTTAGAATGAAAATGGCAGTTTTCTTTAGGTATTGACAGAAGCTAATGATGCATATTTTCAAAAAGATTTCGGTAGTTGCTTGTTTAGGATTGGGTTTAATAACTGTGCAGGCCCAGGACACTGTGCGGTATACCGGCCAAACCTTATCTAACGTCGATTACCACCACGGACAACTTAGTCCGGCCGTTGGGGTGCATAATATTCAGGTATTTCGGGCCAACCGCGAGCACCCGGAACTGGCTGGCGGCCTGAACTGGACGTACAACCACGCGCCCATGCTGGCTTACTGGAATAATACTTTCTACCTGGAGTTTTTGAGTAACCCGGTAGGCGAGCACGTGCCACCCGGACAAACCTTATTGCTGACTTCCAAAGATGGTTATAGCTGGTCTAAACCCACGGTGATATTTCCGCCTTACCGCATTCCGGATGGCTGGAAAAAAGAAGGCTATCCCGGCGTTGCCAAAGATTTAGATGCCGTGATGCACCAGCGCATGGGCTTTTTTGTATCGAAGAAAAACCGCTTGCTGGCCCTGGCTTATTACGGCATAGCCATGGATGCCAAAGACGACCCGAACGACGGCAAAGGCATTGGCCGGGTAGTGCGCGAAATATTACCCAATGGAAAATACGGGCCTATTTATTTTATCCGCCATAACAGCACTTGGGACCAGAAAAAATCCAGCTATCCTTTTTACACCACCAGCAAAGACAAAGGCTTTGTAGCCGCCTGCAACGAATTACTGGCCAACCCACTCATGATGCAGCAGTGGGTAGAAGAAGCTGACCGCAACGATCAGCTTATTCCGCTGAAAAGAGAAATCAAAGCCTTTAATTATTACCATTTGCCGGATGGCCGGGTAGTAGGTTTGTGGAAACACGCCTTAACCTCCATCAGCAAAGACGGTGGTAAATCCTGGCAGTATAATCCCATCCGGGCACCGCATTTTGTAAACAGCAATGCCAAAATCTGGGGGCAAAAAACCTCTGATGGCCGTTACGCCACCGTTTATAATCCTTCGGAGTTTCGCTGGCCTTTAGCCATTTCTACCAGTGCCAACGGCCTGGATTATACCAATTTATTGTTGGTAAACGGCGAAATCACCCGCATGCGGTACGGTGGCAATTATAAATCTTACGGTCCGCAATACGTGCGGGGCATTGTAGAAGGCAACGGCACGCCACCAGATGGCAAAATGTGGGTGACCTACAGCATGAACAAAGAAGATATGTGGGTATCGTCGATTCCAGTGCCGGTAAAAGAAAAAGCCGAGGGCCCCGCCAACGAAGTATTTAACTTAATGCCGAACGGAAAAGAGTTAAAAGAATGGAATATTTACAGTGCTTTGTGGGCACCGGCTCAGATAGAAAAAACCGCGGATGGCACCAAAGCCCTGGCCCTGAAAGACTGGGACCTGTTTGAATACGCCAAAGCCGAGCGGGTGATTCCGGTTGCTAAAAAAGTTACCGCCGAATTTTCAATAACCCCGTCCCAAAACGACAAAGGTCAGTTAAATATTGAGTTTCAGGACGGCAAAGGTAATGCCGCAGTCCGGATGATTTTTGATGCCGACGGCAGCCTGAAAACCAAAGCCGGTTACCGCAATTCCAACCTCACGCAATACGAAGCCGGCAAGCAATACGATGTTAAGGTAGATTTAAACGTGGATACGCGCTCGTACGTGGTAACGGTAAACGGCAAAACCATTGGCACCCGCATCTTTTTTGCCCCGGTTCCTTCCATTGAGCGAATCGTTTTCCGTACCGGTGAAGTACGCCGCTTCCCCGATGCCGATACCCCCACCGACCAGAATTACGATGTGCCCAAAGCCGGCGAAAAAGACCAACTCGCTGCTTTTTACATCAAATCATTAAAAACCAGCGGGGCACCCTTGGAGACAACCTCCCGATAGCAACTTATTATTTTTGAATCAGGTGGTTTTTACAGATGCAACAGGGCTAAGCCAACGGAAATAAAAGAGGTAAAATGAATATTAAAATATACAAGAGCCGCAAATGGTTCGCTTATTTCGCTTTTGCTACCTTAATGGTAACAACCAGCAGCTTTAGCCCTAAAAGTTCAGCCGAAATCCTGCCGCTTAATATTGCAGTTCCGGTAGAAGGAGGAGAAAATATTCCGGTTAATCTAAAATGGTCGGAGCGGATGGCCCTCTCTACGGTTAAAAGAAATGCCTGGCTGCAGGATGTAAACAAGAACCCGGGCTGGGGCTACACGCAAGGCTTAATTGTTTATTCTTTTGAGCAAATCTGGAAGAAAAATCAGGATAAAAAATACCTGGATTATGTAAAAACCTACGGCACCCAAATGATTCAGCCGGATGGTACCATTAAAACCTACCAACCCGAAACCTATAATATTGATAATATAAACGCCGGCAAAAGTCTTTTTACCTTATACAAAGTTACCGGCGAGGAGAAATATAAAAAGGCTTTGCAACAACTACGGAACCAGATGAAAACGCATCCGCGTACCTCCGAAGGCGGCTTCTTTCACAAGCAAAAATATCCTTCGCAATTGTGGCTCGATGGCGCTTATATGGCAAGTCCTTTTCTGGCGCAATATGCTCAGGTATTTAATGAGCCTCAGCTTTTCGACGATGTAGCGCAGCAACTAATATTAATGGAGAAGCACCTCCGCGATGCCAAAACCGGCTTGCTTTACCACGGTTGGGACGAAAAGCGGGTGCAACCCTGGGCCGATCCGGAGACCGGCCGGTCCCGCAATTTCTGGGGCCGGGCTATTGGCTGGTATGCCATGGCTTTGGTAGATGTCCTGGATTATTTGCCTCAATCGCATCCGAAAAGAAAAGAATTATTAACCATCTGGCAGCGCCTGGTACCCGCCCTGCAAAAATACCAGGATACCGAAACCGGTTTGTGGTACCAGGTAGTGGACCAGGGTAACCGCGCGGGTAATTACCTGGAGGCTTCCGGCTCGTGTATGTTTGTGTACGCGATTGCCAAAAGTGTAAATAAAGGTTACCTGGAGGCAAAATATAAGCCAATAGCCCAGAAAGGTTTTAAGGGAATTATAGAGAAATTAGTCGAAGTAAAACCAGATGGTGAAATAAACCTGTTGCAGGTGTGCGAAGTGGCTGGCCTGAGCGATGACCGGAACGGCTCTTTTGCATATTACGTGAAAGAGCCCATTCGCATCAACGACCCTAAAGGTGTGGGGCCTTTTATTTTGGCCAGTCTCGAACTGAATAAATAATTTACTTTTAAAAGCTATTCCTATGAAAAAATTATGGCGTGCGATACTGGTGTTAAGCCTGCTTGTTGTTTACAGCGCTTCGGCCCAGGCCCCCAAATTCAAAAAAGGCATTCAGGTTGATGAATTTATTTTCGAGAAAGCTTCTTTTCCGGAAAGCCACGCGGCTACCATTGCCGAAACGCCGAAAGGATTAATTGCGGCCTGGTTTGGGGGCACGAAAGAAAGAAACCCGGACGTAGGCATTTGGGTGAGCCGCCAGGTAAATAACAAATGGACCGCCCCCGTAGAAGTCGCCAATGGCATTGTAAACGATACGCTGCGCTATGCCTGCTGGAACCCGGTGCTTTACCAAGTGCCCGGCGGCGAGTTGCAATTATATTACAAAATAGGTCCGAATGTGGCGGGCTGGACGGGCTGGTTAAAAACCTCGAAAGATAATGGCTTAACCTGGTCAAAGGCCCGGGCTTTGCCGGCTGGCTTTTTGGGTCCAATCAAAAACAAACCCGTATTACTCTCCAACGGTACCTTAATCAGCCCCTCCAGCACCGAAGGCAACGGCTGGAAAGTTCACTTTGAAGTAACGAAAGATTTTGGGAAAACCTGGGAGAAAATCGGGCCAATTAATGACGGTAAAACCTTTAATGCCATTCAACCGAGTATTTTGGTACACCGCGATGGCAAGTTGCAAATTCTTTGCCGGAGCAAAGACGCCGCCATTATCGAATCCTGGTCTTCGGATAATGGCCGTACCTGGTCGCCGCTGGCTGCCAGTGCCTTGCCCAATGCCAACTCAGGCACCGATGCCGTTACCTTAAAAGATGGCCGCCATGTATTGGTTTATAACCACGTTAAGCCACCGGTTGGCGCCAAGAATAATAAAGGTGCCCGCACCCCGCTTAACCTGGCCGTTTCTAAGGACGGCAAAAACTGGTTTGCCGCCCTGGTGCTGGAAGATTCTCCTGTCAGTCAATATTCCTATCCTTCGGTTATTCAGTCGGCCGATGGGATGGTGCACGTGGTGTACACCTGGCGGCGCGAACGCATTAAATACGTGAAAATAGACCCGAGAAAACTGGAGCTGAAGGAGATAAAAAATGAGCTCTGGCCCGGAACAACTACCGCCCAGAAAGCAGCCAATACCACCAACCCGGATAAAGATTTATAAGACTTAAGGATGAAACATAAAGAGAATCCTAATCCGGTAGAAGAAGTTAATCAGCATAAAATCAATCGCCGGGAATTTTTAGGTGCGACTGCTTTGGCCGTAATGGGTGGTTTATTGCTGCCGCGCAGTTTTGCTTTAGCAGGGCCAACTTCCAAATATTTCCTTCCGGCTGCGGTAAATAATCAGCGGTACAAAATTGCGGTAATTGATTTAATGATTCTGAAGCGGCAGAAGTTGAGCGCTTTGCAGTTAACGAAAGATATTGGTGCCGATGGGGTAGAGCTAGACATGGGTGGCCTGGGCAACCGCGAAACTTTTGAAAACCAGTTAGCCAACCCGGAAATTCGTCAGCAGTTTATCGATAAGGCGAAAGAACTTAACCTGGTATTCTGCTCGCTGGCTATGACGGGTTTCTACGCGCAATCTTTTGCCGAACGGCCCACTTACCAGCGCATGGTTGGCGATTGCATCGAAACCATGAAGCAGATGGGCGTAAAAGTTGCTTTCCTGCCGCTCGGTATTAAAGGCGATTTGGTGCAGCATCCGGAATTACGACCAGCCATTGTGGAACGGCTGAAAGTAGTAGGCAAAATGGCCGAAGCGGCCGGGGTTGTTATCGGCATCGAAACGGCGCTGGATGCCACCGGCGAAAAGAAACTGTTAAAAGATATTGGCTCACCGGCTATTCAGATTTATTTCAATTTTTCTAATCCCCTAAAGGCCGGCCGCGACTTGCATCAGGAATTAAAAATATTAGGCAAAAAGCGTATCTGCCAGATTCATTGCACCGACGAAGACGGCGTTTGGCTGCAACACAATACCCGCCTGAATATGCCTAAAGTAAAGCAAACCCTGGATAAAATGGGCTGGAGCGGCTGGCTGGTAGTAGAACGCTCCCGCGATGCGAAACAACCCCGCAGTGTAAAAGAGAATTTTAGTGCCAATACTGCCTACCTCAAATCAGTTTTCCAGACCGGATAACCTCTAATAATAAATTTCCACCGCCCATTCCTGATGAACCTTCAAACTCATTTAGTAAAAACCATATCCGGTTTATGCCTGCTCTTTACATTATTAGTTATTAACCCGGCTCAAGCGCAGCAGGCCACCTGGATTTGGTACCCCGGCGATTATGAAATCTGGCTGGCGAATGACATGCAGAACCGGCGCACCGAACGCGGCGCTTTCTTTCCGCCTTTCTGGCGCATGGACAGCCATTACGTGCTGATAGATTTTCACAAAGAATTTAACCTGGCTAAACCCGAGGAAGTAGAGCTTTATGCCGAAGGCCAGTATAATGTAAAGCTGGATAGTAAAATGCTGCCCGGTACTCCAACCAAGGTTACCATACCGGCCGGTAAACACAAGCTTAATATTAAAGTACACGCGCAGGATAAGGTACCGGCCATTTTTGTAAAGGGACCAACCATTGTGTCGGATTCGACGTGGTTGGTAACTTTCGAGGATAAAGAATGGATAGATGAAACCGGCAAAGTTTCGGGACAATCCGGTACTGCCTGGCTCAAGGCCGGCTCCTGGAATTTTAACGATCCTAATAATCTGCCCTCAAAATTTAAATTAGCAACCGAACCCTGGAAAGCCGCTAAAGTTACGCGGCAGCCAGGTTCCATCCTCGTTGATTTTGGTAAAGAAACTTTTGGTTTTGTAAAACTGCAAGGCCTGAAAGGCAAAGGCAAAGTATCGTTGTATTACGGTGAATCGCAGGAAGAAGCCCTAGCTACCGAAACCGGCGAAACCCTTGATCATTTGCAGGTAGACCGGCCGCAAGCGGTAGATATGGTACTGCCAGGTTCCCGGGCTTTCCGGTACGTGAATATTCAGTTTGATAATACCGTTAATATCGGCGATGTCTCGATGTTGTACGAATATTTGCCGGTAGCAGATCGTGGTAAATTCCGGAGCTCCGACCCAGAGTTAAATAAAATCTGGGACGTTGCTGCCTACACGCTACACCTGAACACCCGCGAATTTTTCATCGATGGCATCAAGCGCGACCGCTGGATTTGGTCTGGCGATGCTTACCAGAGTTACCTGATGAATTATTATTTATTGTTCGATTCGCCATCGGTAACCCGCACCCTTTTGGCCCAGCGGGGCAAAGACCCGGTTACGAGCCATATTAACACCATCATGGATTATACTTTTTACTGGTTCCTGGGCATCAACGATTATTACCAGTACACCGGCGATAAGAGTTTTGTAAAACAATTTTACCCGCGCATGCAGAGCCTAATGGAGTTTGCCCTAAATCGCCGCAACAAAAACGGCATGGTAGAAGGTTTGGCCGGCGATTGGGTTTTTATTGATTGGGCCGATGGCCTGAGTAAACAAGGCGAAGTGAGTTTCGAGCAACTGCTGCTTTGCCGGAGCCTCGAAACCATGGCGCTTTGCGCAAATATTGCCCAGGACCAGGAAGGTGCCCGGCGCTACAACGAATTAGCCGCCGAACTAAAAGCCAAATTATTCACGACTTACTGGGACCAGAACAAACATGCCCTCGTCCACAGCCGGGTTAATGGCCAGCCCACCGATAATGTTACCCGCTACGCCAACATGTTTGCCATTTTCTTCGATTACCTCAATGCCGGCCAAAAACAGGAGGTAAAGCAACATGTGTTGCTGAACGACAAGGTGCAGAAAATTACTACCCCCTACATGCGGTTTTACGAGTTGGAAGCTTTGTGTGCCATGGGCGAGCAGGATTATGTGTTAAAGGAAATGAAAGATTATTGGGGCGGGATGCTGAAACTAGGTGCTACCTCTTTCTGGGAAAAATACGACCCTAATGAAAAAGGGGCGGAGCATTATGCCATGTACGGCCGTCCGTTTGGCCGGAGTTTGTGCCACGCCTGGGGAGCCAGCCCGATTTATTTATTAGGCAAATATTATCTGGGCGTTAAACCCACATCCCCGGCTTATGCCACGTATTTGGTAGAGCCGGATTTAGGCGGTTTGGAGTGGATGGAAGGCAGCGTGCCTACTCCTAAAGGCGATATAAATATATATTGCAGCCAGAAGCAGATTAAAGTGAAATCCGGTGAAGGCACAGGTACGCTTCGCTTCCAAAGCAAAAACAAACCTTCCTCTAAAGGCAACAAAATAACGGCCAAAGGCAATAATACTTACGAAATGTTTATTGAGAAAGGGAAAGAATACGTGGTAGCTTATACCGCTAAATAAAGGTGCCGGACGTTATACTTTAGCTTTAAGATTCTATGTAAGCGGCAAAATATTGCTTTCCTTTTTGGTTTAGCGTCGCTAAATCAATTTAGCCTTTCTCAAATTATTGAAAAAGTCCCCCTTTGGAGGGGATAGGGGGAGGATTTAAAGATTAGATTGACAACTTTGGAGATTTCAGTCTAATTTTTTTTAGCATGTTATTAATAAAAAACTTTAACCATAGCTGATTTTTAAAGCATAAAGTTATTCGTGAAAAAAACCTTCCCTTGGGCTTATTTCTTAACATTCCTTTTTCTATGCTCAGTCGGGATAGTGCCCACACAAGCCCAGAATGTTGACGAAACCAAAGTGGCGCCTTACACCTTGCCCGATCCGTTGGTTTTTCAGGATGGTACCAGAGTAAAAACGCCGCGACAATGGCGCACCAAACGCCGGGCAGAAATATTGAAACTTTGCGAAAATGAAATGTATGGCCGTTCACCGGGGCGTCCGGC
Source organism: Adhaeribacter aerolatus (assembly GCF_007991635.1). GTDB lineage: Bacteria > Bacteroidota > Bacteroidia > Cytophagales > Hymenobacteraceae > Adhaeribacter > Adhaeribacter aerolatus. Next base: position 103,398 of record NZ_BJYS01000014.1, on the reverse strand, counting down.
CAGCATGACTTTTAAAGTTTGGGAGCAAAATACCACTGCTTTAAACGGAACTGCTACCCGCAAACAAGTTACCGTTTATTTTAATGGTAAACCCGACGGACCCCAAATGGAAATATTGCTTTATTTACCCAATCAGATAAAAGGCAAGGTACCGGTGTTCTTAGGACTTAATTTCCAGGGTAACCATGGCGTTCATCCGGATACCGCAATTCGTATTTCGCCTAATTGGGTGTGGGCCGGAGCGGCAGGGGTGGTCAACAACCGTTCCACCGAAAAGTCACGGGGTTCTACCGCCAGCCGCTGGCCTTTAGATTTAATCCTGGCGCGCGGTTATGGGGTGGCTACCGTTTTTGCCAACGATATCGACCCGGATTATTTCGATAATTTTCAGAATGGTGTGCATGCCTTGTACCCTGAATTGCAAAACCGCGGCGATAATTTCAGTACCATGGCGGCTTGGGCCTGGGGTTTAAGCCGGGCGCTGGATTACCTCCAAACCGATCCCAATGTGCATCCGCAAAAAGTAATGTTATTTGGTTTCTCCCGCATGGGCAAAGCCGCCTTATGGGCCGGCGCCCGCGACGAAAGATTTGCCATGGTCATCAGTAATGAGTCGGGTGGCGGCGGCGCGGCCCTCTCAAAACGCAATTTCGGGGAAGATGTGGAACGGCTGAACCGGGGCAATCCGCACTGGTTTTGTCAGAATTTCCGGAATTACAACAAAAACGAAGCCGCCTTACCCTTCGATCAGCACATGGTTATTTCTTTAATAGCGCCTCGACCAGTTTACGTGGCCAGTGCTGAACAAGACTTGGGAGCTGATCCTTACGGCGAGTTTTTAGGCCTGAAGGGAGCCGATCCGGTATACCGTTTCCTTGGAACCCAAGGATTACCCTTAACAGAATTTCCAAAAATTCATCAGCCAATCTGGGGCCGGTTGGCCTACCATATCCGGGCCGGCAAACATGATGTTACACGCTACGATTGGGAGCAATTTTTAAATTTTGCGGACTATACCTGGAAGAAAAAGCAACAATAAATTAATTTGAAATGCCCTCCTTTCCAAAAAGTATTTCCTTCATCATTAATATGCCATTGCCAACTGCCGGTTTAGCTTTCATCTAGGAATCCTTTGTTATGGTTTTATGATTAGTTGGCAATTCCTCTAAAAATATCTTCATTATTCTGGTTTATTTTAAATATAAATAATTAATTTACAAATAAAATAATTGCACAGATCTCTTATCTGTTTCAAATGTTCTATTTTCCTAATGGAAACACAAGAGCGGTTCTTTAAGCAGATTAGATTTTTATTCTATTTAATTTAGTTAACGGCCAAAAAGCCTAAACCATGGAAAGAATTAAGGCTACTTATTTTATTGAAACGCCTTTACCGGTGGAGAAAGCCGCCGCTGTTTTAGCCGGGGAGCAATCTTCCGGTACTTTTGTGGCTGTACCCGGCGAAACCGAAGAATTAAAACAGCGGTTTGCCGCCCGGGTAGAATCTATCACGCCCGTAGAAACCGTTTCGGAACCCGGTATACCGGGTTTAAAGCTAAATGGCAGCGCCTACCACCGGGTTAATGTCGAAGTTTCTTGGTCCATCGAAAATTTTGGGTATAACCTGCCGGCCATGATTTCGACGCTGCAGGGCAACTTGTATGAACTAACCCAATTTACGGGTTTAAAACTGATGGATTTGGAGGTGCCGGATTCGTTTGCCACCCAGTTCAAAGGTCCCCGTTTTGGTATTGCCGGTTGTCGCCAGCTTACCCAGGTATCGGACCGGCCTTTAATCGGCACCATTATTAAACCCAGTATCGGCCTTACGCCAATCCAAACCGCTGACTTGGTAAAAACTTTAGCTGAAGCCGGTATAGATTTTATTAAAGATGATGAACTGCTGGTATCTTCGGGTAATTCGCCTTTTGAGGAGCGGGTAGATGCTGTGATGCGTGTGATAAACACTCATGCGGATAAAACCGGGAAGAAAGTAATGTATGCCTTTAACATCAGCGACGAAATAGATGTGATGTTGCGGCGCTACGAATATATTCTGGCGGCGGGTGGCACTTGTGCCATGATTAGTTTGAACAGTGTGGGATTATCGGGGGTAAAGAAAATCTGCGACCAGGGCCAATTGGCGATTCACGGGCACCGTAATGGTTGGGGCATGCTGAACCGCCATCCTTTGCTGGGGATTGAGTTTCCGGCTTACCAAAAAATATGGCGCTTAGCCGGCGTAGATCAGATTCACGTAAACGGCATTCAGAATAAATTCTGGGAATCCGACGATTCTGTGGTGCGGTCGATAGAAGCATGTTTAAAACCAATGTTGGGCGGGTTTTCAATATTGCCAGTGGTTTCTTCCGGGCAGTGGGGCGGACAAGCTCCCGAAACGTACCGCCGGACCAAAACCACCAATTTACTTTACATGGCTGGTGGCGGCATAATGGCCCACCCGGACGGGCCAGCCGGCGGCGTAGTGGCATTGCAGCAAGCCTGGGAAGCCGCCGTAGGCGGATTGACTGTAGCCGAAGCTGCGCAAAAATATGCTGAGTTTGGCAATTCTGTTAAAAAATTCGGCGCTACCAAATGAGTAGTCAGTCGAAAAATCTGATGCTGGCCTATTACGGTGATGATTTCACCGGCTCAACGGATGCGCTGGAATTTCTAAGCCGGGCGGGAGCCAGAACCGTGCTGTTTATGAATACGCCAACGGCCGCACAGTTAAGTCGCTATTCAGGTTTGCAGGCCATTGGGGTGGCCGGCATGACCCGGGCCATGGCTCCCGCCGAAATGGAACAGGAACTACGGCCGGCTTTCAGGGCTTTGCAGGCCTTGGGCATTACGCATATTCATTACAAAGTTTGTTCTACGTTTGATTCGTCGCCTACTATCGGGAGCATTGGTAAAGCCATTGAGGTCGGAGCCGTAATATTCCAGCCAGCTTTCGTGCCCTTGCTGGTAGCGGCTCCGGCGCTGGGCCGCCATTGTGTATTCGGAAATTTATTTGCCCGACTGGGTATTGGCAGCCAAGGCAATATTTACCGCCTAGACCGGCACCCTTCTATGAGTCGGCACCCGGTAACCCCCGCCGATGAAAGCGACTTACGCCTGCACCTGGCCAAACAAACTACAAAACAAATTGGCTTATTTGATATTTTGCAGGTAGACCGATCGGTTGAAGAAGGACAGAAAGTATTAGCCCAAATACTAGACCAAGGAGCCGAGATAGTATTATTTGATGCTTTGTATTCGGAACAAATGCCTACAATCGGACATTTGCTCGATTACTATGCTACCCCGGAAAAACCCTTATTTTCGGTAGGCTCATCGGGCATTGAAATGGCCTTGGGCCAATACTGGACGGAACAGAACCGCTTGCCGTTAACGCCAACATGGCATAATCCTGAAAAAGCTGAGCCGTTGCTAGTTGCTTCCGGCAGTTGTTCGCCGGTAACCGCCGGCCAAATTAGCTGGGCCCTGGAACAGGGCTTTGCTGAAATTGCCCTGGATACGGCTGCCCTTGCTCAATCTGGTCCGGATAATACGGCTAACTTAATGCAAAAATATTTAACAGAGGCGCTGGCGTATTTAGGTAACGGGCGCAGCGTAATTATTCATACCAGCCGCGGAGCTGATGACGAAAGAATCGGAAGAACAGGGGTTGTTTTAAACCAGAGAGGATTTACTCCGCAGCAAATTCAAAGTAAAACAGCCCAGCTTTACGGTACAGCTTTAGGCAACCTGGTACGGGTTATTCTGGAAAACAATACGGTGCAAAGAATTGTAATTGCCGGCGGCGATACCTCCAGTTATGCCGCCCGGGCGCTGGGTATTGAAGCCGTAGAAATGATTGCGCCGCTCTCGCCCGGTGCCCCGCTTTGTCGGGCTTATGCGCCGGGTTCTCCCGTAGATGGCCGCGAAGTAAACTTTAAAGGCGGACAGGTGGGGCGGGAAGATTATTTTGGTTTAGTAGCGGCCGGAAAATAGATATAAATATTTTAAAAACTATATAGATTTAGATAAAAGCCCTTCAACCTCTTTATTTCTGTTGAGCCCATTTCTGTCATTCAGGAAGAACCTATTTAGCAGGTAGCCAAATAGGTACCTCCTGAATGACAAAGGTGAGTTGCTTGACCTTTTTATTATCAAATTATAAAATATTACCGCACATAATTATTATTCACCACCAAATAGTACCTCATGAAACAGAAAACTTTAGGACTAATACATACTTCCGCTACCCTGGTACCCATGTTTCAGCAACTTTGCCAGCAGCAGTTGCCAGGAGTAAATGTATTTAATATTGTAGATGATAGCCTGATAAAAGATGTAATCAATCGGGGCGAACTTACGGCACTTACGGCCCGCCGGGTGGTGGATTACGTGGGTTCAGCGGAAGCGGCCGGTGCTGATTTTATCATGGTAACTTGTTCTTCCATAGGTGCCGCCGTGGAAGCTGCCGCTGCCCTCACCAGCGTGCCGGTGTTGCGGGTAGACCAGCCCTTGGCCGACCTGGCGGTGCAAACCGGAACTCGCATTGGAGTAATTGCCACTTTGCCCACTACTTTAGCCCCCACCAGCGATTTAGTAAAGCGGCGGGCTGCACTTGCTGGTAAAGAAATTCAGTTAACCTCCCGGCTATGCGAAGGTGCTTTTGAAGCGTTAATGAGCGGCGACACTGCTAAACACGATACCATGGTGGCGAATGCTTTGCGCGAACTCTCAAAAGAAGTAGATGTTATTTTATTGGCGCAAGCTTCCATGGCCCGCGTGGTGGACAGCTTAGCCGATAGCGATAAAAGGGTACCCATCCTGGCTAGCCCGCCCCAAGCCATTAAACACCTGGCTTCTGTCTTAATCTAGCTTGGTTTATGGAAAATTTCCGAAAAATCTGTTTGGGCCTAAGTGGGTTGTGTCTGCTGCTGTTATTAGTCGGTCTCGTTTTGGGGCAAACTATGCTTTGGCAACCAGCGGCAGTAGGGTTATCGGTTTCCCTCGCCATTGGCTTAGGAGCAGTACCCGCCCTAAAAGGCTTTCAGTATACCGCCTGGATTATAACGGCAGTGGTAGCCGGCATGATTTATCCCGCTGCATTCCTCAAATGGGGCGATTTTGACCTACGGAATAAATGGCTGATTTTAATAGTAATCCAGTTGGTAATTTTTGGCATGGGGCTTCACATGGGCATTAAAGATTTTGCTGGTTTAAAAAAATCCTGGCGCGGTGTGCTCATTGGGTTGCTGTGTCATTTTTCGATAATGCCGCTGGTTGGTTTGTTGTTAACGAAGGTGTTTTATTTTGAACCCGAAATTGCCGCTGGTATTATCCTGATTGGTTCCTGTTCGAGTGGGTTGGCATCCAACGTCATGGTTTTTATTGCCCGCGCAAACATGGTTTTATCCGTAACGGTTACGGCTATGGCTACTTTGGTGGCACCTTTCATCACTCCTCTATTAATGAAACTGCTGGCCGGAACTTTAATCCAAATCAGCTTCCTGGATATGATGGCCGAGATTATCAAAATCGTAATTGTACCTATTGGCGCCGCGCTTTTACACGATTACCTTAAAAATGCTTCGGCTAGTGGTAAAAGAAAGGTATACCTAATTACCGGGGCCTGTTCGATCTGGTTTGCGGTACTTGCTTTTGGCGGCTGGCAATATTTGGAGGCAAACACCGCACCTACTGTTTTACCCATAGTAGAATTATTAAGCTTTATGGCCGGAGCAGCGGTAGTTAGCGTTATCTATCATTGGTTAACGCTGCAATTTCCGAAACTCGACAGCATTATGCCGTTATTTTCCATGTTTGGGATTGTTTATTTTACAACGGTAACCACTGCGGCGGGTCGGGAGAATTTGTTGCAGGTAGGTTTTTTACTTTTCCTAGCTTCGGTTATTCATAATGGGGCCGGATATTTTTTTGGTTATTGGCTGAGCCGGTTTTTTGGCCTAGATAAAAACTCTGCGCGCACGGTGGCTTTTGAAGTAGGCCTGCAAAATGGGGGCATGGCTTCCGGGTTGGCCGGGACCATGGGAAAGTTAGGAACCGTTGGATTAGCCGCTGCGGTTTTTAGCCCGTGGATGAATATTTCGGGGTCTATACTGGCCAATTATTGGCGGCGTAAACCGGTGCTTGACGCTAATGAGCCTGCTGAAAAGAGACTTGAGCCAGCACCACAAGTGCCTGTTTAATATTTATTTTTTGGTGAGGAAGACAGGTTAGCCAGAAATATTCAATTATTCTCTTCTGTATGCTGATAGGTTCAAGATTAATCTTGAACCTATTTTTTTTAAAAGAATTCCTAATCCGTTGCGGATTATCTTTTGAAAGATTTCATCTTTCAATGCACACGTGCTAACTTCATTTAAAAGCCTAAGTTTGCTCAAGGCCGCGAGGCCCCGTTTGGTCATTCGGGCTGCTCATCTTTCCTTTGCTCGTACCTCGCAATGCTGCGCACCGGAAACCTGAAAGGCCCTCATCGCCCAAACTGATGTCAGTTGCTTGTAGCTACTGGCTTTTCGCATTAATGATGTTTTAAGTTCTAAACTGATATTATTATCTATACTATTAGCATTTGAAGGGTTAGGGGATGATAAGGGTATATTTATGGCATAGGGTTTAAACCTTCCCATTTTACCTTCCAACTACCATCCTTTGGAAAGCCAGGATTGTTGCCTTTGGAACCGGTAAAGCCGGCGCACATCATAGCTACAGCTGACAGAATTCCGCCGTTGCCGGGTAAATAAATGGTTAAGCGTTTGTCTTGATAATTATGGCCGTTGGGTAAATAGGTGTTGGTTGTTTGCTTCATGAACAGGGCATCAATGGCGCGATTGGGCTTGTTTAAACGGGCGGCGGTCATGGCTACCATAGGGAAATCCCAACCCCAGGTATGGTCCCAGTGCCAAACTTTCCAAACTGTATCAAAGGTTTTGTTCATGATGGCCGGGCTTAGGTTGTGGCTGGCCGGAATGGTACTGAAGGCTGCGAGCACGGCTGGGTGATCGATGGTGAATTTGCTTTCGGGCGAGTAGGAGTCAAGCGTGCTTTCGGTGGCCAAATATACGCCTTCATTTTGGGGCAGGGAGGCCAGTTTAGCTAATACTTCATCCCATTCTTTTTTGCGGGGCATACCTAATCGGGTTCGCCATTCCTGGGCAACATTTAGCGCCCAATCCCAGTAAGCCAGCTCGTAGGTGGGGTTAAAAGTGTTAAGCGGGTCGAAACATTCCTGCGCAGGGATCAGGCCTTTGCCTAAGTTATAGCGGTCCTGCTGTTTGTCATAAGCCGGGTAAGAGGCCATAAAATCAGCGGTGGCAAAAAGTAAATCTTTGTACTTGTCCAACACCTTTTTATCTTTCCGATTCCGGTAAACGAGCTCAGCCAGGTAAATAAAATGAGGCTGCTGCCAAACTAGGAACGCACCTACTGAGGAAGGCGCTTCGCGGCCATCGTGGTCAACCATTTTCTGCCACCGGAGGCCTTCGTAGCCTTGCCTTTTGGCTAGGGCTTTAGCTTCTTTTTCGGCTCTAAAATACCAATCCAGGCTTTTCTCCAGCAGCTCGGTGCGGTTCCAGAGGGCAAAGTGGGCGGCGTGCCACCAGAACATTTCCAAATGGGGTTTGCCGTACCAGCTGTTGTAGGTTAAACCTGTTTCCTGGGGCGGGTAATTGCCGGCGCATTGCACCCGGGTTAAATATTGCGATAACACCACACGCCGCTCCAGTTCTTTGGCCCGAGGGTCGGTGCTGCCGGCAAAATCCACGGCACCACCCGATTGCCAGAATTTTTTCCAGGCAGTTTGGCTATTGGTTTGGGTAGATGTAAAATCAGGGACAATTTTTTCTTTTGCCTCCGGCGTAAACAACACACTGAAGCTGAAACTTTCAATTTTGGTGTCAGGGGTCAAGGTAAAATAATGTGGCCCTTTTTCTTTTAGCTCCGCATTACCTTGCCATTGACTTACCAGGTAATAGGTGGTCGTATCAAGCGCATGTTTAATAATGGCGCCGGTATTTACTTTTTCCGAAATAATAGATTGGTGTTTATCGGGGGAAGCATAATTATTGCCGACGTCTTTGAAAGCTCCATTAGGGTAGGGCAGGCGCATTTTAATTTTCAGTCGGCCTTGCCGGATTAAAGGCGAGGTAATTTTTGCCGCAATGGCATCTTTATCGGCGTGACCGTAGGTAATTACTTCAACCGGTACGCCTTCCACCTGGAAGTGGCTCATTATTTGTCCCTTCCACAAATTTAATTCCTGCTTACTATTTTTAACGTCTTTAATTTTAATTAATGAGCCATCTTCTTTTGTTATTTCCAGGCCAATATTGCCTAATTGCAGGCGGTGTTGGTTAATCCGGAAATAATCGGCAGCATCCTTTTTTCTTTTGGGTTCTTTTACCTGCACCGAATACGAAACCTTTTTACCGTTCAGGTTATAATCCTGAAGCGTCTCCTCGAACTTATAATTTTCAGTGTTCAGCCAACTATGCCAGCCCCACTCGGATTGTGTGCCCAAAGCAACCCCGCCCTGGTAATTTTCCGGAAAAGTTTGCAAACCCGTTACATCGGCGGTAAATGCAAACCGGCCATTACCAACCGTTAAAGAAGCTAAAGAATCAACCTTAGTAATTTTGATATGGTGCCGGGCGACTACCGCCTGACGATCTATTTTGCTTTGACCATGCGCGTTATTAAAAATATTGAGGCACAGCAATAAAATTAGTAAGGCAGGCTTCATGGGTTTTATTTTATTTTTTATGTTAAATATTTAAATGGTTAATATAAAATCTTAACAGTAGGAGATCCCTCTACTAAGAAGTTTTTTAAATAAGTATATCTGATAATCAACGTGCTTAAAGGGCCTTGTTGCAGCAATTGCAAATAATATTATTGTTGGCTTAATTTTCAATATTTATTAACTGCTAACATAAGATAAACACTCCTCCACCATGTTTTTACTACCGATAAAAATAGGAGTGCGCTGATGCAAACTGGTCGGATGAATATCGAGGATTTTTCCGGAGCCACTTTCGGCTTTGCCGCCAGCCATCTCGGTAATGTAACCAAATGGGTTGCACTCGTACATCAGGCGCAATTTTCCTTTGGGATTATCCGTGGTGAGGGGGTACATAAAAATGCCGCCCTTTATGAGAGTACGGTGTAAATCGGCTACCATGCTGCCGGTAAACCGTTGGGTTAAAGGGCCGCCATCGGCTTTAGTTTTGTTTTGCAGCAAATCAATATATTTCTGTACACCTTGATCGTACTGCCGGTAATAGCCGCCGTTTACCGAAAATATTTTTCCATCTGCCGGGCATTGAATATCAGGATGGCTTAAGCAATATTCTCCGATAGGAGGGTCTAAGGTAAAGCCGTTTACACCCAGACGGGTAGCATAAACCAGCATCGTAGACGACCCATAAACAATGTAGCCGGCGGCAATTTGCTGACTGCCAGGCTGTAGAAAATCTTCTATTGTGCAGGGCTTGCCCAATTCGGTTACCCGCCGGAAAATACTGAAAATGGTGCCGATGGAAATATTCGTATCAATGTTGCTGCTGCCATCTAGCGGATCGAACAGGACCACGTATTTACTTTTATTGCTTAGTTCATCGTCGAAGATTTGGATATTTTCTTCTTCTTCGCTGCAAATACCGGCACAGCTCATGCCGTTTTTTAAAACGTAAATCAATTGGTTGTTGGCAAAGTCATCCAGCTTTTTTACTTCTTCGCCCTGCACATTTTTCACGCCCATATCGCCTAGAATGTCCTGCAAACCGGCTTTATTTACTTCTACATTTATTCTTTTGGAGGCCAGGCCAATATCGCGCAGAAGCCGGCTTAATTCTCCAGTTCCGCCCGGCACCATTCTTAATTGCTGTATCGTAAATTCATCCAGACTCATGTACTTGGTTTGCATAACGCTTAGTTTTTGTATTTAATAATTTGATATTATTTTTTATAAAAATTATCGGAGAAAAATTTGATCAGCATGGTATAAAATGGCAGTCATCTTAATTTTTCGGCCATAGCCTTAATCAAAATTTAAAACGGTCCTTGAAAGCAGTAGTTGAAAGTATAAAACAATATAAGGATTTAATTAGCTCACCCCTGTTAGGTAGTAAGAAACTATTAGCAACCTTCTAAATAGTTTCTTACTGCCTAACAGGGGTGAACACCGTACCTTGTTTAGAGTTAAAATGAAAATCTTTATAAACAAATATTATAAATTAACTATTACGAAGGACAATTGCTAACTAGGCAATTAGTTAAATCTTGGCAAATGCCTTCTTAATAACCTTCGTTTTGCGCGATAGCCGGATTTTGCTGCCGCACGATTTCGGGAATCGGTAAAACTAATTTTGCCGGTGTTACAGCTTTGCCTTTAGCGGTTAGCACCGGCAGAGCCCGGTCAGTTCTTTTTAAATCGAACCACCGGTGGAATTCCAGCGCCAGTTCTACCCGTCTTTCGTGTTCGATGGCTAAATCCAGGGTAGGGTATTTATTCGAAGGGTAACCGGCAGTGCCAAAAGCAGGTAATCCGGCACGGGTGCGTACCTGGTTCAGGTAAGACGCATTACCAGTAGCTTCGGCTAACATGAGTAGTACATCGGCGTAGCGCAGCACCATAAAATTATTATTGCTCAACTCCCGGCCGCCTACTACCTGGGCGGTGCGGTCCATCCATTTTATCGGGAATTTTATCGGAATAAAAGTGCCTACTTTGTTGGTGTAGCCGGTAGAGATAGAAGCGTCGCGCCGCGGATCACCGGGTTCATATTCGTTGTACAAATCGTCGGTTACCTGGTTCATTCCCCCACCAAACTGGGTTAGCACAAAATTTTCGGTAGGGGCAAAGGCTGTCCAGTAGTTGCTATAAGGATTACCGGCGCCACCTTTGTACTGAATTTCGAAGATGGATTCCTTTGTGTTTTTATTCGTTACAACCCACAAGGAAGCGTAGCTGGGCAATAAATCGTACTGTTTGCTGTTAACTACTTCCTGCAATATTTGGGCTGCCGCCGTCTTGTTTTTCTGAGAAAGGTAAACTTTGCCTAATAATGTTTGGGCAGCGCCTTTAGAAGCTTTGCCGGGAGCAGTTACGGCTGAGGCCAATGGTAGTTTTTCTGCAGCATACTGCAAATCTTCGGTAATAAGCTTGTACACATCCGCTGCCGGCGACCGCAAAACTGCATAGCTTTCTTCGGAGCTGAGTGGTTTGGTCACCAGCGGAATATCGCCCCATAACCTTACCATGTTAAAGTAATACAAGCCGCGTAAAAAACGCATCTGGGCTTTTACCTGCTCTTTGTAAGCTTCGTCTACGCTGGCGGTTTCTATTTTATCCAGCACAATATTTATGCTGAACAAAGACTTGTAGTTTTCCTGCCAAAACCGATAAACTTCTACATTGGAGGTCCGGAGCGAATAATCTTTGAAAGCCCAGCGGTCAGCTTGAATACCCGCCACATTATAAAGCGTGGCATTATCGCTTAACTGTTCGGTATAGGAAACGCTGCTTTCGGGTGCATAAACCGTATACAGCGTAGCATAAGCGGCATTGGCAGCTAGATCGAAATCTTCGCGGGTTTTGTAAAAATTATTAGCGTTGGAGTTAGAGATAGGGGCAAGGTCCAGGAAATCTTCCTTGCAGCCAAAAGCCATTACCGAAAGGCAGCCAATAGCAATTATTCTTTTTATCTTATTCATTTTTCAGCTCTTTATAAATTATTAAAATTCAAAGCGGGCACCAAGGGTTACAATGCGCGGTACCGGGTAAGAACCATAGTCGACGCCCAGCATGGTTCCGGAAGGAATACCGGAAGCAGAAGTAGCGGTTGGTGAATAAGTGGTAGCGGGATAAGTAGTATTTTCCGGATCGTAGTTCAGGTATTTGCTGAATAAATGCACGTTCTCGGCGTTCAGGAATATCCGCGCTGATTTAACCGGCAAACGGGTCAGCAGATTGGAAGGCAGGGCGTAAGACACCCGTACGTTTTTAATCCGTACGAAAGAGCCGTCTTCTACCCAGTAGCTGGAGAATTTCTCTTGTAAGCCTCTTGGCGCTACGGTTGGTTTAAAGTGTTTGCCGTCGCCGGGATCACTTTCGGAGCGCCAGTAATTAGCTACTTCGGCGTAAGCATTGCGGCCACCGTTCCAGATACCGTTGTACCGGATTAATTGGTTGGCTACCTCGCCGCCAAAAGAGCCCTGCAGCATAAACGATAACTCCAGACCTTTATAAGAGAAAGTATTGGTTAAGCCCGAAGTAAAATTAGGCTGATAGTTACCAATGGTCGTGCGGTCGGCTTCGGTAATTTTGCCGTCCCCGTTTACATCCCGTACAATCGGGTCGCCGGGGGTAGTAGTTGGGTCGTGCGGCGAAGCATCAATTTCGGCCTGGTTTTTATATACGCCATCGAATACGTAACCATAATAATTAGAGAGCGGCTGACCAACTTCGGTTTTTACAGTTACCACAAAATCGGTGTAAACAATTGGGGCATTACCCGGGCCTAACTGCAATACTTTATTGCGGTTTACCGAAAGGTTAAAATCGGTGGTCCAGTTAAAGTTACCTACCAGATTCCGGGAGTTTAAGCCGAATTCAAAGCCGCGGTTCCGCATTTTACCAATATTGGTCAACTGGGTAGAGAAACCGGTTAAATCGGGCACCGGTACAAACAAAAGCAAATCGTTGGTAGTAGAGCTGTAAACTTCGGCGGTCAGGTTGAGTCGGTTTGAAAGTAAGCCTACATCTACGCCTAAATTTAACTGGGTAGTTTTCTCCCATTTTAAATCCTGGTTGGCAATATTGGTTACGTTTAAGCCATTGGCTAAATTATTGCCGTACACGTAATTCTGGTTGCCTAATAAACCAATCGGGCCGTAGTTCGGAATCTGGTTGTTTCCGGCTACGCCGTAGCTGGCGCGTAATTTTAAGTTGTTAATTAGCGTTACATTTTTCAGGAAGTTTTCGTCGGAAACCAACCAACCGGCTGATACCGATGGGAAGTAACCCCATTTGGTGTTAGTACCAAAACGCGAGCTACCATCGCGGCGGATAGTACCAGTTAAAAAATACCTATCCAGGAAATTGTAGTTAACCCGCGCCAGGTACGAGAGCATCGACCATTCGGAGGCCAGCGAAGTTCCGCCGTTAACCGTACCGGCATTCAGGGTTTGTACCAAATCGTTCGGGAAATTACCGGCCGTTACCGAAGAATATTCGTCACGTTGTTTTTGAGCGGTATAACCTACCAGGGCCGTTACGCCGTGGCTACCAAAGTGCCGGTCGTAGGTTAAGGTATTTTCAGTTAGCCAGTTCAGCATAAAGCTGTTGTTCACGTCGCCCCGCGCGGCCAAAGCCGAGGAGTACCCGAATTTCATGTCTTTGTTCTGGTAAGCATTATAACGGGTGTTATATAAATTACCGTTGATGCTGGTGCGGAATTTCAGGTCTTTGATAATATTGTATTCGAGGTAAGCCGTACCCATTGTATTAAAAGATTTGTTTTGCTTGGCTATTTCGCGGGTAAGCGAGTACGGGTGCCACAACTGCAAGTCGGTGTAAGTAGCAAAACGGTACCAGGTAGAGTTCGGGTCTTTAAAGCCTAAATTGCCTAATTCGTTGTAAACCGGGAAAATCGGGTCGCTTTGTACGCCCAAACTTACCACGTCGCTTTTGCCTTGTGTACCATCGGTGCGGTCGTAAATGCCCGTAAAAGCCAGGTTAGCGCCAATGGCAATTTTCTCCGATATGGTTTGCTTAATATTGGTCCGGAGCGATAAGCGTTTGTAATAGTTGCGGTCCAGTACGGCTTCTTGATCGAGGTAAGCGCCCGAAAACAAGAACTGGGTTTTATCGGTGCCGCCCGAAACGGAGAGTTGGGTATTGTGCGAAGGCGCGGTGCGGTACATTACATCCTGCCAATCGGTGCCTTTGCCAAATTGCTGCGGATTGGTAACAAAATCTTCGGGAATCCGGAATTGCGTGGGGCGTACACTGTTCGGATCGCTGGCTAAGCGACCCGGGCCAGAGGCGGTCCAGGCATTATTATGTGCATCTACATAATAGTTTACAAATTGCTGCGCATCCATTAAATCTATTTTGCGGGTTACTTCCTGCTGGCCAAATTCGTAGCTGGCGTTAATGGAAGTTTTACCAACTTTACCCAACTTGGTAGTAATAATTACCACCCCGTTCGCACCCCGCGATCCGTAAATAGCCGCCGAAGAAGCATCTTTCAGCACCTCCACCGACTCAATATCCTGTGGGTTAATATTATTCAGGTTGAAGTTTTCCATGGGCAAGCCATCTACCACGTACAGCGGGTTGGTGCCAGCCGTAATGGAGCTGATACCCCGGATGCGGATAATGGGCGATTGTCCCGGTGCGCCCTGGGCCTGGGTAATATTTACACCGGGTAATTCGCCGGCCAAAGCTTGGGTTACGTTACTGAAAGATCGGTCTTTAAACTTATCGTAACCCACCGAAGCTACGGAACCAGTTACGGCTCTTTTGGTTTGGGTACCGTAACCAATTACCACTACTTCGGACAAAGCTTTGGCATCCGGCAGCATGGCTACATCTACGGTAGTGCGGTTGCCTACCGCTACTTCCTGCGAGGTAAAACCAATAAAAGAGAATACCAGCGTAGCATTATCCGGCACATTTAACTGGTAATTGCCGTCGGTGTTGGTAATGGTGCCGTTGGTGGTGCCTTTCACCAGCACGCTTACGCCCGGCAAAGCGCCGCCTTCTTCTTTAGACGTTACCTTCCCCGAAATAGCTCTTCCTTGGGCAAAAGCAAAATCAACGCTTAGCAAGGTAAAGAAGAACAGGGTGGTTGTTAGCCGTAAAAGTTTGTTTTTCATGTGTTTGGGTTTGTGTAAGTTTAATATTTGGTGGAAGCAGGTAAGCAATGGGTAGTGCTGTTAATAAAAAAAAGCATTACCCATTCGGGGAAGAAAATTATCTAAAATCTTCAGGAACTTGGGTTTATTAGCTTGATATACTAATAAATAGAAAATTTATTCCTGAAAAAGAAAATTTATTTACAAGTATAGAGAAAATAAACGAAAAAAAAAGAAGTTAAAAGAAAAAAAATAACTCTTTTGTTAGGTGAGTTCTATAATTTCTTTTTAGAATCTATTATTAGGCAGGTAGAGAATGTATCGCCCCTTTCATTGCCAGGGTGCTTTAGCCTCGGGTTTTTGGTAACGCCTGACTGAAGTCAGGGGCAATTCAAGGTTAGGCGATTGAAAAAAAATCTAACTAACAGAACTAATGAAATTATTGCAAAACGAAATTTTAATGATGTAACTTTAAAGTATTAGTCTGATTTAGTCTGATTAAGATTACAGGTAAACAGCTAAATATTAAGAGAAGAAGTTCGTCGGGTATTATTTCAGCCAGGCAAATCTTTTGGCCCAGTCCTGCAGAAATGCTTCCCGGAAACGGCCTATGGTGAGGGCACCCTGGCTGGTACCCATAAATAGAGCAGGGTCGGGGTTGTCGCTCCACCACTTGTTAAGCGGCGCAATATCATCGGCGTGTTTCTGGCCGGGCCAGGGGCCAATGCTGGTAAACTGGCCCTTTTGCCCGTTTATGGCTGCTACCGGACTGCTAATTACATAGCTCCATTCGCCCACCTTTTTCGGAACAAAGCGGGCGCGGTACTTGCCGTTCCCTTCGTAATAACCTTCGAATTTTTGGTTTTCTGTTTCCAGCCACAATACGGGCTTGTCGTGCGCAGATCTCTGGTCCGGACCTTGCATTACCCATTCAACCACCGCATACACGGGCACCTGGTCGGCTAGCGTGGTTTGACGATTATAAATGCGGCGGGAACTGTGTTTTAATGGTACAAAACTGCCGCCCCAATTTGGATTAGCCGGTTTTTCAGGGTCGCCTTGCAGCAGGTAAGTTACCGTAGGGCTATCGCCCATTTTAAGGGAGCCTTTATAATAATTACCAAAGTCCTTGCCCATGGCGCCGTTACCCCGAATAAATTTTTCGTAAAAAGCTTCATTCCCCAAATCGCCTTCCTGGTTATTATCGAGAAACCAACCGCTGTAAGTTGAGTTGGCTTCTATCATCCAAAGGTTCGGAAAGTTCTGAGCCACGTACTGGTAAGCGTCGGCGCTCCATTTTTTATTTGGCCCAGCTATAAAGTAAACCCGCAGCTTATCTGTAATATCCGGGGCATCGTGTAAAGCCTGCGCTAAATCATCGATGCCGCCCCACACCAAAACCCACAACGGCTGAGAACTTTTGCGCCGGGCACATTCTATAATCCAACGAGATCCTTCACTCGGTTTACTCCAGCCTTTGCCAGGTGCCCGGTCTAAGGCTCCTTGTTTAGTTACCGCCCGTAATTCGTCGGCCGAAGGAAAGTCTTTTGTATGGGCTTTAAGTTTTGGATAATCTTGCTCGTACAAGTCCAGGATTTGCAGAATGTGTTTTTTGCGGCCTTCTCCGTACGGCGAGGAAATCAAGCCTTCGGTTTGGAACTTGTCCGCATACATCAGATAATGAATCAAAGACTGAAAATCATCCGGATCGGTGCCGCCAATATCGGTGCTAACGATAACCCGGGGTTTAGCGGCAGAAGTAGGAAAATAAATTGCCACCAACAAAAGAAAGGCAACAGCTTTTAAAACAAGATCCAGGGTTTTCATCTTTTCGAATTTTTTATAAATCCTGCTTTTTTGTAAATAATTATTCGATAATTAAGTAAATTTTACTAATAAATAATAAAATCATATTTTATATAAGACAATAATAATAAAATTTTAGAAAGTAAAAATTATTATTCGAAAATAATTTATTGTCTAAATCTTAAATATTATATAAAATATTGACTTTAGGTAATTAATTCGAAAAAAATAGAAAATAAACGTAAATGTTAATCTTTTTTATTTATATTTGAGGCGTTGGTTTAAAGCTTTTCGTTTGTTATGGTTTGTTTACTTTTGTCTTGATATTTATATATTAGATAAAAAATAACCGCTAAATTTTTGAAAGCCTATGATGGCGAAACAACGACGAGAAAAAATTCTGGAATTATTAAAAGAAGATGGTTCCGCGAAAGTAAATAATCTGGCCAAAATCTTTAAAGTAACCGAAGTGACTATCCGGCAGGACCTTGAGAAACTGGAGAAAGGTGGTTTGGTGGTGCGGGAACATGGTGGTGGCTTCTTAAAAGATATGGAAAACCAGGTGCGGGCTATTTCGCTGGTACACCAGGATAACCTGGATAAAAAAGAATTGATTGCCAAAAAGTGCTTAGAATTTATCCACAGCGGCGATACCATTATTCTGGATTCGGGTTCGACCACTACCGAGATTGCAAAGCAGATAAAAGGCATAAAGGACTTAACCGTAATTACCAACGCTTTAAATATTGCTTTGCTGTTGGGAGCCCAACCGGGAATTGAAGTTGTAATGACCGGCGGCGAATTTAAGCCCCCTACTTTATCGCTGACGGGCCAGAAAGCCGCTGATTTTTTTGAAGGGTTAAACGTGCAGAAATTATTCCTGGCTACGGCGGGTATATCGCTCAAAGCCGGCCTGACTTACCCGAGCATCAGCGATTTGGTAGTAAAAAAAGCCATGATTGAGGCAGCCGAAACTACTTACCTGGTTGCCGATTCAACTAAAATTGGCAAGAGTGCCTTTGCGAGCCTCGGTGCGCTTTCGCTCATTAATTATATAGTTACCGATACGGGCATTACCGATGAGCATAAAAATTTGTTTCGGGAGCACGATATTGAATTAATAATAGCAGATTAAAAAATTATCCTTCGCACAAATACAGGAGCAAACACATAGTATGAGCATTAGTTTAGGTGTCATTATTGGTAATCGTGATTTTTTTCCGGACAGATTGGTAGCAGAAGCCCGCGTTGAAATTATCGAAACGCTGCAAAAGTTAAATATCCGGCCGATTTTGTTGGATGCGTTAGATTCAAAATTAGGTGGGGTGGAAACTTTTCACGAAGCGCAGAAATGTGCCCGCCTGTTTAAACAGCACGCCGATGAAATTGCCGGGGTGCTAGTGGTGCTGCCCAATTTCGGCGACGAAAAAGGCGTAGCCGAAACGCTGAAAATGGCCGGCCTGAACGTGCCCGTTTTAATACAAGCTTACCCCGATGATTTAGATAAACTGGATGTGGCCCGCCGGCGCGATGCCTGGTGCGGCAAAATATCGGTTTGCAACAACTTATACCAATACGGCATTAAATATTCCCTTACCACCAAACACGTGGTGCGCCTGAACGACCTAACCTTTACGCAGGACCTACTCAACTTTGTGGCGGTTTGCCGGGTGGTAAAAGGTTTGCGCAACGTACGAATAGGGGCAGTAGGTGCTCGTCCGGGCGCTTTTAATACCGTGCGTTACAGCGAAAAAATATTGCAACGCCATGGCATTTCGGTTACTACCGTGGATTTATCCGAAATATTAGGCCATGCCAATCGCCTGACGAAAGACGATAGCATTGTAAAAGAACGGCTGGATAAAATTAAAGCTTATACTTCTACGGGCCTTACACCACCCGATGCCCTAATACAAATTGCGAAACTGGACGCGGTACTGGCGAACTTTATGGAAGAACACGCCCTGGATGCCACGGCTATTCAGTGCTGGACTTCGCTGCAGAAAAACTACGGCTGCAATGTGTGTACCAGCATGAGCATGATGAGCGAAAACATGCTGCCCAGTGCCTGCGAAGTAGACGTTACCGGCACCCTCAGTATGTACGCCATGCAACTGGCCTCCGGCTCGCCGAGTGCTTTGGTTGACTGGAATAATAATTACGCCGACGACGAAGAAAAATGCGTGCTGTTTCATTGCGGCAACTGGGCCAAATCTTTCCTGCCCGATATTCAAATCAGTAATGCGCCTATTCTGGGCACAACGGTAGGCGTGGAAAATACCTACGGCGCTTTGGATGGCCGGACCCCGGCTATGCCGCTTACCTATGGCCGCATCAGTACCGACGATACCAAAGGCATTATTAAAGCCTACGTAGGTGAAGGCATGCTAACCGACGACGATTTAAAAACCTTCGGCAACCGGGCGGTAGCCAAAATAGATAACCTGCAGGGTTTGATGCAATACGTTTGCCGCAACGGGTTTGAACATCACGTGGTAATGAATGCCTCTAAAACCGCCGACATTTTAAAAGAAGCTTTAGAAAATTACATGGGTTGGGAAGTTTATCAGCACACTAACTGATTTTTTCCGGATTGCCTTTTAATTAATATCGTAAATGACGCCAAAAGAACTAGCCTTAAAATCCATCGGGTACCGGAAAAATATTCTTAAATATATCTACGGGGCCAATGCCGGCCATACCGGCGGTAGCTTATCCTGTATCGATATTCTGAATGTGCTGTACAATCACACCCTAAACGTAGGTCCGGATAATTTTAAATCGCCGGACCGCGACCGGTACATCCAAAGCAAAGGTCATTGTGTAGAGGCTTTGTTTGTGGTACTGGCGGATAAAGGTTTTTTCCCGGAGTCAGATTTGGAAACCTTGTGCCGGTACAAGTCGCATTACATTGGTCACCCTACGCGCAAAGTAAACGGAGTAGAACAAAATACCGGCGCTTTGGGCCACGGTTTGCCCATCAGTGTGGGTACAGCGCTAGCCGCCAAAATGGATAAAAAAGCTTACCGGGTATTTACCCTGTTGGGCGACGGCGAATTGCCGGAAGGCTCGAACTGGGAGGCCGCGCTTACGGCTGCTCACTACAAATTGGATAACCTCACGGCCATCATCGACCACAACAAATTACAAATTACCGGCCGGACCAGTGATGTTTGCAATACCGACCCAATTGACCAGAAATTCGAAAGCTTTGGGTGGGCCGTGCGCCACGTAGACGGCCACAACTTTAAAATGCTGCAGGAAACCCTGGACGAATTGCCTTTTACGGAGGACAAACCCAGTTTAATTATTGCGCATACGGTAAAAGGCAAGGGCATCAGCTACATGGAAGATGAGCTCAAATGGCATCACGGTGTTCCGAACAAGCAGCAATTTGCCCAAGCTATTGAGGAATTAGACAATGCAGTAGCGGCTCTCTAAAAAAACAAGTCGTGTCGGGTTAAACAGCTTTCCATAGTAAATATTTAGGTTCAATAACCATCTAATTATGGCTGGCATTTAGCGTGGTCAACAGCCAAAAGTAAAACTTTTATAACGATTAAAGAGTGGGAGCAATTATTGATAACGTTTTAGTAAGCGATAAAGCCAACCTGGAGGTTTTTTCCGGCACGCTGCAAAACCTCGCAGAACTCGATAGAGATATTGTGGTGGTCACCAGCGATTCGCGGGGTTCCGGTAAGTTAGGGCCGTTCGGTCAGAAATATCCGGCGCAAATAGTAGAAATTGGCATAGCCGAACAAAACCTGGTGGGCGTAGCCGCCGGATTGGCCTCGGCAGGCAAAAAGGTATTTGCCGTTTCCCCGGCTTGTTTCCTAACGGCTCGGGCTTTAGAGCAAATCAAAAACGATGTCGCTTATTCCGATAACCCGGTTAAATTAATCGGTATTAGTGCCGGCGTGAGCTACGGCGCCTTAGGCTCCACACACCACAGCCTCCACGATTTTGCGGTTTTGCGCGCTGTAAATAATATTACCGTAGTGGCTCCCGCCGATAATTTCGAAACCGAACAAGCTATTGCCCAGGCCGCTACTAGCAATCATCCGTTTTATTTAAGGTTCGGCAAAAAAGTAATGCCAGCCCTACCAGCTGATATTGATAATTCTTTCAATTTTGGTAAAGGGCGGATTATTCGGGAAGGAAAAGATTTAACTATTATCGGCACCGGCGAAACGGTGTACCCAGCCTGGCAGGCGGCCGAAAAGCTGGAGCAGGATTATAATATTCAAGCCATGGTTATTAGTATGCACACCATCAAGCCGCTCGATTACGAGTTGCTGGCCCGGGTAGCTGCTAATGGAAATCCCATTATTACGGTAGAAGAACACAGTGTTTACGGCGGTTTGGGCGAAGCCTGCGCATCCTTCCTATTGCAGCATAACTACCACAATCCTTTTAAAATTATGGGCATCCCGGATGAGTATACGGTTACCGGTTCCCAAAACGAAATATTCAACCATTACGGCCTGTCCGAAAGTGGTATTGCCGATACCGCTTTGAAAATATTAAAGCAAAAGCATTAATCCTTTCCAAATATTAGTCCTATGAAATTTCTAGTCAGCACCTTTTTTCTTCTGATTGCTCTTTTCCCGGTTCTTACCAAAGCGCAGGGAACGGATAAGAAACTCAGGGTGCTGGTTTTAACCGATATCGAAAATGAACCGGATGATGCGCAATCGATGGTTCGTTTCCTCACTTACTCCAACCAGTGGGATATTGAGGGGCTGGTTGCTACTACCTCCGTGCACCAGAAAGACCGGGTTGCCCCGGAACGGATTAAAGAAATTGTGGCAGCTTACGGTCAGGTTCGGAAAAATTTATTATTGCACGAAAAAGGCTTCCCCGAAGCAGCTTATTTAAACAGCATTATTAAAAAAGGATATGCGGGTTACGGCATGGGGGCTGTGGGCCAAGGGAAAGATTCGGAAGGCTCGGAGCTGATAATTGCGGCAGTAGATAAAAAAGATGATCGGCCTATTTGGATACCTATTTGGGGTGGCGCTAACTGTCTGGCCCAGGCCCTCTGGAAAGTGAAAATGACCCGCACCCCCGCCGAAGTAGAACAGTTTGTCTCGAAGCTCCGGGTGTATACCATTTCGGATCAGGATGACACCGGCCCCTGGCTCCGCAAAACCTTCCCTAATTTGTTTTTTGTGGCTAGTCCGGGGTATCATGCGGCCGGGGCTTACCATTATGCTACCTGGAGCGGCATTAGCGGCGATAAATTTCACGGTCGTTTTGTGGGTGCCGATTTCAGTATCGTAGATAATCCCTGGTTAGATGAAAACATCCGCAAAAATCACGGACCGCTGGGCGCCCAGCATCCTTTTACCAAGTTTCTGATGGAAGGTGACACGCCGTCTTTTCTGGGTCTAATAAGCAATGGCCTGAGTAACCCGGAGCACCCGGATTACGGTAGTTGGGGCGGCCGTTACGAATATTATTTGCCCCGCACGCAAAAATGGTTTTACGAACCCGAAACCCGGCCTTTATGGACCGACGCGGTAGATGAAGTATTAGGCGTAGACGGTAACTACCATACCAGCAACAAGGCTACCATCTGGCGCTGGCGCGAAGCTTACCAAAACGATTTTGCCGCCCGCATCGACTGGACCGTAAAACCTTACAAAGAAGCCAATCATCCGCCCAAAGCAGTGCTGGCGCATGCTAACGAACGAAAAGCCAAAAGCGGCGAAACCGTTAATTTAAGCGCCCTTGGTTCTTCCGATCCGGATAAAAATACCTTAACTTATAACTGGATTTTTTACGGCGAAGCCGGGACCTACAAAGCCAAAGATGCCTTAGCCATCAAAGATAATAAGAGCCAGCAGGCCTCTTTCGTGGCTCCAAAAGTTACCCAACCCGATACGCTGCACATTATACTGGCAGTAACCGATAACGGTAAACCAGCGCTAACCCGTTACCAGCGGGTAATTGTGACGGTGTTTCCCTGATTAATTTTAAGCGGAAAATATGAGAAATAAATTAACCATCCTGCTTTCGTTGTTACTCACCCTTTTGGTGGTGGGAAGCTGTGGTAAGAAAAATGGGGGCGATGAGCCGAAGAAAATAGCCGTTATTATTTCTACCCTAAATAATCCTTGGTTTGTGGTACTGGCCGAAACCGCCGCCGAAAAAGCGCGCGCTTTGGGCTACGAAGCTAAAATATTCGACTCCCAGAATAACACCGCTTTAGAAACCGACCATTTCGAGAATGCCATTGCCTCCGGTTTTAGCGCCGTATTATTTAACCCTACCGATGCCGATGGTTCTATTGTAAATGTGCTGAAAGCGAAAGAAGCCGGGGTGCCGGTTTTTTGCATGGACCGGGAAGTAAATTCGCCGGAAGCCGCCACTTCTCAAATCTTATCGGATAGTTATTCGGGTTGCGTAACCATTGGGAAGTATTTTGTGCAGCAAATGAATAAAAAGGGCAAATACGTGGAGCTGTTGGGGCTGGTAGGCGATAACAATACCTGGGCCCGCTCCAAAGGATTTCACAGTGTGGTAGATAATTACCCCGACCTGAAAATGGTAGCCCAGCAAAGCGCCGACTTCGACCGGAACAAAGCGATGGAAGTGCTGGAATCTATTTTGCAGGCCAACCCCGATATTACTGCGGTTTTTTGCGGCAACGATGCCATGGCTATGGGCGCTTACCAGGCCCTGGTAGCGGCCGGACTGGCGAACAAAGTTAAAGTTTTTGGTTTCGACGGGGCCCAGGATGTAGTAGGTTCTATTAAGGAAGGAAAAATTGTGGCTACCGGTATGCAATACCCGAAAGTAATGGCCCAGACCGCTGCCACCTTTGCCGATGAATATTTTAAAGGCAAACGGGATTTCCCGAAAAAGATGCCGGTGGCTGTGGAAATGGTTAACCAGCAAAATGTTTCGGATTACCTGGAAGTAGCCAAAAACTAAGAGCTATGCAAAAGAAAGTAATAAAATATACCGTTGCTCTTATCCTGCTCCTGGTTGTTGGCTATAACTCGGTTTACATCAAAAAGCTAAGCGAGGTAAAAGCCGCTTCTACTGTCGGTAAATTTGATGCAGCCGCTTATGCCCAAACTTTCTGGAAAGAAAAACTAACCCCCGGCTTAACCAAAGCCAACAATCTGCCGGAACTGCTGACGCTGCTTAAATCCGAAAAAGAGAACGCTTTCAAAAATTATTCCCATGCTTTGGGCATCGGCAACCTGCGATACTTTTTAATAAAAGGCGAAGGGAAAATAACAGCTATTAATGAAAACGATATTTCTGTGACACTGCTTCCGGATTCGGTAGGCAAGGATGTGAAAATAGCCACCGAGTTTGTTTACGGCAATGCGGTACGGGATGCCCTGGGGATTTTGAGTATCAACGACTTCAGCAATACCATGGATATGAATAATGTTTCGGCCGAACTGAATAAGAAAATCCGCACCGAAATAATACCGCCGTTCCGGGCCCAGGCTAAAAAAGGCGACGTGGTAGCGTTTACCGGGGCTATTGAGTTAAACCAGGCCCACCTGCGGCTAGACGAGATTGAAGTTATTCCGGTTTCGCTAAAACTGGTGCGGGATTAAATTTATGGTGCTGCTAAAATAATTCAAATACAACGAAATGGCGCCTGAATAAAGGGATGGTAAAAGACAAATGAATATTTATGATTAGCTAGAATACCAAACAGACTAAAGCCACCACCACTACTTAAAATCACCACAAAAAAATTGTTAGTAGCAGAAAATATAACCAAAAAATTTTCGGGCGTGGTTGCGCTGGAAAACGTGTGCCTGGAAATTGAGGCGGGTAAGGTGACGGCCCTGATCGGCGAAAACGGCGCGGGTAAATCTACCCTGATGAAAATTTTGTCGGGAGTTTATCCGGATTACGAAGGCCGTATTTTGTTCCGGGGCCAGTTGGTTAATTTTGCTAATCCGCGTGAAGCGCAACGTTCCGGAATTGCCATTATTCACCAGGAGCTAAACTTGGTGCCGTATTTAAGTATCACCGAAAATATATTCCTGGGTCGCGAAATTATTACCAACTGGGGTACCCTTAACCAAAAGGAAATGCGGCGCCGGACCCAATTGCTGCTGCATAAATTAAAGCTGGAAGTAGCGCCCGACACGCTGGTTGGTGAGTTGAAAGTAGGGCAGCAGCAGGTGGTGGAAATTGCCAAAGCCTTATTGGACGAATCGGAGGTCATCATTATGGATGAACCCACCTCGGCCATTAGCGATAGCGAGGTAGAGGTTTTGTTTGGTATTATCGAGGACCTCAAACGCGAAAATAAAGCCATTGTTTATGTGTCGCATAAACTGGATGAGCTGTTCCGGATTGCGGACAGGTTTGTGGTACTACGTGACGGCCGGTGCATTGAAGCCGGCGAAATGAAGGATGTTTGCCAGGAACGACTTATCCAAAAAATGGTAGGTCGCGAAATTATTATCAGCCGCAAGAAAACAAACAACAACCAGGGAAAGGAACTGCTTACCCTGGAGAATATTTGTTTAAAGCACCCGGTCCGGAAAGACCAGAACCTGCTAAAAACAATTTCTTTTACGCTGCACCGAGGCGAAATATTGGGACTTTTTGGGTTAATGGGAGCCGGACGAACCGAATTGCTGGAAACTGTTTTTGGCTTGCACCCCAAACTTTCCAGCGGCCAGCTAACTATCTGCCAACAGCCGGTAAAGCTAAAATCGCCAGGCGAGGCCATCAAAGCCGGCTTGGCCCTGGTACCGGAAGACCGGAAAAAAGACGGATTAGTATTAGGTCTGGACGTGCAAACCAATATTTGCCTGACTACCCTGGCGGATTTAGAAGACGCGGGATTTTTAAATAATCGCAAAGAATTACACCTATCAGAGAAATATATCCGCGAGTTAAAAATCAAAACCTCATCGGAGAAACAAACGGCCGGTAACTTGAGCGGTGGCAATCAGCAAAAAATTGTGCTGGCCAAATGGCTGGCTACTAAACCCCAGATTTTATTACTCGACGAACCTACCCGCGGCATTGATATTAACGCCAAAAGCGAAATCTATAAGCTAATCCAGGAGTTAGCCGATGCCGGCCTGGGCATTATTGTGGTTTCTTCGGAATTGCCCGAAATATTATCGGTTTCGGACCGCATTCTGGTGATGGCCGAAGGCCGTTTGACCGCCGAATTCGCGATAGAAGAGGCTACTGAAGATGGCATTTTGAAAGCGGCCATTCCCAACACTATTTAACTAAGCCACCACTATGAGCCCTAAAGTTTTTGTAAAAGAGGAAAAAGCCCAGGTCCAGACCCCATCCCTAAAGGCTTCAGCCTTATCTAGTTCGTACAGCCAATACCTCGTAAAGTTTCAGTCTTTAATTGCCCTCTTTATTTTATGCCTGATTATTAGTCTGCTATCGGATAAGTTTTTGACCGTGGCAAACGGCTGGAATGTGATGCGGCAAATCTCCGTAAATATTTGTATTTCGGTTGGCATGACCTTGGTGGTACTCACGGCTGGTATCGATTTATCGGTGGGATCGGTATTGGCGCTTTGCGGGGCTATTACCGCAGGCTTACTAAAGTTTGGGATTGAGTTGCCGTCGCAGGATTTATTTATTGGCTTTACTTTGCTAGGGGCGGTGATGGCCGGAATGCTGACGGGTACTTTGCTGGGCACTTTTAACGGCTGGACCATTACCCGGTTTAAGGTTCCGCCTTTTGTGGCAACTTTGGCCGTGCTCACCATTGCCCGGGGTTTAACCATGTTGTATACAAAAGGCTTTCCAATCTCGGGACTAGGAGCTGATTTTGCTTACATCGGTACTGGTTGGTTGTTGGGTATTCCGGTTCCGGTCTGGATTTCCGGCGTAATTGTGGTGATGGCTGTTATTTTAACGAACAAAACCCGGTTGGGCCGCTACATATACGCCATTGGGGGCAACGAAAGTGCCGCCCGCCTTTCGGGTATTAACATAAACAAAGTAAAAACTACGGTGTACGCCATAGCCGGCGGCTTAGCAGCTATAGGGGGCATTATTGTTACTTCCCGCCTCGATTCGGCCCAACCCAACGCTGGTATTAGTTATGAGTTAGATGCGATTGCGGCGGTGGTAATCGGCGGCACGTCTTTGTCGGGTGGCCGGGGCAGTATTCTGGGTACGGTGCAAGGAGCCATTATCATCGGGGTCCTGAATAATGGGCTGGTGCTGTTAAACGTTTCGCCGTTCTGGCAGCAGGTAGTTAAAGGCCTAGTTATTTTACTGGCGGTAATTATCGATAAAGCCAATTCTAAATCAGAATAATTACTGCTTAATCCTTCTGAAATATTCTAAGGTTAACCAGACCTGTAATTTTCCGGTTGTTCTATTTACTAAAATAATGTCTCTCTATTATTATTTGGTAGGTGATATATAAATATCAAATACAATGAAAAGCTCTTATATCCTGGCCATCGACCAGGGCACCAGCAGTACCAAAACCCTGATATTTGATGTCGAAGGAAAAGTAGTTGCCCGTGGTTCCGAACCTCTGAAAACCTATTATTCAGAAGGAGGGCACGTAGAGCAACAACCCAAAGAAATTTACCGGAACGTTTTGCAATCGGTGGGGCAATGTCTTACGCAATTTACGGCGCAGGGAGAGGAGTTAAGTAATATTCAGGCGATTGGCATTTCTAACCAGCGCGAAACTTTTGTGGTATGGGACGAAGCCGGAACGCCGTTATATAATGCGGTAGTGTGGCAATGCAAACGTTCCATTAATATTTGTGAGCGCCTAACCCAACAGGGATTAACTGAGACAGTACGGCAAAAAACCGGATTAATTATCGACCCTTACTTTTCCGGCACCAAACTTATCTGGCTTTACGAAAATATTGCTGCTGTAAGGGAAGCCATAGATGCCGGTAAAGCTTTTTTTGGTACCATCGATACCTGGCTGCTCTACAAATTAACAGGAGGTAAAAGTTATTTAACCGATTATACCAATGCCTCGCGTACGCTGTTTTTTAATCTTTCGGAACTTACCTGGGATCAGGAGCTATTGGCGCAATTTGGCCTTTCCCGTCTGAATTTGCCCGAACCTAAACCCTCCGCTGCTCTTTTCGGAGAAACTGATTTTGGGGGCTTGTTGCCGGAACCAATAAAGATTACCAGTATGATTGGCGATTCGCACGCGGCGGCCTTCGGTGAGGGCTGTTTTGCACCCGGCACGGCTAAGGCTACCATGGGTACGGGTTCTTCTATTATGATGAATATTGGAGAGGAACCAAAGCTCTCGGGCCGGGGCATGATTACGACTATTTGCTGGAGCACCGAAGAGCGGGTTGATTATGCTTTGGAAGGCGTAATAGTAACCTGCGGCGCTACCATTGAGTGGCTGAAAAATGAGTTGGGAATATTATCCGATAGCCGGCAAACCGAAGCCATGGCGCAAGCGGTGCCGGATAATAACGGCGTTTACCTGGTGCCGGCTTTCAGCGGATTGGGCGCGCCGCATTGGGATATGAGCCGGAAAGCTTCCATTACGGGGCTTACTTTTGATTGTAATAAAAACCATATTGTAAGAGCCGCGCTGGAATCTATCCCGTACCAGATTAAAGATGTGATTCAGGCCATGGAACTGGATGCCGGCATTGATTTGGCCGCTTTAATGGTAGATGGTGGTATTACCACTAATAATTTTGTAGTTCAGTTTCTGGCTGATTTACTAGAAAAACCAGTGGTAAAAATAGTGATGCCGGAGGTGTCGGCGCTGGGAGCAGCGTATTTAGCCGGATTAAAAGCGGGTATTTTCCAGAATATTGAACAACTAAAAACCCTGAATACTACTAAAACCCAGGTTAACCCCGGCGAAATGCAACCCCAAGTGCAAAAATATTACTTGGGCTGGCAAAAGGCGCTGGGTAGCCATTCTGTTGTGAATCCTAAACCTAAGATTATGGTAGAACCAGCTTTGGCTAAATAGAAAATATTAGGCGTGCTCCTAAACCAAAAATGCCCGGTAATCCGGGCATTTTTGTTTAAATAAACTTAAAAATAAAGTAACTTCATTCCCATGACCAAGATTTTGTATTTAAGAAAGTAATAGTTTTTCATTTAGATAACCGTAATAGAAAAAAATTAGAATACATTCTTGCTGCTTTAGACATTTTGAAATTCTAAAAAGGGTAATACGGTAAAGTAATTAAAGATAATTAAATACATCTTCTGAAACCTTAGTTAAGTCACAGGCATTAAAATATTAGAACTTTAAAAATGGCCCTAAAACATTATGAATTAGAAGTAACCCCTGGGAATCCATTCTCAAATTGCAAGTTAGATAGGCAGAAGTATGCAAGTGTTTTAACTGATTTGATAGATTCTTATTCACAAGGGTTCGTTTTAGCAATAAACAATAAATGGGGAACAGGTAAAACTACATTTGTAAGAATGTGGGAGCAGGAATTAAAAGACAATAATTATCAAACAGTGTATTTTAATGCTTGGGAAAATGATTTTGAGAACAATCCTTTAACGGCTTTAATGGGAGAATTGAAAGCATTAACGAATGTATCAAATGAACCAGAATTTAAGAATACTTTAAAGAAAGCTGCAATATTATCTAAACACCTTGTTCCAATTATTGCCCAAGCAATTGCAGATAGATATATTAATACTGAAGGGATTAAAGATGCTTTTCTTGGTGTAACCAAGGGGATAGCAGACGTTTTTGAACATGATGTCAATGAATATGCAAAAAAGAAAAGAAGCATTTCAGAGTTTCGAGATAGTTTATCAAAGTTTATTGCAAATACCAATGAGGAGAAGCCATTAATTTTTATTGTGGATGAACTTGACCGTTGCCGGCCAGATTATGCGGTATCAATTTTAGAACAGATAAAGCATTTCTTTTCAGTCTCTAACATTATTTTTATTCTATCCATTGATAAAACGCAACTTGGAAATGCTATCCGGGGTGTTTATGGGAGCGATAGAATTGACGCTGACGAATATTTAAGACGGTTTATTGATATTGAATATTCGATTCCAGAACCTGAAAATGATCTATTTTATACCTACTTATATGAATACTTCGAATTCGATGAGTTTTTCAATTCTTCAGAGAGGAAAAAGTATCCCGAGCTAAAATCTGATAAAGAAAGCTTTTTAAGAATATGCAAGTTACTTTTTACGAATGCATTTATTCCTCTAAGACAACAGGAAAAGATTTTCGCCCTTGCAAGATTAGCTTTAAGGACTTTTAATATCAATAATTATGTTGTACCAACTGTATACCTGTTTTTAATTTATATTAAAATAATTCATAATAATTTTTATGAGAATTTAAAGTGTAAACAATTATCAATTTCACAACTTCAAGAAGAGTTCTTTAAAATAATTCAGCCTAATATTAGCAAAGAGGTAGAATGGGAGTTAATGGACTTAGAAGTTCATTTATTGAATTTTTATAATAATTATCTATATCCTCGCTTTAATGGAAAGAAATTTTATGATTTTGATGGAAAAACAGGAGAAGATAAACTTCTAATAAATTCAATAGTTAATAAAGATGCTGGAAGTAACTTTCTAGATATTTTAAAAGATTTTAATAAAGGGCGTAGTAATATAGGAAATTTAGAGTTAAAGTATTATTTTGATAAAATTGATTTATCAGTAAGAATGAAATTTTGAAGTTCTAAGCTAACTATTAATCTCCAATAGAAGGGTTTATGTTTTAATTACAAACAAAATATTTAATCATATAAAGTCCCTTTTTCGTTTTCTAATTTATATTTTTATTTTGCATAATATTGTTTATCAATAATTTATGCTACTTTATAATCCTCTGGCCGCTTTAAACAACCGGCTAAGTATTATGCACTAACGATAGCGGCCAGAGGCCGGCAGAAGAAGACACGGGCGAGGACGCCCGCGCCATATACCCTCCGAGGCTTAATTGCCTCAGGCGCAGAACTGAAGCATTATAGGTATTATTACCGGCTCAACGGCATCCAAACCGACATTTCAGAATGGCCCCGGTTTCCCCAGGTGTAGTAGGGTACTAATTTTAGCTGAGTGGTTTTATTATCCCGGCTTACTTCTTTGTACAACTGATTTTTCCAGTCACCCGTTTGTACCAATTTGGCGGTGCCTTCTAAACTCATCACGTCGCTGTTCTGGATTTTGGTTAGTTTAGGAGTAAGCTGAATATCGGCCGGAATGGTTACTTTGAAAATATCCTGACTACCCATGTCCACCGATTCAACGCAATAAACCACTGGGCCACGCTTTACGGCTACCTGATTGCGGGTTTCTTCTACCAGCGGGTTTGCCTCCAGCAGTTTTACTTCCATAGGTAAGGTTAATTCTATTTTATCACCTTTTTTCCATTTGCCATTCAACTCGGCGTATTCGCCGGCGGTAAATTTGGTTTGGGTATAAGGTTTGCCGTTTACCAGAATTTTGGCCCCATTGGCCCAGCCCGGAATCCGCATAAAAAGCGAGAATGCTTTATTAGGAACCTGCTCCAAGTTTACTTTAATATTGCCATCCCAGGGGTAATTGGTTTCCTGGGTAAGTTTTACCACCGAGCCATCTTTTAGTTTGGTGTTGAGGGTATTGCCGCCATACAGGTTAAAATAAACACCTTTATCGGCAATGCTGTAAGCGTAATTATTTAACTCGGCAATAGTGCGCACCACGTTGGGCGGGCAACAGTTCGATTTTTTAATATAGCCCACCCGGTCCTTCGACCACCGCTGGCTGAAAGGCAGTTTATCGGAGAAACTAAGGGGATTAGTATATAAAAACTTGGTACCATCGAGGCTAATACCCGACAATACGCTGTTGTAGAGGGCTAATTCCATTACATCGGTATATTTGGCCTGGCCGGTGAGCTGCAGCATCCGCCAATTCCAGAGCACATTGCCAATATTGGCGCAGGTTTCGTTATGGGCGGTTAAGTTAGGCAACTGGTAATCGCGGCCGTAGGCCTGGTGTACTTTCTGTACGGTATCGGGTTTGTAAGCGGTGCCGTCCGGCGATACGCCATCGTACAAAGAGCCCGTAGCACCGGTAACGTACATTTTCCGGTTCACCACGTCGTTCCACATCAAATCCAGCGTCGACAACAAGGTTTTGTCGCCGGTTTCAGCGTAAACATCGGCTACACCAGCAAACAAATAATTAGCTCTTACGGCGTGGCCCGAAACTTTTTTCATGTCCCGGAACGGAATGCGGTCCTGGTTGTCGTCGGTGCCAATATCGCCGGCGTGACCCCGGATATCAATGAGTTTTTTTACTAATTCCAGGTATTTAGGATCGCGGGTAGTGCGGTACATTTCTACCACACCCATGTAGTGCGACGGGCAAATGGCGTTGCGGGCATATTCCGGCGAGGCATTTTTGTAGAAGTTGTACAGGTAATCGGTGGCTTTTTTGGCTACATCCAGGAATGAGGTTTTGCCGGTAGCCCGGTAATGCACACAAGCGGCCGTCATGAGGTGCCCAAAGTTATAGGCTTCAAAAAGTAACTTATCCTGCTGTACCTTGGCCTCAGCCGATTGCGATTTTTCCTTGATAATAACCGGTGTATGCAGGTAACCATCGGCTCGTTGGGCTTTGGCCATTACCGCAATGCTCTGGTCCATGAGTTGGTTCAGTTTTTCGTCTTTGGTTACGGCGTAAGCGGCCGCTACTGATTCAAAAACTTTGTAAAAATCGCCGTCGTGGAAGGAAGGGCCGGTGTGGGTTCCCTTTTCCAGACCAGCCGCAATTTCAAAATTCCGGAAGGCATGGCTGATTTCGGGGTCTTTGTAAATCCGCACAATATTTGGCACCATAGTTTCTTTGCACACCTGAAACCGGTCGGCCCAGAAACCTTTTGTCCAAACTACATCGACCATATCAACGTTGCGTAATTGGGCATAGGGACTTTTGGAATTATTTAGCAAGCCTTTATTCTGCGCCAGCAGATCTTTCTGCGGTAACAAGGCTCCCGATAAGGCCAATAAAACCAGGCGGAATGATTTATTCATAAGTGAAGAGAATTAAATACCAGTGGTGGCTATTAGGTTTAAGTATAATTACTTTGTTAAACCTCTAATTTATATATAAATATTAAATTTATAAAAGAATAAATGAATTTTATTCCAAGGAGCTCATAAAGCTAGAAGTAATTTGTTCTTAATGTGTTATGCTACTTCATAATTTATTGCACCACCACTTCTTTATTTGCTCGAATTAATTTCTTTTCGGCCCGGCGGTTTTCGAGCCAACCACTATATAGCAGATTTTTATCCAAAATTGGTTTCGGGAAAAACAAACTGGCCACATAACCCACCCCAATTACAATCAGGTGACTGTAAACGCCCAGCATATATTTGTGATGGGTAAAATTATAAGGGCCTAGGTCCAGGAGCAGGGATTTATTTTCGCCGATGCCAATTTCCGTGGACGACAGAAAAGCGTAGGCGGTGAACAGCACACAAACCAGGATGCCAATGTTAAGCCCTTGCTGGTTAGCCCGGGCCGAAAACAGACCCAGCAGAAAAATACCTACTATCCCCCCGGAAAATATCGCGTACAGCGTAAATATCATGCTCAAAACCCCTTCGTCGCCGGCCATTAAGTAAAGGGAGGCAATTAAAATAGCCACAATGCCCGAAACTACTACCATCCATTTGCCGGCCAGCAGATACTCTTTATCCGGGCGGTTGGGCTTGATTTTCTTGTAATAATCTTCCACACCAACGGCAGCTAAGCAATTTAAATCGGCGCTTAAACTGCAAACTGCCGCCGAAATCATAGAAGCCAGGAGTAATCCTACCACGCCTACGGGCAGCTTGGTCATGATAAAATAAGGAAAAACCGCTTCGGCTTTTATGCCGACTGGTAAAGGTTGTTGCTGGTAATAAACAAAGAGTGCCGTACCAATCAGCATAAACATGGTCCAGATTGGTACGGTAAGCAAAATGCCCAGCAAAGAAGCCCGGATTGCAGATTTATCGGTTTTAGCCGTTAAATAACGTTGCACCACAGTTTGGTCGGTGCCGTATTTCTGAATGGCATAAAAAGCGCCGTTTATGGCCATTACCGCAAAAGTAAGCCGGGTAAAATCAAGGTCATACGGCCCAAAACCAGTACGTCCGTTTTCCTGGGCAATCTCCCAAACCGTAGCCGGACCGCCGTCCACCGCGAAAACCAGAATACTTAAACAAACAATGCCGCTGCCAAACAGCATAAAACCTTGCAGCACATCGAGCCAGATTGCCGCTTCAATACCCCCCAGCAACGTTAATAAAATTATTACCGCCCCTACTACCGAAATCACCAACAGGGTGTTGGCCCCTATCATGTTATTTAAAGCCAGTGCCAAAAGGTAAAACACTGTGCCCATAGAAGAAAACTGGCGGAGCACAAAGCCAAAAGAACTGTAATACCGGGCAAATGCCCCAAAGCGTTTTTCGAAATATTCGTAGGTGCTTAAGCCAATTACGCGCCGGTACAGCGGCACAATAAACCAGATAGTGCCCAGGAGTACAATGGGTACCATCAGGCCTTGCACTAGCAAAATCCAGTTAGAGGAATAACCGGTACCCGGATAAGCCAGAAAAGTAACACTGCTGATTAAGGTGGCTAAAAGCGATAAACCAATGGCCCAGGAAGGAATATTGCCGTTGGCGGCAAAGTAGGTTTGGGTAGTTTTTTGTTTCCGGGCAAACCGCAAACCAAAATACAGCGATACGGCCAGGAAGAGGAAAATAATGAGGTAATCTAGAAAATGTAAAGTGGCGGTGGTGGTCATAGGTGTGGTGGTTGGGGTGTTAGTTGAAGTTCCAGACGGTGGGTGGCCAATCGTAACTGCCGGGCTTAAGGGTTAGGTGCAGGTTTGGCAAGCCTGCAACCTGCATCCGGATAACCCCGGGTGCCAGTTCCTGCTGCGGATAAAATTGGTTAAAACCCAATCGCTCGAATATTGCTGCTGCCGTAGAACCGCCTTCTAAATAAAGTTCTGTTAATCCAATCTGCTTAAAAACTTTTTGTATTGCTTGTGCCATTATATCCCGGAGGGTAACGGCATTAACCGATATATTAACAGTAGAATCAGGGTCAATGGCCAGAATAGCCTGATTGTTAGTTTGAATTAAAAAGACTATTTCATCAGCCCACAATTTTACCTGCGCTTCAGAAATATTGGGTTCTAATAATAATTCTGGGGGCAAATAGCTTATCGGCCCACCGCTGACATGCACTGCCTTAACCAAAGCCCGACTTTTAGCAAAAGTACTGCCGCAAACAAATAGGGCCGGCTTTCCCGGATTTAAGGTTGAACTAACGGTAGTCTCAGTTGCTAGGTAGCCTTTTGATTCTAACAATGCAGTAAAAAAGCCCGAAGCCCCGGCCAAAGCAGTTTCAGTGTCTAAGCTTTGCGCCCAGCCCTTTAAATCATCGGCAGAACTCACTTCCCCAACAAGGATTCTGGCTTCCGGCAGCGGTTGGTTATAGCTTTGTACCTGTACTACTTCATCTCCAGACTGCAAAATATTTACAACCCGCGACGATGTAAGCGGAAATTCGGGGTCCTGGGAAAAACTGGTCTCCTGAATAGGAACACCGTGTAAATAATAAATGCCATTAGTAATGGTGCGGCCCAAAGCCGGATTAGCCGGAACCAACAGAGCTCTTTGGAAATTCATCGCCCGCATCTGGGCCTGTATTTCGGGTAGCACATGACCCCGTAACACCGAATCCATTTTTTTATATATGAGTTCCGGTTTTAAGAGTAGTAGCTCCCGAAATACCTTCTCAGTTACCTTTTCGGCAGCCTCTTTATTTTTAGACCGGGAATCGGTAGAAATAATTAACAGGTCGGCCTTTGTTTGGGCATTTACCTGGGTACAGATTTCTACCTTCAGGTTGTAGCGCAACCCGATTCCCCCCAATTCGGCAGCTCCCGTTAAATCATCTGCTACTACGGCTATCATTCGGATACGGGAGCGGCTTGCAGTACTTTATGGCGGGCTAACTGCACGGCTGATTCGATGGCCAGCACCATGGCATCCGGACTGGCTACGCCTTTACCGGCAATTTCAAAAGCAGTTCCGTGGTCTACTGAGGTTCGGATAATGGGCAGGCCCATGGTAATATTTACGCCCTTAACGCTGTCCATTTGTTTTTTCTGGGCGTTCCACTTAAAGCCGGAGAGCTTAAACGGAATATGGCCTTGGTCGTGGTACATGGCAACTACGCCGCCATAGTAACCGGTAGCTGCTTTGGCAAACATCGTGTCGGCCGGTACGGGACCTTCTACATCGTAGCCGCGGCGCAACGCTTCCTGCACGGCTGGCAATATTTCTTCGTCGTCTTCGGTGCCGAACAAACCGGAATCCCCGGCGTGCGGGTTAAGCCCGGCAATGCCAATTTTGAGGTTGGTTTCGCCTAACTGTTGCATACCCAGGTGCAGCAAATCTACCACTTCCAGAATGCGATCTTTTTTTACCAGGTCGCAGGCCTGGCGCAGTGAAACGTGCGTGGAAACGTGAATTACTTTCATGTTTTCTTCTACCAGCAGCATCGCGTATTTGCGGGTTCCGGTATAATGCGCGTAAATTTCGGTGTGGCCAGCAAAGTGGTGGCCGGCTTCGTTGATGGATTTTTTGTTGATGGGCCCGGTAACAGTGGCATCTATTTCTCCGGCTAAAGCCAAGTCAATCACCTTCTTCACAGCTTCGAAAGAGGCATTACCCGCCATAGCCGATATTTCGCCAAAAGCTAATTGCGCCAGGTTTACATTCTGCAGGTCGAGTACATCCGGCTCTCCAAATTTAAACCTGGCTGACTGTACTTCCGAAACCGTATTTATTTGGGCTTTAAGGCCTAGTTTATTTATTGTTTGGTTAAAAACACCGGCATCGCCCACCAGCAGGGGCCGGCAAATGGCGTAAATCTTTTCGTCCAGGAGGGCTTTAATGGCAATTTCCGGCCCAATGCTGGCCGGGTCGCCCATGGTAATTCCGATGATAGGTTTGTTAGACATGTACTTGGAGTTCTTGGAGATTAATTTCTTCTTCGTTTAATAGGGCGTAAAAATTCTGTCGTAACTGCTCAGCTTCCGGCTCCGGTAAAGATTGAAGCGGGGGCATCATGTGGGGTTGGCAAAGGTTTACTTCCTGCATTAGCGCTTTCAGGGCCCATAAAGATTCGCCGAGGGTGCGGCCAGCCTGGTAAAGATTGCCCAGCCGGTCCGAAAGCTTCTGGAGCGCAAAAGCTGTTTCCCGGTTTCCGGCCTTTACGGCCAGTACCATTTGGTGGTACAAGCCCGGGTGCAGATTGCCGGTACTGGGTATTAGACCGTCGCTGCCGTTAAACAAGGCCTCCGCGGATTGAGCGGCCCAACCTAAAAAATGGCTGAAATCTTCACGGTGCGCCCACAACGCCAATGATTCCCGCAAACGTTCTTCGCTGCGTTCCGAATCTTTCGTGCCCACAATTTTCTCGTGGTAACTTAATTCCTCAATTAATTGCAGTGGAATGGAATAATGCGTAGTAGCCGGAATATTATATATAATTAATGGTCCAGGAACCTGGTCGGCCAGTTGCTCAAAATATTTCTTTACCTGGTTCTCCGTCAGCGGGTAATAGGAGGGAAGGTGGGCGGCCACCACATCTACGCCGGCGTCAAAGCAATATTTTGCCAGTTCCACCGATTCGGTCAGACAGTTAGAGGCAATGCCGCCGTACAGCACACTGCCCGGTTGTTTAAGTTTACCGGCCAGTTGAATAAATTCCTTTTTCAAGTTTAAAGGCAAGGAAGCCGCTTCCCCGGTGGTACCTAAAATAAAAGGCATTGCTTGGTTCCGGCGAAGATGTTTAAATATTTTTTCTACCGCCTCGTGGTCCAGTTGGTAATTTTCTCGCAGTGGGGTAACCGTTGGGACGACTATTCCCTGGTATTTTTTATGCTGTTTCATCTGTGTTTAATAAGCGGCTTGGTAAATATTAATGGCATCTTCTAAAGTGATAGGCCGGGGATTATTTTTAAGTAAGCGGGTAATTTTAAGGGCATCGGTGGCCATTTCCGGAATGGCGGTTTCGGGAATATTTACTTCCCGGAGCCGGGCCGGAATGCCGCATGCTTTTATCAGGTGCCGGATTTTTTCGATTCCTTTTTGCGCAGTTTCTTCATCGGTTCTACCCGGCGGGCAGCCCAAAGCCCGTGCCACATCGGCATAGCGTTGGGGAGCGGCCGACAAATTAAATTCCATCACAAAGGGCAGCAACAACGCATTAGAAAGACCATGCGGCAGGTGAAAAGTACTGCCTAATGGGTAGGAGAGGGCATGCACACCAGCGGTATTAACCGGACCTAAGCAAAAACCACCCAACAAACTACCCATTGCCACTTGCGACCGAGCTTCTTTGTTGGAGCCATCCTGCACGGCTTGTTCGAGGTGGGCGGCAATCAGGCGCATGCCTTCGTAGGCGTACATATCAATAAAAGGCTGGGCAAATTTATTCGTGTAGGCTTCCAGGCAATGGGTTAGGGCGTCCAGGCCGGTGGCGGCCGTAATCTGTGGCGGCACACTCATGGTCAGTAATGGGTCTACGTATACCACATCGGGCACGAGGTAAGAGCTAATAATACCTTTTTTCTGGTTATCCGCATCATCTATCAGAATCGCGTTGGGCGATACCTCGCTGCCCGTGCCGGAGGTAGCCGGCATACAAATTAATTTTTTGCTTCTTCCTTTTAGCAAACCTATTCCTACTATTTCGGCTAAGGTTTGGGTATTATCGAGCTGGGCGGCTACCAGTTTGGCTACATCCAGTACACTGCCGCCGCCGATTCCCACTACCACATCCGGTTTATGCCGGCCTGCTTCCTGCAGCAAAATATTAAAATCAGCAAAAGAGGGCTCCTGCACAATAGAAGTATCTACGGCTACGCTTATACCTTGGCTTTCGAGACTGCTGATAAGGCCCTGAAGTTTCGGAACCAAGGGTTCGATAGTTAACAGGAAAACCCTGGGCAGTTTAAATTTTGTTATTTCTTCAGCCAGATTATTCAGTGAGCCATTACCAAAAACCAATTTTCCGGGAAAGTGGATAGATAATGGCAGCGTAGCAGTCGTCATGTATTTTATTTCTTTTGGGTTGTTCCGTCAGGAGGGTTACTTTTTGGTAGAGGCCGTTTTTGCGTAAGACTGCAGGAGTTTGGTTACCGATTCGTCGCCCATCACGGCGTAAGCTGGCCGGGTATGCTCCGCATTAAATACCCGCAGTACTTCCGGTTTTTCTACGGTTACAAAGCTTTCATCAATTTCGCCTTGCGCATTGGTTATTTTGGCTGAGGAAAGTTTCAGGTGCTGTGCCAGGAACGGGTAAACGCCTTTGCGTTTGTTAATGCCGTAATTATGGCCTTCGGTGGGAAGATGATGGTTTTGCACCAATTTCTCTTTGCCGTACAAGCGGTACACGTTGCGGATATAAGGGTACTCTACTTCCGGGGTGTTGCTTGTCCAGTCTTTACCATCCGATACAAGCAGCATGGGGCGCGGGGCAGCCAAGGCGGCAATTTCTACGTTGCTGGTTTGGTGGTTGGGGCTTTTATGGATCGGCATGCCGCTCTCGCACACACAACCACCAAAATGGTAAGCCGATACCATTACCACCGGCACCGAAACCGAGATTCTTTTATCTAAAGCCGTTAGTAAAAAGGTCTGGGTGCCGCCGCCTGATTCGCCGGTTACGCCAATCCGTTTCGGGTCTACGTTGGGCAAAGAAAGCAGGAAGTCGATGGCCCGGCGGCTGTTGTGGGTTTGCAGTTGCAGTGCATACGGATGTTTATGAATGGTTTGGTCCGAATCGCCGGTACCTACCATGTCGTAAGCCAGTACGATAGCGCCCATGCGGGCGAGGGTAGCACAACGCTTCTGCATATCTTCGCTGAAGCGCGGATTAGTACCGTGGCCGTGGGGCGATAATATGGCGGCGTAAGATTTTTGCGGCTCCAATGGCCGGTATAAATTGCCGGTTACAAAGAAGCCGGGTAAACTTTCGAAGGCAATATTTTCGACGGTGTACCCATCGTAAGTACGTTTGCTGTGGATGATTGGCTTTAACGGGATATTGGTAGGCAGGCCTTCCAGATTAGCTCCTTCCCAAATGCCCTGGCGAATGCGGTCGGCTCTTTTCTCCCAGCCTTTTCGGTTGGCGTAAGTAGCCGCAAACTTTTCCAGCGCCGCTTTCCCTTCGGTTTCGGTGTAATAGCGCCCCTGGCACAGCAGCGATTGGTCAAAAGCCTGGGCCTTTAAATCGGAACTAAGCAGGAGATTAGCTGCCCAAAAAGCCCAACCGAAACATATTTTAGAGGTTCTTTTCATGTCTGTTATTGGTGACAGCTTAAATTTTTAGAGGCAATATTTTATTCCCTCTAAATCTCAAAGCCGAGTGCTTTCAATCATTTTTCTTGATTTTAGATTCGTTTCAGGTTGGCATCCAGTTTATACCGTTGGCCTTTTTTCGTTTTAAAGCTGATGGTTTTGTCGCCGTAACGAAGCTGGCAAGGTGTGCCGGCTTTGGAGAGCACTTCCAAGGCCTGTAGTTTCCCGTTATTCCACTTTAGGTTCAGGTCGAAACCGCCACGGGCACAGATGCCGTTTATTTCGCCGGTGGGCAATTCGGAGGGTAAAGCCGGCAATATATCGATGAGACCGGTGTGGCTTTGCACCAGCATTTCCCCAATGCCGGCCGCACCCCCAAAATTGCCGTCGATCTGGAAAGGCGGGTGAGCATCGAATAAATTCACGTAGGAGCCACCGCCTTTGGCCGCCGGGCTAATAAGCATTTTTACCATTTTGTCGGCATGATCGCCGTCTTTAAACCGGGCCCAAAAATTTATTTTCCAGGCCAGGCTCCAGCCGGTGCCTTCATCGCCCCGGAATATTAACGACTGGCGGGCCGCTATCATTAACTCGGGTGTTTTATCCCAATTTATTTCGTTACCCGGGTGCACGCCCCAGAGGTGCGATACGTGGCGGTGCTTATTTTTAGGGTCATCTACATCTTCGAGCCACTCCTGCAATTGCCCGTGCTTCCCGATTTGGTTAGGCGCAATCTGGCCGTATTTCGTTTTTAAAGAATCCCGCAGGCTTTTATCCGTTTTCAGTAACTCGCTGGCCTGGATGGTGCTCTGGAAAAGCGCCCGAATTAGCTGGTGATCCATGGTAGGTCCGGCTACCAGGCCGCCTTGTTCCGGGGAATTGGAAGGCGTGCTGATGAGCCAGCCGGTTTTCGGGTCTTTTACCAGGAAATTATTGAAAAAACGGGCCGCCTCTTTCATAATGGGGTAAGCTTCCTGCTTCAGAAATTTCTGATCCTGGGTATATAAATAGCGCTCCCATAAATGCTGACTGAGCCAGGCCCCGCCGGTAACCCAAATGCCGTGATTAGAAGCATTGATAGGAGCCGTGCCCCGCCACAAATCGGTGTTGTGGTGTAAAACCCAACCGGGCGCATTGTAATGCACTTTAGCGGTTTGCCTTCCGGCCTCAGCCAGCTCCGCAATCATCCCGAACAAAGGCTCGTGCATCGGCGATAAGTTCAGGGCTTCGGCCGGCCAGTAATTCATTTCGGCGTTGATGTTGGTGGTATATTTACTGCCCCAGGGCGGCGTGAGTAAATCGTTCCAGATACCCTGCAGGTTGGCGGGCCGGGTGCCGGGCCGGGAACTTGAAATAAGCAAATAGCGGCCATATTGCAGGTAAAGAGCGGCTAAAGCTGGGTCGGCAGATGACGCAAACTGCTCAATACGTTTATCGGTTGGCAGCTTTTCGTTTTCGCTGCGGCCCAAATTAATGGAAAGTGTGTTAAAATAGCCCTGATATTCCCGGATATGAGCTTGTCTTATTTGCTCATAATTTTTCTCCTGAATGGAAGCGAGTGCTGATTTACATGGTGCTGCCGGGTCTCCTGAAACATCTTTGTAATTTTTGTAGTTCGTGCCGGCTGTCAAGTACAAAGTCACGGCATCGGCGTTGGTTACGGTAATTTTATCTTCGGAGACACTGGCTTGCCCCTTTGTGGTAACTACCCGTAAATAACTTTCACCTTTTAAGGCACCATTGCGTACTTGCAAAGCCAGCGCAAGCGTTTGGTTGTCTACTCGCCGGGTAGCAGCTTTTTTATGCGGGCTGGTTAAGCTGGTTTGGAAGCTAATACTGCCGGGTTTACTGGCGGTGAGATGGATGGCAATCACCTGGTTGGGCTGACTAACCAAATATTCGCGGGTAAACTGAACGCTGCCTACGGTGTAAGTGGTCCGGGAAGCTGCCTGGGTCAGGTCCAGTTCGCGCCGATAATTTTGGGCATTGCCGTGGCCCGAAAAATTTAGCCATAAATCGCCGAAAGGCTGGTAATCAGCCTGGAAGCGGGGAACGGCTGGGGGCTCGTCGTTTTGAATTTTGTACTTCCAAGCCTTTACCAAAGAAATTCCGTTCTTTTCTGAAGCACCTTCGGGATAAATTCCAATTGGTCGGGAGGTATCTTTGTAGCCGGCAATACCGCCCTTATCGAAATAATTAAGAACCTGGATGGCCAAAATATTCTGGCCCTGCTGCAGTACTTCTTTCGGGATAATATATTTCCGGCTTTCAGTGCCATCGGTGGAGCCAACCAGTTTACCGTTTACATAAGTAAAATCCTGGTCGCGGATGCGGTTTAAATTTAGTACCAGGTTTTTCCCTTGCCAGTTAGCAGGTAAATCAAAAGTGGTTCTGAACCAAACGGCTCCGTCCAGGCCTTCCATGCCGGTACTTTCCCAGCCTTCGTAGGTGGGCACCGGAAAAGTTTTCCATTGGCTGTCGTTGTAATTAGTTAATGCCGGGTTACCGTCCAGGCCTTCAAAAGCCCGCATATTCTTAAACCAAGCCTCCCGTTGACCCTCACTGCTTTTCAGGCCCATAAATTTTTCACTAGCTAGCTTTTCGGCTTCAGCCTGTTTTCCTTCGGCCAGTAATTTTCTTATTTCAGGTAAGTAGGCGGCGGCTCCTTCGCGGTTATGGTTGCGGGGCTCACCAGTCCAAAGGGTTTCTTCGTTAAACTGAATACGGTCCTGCTCTACGCCGGCAAATACCATAGCGCCTAAGCGGCCATTGCCGATGGGTAAGGCGTCCGTCCATTTGGCGGCGGGTTGGGTATACCAGAGTTTCAATTCCGGCTTTGGGCCTGACTGACCAAAACTGCTTACCAGCATTAGGAATAATAAACAAAAGGTAAGAATTCCGGCTTTATTTAGTTTGGTCATTTGTGGTGGAGGATTTTTCAGGATAGTGTAATTCTTGGGTTTTGGCAATTTTCTAAGTCGAGTTCGGTGGTGAATTTGAATGGTGTAAATCAACCACCCCCAACCCCTCCTCATCTGAGGCGGGGAGCTTTCGGATAATTTGGTGAAATATTAACTGAACCTTCAGGTTTCTTAACTTTTATTTAAAAGGTTTATTCAACAGCAATTTTAGAGGCGTTCATTTTAGGTGAATCGGTTACCTCTTTATCTTTTAACACCGGCGTTTTTACGTGCCTGAAATTATTTCCTTCCAGAATTATACTTTTTGTTTTATCGCCAGTCAGTTGTAAGAATATTTCGGTGCCGGGCCGCGGTGAAGAATTATAGATAAAAGCATCCGCCACATTGGTTAATTTAACTACCGGTAGGCCTGGTTGGGGCGAATAAGTTTTTACACCTTCTATCTCGATATTATTAACGTTTTCGGCGGTTATGGCCGGTCCGGTGGCAGCATTTATCTGTACATTATGAAACTCAATATTTTTTGCTTCTTTGATGGTGAACCCTGTTTTGGCCTGAATATTCAGGTTGCTAAAAGTAATATTTTCGATGGGCATTTCGGCTAAACCGTTCAGGAAGGCGGCCTGGTTGCCCTCGGCGGTAATATCGCTGAAGTGAATATTCCGGAACCGCGGGGTCCGTTCCGATACCGGCTCGGGTTGGGTTTTGGCGTACTGCAAATCCAGTACAATGGCTTGCTCGCGAATATTTTTCATGATAATATTGTCTACCCGGATTTCTTCTACTATGCCGCCGCGGCCCCTGGCCGATTTTATCCGGATACCCCGGTCAGTGCCGTCGAAAATACAATTAGAAATAGTTATTTTTCGCACATCGCCCGACATTTCGCTGCCAATTACAACGCCGCCGTGGCCCGACAGCATGGTGCAGTTAGTAATGGTATAATTTTCGGCGGGTGCTGCCATTTTCCGGCCGGCCCGGTCTTTACCGGATTTAATAGTAATGCAGTCATCGCCGACGCTGATGTGGCAATTGGATATATGCACGTTTTTGCAGGACTCCGGGTTAATGCCGTCGGTATTGGGCGAAGGCGGATTGTTGATAGTAACACCCGTAATGGTTACATTCTCGCAGAACTCCGGGTTCACGGTCCAGAAAGGGGAGTTGATGATGGTGATACCTTCGATGAGAATATTTTTGCAGGACATAAATTGGATAAAGGGCGGCCGCAAGAAACCCCGCTCAATCACGCCGGGCAAATCGGGCCGCAAAATATCCTGGTTCAGCCGGTGAAACTCTTTTTGCCACTTCGAATCATTGCTTTTCCGGGATTGGCCTTCGGCAAAGTCCCACCATTTTTTGCCCTGGCCATCGATGGTTCCCCGGCCCTGGATGGTAATATTTTCGGCTTTGTTGGCGTAAAACAAAGGCGAAAAACTGGTTACATCAATGCCTTCGTAGCGCGATGGAACCATGGGCAGGTAATCATCGAAGTTATCGCTGAATTTGATTAGGGCGCCGGCATCAATAAAAATAGTAATATTACTTTTCAGGTGAATGGGGCCCGTCAGGTATTCGCCGGCCGGGAAATAGACGGTACCACCACCTTTGGCGGAAGCGGCCGCAATGGCTTTTTTAATGGCCTCGGTAGCTATTTTACTCCCGTTATTTTTGGCGCCGTAGTCGAGCACATTGTAGTAAATATTGTTTTTTACGGGCGTTTTCCAGGCAGTAAAAGCTATGGTGCAAAATATAAGCAGAGATAAAATATTGATGCTGCTGAATCTCATGAGGTAGAATTTAATGCGTATAATAAATATTGCTTCAAAAACG
This sequence comes from Adhaeribacter aerolatus, assembly GCF_007991635.1. Lineage (GTDB taxonomy): Bacteria > Bacteroidota > Bacteroidia > Cytophagales > Hymenobacteraceae > Adhaeribacter > Adhaeribacter aerolatus. The sequence continues at coordinate 58,616 of NZ_BJYS01000014.1, read as the reverse complement.
GTAGAGGATTAAAACTGAGGGAATCTAACTTGCCTGCCGGGGTAATTTGGCCTGAACCGGAGCCAGTTTTTTAGCGTTGTGAATTTGCTTGCCGTTGGCAAAAATCCGGAAGCCTTTGCCTTTACCGTATTTTTTACCGGTTTTGTCCCACAGAATAGTTATTATTTGGTTGTGGTATTTTACATTATCGAGGCAAAACCAATCCCATTTTCCTTCCGGTATTAAAGGTTTAACTTCCAGAATATTGTCCTCCCGGGGTTTCAGGCCAATCAGGTCGTTTATAACCAGGTCGCAAAAGCCGGAGTGGTTGTAGTAGCTGCTGCGGGGGTTATCGCCTTTTAACCAATAACCGGTGGTTTCGTCCTGGTATTCGCCCAGGTAAGGCTTCCCATTTTTCTGGTGCGATAGGGCATAGGTGCGCAAGGTCTGGAAATATTGCTCTTTCGTCTGGTCGTGGCGCTGGTAATTATTTAGTAAATTGGCTAAACCTTTCAGGGTTTGGGTAGAGGCAAACGGCCATATCGGACCATCCCACTCGCAACCATGGCCGGAACCGCGGGTCTGGAAAGTGGGGTCGCGGCGCTCGGCGGTGGTTAAGCCCCACGGCGAAGAGAAACCTTCGGGATCGGTTAGCTGCTCCCAGGCTTTGGCATATTTCGGGGAGTCTTCTGGCAAGTTAAAATACCACGGAATATACCCGATGGCCTCCCGGGCTGGATGCAAACCGCCTTTCTCCAGCTTGGTTTTAAAGAAATTTTCCTCCTCATCCCAGAGCTGCGTTAACACCACCGATTTTACCTGTTTTGCTTTGTCGGCGTAAGCTTTGGCCATCTCGGGTTTGTTAGCGATGGTAGCAATGCGGTTCATGGCCTGGGCGTAACCGTACATGTAACTGTTGATAGTCGGGCGGGCATTTTTATCTTTGCGCGAGCCACTCATCGATTCTTCCATGCCATCGCGCACGTCAAACTGCCAGTAAAGGCCATTGCCCAAGCTTTTTTCCTGGTCCCAAACTTTATAATCGGCATCCAGATTATCTACCAGCGAGAGCAGAAACGTTTTGTTCTGGTTAACGAGGTAACGATTGTAAACTGCGTCGCCCACCCAACTGCTGAACTGGTGGAAACGGGGTTTGGCTTGGTTTTTATCGCCGGTAAACCAAAAGCGGGTGTACTGGTCGATATATTCGGAGTTGTGGAGCCAGCGCCCCTCGTAAATATGGTGGCCCAACGCGCAGGAAATAGAATTGTGTTTGCCCGCATGGCCTACCGGGGTAATAAATTCGGTAAAGATAAAGCCGTCCGGGGTTTGTTTCAGGTGTTTCCGGAAGCTCCACCAGCGGTAATAATAAGTGGCTTCCATCACCGAATCGGGGCACTCGAACAAAGGAATATTTTGAGAAAGCCAATCAAAGGCCTGATCGTTAGGAACAAAGTTTTTCACATCTTCGGGCTCCATCTGGTTAAAATAATTAACGTGCTGTTGGAGTTTATCGGTTCTTACAACCTTACCCTGTGCCAGGAGCAAAGTGGGGCCGGTTAAAAGTTTAACCAAAATTAGAAGTGAACAAAACAAATATACTTTTATGCGCAACTGTATCATTTGTGGTGGATAAAGATACTATTTGGTTTAAAACTGATTTTATTTCTAACGCTTTTTAAGCAAGTTAAAAGTTTAAATATAAATATAAATTTCAATAATAAATAATTAACAGTAGATGAAGTTGATTAAAATGGGTGCGTAATGGAATATTTAGCTTATGAATTGGTAAGTGGGTGCAAAGCTATTTATCGGTTAATTGTAATTGTTATACCGGAATAAGGGTGTTACATAAAACAAATGAAGAAGTTGTAGCAGGTTATTTCAGGTTCTTCCTGAGGAAAATAATTGACATTTTACCCACCTTTTTTAAATACCACTTGCCGGCTAATTCTAATAAATTCATAGTAAGGCATTGCCGGTATTTTTAAGCATCTGGTTGGGAGTAATAGCCTTTTTTTCTACTTTTAGCAGCAATGAAGCTATTTATCTATTCGCCGCTGAACGAATCTTTACGGTCCTATTTAAGGAGTGCCTTACCCGCATCGTTACAACCTGTTTTTAGAAAAGAATTACTTGGTACTGCCTTAACCGAAGCTTTTGCCGAAGCCGAAATAATCATGGGCAATCCGCCGGTTGATTGGTTCGCGCAAATTCCACCCCGTTTAGTTTTCTGGCAACTAGATTCGGCCGGCTTTAACCAGTATCAGCACCTGCTTCTGGATGCCCAAGTGGCAAATATGGGAGATTTTTATGCGAAACCTTGTGCCGAAACCATGGTAGGTGGTATTCTGGCTTTTTACCGGGGTTTGCCTTTGCTGGTGAAATGCCAGGAACAGAAACGGTGGTTAGGCGGTAAAATCAGGCCCAACCTGGATTTACTCAGCAATAAAAAGGTCATTATTTTAGGGGCTGGCTCCATTGGCCAGGCGGTGAAACAAATGCTGATGGGGTTTGGCTGTGCGGTTCGGATGACGGCCCGCCGTAATCCGCAGGCCCAGATTTATACTTTTGAAGCTTTACTGGAGGCTTTACCAGAAACCGACCTGGTAATTAATACGCTGCCGGGCGGCTTAGATAAATATGTTTCCGCAGCTTTTTTTCAGGCAATGAAACCCGGCAGCCTCTATGCCAGTGTAGGTCGGGGAAATACCACCGATGAACAGGCCTTGATCCAAGCTTTACAATCCGGCAAATTAGCCGGAGCCGTGTTAGATGTAACCGCACAGGAACCGCTACCCGAAACCAGCCCTTTGTGGGAAATGGAAAATGTAATTTTAACCCAACACACGAGCGGCGGCTTTAAAGCGGAAGAAGAAGGTAAGGTTAGATTATTTTTACGAAACTTAAACAAGTTCCTGGCCGGTGAACCACTTGAAAACCTAATAAACCTGTCACAGGGCTATTAATAAAATATATAGTCCAAAAAGCGGTCACATATAACTTACCGGTACCTGCCAAAATAATTCGTTAATTACCCGTTCAAATAAAATATCCACCACTAAGTAATAATTTGTTTTATGTCCAATGATAAAAAATTCAGGAGTTACGATTGGTTTGGCAAATCTGATAAAATGGGATTTGTGCACCGGTCCTGGTTGCGGAACCAAGGGTACCCGAGTGATTATTTTGATGGCCGCCCGGTAATCGGGATTTGCAATACATGGTCGGATTTAACCCCGTGTAACGCCCACTTGCGCGATTTTGCCGAGGTAGTTAAAAGGGGCGTTATTGAAGCCGGTGGGTTTCCGCTGGAGTTTCCGGTAACCTCTCTGGGTGAAACTATTATGCGACCATCTACCATGCTTTTCCGGAACCTTGCCAGCATGGATACCGAAGAAACTATCCGGGCTAACCCGCTGGATGGGGTTGTGCTGCTGACCGGTTGCGATAAAACTACGCCTTCTACTTTAATGGGTGCCTGTAGCGTAGACCTGCCCACCATTGTGGTGCCGGGCGGCCCCATGCTGAACGGCCGCTATAAAGGCGAATGCGTGGGTTCCGGTTCTTTTAACTGGCTGATTAAAGAAAAACAAACCGTAGAAAATTATACCGCGGCCGATATTCTGGAAATGGAAATTGGCGTTGCGCGCAGCCAGGGCCATTGCATGACCATGGGCACGGCCTCAACCATGGCCTGTATGGTAGAAGCACTGGGGCTCACGTTGCCGGGGGCGGCGGCAATTCCGGCTGTTGATTCACGCAAAAAAGTAATGGCACAGCTTTCCGGCCGCCGGATTGTGGAAATGGTAAAAGAAGATTTAAAACTGTCGAAAGTACTCACCCGCGAAGCTTTCGAAAATGCCATTGTGGTGAATGCGGCCGTTGGCGAATCTACCAATTTTATTATTCACCTGCTGGCCATTGCCGGTCGGATTGGCGTGGCGTTAAACCTCGATGATTTTGATGCACTTGGCAGTAAAATTCCGCTGCTGGTAAACCTGAAACCTTCGGGCAAATATTTAATGGAGGATTTTTATTATGCCGGCGGCTTACCCGTGGTGCTACAGGAAATAATGCCTTACCTGCACCCCGATACTATTACGGTAAACGGCAGCACCCTGGGCCAGAATAATGCCGAAATGACGTGCCACAATAAGGAGGTAATTGCCACCCTGGCGGAGCCGTTGCAAACCGAAGCCGGGATAGCGGTGCTCAAAGGAAATCTGTGCGAGAATGGTGCCCTCATCAAGCCATCCGCCGCCTCACCGGCCCTGATGAAACACCGCGGCCGGGCTGTTGTTTTCGAAACCATCGAAGATTATCACGCCCGGATTGATGATCCGGATCTGGATATTGATGAAACCTGCGTTATCGTGCTGAAAGGAGTGGGGCCGAAAGGTTACCCCGGTATGCCCGAAGTAGGCAATGTGGATTTACCGGAAAAACTCCTGAAAAAAGGAATCCGGGATATGGTGCGGATTTCGGATGGCCGCATGAGCGGCACGGCCGCCGGTACCGTGGTGTTACACGTATCGCCGGAATCGGCCGTAGGTGGTACTTTAGCGGTAGTGCAGAATGGTGATATGATTGAACTGGACGTGGAGCAGCGGAGATTGCACCTGGATATTTCGGACGAAGAATTACAGCGCCGCAAAGCCGCGTGGGTACCACCGGCTCCCCGGGCTGTCCGGGGGTACGTAAAGCTGTACATCAACCATGTGCAGCAGGCCCATTTAGGCGCCGATATGGATTTGTTGCAGGGTGGCTCCGGTTCAGAATTAACCCGGGATCTTCATTAAGAACCAAAAATTTACCTTATCTTTCTATCTAGGAAAGTTAATCAGGCGCAACTGGCAAATACCGGCTGCGCCTGATTTATTACTTTTCAGTTTTTTATTGCTACTGACCAGTTGATTCCCGAGTTGTCCTGGCTTTCCCCTCGAAAATATTCCCGGTTAAACTGTAGGTTTATGCTAATATTTTGTAATTAAGCTTATTCGTAAACTAAATTATAAGTCCCTATTTATCTTTTGTTGTTAAGCTGTTTTCTTTTGGACTGCTCAACCAACTCATAGGTTAAGAACCGACGCCAAATTAATCTGGCTATTCCCCACATTTAAAAAAATCTAAACAGATATCTTATTTGTATAATAAAATTTTATATTTTACAATTCCCTAGCCAACCGGCGCTATTTTTTTGGGTGGCATCTTTTTCCGCGTTTGTTTTATTAAAACTAATCCTGCCCATGAAACCAGTTGTGCAAATATCCCTCGACCTAACCAATATTGACGAAGCACTGGAAACCGCGGCCTTAGCTATGCGCGCCGGGGTGGACTGGCTGGAGGTAGGTACACCTTTGATTCTCGCGGAAGGGCTGCACGGCGTCCGGAAGTTACGGGAAGCTTTTCCGGGAGTGCCGTTGGTAGCTGATTTGAAGACCATGGATGGCGGCTACCTGGAGGCCGAAATGATGGCCAAAGCCGGGGCTACCCACGTGGTGGTAATGGCCCGCGCCCACGCCGAAACCATAAAATGTGTGGTACAGGCGGGTCGCGATTTTGGGGTGAAGGTTATGGGTGATAACATGGTTTGTCCGGACATGGTAGCCGGCGCTAAATGGCTGGAGGATTTGGGCTGCGATTATGTAATTCACCACATTGGCTACGACGAACGCCGGGGTATTGCTGCCCAAGGCCAACGGATGCCCAGTCCGCTGGACCAATTGCGCGAAGTGGTGCAGGCGGTTCAGGTGCCGGTGCAGGCGGTGGGTGGCCTTTCGCTGGAACAAGCCATTCGCTGTCCGGAATACGGTGCCCCACTAGTAGTACTCGGTGCGCCGCTCACGATAGATGCCGATGCCTTTCGCACTGCGGACGGGGACCTGGAAAGCTCGCTGCGGTTGATATGCGAAAAAATTCATGCCTACGGCGATGTTCCGGTGGGCCAGGTTTAAATATTTAAAATATTCTTTGCCTTATGAAATCAGCTGCCGTTGTAAACTATGCCCCGGAAAAAGGCTCCGTTGAGATCCGGGAAATTCCTAAACCCACCATTGGAGAAGACGATGTACTGTTAGAAGTGGCCAACGTGGGCGTTTGCGGCAGCGATCTGCACCAATGGACCGCCGACCACAGCTGGCCGGTGAATTACCCAGTAGTGCTGGGTCATGAATTTGGTGGGCACATTGCGGAAGTAGGCAGCCGGGTAGTGGGTTGGAAAGAAGGGGACCGGGTCGTAAGCGAAACGGCAGCGGTTATCGATCCCAATAATCCCTTGTGCCGCCGGGGGCTTTATAACCTCGATCCTACCCGCAAAGGTTTTGGCTACGGCGTTAATGGCGCCATGACCCGCTTTGTCCGGGTGCCGGCCCGTTGCCTCCACCAGGTGCCTGACACCTTATCTTTTGAACAAGCTTGCCTCACCGAGCCTTGCAGTGTGGCCTATAATGCCGTAGTAGAAAACTCCCGTATCAGGCCCGGCGACCGCGTGGTAGTGCTGGGGCCGGGTACCATTGGCATATTGTGTGCAGCCGTAGCCCGCTTGTGCGGGGCCGAAGTTGCTATTGTAGGTTTAGAAGCTGACCAAAACCGTTTAGAAATTGCGGCGCAATACGGCTGCGTACCGATTATCCGGGAGGCTACAGAATGGGCTAAACAGCGCGATGGCTTAGGAGCTGATTGTATCATAGATGCGGCCGGAGTGAGTGCTACCTTAAATATTGCCCTGCAACTGGTTCGGCCCAACGGCCACATTACCAAGGTAGGGTGGGGCCCGCAGCCGCTGAATTTTTCCCTCGACCCCCTGGTGCAAAAGAATGTAACATTGCAAGGTAGCTTCAGCCACAATTGGCCCATTTGGGAGCGGGTTCTGGCTTTGCTTGCCAGCGGGACTTTAGATGTAAAACCTATAATAGGGGGCGTTTGGCCAATTACCGAATGGCATGAAGCTTTTGAGAAAATGCACCGGGGCGAAGTGGTAAAAAGTGTGCTGAAACCCGTCTGAGCCATGCGCCTCCAGGATAAAGTAATTATTATAACTGGCAGTTGCACCGGCATTGGCAAAGCTATTGCAGAGCGCTGTGTGGCCGAAGGCGCAAAAGTTATCATTCACGGGCTGGAGCCGTACTTAGGCGAAGCCGTAGTAGAAAGTTTAGGTCCGGAAAATGCCCGGCTGCACATCCAGGACCTTACAGACTCTGATGCCCCGGAACAATTGGTGGCTTTAGCTTTGGCGGCTTTTGGCAAACTGGATGCTATAGTTAATAATGCGGCTATGGTGGTGTCTTCGGATATTAATAGCACAGATGCGGAGTTTTTGCGCCGGGTGCTGGAGGTGAATACCGTGGCTCCCTTCATGCTTATTAAAGAATCTTTGCCCCATCTTTCCCGAACCCGTGGCTGTATCCTCAATATTGGATCGGTGAATGCCTGGAGCGGCGAACCGAATCTACTGGCCTATAGCATTTCGAAGGGTGCTCTTCAGACTTTAACCCGCAACCTTGGCGATACCTTGCACCGCGAAAACCGGGTACGGGTAAACCAAATTAATCCGGGTTGGGTGCTGACTGAAAAAGAAGCGCAACGTAAGCAGGAGCAGGGCCTGGCGGAAAACTGGTACGAAGCGGTGCCACCGGTATTTGCACCAGCCGGCCGGATTTTGTGGCCCGCCGAGATAGCCGCTGCCGCCGTATATTGGCTGGCCGATGAAAGCGGCCCCATCAGCGGTCAGGTGGTGGATCTGGAGCAATATCCGTTACAGGGGCGCAATCCACCCAAAGATACTTCCACGCTAGCAACTACTACCAAGTGAAGATTCGATACGGCATCAACTAAACGCATTTACGTACAATATTTCTCATCCTATTAAATATTATTATGCCCCAACTCGCTGCTTTTCCCAAAGCTTTTATGCAGGCCCTTTGTAAAGACGGTACCATGCGGGTTTCCGAATGGATAGATTTAGCTACAGAACTGGATATTGATGGGTTAGAGTGGTATGCAGGATTTCTGGAGATGGCCGATGAAGCAAACTGGCTGCTCTTTCGCCAACAGGTGGAAGAAAAGGGCAAAGTAATTCCCATGCTCTGCTGCTCCCCGGATTTCACGCATCCTGATAAAGCTTTCCGGGACAAGGAAATAGCCAAACAGAAACACTGGATTGATATGGCGCAGGCGCTGGGTTGCACTTATTGCCGGGTGCTCTCCGGTCAGCGCCGGCCGGAACTGAGTGTTGAAGCGGGTATTCAACTGGCCGCTGATTGCATCAACGCGTGTTTGCCTTATGCGCAGGAGCGGGACATTACGCTTATTATCGAAAATCATTATAAAGACGACTTTTGGGAATACCCGGAATTCGCCCAAAAGATGGACGTTTTTTGTGATTTGGTAGACCGCTTGCCGCACCAGAATTTCGGCGTAAACTACGATCCCAGCAATACCTATTTAGCCGGCGAAGATCCCTTGGAATTATTGAGGCGGGTTTCGGACCGGGTAGTTACCATGCACGCCAGCGACCGCTATTTAATAGAAGGTACCCTGGAAGATTTACGACGAGAGGAAGGTGGTGCGTCCGGCTACGCCAGGCGGCTCCGGCACGGCGAAATTGGAAAAGGCCTGAACAATTACAATGCAATTTTTACTGAATTAAAACGTGTCGGCTTTAATGGCTGGATCAGCATTGAAGATGGGGTAGAGGGCATGGACCAACTGGAACGCAGCGTTACCTTTTTGCGCAAAAAAATAGTTGAATTCTGGCCTGAAAATTCAATAAATTGAAATATTTACCTTAAATAATATTAATGTGGAAGCTGTATAGAATTCTAATAGTTGGATGAAACCGCTGTCCTCTGAGAGTTTTTACCAGCAGGTAGTCGGGCAGAAGCTTTAAGAATAGGCGGGCATAACCCGCTAATGGCGCCAGATTCTGTTCTAAACAGAAATACGAAAGAGTATCTCCAGAAATTTAAACTACTTTCCTCTCCTAAATTATTATTCTGCCTAATTATTTTGGTCTGAAGAAGCCATTTGCCGTATCCGGAAGAAAGCCTAAATAAAAACACATGTCCTTTCTGCTTTACGGCGCCAATGGCTATACCGGAAAACTTATTATTCAAAAAGCATTACAACAAGGGTTAAGACCAATACTCGCCGGTCGGTCCGAAAGCAAAATAAAGCCGTTGGCCGAGGCTTACAATTTGCCGTTTCTGGTTTTTTCGCTCGATAATATTTCCGAAGTAGCCGGCCACCTCCAAAATTTTTCGCTCGTGCTAAACTGCGCCGGCCCATTTAGCCAGACGGCCCGACCAATGGTTGAAGCCTGCTTATTAACCAAAACCCATTACCTAGATATTACGGGTGAAATTGAAGTATTCGAAACCATTAAATCTTATCACTGGCAAGCACAGGAAAAAGGGATTGTACTGATGCCGGGCGTCGGGTTTGACGTAGTGCCGACTGATTGTCTGGCCGTTTATCTGAACGAAAAACTACCGGATGCTACCCACCTGGAGCTAGCGATTTGCAGCCTGGGCGGCAGCATTTCCCATGGTACCCTCAGTACCATGATTGAAGGACTAGGAAAAATGGGCGCTGTACGGGAAAATGGTAAAATAATAACGCAGCCGCTGGGTCAGCAAGGTAAATGGATAAATTTTGGCCGGGAGAAAAAATTTGCGGTTACCATCCCCTGGGGCGATGTCTCAACCGCCTATACCTCAACGGGTATTTCCAATATTAAAGTGTATGCAGTTGTTCCCCAACCTATGTTCTATATTCTGAAACTGCAGGGGTTATTCAATCCATTGCTTCGTTCTAAATTGATTAAAAGCCGCCTGCAACAGTATGTCGATAAAAAGGTAACAGGACCTTCCCAAATGCAAAATCAACAAGGCAAATCTTTGGTGTGGGGGCAGGTTAGTAATGGAGAGGGAATATTTGCGGCGGCGCTCCTGCAGTGCTCGGAAACGTATTTATTAACTGCCGAAACAGCTTTAAACATTGTAAGGAAATTGCTTAACCAGCATGATTATTCGGGCTATTATACCCCAGCCAGCTTGTTCGGCTCTTCCTTAATATTGGAAACACCTGGTACCCGTTTAACTAATTTATAGAAATCAGGCGCCAGGGGTATCTGTAACACTCAACAGGTAATATTTGCAAGAATATAGGCTTCCAAATAATTTGGCTGATTTTAGGTAATAGATTTTACCTGCACCAGTTCTTCTTTTTCGGCAGCCACTTTAATTGGGTTTAGTAAGGAGCGTCCCAATCCGGCCCATTCAATAGCTATAATATCGCCGGATTGCAATTGTACCTTTTCGCCAAAACTGAAAGCATCGGCTCCGTAAAAATGAACGTGCGCCTGTCCGGGAACCCGGTGACCCGCGTATTTGAAATGGTGATGTTCTAAATTCTGCAGGCTGTGGGCCATGTTTTTCTCACCGGTTTTTATTTCCTTAGACCAGATTATTTCTTTATTTCGTAAGATGCGCACGCTGCCCGAAATATCCTGGAAGTTGGTGTCTAAAACTAATTCCGGACCTATAGCACAGGTTCGCAATTTAGAAGGAGCGAGGTACAGGTAATTTTTTTTCTCCATCACGTGATCCGAGAACTCATTGCCGGTACAAAAACCTATGCGCCAGGGATAGCCTTCGGAATCTACGAGGTAAGCCCCGGCAATTTCCGGTTCTTCGCCGCCATCGTTGGCGTAAGAAGGTACTTCCAAGGTTTCGCTGTGGCCCCGCAGCATGGCCCCAATCCCTTTGTAAAACCATTCCGGTTGTACACCAACAGTTCCGGCTTCGGGTTGTCCGCCAGCTAATCCCCATAGGTACATCTGCATGCTATCGGTGGGTTTATCTGTTGCAGCCTGGTGCATCATCTGGCGGTTTAATGCGCTGTTTTTATGCGTAAGTCCGGTACCCGAAACAATACAATTCATTGGGTTCTCCGGGTGGTCAAAAGCCGGGAGCAGCCGCCAGTCGGAAAGGCCCTGGTAAACCGCATCATAATCCAGCGTTTCTGCGGACAAACGCGATTGAATAATTGCCGCAACTTTATTTTTTGTGTTAATCGCTTCTAAAGCTAAATTATAAACCGAACGCACCTGCTGTAGCAATACCAGAAAAGGTTCCTGCACCAGGCCCACCTGCCGCCCCAACTGCGGATGCATAATCTGAACCAACCGGATAGAAGTGGTAGTCATTTCTTAAGAATTTGCCTTTACATTAATTGTAATGAGTGATTTCGGAATAAATTTTTTAACTAGATTTTTCCGACCGAGTTTTCAATTCAGGACTTTCTCATTTGTCCATCTTTTTACTTTTAAAATAATAATGGTGTCAAATAGAATCAGATAGAATCTAATTATTTATATTATGAGCTTAATATATTCTACAGCTTGAAAATATAATATTCTAAAGTCAGAACCAACTTAAACTTAAAATATGCTTCTTGCCCTGACTGTTTTATTCGCGTTGGCTTTAATTATTATTGCAATAATTAAGTATGATATTCATCCTTTTCTGGCGCTGTTTGTAGGAGCTATTGTTTATGGTTTACTAGCTGGCATGTCGCCGGATCTGATTCTCACCTCTATTACTGATGGTTTTGGGGGCGTCCTCGGAAAAATAGGATTAGTTATCTTGCTTGGGGTTATTATTGGTACTTTCCTGGAAAAAACCGGTGGCGCCTTTGTTATTGCGCTTCGGGTTTTAGCCTGGATCGGCGAAAAATCGGTGCTGCTGGCTATGATGATTACCGGTTGGATATTGTCCATACCTGTTTTTGGAGACAGTGCCTTTATTATGATGAACCCCATCAGTAAATCACTGGCGATAAAAGGGAAATTGCCTTACGCCGCAACTACGGTGGCTTTAACATTAGGGGTCACGGCTACCCATTCCTTGGTGCCGCCTACACCCGGGCCGATTGCTGCTGCCGGTATTCTGGGGGCGAATTTGGGAATGGTAATTTTCTGGGGCATTATTGTTAGTTCTGTGGCTTTGATTCCTTGTTTCTTTTTTGTTAAGTATTACGTTACCAGGTTCCATCTGGAGCCGCTTTTTGTTCCGGGTGCAGATACCGCCGAAATAAAAAAATATCCTTCCTTAGGAAAAGCAGCCTTACCCATTATTGTTCCTTTGTTATTAATTGTGCTTGCCTCCATTGCCAGTTATCCTTCCCATCCTTTTGGCCAGAATACCTTTACTTCCATTTTAACTTTTATGGGGAACCCCGTAATTGCCTTGCTGCTGGGCGTATTCATGTCTTTTGCGCTACCGGAAAAGTTTGACCGGCAGCTTTTATCCTCGACCGGTTGGATTGGCGATTCGTTAATGGTGGCAGCCCCGGTTATTTTAATTACCGGGGCGGGCGGCGTTTTCGGCAAGATGTTGCAGAATTCCGGCATTGCCGAATTGGTAACCAACAACCTGAGTGGCGCCAACTGGGGACTTTTATTGCCGTTCCTGATGGCACTGGCCTTAAAAACGGCCCAGGGTTCTTCAACGGTGGCTATGATTACCACGGCTTCGATTGTGGCACCGCTGTTGCCGGCTTTGGGGCTGGATACCGAAACTTTACGGGTGTTTGCCGTTCTGGCCATTGGGGCAGGGGCTATTGCTATTTCGCATGCCAACGACAGTTTTTTCTGGGCCATGACCCAGCTTACCGGCATGAATATAAAGGTGGGAAATCAAACCCACAGCCTGGGCACTTTAATCCTGGCCCTGTCATCAATTGTGTTGATTTATATTATTACTTTTTTTATCTGAGGTTAAAAAAACCTCGAACCGCAGCGGCTGCCCGAATAAAATAATCAACGGGCGGTCCAGCCACCGTCAACCGTAAGCATAGAACCGATCATGTAACTGGCGGCATCGCTGGCCAGGAAAATAGCCGCGCCCTGGATTTCCCGCATTTCTCCCCAGCGGCCCAGGGCGGTAGCGCCTACCACAAACTTTTTTCCTTCTTCGGTATCGGCAATAGGCATATTCATTTCGGTTAAAAATGGTCCCGGGCAGATGGCATTTACCTTAATATTATAAGGGGCAAGTTCCAGGGCAAGGGCACGGGTCATCTGCACCACGGCGCCTTTACTGGCCGTATAAGGGGTCCGGTTTGCCAGCCCAACCAGTCCGAGGGTGCTGGCCAGGTTAATAATGCTGCCGCCTCCGGCTTTTTTCAGGTAAGGCGTAACGGCCCGGCAACAGAGCCAGGTCCCGTTTACATTTACCGCCATCACCTGGTTAAATTCAGCCGGGGTTAGTTCATCAATCGGGCCGCGGATATTAATGCCGGCGCTGTTAATTAAAATATCTATTTGCCCAAAAGCTTCCATTGCGGCGGCCGCCATGGCTTCGGTTTGTTCCTGGCTGGTAATATCGGCCCCGAACGAAAGAGCTGTGGTACCATAAGATGCCCTTAATTGTTCAGCGGCCAAGGCACCTTCGGCCGCATTTCTGTTTACCAGCATAACGTTAGCCCCGGCCGATGCCAGACCGGCCGCCATTGCCAGGCCCAGGCCCTTGGAGCCACCCGTTATTATTGCAGATTTGCCGCTTAAATCAAACTGTTTTATTCCCGGGAGGATTGTTGTACCCATTTGGTCGGTTCTGATTTTTATTTTAATGCTAGAGTGTTTTTACTATATTCCAGACAAGCGTTAATATTCTGCTCCTCCACCACCAGTCGCTCTTCGGGTGTTAAATGCGAAACCCGGGGCAAACCCGGGGCATATTGGTGCTGCCGCACCTGCCGGAGCGCCCGGGCCAGTTCGGCTCCGGTTACCCCGCCCAACGTTGGCCAATAATTTTCTTTCAGGCAGGGTATTTCCAGTGGGTCACGGGTAATCATTTCGAGGTTAAAAGTTACCTCCGGATTGTGTTTCTTACAAAGTGCAATAATTTGGGGCAGGTCCAGAATTCCTTTACCCAGCGGCACCTCCGATAATAAAAAACCATCGGCATATTCCTCCAGGGCCATGTCTTTTACATGCGTCGAGAAAACATAAGGTACCAAAGTTTGGATAACTGTATTCGGGTCTTCCAGCAAAGCAATGCTGTTTCCAAAATCAAGGGTTACACCTATCCAGGGACTGTCCAGTTTTTTAAGCATCGCTACCAGCTCATTAGCCAGCCAGTCTTTGTGGTTTTCTAGCGCCAATTTCATTTTATGCTGCTGCAAAACAGGTTCTGCTAATTGCAGCGAAGCCAGGGCTTTTTGCTGCAATTCCCGGAAAGCGGCTTCGGAGTGATAATTTTCGTAACGGCGACCGGAGGAGCATACCGTCCGGAGAACATGGACGCCCGCTGCTTTGGCATTTTTTATTTCCTGGTCAAAACGACCAACATCACTTCTATCTTGCGGTACCGCAATAGAGCCTTCCAGGTACATACCCAGTTTCTCCCGCCGGCGGTTCAACTTTTTAGCAAAGTCAGGGGTCCAGTCTTTTACTATTACCTGCACCCCGCCGGCGCCCAAAGTATGGCAATGCTCCAGAAGGTCTAGCGCATCTTTAAAGCCCGGGTATTTGGGGCTGTTAAGTTTAGATTGCCACCGTTGGCCATAAGAATGCACCACCACCCCCATAGGCCTGTCCTTAAAAAAGCCATTTACTTCGGGTAAAGCCAGAACCATTGTTCCGGCGGCTGCCTTCTGCAAAAAATCTCTTCGGTGCATCTTTAAGCTTGATTTATTAGGTGGCCTGGTATAATATACTTTTATTTTAAGGAATATTATTTCTGGTTTAAATTATTTACTTTCTATGTTTTTGGATTGGCTAATATAATTATTCAGTTCATCTGGTTTCCAGGGGCTAACCCGGCCCTGGGAAGTGTTGCGTGTGCTACCTACGGTGCGTTTTCCTACTGGCCCGGCTTGGTTGCCCCATTCGTTCCGAATATAAGTTAAAATTGCTGTTATCGTGGCATCATCCAGGGTAGAATGGGCAGGCATTACCGGCAGAATTTCCGGCGCATCATAAATTTTGCCGGCTACTTCTACGGGCCCTTCCAGGCCATGTAATAGGATTAAAGCCAAACGTTTTTCATCCCCCAAAACCCAATCGGAGCCTACGAGTGGCGGTGCAAACCGGCTCATGCCCGCGCCATTGGTACTGTGGCAACCGGCGCAGGAGGTAAGGTAATGCTGTCGGCCCAGGGCAAACTGCTGTTGTTGTTCTTCGTTTAAAATATTCTTTTGCTGGGTAATATTAACCGCAGCATTATGGCCGGGCCACCTAAATAAGTCCGTTACAGCGGCTAACCTGCTGGCATCTAGTTTACCGGCAGCCTGCTTAAATATTGCCGGGGCGGAAGTTAGCTGCATAGGTTCCTGTTTATTCAGGCCTCCCATCGATAACCCGGTGAGGACCGCTTTGTGTTGCCAGCCAAAATAAGCTTTCTTATTTTGGTCCGGCTGCTCTAATAAAGCCAGTAAGGAAGCCAGTTCAGCTGATTCGTGCTTGCGGATAATAGCGGTGGCCAGCATCTCCAGGAATATTTCTTTACCTGGTGTGGCAATTTGCCAGCCGGGTAATTTCCAGAGGCGTTCTAAAAAAACAAATTCCTGGTCATCCAAACTACTCAGTATTGCATCCCGCATTAAGGGCAAGTGGTTGTATTTTTCGGAAATCCCGGCTAACAATTGATGCGAAATTTCTGGTTCAAGTACCCGGGCCGTGAGGGCGGTTTGTAATATCTGTTTGATAGGCGTATTCTCCCATTCGCCCATCAGCCTGGTTCCTAAATTTGAGCGGATATTTTTATTTTCCCTGGCCAGCGGTTCCAGTAATCGTAAAGCGGAGGTTCGTATTAGCAGGCTGCCATCATCTAAAGCTTTAAAATATACCTCCGGGCTGTTTACTTGCATACCGGCCAACGCCCAAAGGGCATGTAACCGGCCAAACTCACTTTTGCCGGTTAAAGCCATTTGGGTCAAAGCCGGGATAATGTCCTGGTCATTCCGCTCCACCAACAGCCGTTGCGCCATATCCCGGTGCCAGCCATTGGGGTGCGATAAGTAGGGAACCAATTCTCCGGCCGATAAACCGGAAAGTTTGGCTGAACTGGTGGGTTGCCAGTTTTCCGGCACCACCCGCCAGATGCGCCCCCGGTTAATGGGTTGTACCAATTTCCTGGAGAGGGTTTGTTCCCGCAGGTAAGGGGTAATATAAGCGCCATGCTGCACCAATCCCCGGTACATATCTGCAATATATAGCGCCCCATCCGGACCAGTAGCCAGGTGAACCGGCCGGAACCGTTCATCGGTAGAAGCCAGGAATTCGGTTCCCGGATGCGGATCCTTTGCCGAAAGAAGTAAATCCGCTTCTGTCACTAAATTCCTTTTAATCAGGTTACCCGATGGCTCACATACGAAGACATTGCCGTAATACGCCGGTGGCAAAGCGGTGCCGCGGTAAAATAGGGGAGAACAGGCCGCGGTAAACTCACGCAAACGGCCAGCCTCATCGAGCGTACCCGGAATATAGCCCCGGTTTACGGCCGGATTCGGACGGATAGGATATATACGCCGGTCGATGGTGAGGCCGTGATCGATGCCGGTGGTGGGGCGATGATTTTTGTTTCGGGAAAGATAGTTGGGCGGAACCAGGTCAGCGTGCAACTGCGACCAATTGTAGTTGTAGTATAAACGGCCTTCGTCGTCGTGGCTGATACCCCACTGGCCCCGGTACTCGGTGCTGTCGCGTACCCACTTACCGGCTTGCAGCCGGTACCGGTACCTGGATTTAGCATTATAGTACCAATTATCCAGGCCTCGCCATAAACCATTGCCGGCGTGCTCCGGCAAAGGACTACCGGCATAATCTTTATCAATTAAAGTAATTTTGTCTGCTTTCAGATCGTGGTTAAAATCCTCCGCCAGCCAAAGCGCTTCGTTATGGGCCACCAAGGCTCCGCCCGGCACCAGGGCCAGGGCTCTGGGCATTACCAGGCTGTCGAGAAAAATCCGGCTGGCATCCATTTTCCCGTCGCCATCTGAATCGGTCAGCACCGAAATCCGGCCAATGGGTTCTTTTTCTCCCGTGCCATTTATATCCGGCATAAATCCCCGCATTTCCACCACCCAGAGTCGTCCATCGGCATCAAAAGTTATAACTACCGGGTCTTGTACCAGGGGCTCTGCCGCCACCAGCTGAATTTTTAGACCGGGTTCTAGTTTAAAAGTTGTTAACTCTTGGGCGGGTGTTTGGGCGGGGGAGGGTCCTTCCTCTAAAATATTGCCAGGTTTAGTGGTGCAGCCAACCAGGCCCAGCAGGCAAATATAAATCAAGCAAAACTGATAAAGGTGATTTATCATAAATCCTGATATTTGCTACTTTAGTATTACCTGGTAGAATTACCCAGTTCGCTATTTCAATACCCTTTCGGATGCTGGTTTCTCCAACCTATGCGTTTCCTCTTCTAAAGTCAGCAGGTCAGAATTGAAAATGATAATTCTTGAGATTTATGCCTGGTAAGTTTTTCCATAGCCTTCATTAAGGCTTGGCTACTAAAGCAATATACAAATAATAACAGGCGCTGATATATTTGTTCGGATTAAAATTATATTATAGTAATGGTAGCATTTACAAATAACTACCAGTTGGTAAATGACATCTATTATTTAAAGTTGGCTTTCCTGGTTTTCAGATTTTGTTTTGTCCTGGGCTGTTATATCCATGAAGTTCAAAAATTAAAGAACATACTTTGTATATTTAAGAAGTATTCTACCTGATGCTTTAAACTGATGTTAATTATGAAAGCAAAAACTTCTATTTTATTTTTAATATTCTTCGGGCTGGTGCTTGGATTTAATTTTGCCTGGAGCCCCTGGCTGAATCTGCAGGCCTCTACTGTAGGGTTGGCCCCAAAGGCAGGACGTTTTTTATATGTAGCTGTGCCGGGAATCCGTAATTACCTGGGCTATGGCGGCCACGGCTTGCTGGTTTTTGATATGGATAATGGGCATAAATTTGTGAAGCGCATTAAAACCCAGGGCTTAAGCCGGAACGGTAAACCAGCGAACGTGAAAGGAATAGCGGTCAGCGTGCCACTTAATAGTATTTATATCAGCACATTGGGTACCCTACAGCGCATAGACCTCACTACCGAAAAGGTATTGTGGGAGAAACCCTACGAAGGTGGCGCCGACCGGATGGCCATTTCTCCGGATGGTAAAACCATGTATCTTCCCTCTTTAGAGAAAACTTTCTGGAACGTGGTTGATTGCGAAACAGGGAAGTTGCTAAAGAAAATAGAAGTAGTGGGCCGGGCGCATAATACCATTTATGGTCCTTCCGGAGATTTCGCTTATTTAGCCGATATTGCTTCGCCGTTGCTGCATGTAGCCGATACCAAAACCCATACGATTGTGAAAAAGGTAGGTCCTTTTAGTAATGGCATTCGCCCCTTTACCATCAACCATAATGAAACGATGGTTTTTGCGACGGTGGATAGCCTGCTGGGTTTTGAAGTAGCCGACCTGAAGACGGGTAAGTTCCTGGACCGGGTAATAGTAGAAGGCTGGAACAAAGGTCCGGTCCGGCGACACGGCAATCCGAGTCATGGGATTGGCCTCACGCCGGATGAAAAAGAAATTTGGCTGGCCGATGGCCATAACATGCGCCTGCATATTTTTAGTGCCGAAAAACCTTATCAGCAATTAACCACCATTGCTTTACAGGATATGCCCGGTTGGATAACCTTTAGCATGGATGGTAAATATGCTTACCCATCGAGCGGGGAAGTAATTGAGGTTAAAACCCGTAAAATCCTGATGACGCTGAAAGATGAGTTTTACAACCAAGTAGCCAGCGAGAAAATGGTAGAAGTTCAACTAGCCGGCAATAAAGTAGTTAAAGCGGGTGATCAGTTTGGCATTGGGCGAGCCACCAAAAAAGTAGTTGTTAATTAATAATATTTTGATTGAGGTTTTCGGCAAGAAATCTGGTCCAAATAATATTTAGGATAAATAGTTCTCTTTAGCCCATTAAACAGTAAAATTTATCAATCATTTTCCTTTTTCGGCTGTTTGCTTGATTGGTTGGCAATTACTTTTCTCTTGGAAGATATTAACCCTTCCGCCCTCCGGGCACCATCCATAAATTAGGGAAGAAACTGCGGCCAAACCGTACCATTGCCCATTAGCTACGAGGAGGATTATTTTTTAAAATGAATGCGTATCAGATAGCAATAGCTACTGGCAACTGACAGCAGTTTGGGCGATGAGGGCCTTTTGGAAGATGCTCTTCTGAGTTTACGGTGCGCAGCATTCCGACGCAGGAGGAAAGGAAAGTTGAGCGGCCCGAGTGGCCAAACGGGGCCCGCTGGCCGGGAGGCTTCTTAGACCTGTAAAGACAGTTAGCACCTGCCCATTGAAAGATGTAATCTTTTAAAAGATATACAGATAAAACTGGCCATTTGTGGAATACCATTTAGGAGATTAGTTTATAGCAACCGCTATGGCTATCCAGAGGAAAAAACAAAAGCATGGGAAATATTCCAAGCTTTTGTTTTTAAATATATTTCCTATTACCTAAAGGTAAAATGCTAATCTTTTATTTCTTACCAGTAGCGCTCGGCACTACTTTCATGTTTCCTTTCATTACAAAATAATGACCCGGAAAGGTACAAACGTACGGGTAATCTCCTGCTTTGGGAGCAGTAAAATAAATGCTTTGGGAGGTTTCTGGTTGGAGCAGGCAAGTATTAAATAGCACATCTGGTGAGGGCGGCACGTAACCTAATTTAGAACCGTTGATGCCTAACTCCATAGCCATTTTTCCAACCGCCTCGGCCTTACCTTTTTTAACAATAACCAGGTTGTGCAGCATATCGTCGGTATTGTTGAAAACCAGTTTTACGCGGCTGCCTTCGGGTACTTCAAAATTTTCAATCGCGAATTTCAGGCCGGGTTTGGTGCCAATATTAATCGTTACTTCTGGGCCGTTTGTCCAATTGGCAGGCTGAACCGAAATATTTTTACTGTCATCTGGTCCGCAAGGAGAATTATCGTTAGTAGATGTGGAAGTTTTTTGAGCAGCTAACATAGCAGCGTGGTCGTGGTGGTTGGCGCCGCCACCCGGAATATTATTCAGGGTGTAATAAGCCACCGGGTGCAGCAGTTCTTCTCCGGCTTGGTTTTGCAAGCCTTTAATTTTTAGTTCATGGATATAGCCGGCCCGTAAGCCATTAACCATAATTTTTACCTTTTTTCCGTCGCCCGAGACAACGGCTTTGGAAACCGGCAAGCTTAATGTATTAATTATGGGGCTGCCGTAGGTGCGGTGGTAGGCATACGTAAAGCTGTTTAGCTGGTAATTGGCCAAACTGGCTGCCTGCATTTTGTTAATGGGTTGGGTAAATTCTATTTCAAAGCCATCTTTTTGCGCGCGGACGGCTTTCATTTCGAAAGGGGTTTTACCGTTGTAGGTTAGTCGTTGCAGGCCGTACAAATCTTTACCGGTGGATGCCCAGCCCCGGCTGGTCATGCCCACAAATAAAGAATTATCGCTACCCCAAGCCATGCGCAAAATGCCCGATGAAAAACCTTCGCGGAAAGGGAAGCAGGCGCCCTGGTATTCACCGTTAACTTTTTCCAGGAATACCCGCATTACTTTGCTGTGGCCTTGGTCGCCCACCAGCATTTGCCCTTTAAACGGACCAAAAGCATCATTATCAATATTCAGAATAGCTGATGTTGAAATACCCATAATAGTATGAGGAAACCAAACGGTGGGCAACTTTACTTTATCGTGTTTCTGGGCGAAATCATACATCAACCCAATGGAATCAGCGAACATCTCGGGCTTAAGCTGTAGCGGGGAATTAGGTTCGCCAGACCAGCGTAATCCTGCAGGATTGCCGGCAAAATCACCTAAGTTCAGTTGCGTTATACGACCCGATCCAATCCAGTCGCCCTGGTTTTCGGCGTAAAAAATATCGCCGGCGGCGTTCAGGCCAAAGCCGGCTGGGGAGCGAAGCCCGGTAGCAAAAGGCGACATTTCACCATTCTCGGTTATCTTCAGCATCCAGCCCCGCCATTTGGTTAAACTGGCACCCCGGCCTATCCACGATAGGTTCAAACTAACCAGCATATCGCCATTGGGCAAAAACAAGGGGCCGTAAGAATATTCGTGGTAATTGCCCGATAAAGGCCAGGCGTAAATCGTTTTAAATAAATCAGCTTTGCCGTCCTGGTCGGTATCGGTTATTTTGGTTAGCTCCGAACGGTGGGTGGTATAAAAGGCATTGTTGCGGTAGGCCAGGTACAAAGGTTCGTGCAAACCCGAGGCAAACCTGGTATATTTAGGCGTTTTTAGCTTTTTACCATACGGGTCTTCTATTACCCAGATTTCGCCGCGGCGGGTAGCTACGCCTAACTTGTCGTCGTGGGTAAAAGCCATGCCGCCAACCTCCAGCATCACACTATCGGGAATGGGTACATTTTTAATTCCGTAATATTTACTTTCCCGGGCGGCATCTCCTTGTTGGGCTTTAATTAATAGCGGCGATAAAGCAAAACTAAAAAATAGTAGCAGGTGGTGAAATCTTATTTTCATAAAAGGATTGGTCTACCAAATAATGGAATATTTAACCTGCGTACTGTTAGCACTGGCAGGTAGCGGTAATAACAATTGGGTCTGGCCATTGCTGGTCCGGAGAATGGGTTTGATATTGCCAGACTGGATATCTTCGAGGTAATAGCGTTTATTATCTACGGCATAATTCCCGTTTGGCAATAATTGGATATCGCCGCCACTAGCCAGCAGCAAGTAAATCGGCTCTCTGGTGTTGCCGGATTTCACGGTTAACTCCCGGGTTAAGCCTTCGTGGGCAGCGGTTGGGGCGATATAATCTTCTACCGAAACGTTGGCTATGTTATAAAAGAAGGCTGGTAACCCATTTGGCCGCAACTGATAACCTTTTTTTGCATAAGGACTGCTGTCGGGATGGACGGTGTCGGGCCAGGCGGCTTCCTGCCCACTTAAAGTAGTAATAGTGGGTAAACCGGAAAATTGTAATTCCGGACCTAAGGGTTGTGCCAGTTGTTTTTCCCCGCGTTCCACCCACATAAGCCCTACATCCAGGAAGTTGCCGTGCCAGGCGCTCAATGGAGTATACGCATTTAGGTCATAGGCAAAGTTTATACCGCCCGGCATGCCCACCGCCATCGCATAAGCATTCTTACCTTGCTGGTGCAGCATAAATCCGCGCTGGAGTATCGGTTCTTTTTTAACGGTTAACAAGAGGCTTTCCTGCCCCGAAACTTTTCGTTTAGAAGTAGGGGTGGTTAAAGTTGTCCAGGGAATATTTGGCCCTTCGTACCCCAGCACCAGGCTTTGATCGTGGTTCGAAAAAATAACCTTAAAAGGGTGTTTGCCGGCCGTTAAATTAGTGCTTCCGTAAAAAAAACGTTCAAAATCGCGGGTGCCTTTATTTTCTACCACTAATTTATTGTCCAGAAAAACCCAGGTTGGTCCGGCCGCTGCGACCCGAAATAAATAATCACCACTGCGTGGCGCCTCAACTTCGCCTTCTACAATTAAGAGTTCATCTTCGTCGCCCAACCGGTGCGATAGGGAGTCCGTTTGGCCGGATTTAATAGGGGCGGTAGTTGGTAATTTATTCAGTTCCCGGAAGCGGCCTTTGTGCAACTGGTACTGCATGGTTGATAATACCAGCCGCTGATCGGCGTAAGCTTTATATTCTAAATTTCTAAAAGCCGCCGGCCCGGAGCTGCCTAAGAGCATAAAGGGGCCGGTTGCTCTTTCCTTCGAATGAGGTGCATTGGCCGAAGGAGCCGGTAACGTAATATTTTGCTGCACTACTTTACCGTTTATAGCAACGGCTATCAGTTGGGCATTGGCAATTTTTTTGCCGGCGGCATCGAACCGGGGCGCTTTAAAACTAATGCGCAGGTGCTGCCATAAACCCGGTGCTTTGGTAGCATTCAGGGCCGGAGCCACGCCGCCGGTTGCCTGCGAAATACCACCACAATCGGTAGCGGTTAAATTGTTTTGCAGCCAGCTATCTTTTAGATTAATAATATACCGGCCTTGTAAAGCAATAGCTGCAGCGGTTCCTTTTGCTAATAAAAAATCCAGCTCCAGATCTAAATCGCCGTGCTGCAGTTTGGTTTGGATAGGGGTATTTTTCGGCTGCGGCTGCAATACCAGTATGCCCGTCCCTCTGCTAATTTCCAGGTGCTTATCCTTTTTACGGTCGGCAAAAACTTGGCCGGCCAGGCGCCATTGTTTTTTCTTAACCGGACTAAAAGCTTTTAAATCAGTGAGATGAATGGTTTGTGCCGGTAATTTTTCCTGGGAAACTGATTTGGCCAGGGCTTGGGCCAATCCTTTTTCCGGCGAAAGTATTCTGACCGCGAAAAAGGTTATGCAAATAAATAAGAAAAACTTTTGGCGCATGAGGGGCTAATTTATTTTGCCGTTTATAATCTCTCTATTGGGGTACAAGCAAACTGCCGAAAAATTTAAGCCAAAAAGGCATAACTATTCATCCAAATTTCAGCAGATTAAAAATAATAAAATAATTTATATATAAAAACTATTTTCATTATTAAAATAATATATTCAGTTGTTTGCCGCACTGCGGTTACTTTCGTTTTTATAAAATTATAGATAATTCTATAACACAGGTGAATCAATATCTTCTAAGCCAAAACCTATGTTGCTGTGTCGTATCGTTTCAAAATTGATATTAAATAGTTGATAATGGATTTTAAACTTTTAACTTTTAATTTAACCATCCTATTTCATTCTGAGGTTTTAAAAATAATGCTTAAATCGGCACTTTAACGCACAATATTTTACACCTAAATAATGAAGCAACTCAAATTTTTAATTTTCTTTTTCACGCTCTGGAGCACCCTGTTATCAGGGCTGGCCCAGGGATTTACCTGGCAGGAAGTAGCGCCGGGTGTTTGGAAGGGAGTGGCCGGCAAGCCGGAAGCCTATGATTTGCTAAAAGCGGCGGGCGCTACCCCTTACCAGGAAGGACTGGCTAAAATAGGGAAAGCGGCATTTCCCCTGCCTCTAGATCAGCTTTCGGCCATTGTAAAAGATCATAAAACTTACTTGCGGTTTCCGCTAGAAAAAAATGAACAGCTATACGGGTTTGGTTTAAATTTCCAGACTGTACACCAGCGGGGAAAAGTATTAGAACTGCACGTTGATCATTATGGTGGCCGCGATAATGGCCGCACCCACGCCCCAACCCCCTTTTATGTATCCTCTAACGGCTACGGCATATTTGTGAATTCGGCCCGGTACATTAAAGTTTGGGCAGGTACCGGGGTACGGCAAGACAGTGAAAATTTTCCGACACCCAAAGACCGCAATACCGATAAAACCTGGGCGGCCCGACCTTATTCCGATGCGGTAGAGATGCTGGTGCCGGCCGAAGGGGTAGAGGTTTACGTATTTGCCGGTCCGCGCCCCCTGGATGCCGTAAAACGATATAATTTATTTAATGGTGGGGGGTACCTGCCGCCGCGCTGGGGCCTGGGTTTTACCCAACGGGTTATGACCAAGTTTACGGCCGCCGAGGTAGAGCAGGAAGTTAATACTTTTGCCGAAAAAGGCTATCCGCTGGATTTTGTTGGGCTGGAACCGGGCTGGCAAAGCAAAGCTTATCCGGGTAGCTTTACCTGGGATAAAACCCGATTTCCGGACCCGGCAAAATTTACCCAGGCTATGCTGAAGAAAGGAATTCGCCTGAATTTATGGATAAACCCGTACGTATCGCCGGCCGCGCCTTTTTATGATCAGATAAAGCCTTTAACTGCATCGCATACGGTCTGGTTAGGATTGGTGCCAGATTTTACCCTACCTGAAGCCCGGCGGATTTTCTTTTCGCAGTTGCAACGAAACCAGGTAGACATTGGCGTGAGCGGGTATAAAATTGATGAAGTAGATGGCTATGATTATTGGTTATGGCCCGATGTGGCCCTATTTCCGTCGGGCACCAGCGCCGAGCAAATGCGCCAGACATATGGCTTGTTAACGATGCGCTACAGTGCCGAAATGTTTAAGAAACACAACCGGCGGACGTTTGGCCTGGTGCGGGCTTCAAACGGCGGCGGCACCTCTTTCCCGTATGTGCTTTATAACGATTATTACAACCACGAAGATTTTATTACAGCTTTGATTAACAGCGGCTTTGCCGGGGTGCTCTGGACGCCCGAAGTACGCGCTTCCAAAACCGGGGAAGAATGGTTGCGCCGCTTCCAGTCGAATGTGTTCTCGCCGATGGCCATGATTAACGCCTGGGCCAGCGGCACTAAGCCCTGGACCTACCCGGAAGTAGAAAAGCAAGTAAAGGAATACGCTTTGCTGCGGATGCAAATGATGCCTTACTGGTATACCGAATTTGCCAAATATCATTTTGAAGGCACGCCGCCATTTCGGGCCATGAACCTGGAAGACGGCTACCAACCCGATACTAAAACTGAAAAGGTTACCGCAGTTGCCAATAACAACCTGGAAGAAAATCCTTACCTGGAAGCGGTAGCCAAAGAAGTGAAGGACCAGTATATGGCCGGTGAATATTTGCTGGTAGCTCCCATGTTTGCCGGCCAGACCAGCCGCAAAGTTATTTTACCCAAAGGCCGCTGGTACGATTTTTATACCGGCGAATACGTGGGCAATGGCCAGGTACTAACCATTACACCCGGCTTAGATAAAATACCCGTGTTTGTTAAAGATGGCGGTATTATTCCGATGATGCCACCCTTGCTGCAGGCGCCCAAAGCTGGACAGAAAGTAAACCTGGAAATTCACCATTATGGCGAAAAGGACGGCGCTTACCGCTTGTACGATGATGACGGGGAAACTTTTGACTTTGAAAAAGGCCAGTTCACCTGGCGTAATATTAAAGTAAGCCGTCAGAAAAATGGCCAGTTTAAAGGCTCTATTTCAAAAGCCCCAACGGGTAAACCAAACTCCGTTGGCAAAGTTACCTGGAAGTTTATGACCACTAAATAATATTACCTGCTTAATATCTTTCTTTACCGAAGCGGAATTTTTATAATTTCGCTTCTGCAACCATTATCCGCCATGAACTCAAAATTAAAATTTACTTTTCTGTTACTACTGGTATTATTAGGAACCGGAACTGGCTGGTCGGGACCGGTAAAGCCAGCCAAAAGTTTACAAAAACAAGCTATTCAGGTTTTAAAATCACAAATATTAAATGAGGCGGCCTGGGCTTTGCAACAGCAACCTGTTACGGTAACGGCCAGTGTATCGCCCCGTAGTAGCGGTACCGCCCACGATTTTTTCTCCGAAGGTGATTATTGGTGGCCGGATCCGCAAAACCCGGAAGGCCCGTATATTCAGAAGGACGGCATGACCAATCCGGAAAATTTTGTAGCGCACCGTCTCGCCATGATTCGATTCAGTCGCATTGTGAGTGCGCTGGCCTCGGCCTATAAAATTACGAACGACAAAAAATACGTGCGCCATGCTCTGGTGCACCTCAAAGCTTGGTTTACGAATCCGGCTACGCTGATGAACCCATCTTTGTTGTATGCCCAAGCCATTAAAGGCCGCCACACGGGGCGCGGCATTGGCATTATCGATACCATTCACCTGATGGAAGTAGCCCAGGGCATTATGGTAATGCAAAACGCCAAAGCTTTTGCGGCGGCCGATCTGGCTGGTTTCAAAAATTGGTTTTCCCAATACCTGACCTGGCTCACTACGCACCAGTACGGTAAAGACGAAATGAACGCCAAAAACAACCATGGTACTTGCTGGGTAATGCAGGTCGCCGCTTTTGCCCGACTAACCGGCAACGAGGAAATTCTGAAATTTTGCCGGGAACGCTACAAAACAATTTTATTGCCCGACCAAATGGGGCCGGACGGCTCTTTCCCGCTCGAACTCCGCCGCACCAAGCCCTATGGTTATTCTATGTTCAACCTCGATGCCATGACCATGGTTTGCCAGATTCTTTCGACGGAAAAAGATAATTTGTGGACTTACGAAACCCCGGATGGGCGCTCGATTAAAAAAGGGTTAGCGTATTTGCACCCGTATGTGGCGGATAAAAGCAAATGGCCTTTTCAGCAGGATGTAATGTACTGGGAGAACTGGCCGGTTGCGCAGCCTTTCCTGATTTTTGGGGCCGTTCGGTTCCAAAATAAATACTGGTTCAACACCTGGAAAAAACTGGACCACCATCCGCAGGTAGAAGAAGTAGTGCGCAATTTGCCTATCCGCAACCCAGTTATTTGGTTTTGAGGAAACAGGTTCACCTGTTTATATCTTAACCCCAGTGGAAAATTTATTTTTAATTTTTTATTTTTTTTAAAGCAGCGTGCCGGAATTAATTCTGGCACACTGCTTTAAAAGAATATTCTAAGGCTCTCAAAATCTTTGTAAACATAATGGAGAATTGATTTACATGGCCCACTCAGGCATTTACTAATTTCTCAATATCAAACTTCTTCATTTGCATAAAAGCTTGCATTACCCGAGGTGCTTTATCCGAATCAGTCATAAGCTTGCCTAAAATAGCGGGCACAATTTGCCACGATATACCATATTGGTCCTTCAGCCACCCGCACCTGTCTTCTTTTCCTCCTTCGGTGAGCTTACCCCAGTAATAATCAATTTCTTCCTGGGTTCTACAATTTATTACCAAAGAAATGCCTTCGTTAAAGTTAAAGGCATGCGACCTGGAACTATCCATGGCCATAAACACCTGGTCTCCTAATTTAAATTGCGCATGTTTTACATTGCCTGCGATTTCATTATCATTAGCATCGTATTTTAAAATGCCTACTACCGATGAATTGTCGAACACCGAGGTATAGAAATGAATAGCTTGTTCGGCTTTGCCGGTTTGCTGGCCGGTAAACATAAGGCAGGGCGTAAATTTCTGTCCTACTTCCGCTAATTTACCCAGCGATAATTGCCAGCTAATGCCGTACATATCCTGCACCCAACCGTATTTTTCGCTCCAGGGGTATTGGTCTAAGGCCATCAACACAGAACCGCCTTTCGATAACTTTTTCCAGGCATTTTCGACTTCTTCCGGAGTTTCGCAAACCACAAAAAAGGAAATAGAGGGATTGGGTACATGCGCTGGCCCACCGTTTAGCCCCATAAATTTCTGACCGGCTAACGAAAAGTTTACCACCATTGGCGTGTTAACTGTAATTTTTGCGTTCGGAAAAACAGAACAATATAATTCGGCGGCCTCTTTGGCATTCCCATTAAACCAGAGGCAAGGATATATTTCGTTAGTCATTTTTTAAACTTTTTGGTTCTGAAGGTTAGTTTTATGGCTGCTAAAGCCTACAATAGTTTGGGCAGTGAACTTTTATTCAATTCGTGCAGGTGCAAAATTTCTTTATGGGTGGATTGTAGTGGTTGTTAGCTGCTGGTGATACCTTTAGAAAGGCATTACTTCTTTTGGTCACAGTTAAACATCCACTGTACCCCAAATTTATCCTGGCAACTGCCATAATAATCCCCCCAGAACATATCCTGCAATTCCTGTTCTACTTGGCCACCCTCCGAAAGGGCATTAAATAAGCGTTCGGTTTCTTCGCGGGTATCGGGTTGCAGGGTAATATAAACATTATTGCCTTTAGTTAACCGAAAGCCCATAGATTCGGGCGCGTCGATTCCCATGATTACATGGCCACCCAGAATAGGCAAGGCTACATTCATCACCAGGTTTTTATCAGCTTCTGGTATGGGCGGCATATCATTAGAAGGTGGAATATCGCCGAAGCGGGAAATACCTCCTATAAACTCGGTGCCGAATACCGTTTTGTAAAAATTAAAGGCTTCTTCGGTTTGGTTGGTAAAGTTTAGATACGTGCTTACTTTTGCCATCATTGAAATATTTTTTGGTTTTTAATTCCATTTTCCGTCTTCGCAAATTTCTTTAAGTTTTTGCAAAGCTTGCGGCCAGGTTTGGGTAAAATAATCTTTGTATTCTTGGTTAACATCCAAATCTACTAATAGCAAGGTTTGCCCGTTTGCTTCCTTAAAAGTATAATTCTCCAAAGCTCCTGCCCAACCCTTTACTTCCGCACCACTCGTAATTTCCTCCTCATTACGAACCATGCCTAAATGTTCGATGCTAACAAATTGATTGGGAATATTTTCTTTAATTCTGCTTATCATGCCTTCGGTATTGCCATCTTTGTCTACTCCTAAGAACAAGATTTTAGCGCCTTTTTCCCAGGAGCCTTTATAATGCGACGTCGGGTTGAATACGGCTGTCCAGGCAGCATAATATTTTTCATTCAACATGGTGCGATAAACTTGTTCTGCATTGGCCTGGATGTTGATTTCGAAATGCAAATTTTCAAATTTGTTTGAAGCTTCTACATAGTTTTTGAAATTGTTCAGGATTGCTTGCCAGCCGGCTTGTTGCATCTCAGGCGAGTGGTTGGTTTCTGCATCAAAAGTTTCAATTACAGTTGTTTCCGGACCGTTGCCTTCAAATAATATCTGCACTTTTCTACCGTCTTCCATGGTGTAACTGATTTGCTGGTGCTCCTGAACTTCAGTATAGTTACCGGTAAAATCAAACCCGAAACTGCCATCTTTCGCTTCCATGCGCGAGAGAAAGGCGCCACCTACCCGTAAATCATTTTCTGCGCGTGGGGTATGCCAATCGTCAGAAGCCTGATTCCATTGGGTGATGTGGCGGGGTTCGGTCCAGTACTGCCAAACTTTTTCTACCGGCGCCTGAATGGTGGTTTCTACTTTAATGCTGGTGCTGTTAGTTGTTTCCATCGTTATTATCTTTGATAGTGTTAGTGCCTGATTGACATCTTAATAGCACAAATATAGCGGGAACAGACGGAACACAGCAGGGGCAATAATGACAAAAAGAAGGGTTAATTGCGACAAAATAAATTGTGGCAGAAAACCCTCCTCAGGTGTTTAATAGAGCTGACACTTCTGGAGGTGGATTATTAAATAATATCATTGGAAAACCTAAAAGCAACCATATTTCAGGATCAGGAGGCCCTATTCTTTGTACCATTACTTTTCTTTTAAATTTTACCGACAGCCAGCGTTAGTAGAATAAAAGCAGGAGCCATAAAAGATCAGATTTAGGTATTAAAAGCTTTTATTCCAGGCTGCTCAATTTGGTAATAAATTCGGTAGGTGTACTGGCCGGAATGCCATCCCATTGTTTCAGCACGTTGCCATTTGCATCTAATAACAAGGTAAGCGGGAAAGCACCTATTTGGTTGTATTTTTTTTTCAGGGCTTCATTTAAAGCTTGCTGCTCTTTAGCCAACTGATTTTTTTTTGGCGCGGGAAGTCGGCTTTTACCAGTACCAGTTTATCAGCTGCATATTTCTTGAACGCTTCGGTTTCAAATATTCCTCTTTCTAACTTAATGCAGGGCACGCACCAATCCGATCCGGAAAAATTAAGCAGTATAAGTTTTTGTTTTGCTTTAGCTTCAGTTTTTGCCTTTTCTAAATTAGTTAGCCAAGTAGGTGTTATTAGCGATAAAAAAGAGGTTAATAGAACAAATATAAATTTCATGTTTAAGGCCAGCCAAGTTTTATTGGCAAAATTTTAATGGTTATAATTTGTATTAATTAAATCGGGTATTTTAAATTCTTTTGGGAGGAACAGGAAAGTACCATTTTGTATTTTTTAAATGCCTTGCGTAGCCTTATATTTACTAATTCTGTTGTTTATTTCCTGATCTTTTACCGCTATGTTCTGGAAAAAATCAAATGCTTTCCTGGAGATAAAAGCATTTTCATTCAGCAATAATTCCGAAATACTAAGCAAGGTTTCTTTATTTAAGTTTTTATGCTGTTTAAAAACATCTAACACCCGGCTTAATATTTCACCGTTCAGTTGATTTAAACTTTTAGCTAAGTTTGCTTTTACCTGGTTATCTAATTCCGGCGCTTGTTTTAGTTTATCGATGATCAGTTTTTTTAAGCTGTAATCAGTCGAATAGAATTTATCGAGTAGTAAAAGTTGCAAAGTTTTGGAGCCTAGATCCTTTTTGTTGATGGCGTTTACGGCTCTTTCGGCGAGGCTGAAATTTTTATCATCTATTAATGCTACAACTTTGTTTTGCAACTCCGGCGTTAGTTCTACATAGCCGTTGATGTGGTTTAAGGCCCACATTTTGTCTTTTTCGTCCGGACTGGCTAAGATTTCCTTCATCAGGGTGGGCGTGAGCGCTTTTAAGGTGGCATTCCGGACTTCGGTTTGCGTACGGCCGTAAATAAAATGCCATAACTTATAGGTGGTATAGGCCGCCCCCTGCACAATATGTTCGGCAACCAAGGGCGGGATGGGTGAGGTGGTGGCATCTACGCCCGGGCTGTTTTTAGGCGGTTGTAGCGTTAGTTGCTCGTAAGTAAAAGTGCCCATCGGCGAGTTGGGATCGGCTAAAACCTGGTTTAATTTTTTATACTCACCAGGCTGGAAAGGATCGTGGTCGGTTTTACTCAAATATTCACCATCGGGCATTTCAAAACCCAGGTACCGGCCTGTAATGTTCCAGTAGAGTACAATATCCAACAACCGGCATTTGTCATCGAAGCAGACGCTGGCTTGGATTTTACGGAAATATGATACCGGGTAATTTTCTTTTGATCTAATTTGAAACAACGTATCGTTAAAAGTAGAATCCTGAAAATCTACGATAATAGGTACTATCTTATGGGGTTTAAAGGACACCGTTTGGGTTTGGAAATACCTGATTTTGCCTTTATTTTGAAACCCACAGAGCAACAGGAACCACACCAGTATAACCGTGAATGCCCGCTTGTTGCTGATTTTATTATTCATTTTTTATAGTACGTTCTTGCTATTATTTCAAACCCAAAAGCTAAAATTAAGGTACAATTCCGCCGTGCTCCTGAATTAATTTGCGGATATCGCGCATGGGCACCTCGTGGGGCGTTTTGTTACTTTTATGGGCCAAAACGGCTACGGCGCCGGCCGCCTGTCCCATTCCCATACACGAAGCTTGTACCCGTAAGGCCGAATTGGCCAAACGATCGCTGCTGATGCTTCGGCCCGCCACCATAAAATTGCGGCTGTTTCGGGGTATTAAGGCGCGTAAAGGAATGGTGGGTATGGTGCCTTTATTTAACTGATTGGGAACCACGCCGTGTTCGTCGTGTAAATCAATGGGGTAATAAGAGTAAGAAACCGCATCGTCGTATTTTTTGCCGGTTACGTAATCTTCCTGCGTTATTTTATATAAGCCGTCTATTCTAAAAGTTTCGCGTACGGCCGTTTCTTGCTGCATGTCAACAATTTTCATTTTTTCGCAACCAGGTAAGGTTCTTAAAAAACGCAGGTGTTTTATTAAGGAAGCTCTGCCTTTAATATTGGCCAAGGTATGGGTTTCGGAGGTAGTAGAATCGGCGCCGGCAATATGCTGATTGTTATCGCCTTTATGCTGAAGTAAAGCTATAATATTACCCTTAAAATCAGGTTTGCTCAATTCTCCTTTTTTTATGGCCTGCAAATAGGCCTCCTGAATCTGCTTCTTATCGAGCGCGTCAAAATCGTAACCACCTAATTCAAAATTAAGGGTACCGGGTTGAGTTTCGGCCTCCCTTAGCAACGGGAAACCGGCAATAGAAGCCGCGTAGGCATTGCCGGTGCAATCAATTAGCTGGTTACAGGTTATTTCGGTGCTGGTTCCTTTTCCTACGGTTTGCACCACCCAATTATTGTTTTTAAACGAGCAACTGATGGGGGTTTCGTAAAACCGAATCTTAACGCCGGCATTCAGGCATTTTTCTTCGGCCAGAATGGTATATACCGCTTTATTAACCCGGACCTGGTGCTTCCAATGCTGTTTGCCGTGCGGAACCGAAAAATCGGGCAAAACATCGTCGTTAAACGCTACTGCCTCCTGCACCAGTTCCCAGCCAATACCCCCAATTACTTGCTTGCCCCAGGCGAAAAATATTCCCGGAAAATTAACCCCGCCGGTAGTTGTGGTACCGCCTAATTGGCTGCCATTTTCTACCAATATAACCTTGGCCCCGGCTCTGCCGGCCTGAATGGCCGCAATAACACCAGCCGTACCGCCGCCTATAACCAATACATCGGTTTGAAGTTTCTGGGCTTTTACCTGGTAAGGTTGGCTTAATCTTTCTCCGTGCAATAAATTGGGGGTAACAGCTCCTACGGAGGCCAAACCAATTGATTTAAGAAGCGTTCTTCTGTTAATATTTGTCATAAAAGATATAGCTTAAACTTATAAGTTAGGGCTCTTTATTTTAATTCTTATTTGCTTTGCCCGCTTTAAAAAATAACCTGCTTTGAATTTTTTAATAGCCTGGATTTTGGTCTTGGGTAGCATTTAAGGCAGTATTAAAACTTAATTCATCAAGCGGAATGGGCCATAAATAATGCGCCTCAGCTATGGTTTTGCCTTTGCCTTTTAAAATGGCTTCCTGGGCTTTTCCGGTTCGTTTTAAATCCAGCCAGCGTTTGCCTTCAAAAATAAATTCATAAGCCCGTTCCTGTAATACCAGGTCCTGAAAGGTTTGGGCGGTATAATCTTCCCGTTTAAAATCTATGGCCGCAGGTTGGGTAGGGTTCTGACCATAGGCCCGGCGGTGCACCTGGTTCAGCGCCTCCACGGCTTCCGGGGTTGGGCCCTTATCGGCCTGGCTGGCGGCCTCCGCAAAAATTAACAATACTTCGGCGTAGCGGTAAATAGGTAAATCGTTGCCGGCATCGTTCTGACTAACAGCGGCCGGTTCTACGTACTTGCTGCTCACCAGGGTAGTAGCGCCCAAACCAAAGTTTACCACATCCCACAGCGATTTCCGGATATCCTGATCATCCTAGGCTTTGTAAAACGGGGTGTTTTGATCGGAATAATGGGCATAAGCGCCGCCAAAATTGAAAAGTTTGGTGTTGGGGTGGTTTAAGATCCAAAGCATAAAATTGCCTTGGCCCACCTGGCGCGCATATTTAAAATAAAATATTTCTTCGGGGGTAGTCAGCAAATCGGGGCCAAAAAGCTTTAGCTGAAAATCTTCTTTTTTGGTTACGGGTACCAAAGAATATTTATTTGCTTTAATTACTTCGTTGGCTTTGTCGCGGGCTTCGGGGTAGCGCTTCAGGGTTAAATAGACCTCGGCCAGCATGGTTTTGGCGGCTAATTTAGTTGGCCGGCCAACATGCTTGGGTTCATCCGGTAAGTTCTTTTCGGCTTCTGCTAAATCAGCCAGAATAAGCTCGTAAACTTCCGGTACAGTGCTTCTTTTAACGCCTATTTCGGTATAATTACTTTCGGTCCGAATGGGTACGCCGCCCCAGTTGCGCACCAAATCAAAATAACTTAAAGCCCGCAGAAACTTAGCTTCCGCTACGTATTTAGCAATATCTGCCTCATTAATATTTTTACCGTTGGGGGCATTACTTATTACCAGATTGGCATTCCGGATGGCCTGGTAAAAAGAGTTCCAACGAGCAGTAGCCGCATTCATGTTACCTGAGTTTAAACCCGCAAAGTCGTTGTACTGGGCCCGGCTGCCGCGGCCGTAACCCCAATCGGTATGGGCATCCAGCACGGCAATTTGCTCCGCCCGCGTAGAACGCAAAGGACTGTATATGGCATTGGTGGCGGTTTCTACTTCCTCGGCGGTGTTGTAAAAATTTTCTACCGCAACGGTTTTAGGCGCTTCTTGTAACTCATCTTCGCAAGCCGGTAAGGTAAAAAGCACAGAAAGTGTTAAAAGGCCATAAGCCGCTCTTTTTAAACTTCTTCCCGGTTTAGCCGAAATTATATTTAGCATTTTCATTTCCTCTCGCTTTAAATAATATTTTATCTGTTTCGCTAATACCCAAAGAATTAAAAACCAATCCGGATACCGGCGGTAACCACTTTGGAAATGGGGTAGCTGTAATAATCGATACCGGCGCCGCGGGAGTTAATTTCGGGGTCCCACCAGGAATATTTGGTCCAGGTAACTAAGTTTTGCCCGCTCACACTTACCTGGGCATTTTTAATCCAGCCCAAGCTAAACTTCTCGATGGGGAGGTTGTAGGCTAACTGAATATTCCGGAGGCGCAAATACGAGCCGTCTTCTATCCAGCGGTCGGATGCCCGGGCGGAAGTGGTACGGCTGATGATGGGATATTTGGCATTAGGATTTTCCGGGGTCCAATGATTTTGAAATACTTCGCGGGGCATGTTCAATCCTTGGCCGTAATCGAGGGTGCTGGGAATGGCGCTTACATTAAAAATATCGTTGCCGTAAGAACCCTGGAAGAAGGCGGTTAACTCAAAATTGTTAAACGACATGTTTGAGTTCAGGCCGTAAATAAATTTAGGATTCGGGTTGCCGATGTAGGTTTTATCGTCCGCCGAAATGGCGCCATCGTTGTTTAAATCTTTAAATTTAATTTGTCCTTTATCGGTATAGCCATCTTCCTGGTAGCCCCAAAACTGGCCAATGGGTCGTCCTTCACGCAGAATGGTAAGATTATCGGATAAT
Organism: Adhaeribacter aerolatus; assembly: GCF_007991635.1. Lineage (GTDB taxonomy): Bacteria > Bacteroidota > Bacteroidia > Cytophagales > Hymenobacteraceae > Adhaeribacter > Adhaeribacter aerolatus. The sequence goes on along the minus strand of NZ_BJYS01000014.1, from coordinate 23,126 downwards.
ACCAGCACATTAATAGAGGTGCCTAAAATATCTTTGCCATCGTTTAAGCTAACCACCTTGTTGCGGTTAAAGGAAATATTCCCGAACAAATCCCAGTTAAATTTGCCCTGAATGGCTTTTGCTTCCAGCCCTAATTCCAGCCCCTTGTTTTGTACTTCGCCTACGTTCCGGATGGTGGTGGTAAAGCTCAAAGAATTAGGTAGCCGCACGGTATTTAATAAATCGCGGGTATTTTTAATGTAATAATCGGTAGTCAGGTATAAACGGTTCTCCAGAATACCTAAATCGAAACCAAAATTTATTTGCTCGGTGGTTTCCCATTTTAAATTACCGGGTAAAACCGTGCTGGGGGCAAAAGTGGTGTACAGCGAATTGCCAAAAACGGTATTGCCGGATGATAATTGATTTAGCGTGGTGTATGGGCTAATGGCCTGGCTACCGGTTAATCCCCAACTGGCGCGTACTTTCAGGTCCGAGAAAATATTGCTGGATTTCAGGAATTCTTCTTCCGAAGCCCGCCAGGCCAGGGCCGCAGAAGGGAAACTGCCCCACTTTTTACCGTCGCTGTACCGTGAAGAACCATCGGTACGGAAACTTACAGTAAGTAAATATTTATTGTTGAAGGAATAATTAAGCCGGCCTAAATACGATAATAAAACTGATTTGGCATAGCCGGAATTTGCAATTCCGGGCGTAGCCGCAGCTTCCAGGTTATAGGTTTCAAAAGCATCGCTCAGGAAACCGGTACCGCTACCCGATAAAGAAGTGGTTAAAAAATCCTGGTAGGTAAAACCCGCTACCGCCGAAATCTGGTGATCTTCGTTCAGCGTTTTTAGGTAGCTGATGGTGTTTTCACTTAATAAACTGGTAAATTGGCTGGTGCTTACACTGGCGCGGCCTTCGGAGTTTAAGAATTTGCGGGTGGTGTAATTATCGGTGCGGTCGTCGCGGTTTTCTATGCCCCCGGATATTTTAACTGTTAGTTCCGGAATGGGATTAAACAAAAGCGAGGCATTGGTTAATAAGACATTAGCTTTTATGGTATTAAATTGCTCATTAATATAATTCAGCGGGTTTCTGATATCAACTGCTACAAAAGGATAATCCTGCGACAAGATGGAGTAAGAACCATCTTCGCGGTAAGGAGTAGAAATGGGCGCGGCCGAAATAGCTGCCCCAATCATAGAATTACCCCGCGAGCCGCCTTCGCTATCTTTTCTTTCGGTAGCTAAACGGCTGGCATTATTAGAAAAATTTATTTGAAATTTATCGCTGATCTTGTGATTGATCTTGGTGCTTAAGGCGTAGCGGTTATAATCGCTGCCTTTAATAATACCTTCCTGGCCCAAATAACTGCCGGTTACGGAAAACTGCGTTTTCTCATTGCCACCGTTTACGCTTAATGACGAAGAAGCCATGGGCGCTTTCTGAAAAACCACGTCCTGCCAATCGGTGCCTTCGCCAAAATTATTTATTTGTTCCTGGGTAAAATACAGGGCAATTTTATCGTTGGCAGCCTGCAGGTTATTCAGCATGGCGTACTCTTGCCCATTCATTAATTCCAGCTTCTTGCGTAAAGTCTGCATGCTGTAAGTGGTTTCATACTCTACGCGGGTCTGGCCGGCTTTACCTTGTTTGGTGGTAATCAGTACCACCCCATTGGCACCCCTGGAGCCATAGATAGCCGTGGCCGAAGCATCTTTCAGCACTTCTATGCTTTCAATATCGGCGTTGTTTAAATTGGTGGGATTGCCCGAAAAAGGAAATCCGTCTATCACATAAAGCGGTTCGTTGCCGCCCTGGATAGAATTAGTACCTCTGATCCGGACATTTAAGCCGGCCCCCGGCGCCCCTGTTGTTTGCAGCACCTGTACGCCGCTGGCCCGGCCCGAAATGGCCTGTAAAACATTATTGGTGGGGAAAGAGCGGATTTCCTGTGTTTTAACCTGCGATAATGACCCCGTTAAATCACTTTTCTTCACTACGCCATAGCCTACCACCACTACTTCGTCCAGGGCTTTGGCATCGGGCGCCATCTGGATGGAAAGGTTGGCCTGGCCGTTTACGGGCACTTCCTGCGAAGAAAACCCAATAAAAGAGAATATTAAAATACTGTTTCTCTGGGGCACCGATAAAGTAAAAGTACCGTCAGAATTGGTAGTTGTGCCAAGGGTTGTGCCTTTGACCAAAACGCTTACCCCGGGTAAACCGGTACCGCTTTCGTCGGTTACTTTGCCGTTAACGGAGAAATCAGCCGCTATAATAGTTGTGTTTACGGAGTTATGGGGGCTTACTTGCGTGTTGGTTTTACTTTGGGGCTTACCCTTTTCGGGTTGACTTAAGATTAAAAATAAATTATTATTAATTTTTTCAACCTTCAGGTTTAAAGGATTTAAAAGTTCGTTCAATGTTTTTGCCAGATTCGTTATCCGGCCAGCCGGAAGCTGTATTACTTTATCGGTAACGAGCGCTTCTTCGTAGGCGAAATTTACTTTGTACTGCGATTCCAGTTGTGAAAGAATTTTCTGGAGGGATTGGGCTGCCTGGGATTTATTTTGCGGTGTGTTCGCTTCAGGTTTCGAAAGTGCTAATTCCTGGCCCTGTATATGGCCGTGAGAAAAAAGTACTATCGCACATACCCATAAGGCAAGTTTGTAGCTGTTTTTCATAAAAGTGGTGGATAAAAGTTTATAAAAAGTTTGTTTTAACGCAGCAAAATTTAGAGCCTGGCAGCTAACGCACTTCCTTTCTATGAAGAGCTTACCACACAAGCCTTAATCGTAAGTATTTCCTTATAGGAAAATATCAGCTCAAATATTTTAGAGCTTAAATTTGGTTGTGTAGCTATAAAGAGAGAGTGAGGTATTGTTTGTACTCTTCACTCAGGATAAATTTTTTTAATTTTTATCCTGAATGAAGGGAACAAGCTTAAAAAGCAAGTATAAAATCTGGAGCGGATTATTAAATCTTGCGAAAAGTTAAGATCTGACCTTGTTGGCTTATATTTAACTGAAATGCTTTTTCTAAGGTCTGTAACAGTACCGGTAAATTATTATTCGGGAAAGTGCCGGTAAAGGTTCGGTCTACTAAACTGGTATCAGTTAAAATAATTTTAGTACCGTAAGTCTGTTCTATTTGGGCGATAATTTCGGCCAACGGCGTATTTTTAAATACCAATTTTTGTGAACGCCAACCCGAAAAAGCTTCCGGATTAACTTTTAATTTAATGATCTTTTCTTCGTATTTATCTAAAGCTACATAATCACCGGGCAACATGGTTAAAGCCGTGGGCTTACGGGTATCATTAACCATTAATTTAATTTTGCCGGAATTTAAGATTACCTGGGTTTGAGAAGCCCGGTCGGCAACATTAAACTGCGTGCCCAGCACTTGAACCTGAACTTTGTTTGCATGTACCGTAAAGGTTGGCATACCTTTCAACGGCTTTTTAGTTACCGAAAAGAAGGCTTCACCCTTTAACCAGACTTCCCGCTGGCTTTGGTTAGTCCAGGTCTTTTTAAAAGCTAACGATGAATTGGAATTGAGCATTACCGCTGAACCATCGGGCAAAGTAATGGGCAAAACCTGGCTGTTAACAGAAGTATACGTAACTGTTTTATGCTGCTCCCGGAAGTATAGAAAACCAAAGGTTAGCATTAATATACCGGTAATAGCCGCCGCCACTAACAGCCAGCTAACAGGTTTTTTGGGGTGCGTGCCCGAATAGGAGGGACTACTGATTGGAATTACATTTGGTTGGATATTTATATTTAATTGTTCCCATGCTTCTTTAATTTGCGCCTCTGGTACAATTAATTCCTTTTCAACATTCTCATTCAAGAGAATTTCGATGGCAGCCGAAACGGTTTTTTCTTTTTCCGGATATAGCTCCATCCATAATTCCCAAAAAGAATTTGCTTCCGGATCGTCCTGTAATACCCAAACCTGAAAATACGGATCTTTAACAAAATCTTCTGTATTAAAATCTGAATAGGGCATAACTATTCTATTATAATTACTAAGTTAACTTAAAAGAGAGTATTTTTTAGTTTTGTACCCTAATATTAAGATTTAAATTACGGCAGATATAGAGATATATTAATAAGGAGTGAAGGAGATAAAAAGTAGCGTTCTTCTGATTTTCAGAAACCTATCTTGAAACTTTCTCTGAGTTTTTGTACGGCTTTGTGAATAAGATTACGACTTGACTGATAACTAATGTCTAAAGCGGAGGAGATTTGGTCGTAATCCATTTCGCAAAAATATTTTAAATGAAGTGCTTCCTGCTGACGCTCGGGAAGCTTCTTGATTTCCTCCTGAAGCCGCATTAATTGTAGTTGACTTTCTTGTTGCTCTATGAGTTTTTTTTCAACAGAAGGCTCGTGCTCTCTTATTTTTAATTCATCAATATCCGAAACAGAAACCAAAACAGAAGATTTAGAAACTTTGTTTAAGAGTAGGCGCTTAAATGATTTGACTAAATATAACTTTGGGAACCTGGCATCACTTAAGTTTTGCCGGTGCTGCCATAAATATTCAAAAAATTCCTGTAAAGTATCTTTTACCAGTTCTTCCTCTATCTGCATCTGCTTTCCGGTACGGAATAAAAAGGAATAATGACGGAAGAACAGCACGGTAAAAGCTTCCAGGTTATTATTTCTAAAACTATCCCATAACGCACAATCTTCCCATTCATTAAAAGCATTTTTTAGAGGCATGCTTAAAAATTTAAATTAATTAAGGAAAACAGGTTTTTTAAATATAAAATAAATAAAATATAAATCCAATCATTTTCTTATCAACCCATATTGAACGCACAGCCCCGGATTAACCAGAAGCAAGCTGAGCAATAGGGGGTGAGCATCTGCTGCCAGGAAGAGAGGAAGCCTTCTGATACATATATTTATAGTGCGAAAACCCTATTAAAATTCAGCTAAAGAGAATTAGTTGCAGAAACCCAATGCGTAAATACTGTGAGATAAAGTAGCCGGTAGGTATTGCTTGCTTTGAATTAGGTGCTAACCATGGGTTATTACCGCCTATGCTAAAGTTTCTGCCAGACTACTTGTTCGTACTCCCGCAGCATGGGTAACAGCATATGCCAACTTATTAAATGTTAAACTGCTTCAGGGTAAATTTAAATCAAAATATATTTATTAAGATATAATATCAAAAAGGAATTTTAAAGAAAAAGGGATTAATGAAATAGCCGCGCAAAATGGTTTTCCAGGTGATTACGCATGGCATTTCTCAGCATTTCAGCGGAGCCGTGTTCAATAATATCAACCAAGCCTTTGTGCGAAACAAATTTGCGGATGATAGCATCTTTTTTCAAAAGGCCACTTTGGTGCACATAATCAAATACCGGCAACAGCATCTTCTGAAACTTTTTCAGGGTTTCGTTACCAGATATGTCATACAATTTGCCGTGGAAATTAATTTCGTGCTGAATCTGAAACTGGTACGATTCGGTTTGGTTGGGTTCGTTGGCTACAATTTCCTTAAGTTCGGCTATTTGCTCCGGCGTTACTCTTTCCATAATGAGATCAGCCATACCTATTTCCAGCACCAAACGCAATTCAAATATTTCGCGCAGCGTTCCATCATCCAGCACCTGCGGAATCATTCTTTTCTCCAGCAGAGCCAGCAGGTCCGGGTTGGTAATAATAGCGCCCCGGTGTTTTTTAGATTCAATCAACCCTATCATGCGCAGCCGCACCAGAGCCTCCCGAATAACGGAGCGGCTCACTCCCAAGGCGCCAGCCAGTTCAATTTCGGTCGGGATAGAGCTGCCCACCTTTAAATTCTTTTTAACCAGCAATTCAATTAAATTCATTTCGACTCTATCTACCAGCGAGCTGGTGTCAATCATCTCTAATTTATTAATTATATTCTCCATTAACGGTATATATTCAGATGTACCTCATTCTAACCCGACCTACTTATTAAGCCAGATTAAGGTTATGTTAAAAAATATTTAAGATTTTGTTTGGAATAGCTGAAAGTAATTTTTACCTTTCTTATGTCTTACATAAAGCAATATGTTATTTTGGCTTTAAAGACTCTCGGCATCAATTGATATGTCTATAAAATACTTGTACAGAAAATTAAGTTCCAATTTAATAATCATCTTTAGCGTCAGAAGAATTTTTCCTGTCCTAAATTTTCCTTTTTAGGGCTGCAAAGATACAGATTTTTTAACATATATAATTTTTTACTGCCAAAGTTGTAAGACTTTTGCTTAAAATTTAAATGATTTTTAGTTAAGGAATGCTTTTTATTTAATTATGTCTTACTTAATACAATAACCTCCACCCATGAAATCAAAAATTTTACGCCGAATTCTATTACTGAATATTGGCTTTCTCATCAGTCATTTTTTAAGTGCCCAAGCCCCGGGCGTGAGTGGGCGCGTTAGTTCCGGCGAAGATAACCAGCCGCTGATTGGCGTAACGGTACTGGTAAAAGGCACCACCCAAGGTGCCTCTACCGATTTGGAAGGTAAATTTACGGTGCCGGCTAAGGCGGGCGATGTGCTGGTTTTTAGTTATACCGGTTTTGATGCGCAGGAAATACCTGTTAAAAATGCCGCCGAAGCGATTACGGTAACTTTAAAACCTTCGGCCAAAATGCTGGGCGAAGTAGTAGTGGTGGGTTATGGAACCCAGAGTCGCGAAACTCTGACCAACTCGGTGGCCAAAGTAGATACCGAGGTGCTGGAAAGTGTACCACGGGCCAATGTGGGCAGTGCGCTGCAGGGAACCGTTTCCGGGGTGCAGGTGGTAAACAGCACCGGTCAGCCAGGTGCAGGACCGGTAATTTTGTTAAGAGGTGGTGCCTCAATTAACAGTCCGGGAGCACCACTGGTAATTGTGGATGGCGTTGTGCGCTCGCTCAACGACATTGCCTCGGAAGATATTGCTTCCATTGAACTGCTGAAAGATGCCGCCTCAACGGCCATTTACGGCGCCCGGGCCAACAACGGGGTTATTCTAATTACCACCAAACAAGGTAAAAGTGGTACCGCCCAAATTTCTTATAAATTTACCGGTGGTTATAACAAGGGCCGGGAAGGATATAAATATTTAGGCGCCCGCGATTATATATATTATACCCGCCTTGGTTATTTAAACGCCGGCCGCACCTTGGCGCAGGTAAATTCTTCGCGGGGCCTGGGCATGCTGACTGACCCTGCTAACCTGGCTACTTTTGATATCCAGAAACTCAGCGGCAGCAACCGGGGCTTACTCGCCGAAGGGTGGGAGGTAATGGCAGATCCTTATAACACCTCCGCCGATTCCATTATTTTCCGCGATCACGGCGGCGAAATTGAAGACCTGGTCTTCCGGAATACTTATACGCGCGACCATTACATCAGTGCGGTGGGCGGGAACGAAAAAGGTAAATATTTTGCCAGCTTCGATTATTTCGATGAAGACGGAGTTATCGTTGGCTCCAGCTACAAGCGTTATTCCGGCGTGTTGAATGGTTCCTACAAAATTCGCCCCAATGTAGAAGTAAGTACCGGCGTTACCATGTCTACCTCTTCGCAGGTGGGTGTATTAGGTGGCGAGGCCAATACCCTTTACCGGAGTCTGGCCATCTGGCCTACCTTCAACCCGTGGATAGATGCGGCCAAAACCCAACCGAACCCGGGTAACAGCATCAGCGACGGGAACCCGCTTTACTGGCTGAACCGGGCGGAACGGAACAACGAAGTGAACCGGATAACGGTAAACGGTGCCGTAAACTGGGAAATATTGCCGGGCTTTTACTTTAAAGGAACCGGTAACGCCTACCTGTTCGAAAATCTGAACCAGTCGTTCCAGAAATCGACACAGACTTACGCCAATATTTTTGCTAATCCGCCTTCGTTCAACAATACCAGCCGTACTTCTACCAACGGCTTTGCGCGCGATTTTCAGCAGCAATACAATGGTTTATTAAACTACGTCCGGACAATAGGCAATAAACATAATGTAGATGCCATGGTGGGCGCCGAATATTTTAGCGTACGCTCGAACGATATGCAGGTATTGGGTCAGAATGCACCTACCGATGATATTCCTACGGCCAATGCCTCTACTATTTTTGCAGCCGGCAGTAATTACAGTAATATTTCGGAGTACCGCATTTTGTCGGCTTTTGGCCGGTTTAATTACGATTACGACCAGCGTTACCTGTTTACCGCCGTGTTCCGGCGCGACGCTGTTTCGAGCTTAGCCCAGGATAACCGCGCGGGTTTCTTTCCGGGCATGTCGGCCGGCTGGAATATTCACCGCGAACCTTTTTTCCAGAACCTTGGCTTGCAGAAATATGTGTCATCGCTTAAGCCGCGGGTAAGCTACGGCGAAAACGGCAACGTGGCCGGCTTAGGTCGCTACGAAGTGCAGGGCGTTTATGGCCTGCAAGGCAATTACAACGGCAACGCCGGTTTCCTGAACACCGAATTCCCGAACCCAGGCCTGCGCTGGGAAAAAAGCAAAACCATAGATGTGGGGGCCGATATAGGTTTCCTCGACAACAGAGTTTCGGTGCTGTTCGATTATTTCGACCGCCGCACCAGCGATTTATTAACTAATTTAACCCTGCCCAGCTACATTGGCTTTAACACGGTGCGGACCAATTTAGGTACTTACCAGAACCAGGGATACGAGTTTACCGTGAGTGCCGATGTGCTGCGCTCGCCATCGGGGGTTAACCTGACCATTGGTGGTAATGCTTCTTATATCAAAAACAAAATTCTGCAACTTCCCTTTAATGGCAACGAAAGAAACCGCCAGGGCGGTATTCAGGTGTACGACCCCAAAGCCGGTGAAGTAGTTTGGGTAGGTGGTTTGCAGGAAGGTGGCCGCTTAGGCGATATTTACGGATTCCGCCAGGTATCTATCTTTAAAGATGCCGAAGAAGTAGCCGCAGTAGCCGGCAACCGGACCGATGCGATTGCCCGCATTACCGGTCCCGGATTACCCGTCGGACCGAACGGCCGCATTACCCCGGGCGATGTAAATTGGGAAGACGTTGACCAAAACAACATCATCGACTCCCGCGACCAGGTTTATCTGGGTAATATTTTCCCGAAATGGACCGGCGGTTTTTCTACTACCTTGTCGTACAAAAACTTTACCCTGTACAACCGTTTTGATTTTGCCGTAGGCCATACCATTTACAACGATTTAGTAGCCCGGACACTAGGTAATTACCAGGGCACATTCAATTACATCGATTGGCAGAAAAATGCCTGGTCACCAACAAACACCGAAACCGATATTCCTAAGGTATATTTTGCCGACCAGGTAGCGGGCTCCAAACAAAACTATACCCGGGCCAACAACGCCGGCTCCGTATTAAATGGTAATAACTCACGCTTCTACGAAAAAGGTAATTATTTAGCCAGTCGCGAAATTACCTTGTCTTACGATGTATCTAAATCCTTGCTGGCCCGGACTAAACTAATTTCGCAGGCCCGGATTTATACCAGCTTAAATAATTTATTCTATGTCACGCCGTTCAGCGGTCCCAGCCCCGAACCACCAGCTGTTAGCGGTTCTATTACCGGAATTTACACCGGTACTTACCCAACTCCCCGGTCAGCAGTATTAGGCGTGCAGGTTTCATTTTAATAAAGTCAGAGGCAATTCATTATGAAAAAGAATATAAAAAATATATTAATTATTGCCGCCGGGATGGTAATGCTGAACACCTCCTGCTCGGATAAATTAGATTTGGCGCCAGTCAGTTCTATCAGCGATGCCAACTACTGGCAGTCGCCGGATCAGATCGAAGCTTTTGTAACCGGCGTACATACCCGGTTCCGGAGCCACAATGGCAATTTCCTGTTCCTGGGCGAACTGCGGGCCGATATTTTTGGAACGGAGCCCGGCTCCAGCGCTTCGTTTACCGGCGAAGCCTCGCAGGGCCTGGAGCGCATGTGGCTGCAAACCCTGGACCTGGACAACCCCGGGATTAGTAACTTTGGCGGATTTTACACCAATATTAACCAGCTGAACTTACTGATAGAGAAATTAAACACCACCAATGTGGTAACGGAAGCAAATAAAAGCTATTACCTGGGTCAGGCTTACGGCATGCGCGCTTTTTATTATTTCCAGTTGTTGCGGTCCTGGGGCCAGGTGGTTATCCAAACCGAGCCGGTAATCGAAATTGATATTGCCAATTTGGCCAAGCCAGCGTCGTCGGAAGCCGAAGTAATGCAACTGATTAAGTCCGATTTAGATAACTCAGTGACCAGCTTCGGCACTAATTATTCATTCCGTCAGACAAAATCTTACTGGTCGAAGGCGGCTACGCTCATGCTCAAAGGCGAGGTTTATTTATGGACGGCTCATCGGGGCGGGGGAGCAGCCGATGCCACCATCGCCAAAAATGCGCTGACCGATATTCAGACCAACGTGCCGGGATTGGCTTTACTGCCTAATTTTGCCGATGTATTTACCACTAAAGGCAACCCCGAGATAATATTTGCCAGCCGCTACTTGTTAAACGAGTCAACCCAAAGTTTTATCCCGAGTAGCTTTGTACCCCAGTCCGGCTTAATCGCGAACTTTTACGATTCGCTGGCCAACCGGCAATTTAATGTTACCACCGATAACTGGGGTGGTTTGCTGCGGGCACCGGTAAGGGTAGCCGCTTTCCGGAAGTTTAAAGATGACGATACCCGCAAACGGGTTACCATCCAGCCGGCTTCCCAGCGGGTAGGCGGCAATTATGTTATTGCCGGCGCTTTTGTGAAGAAATATCCGGGCGAACAGAATGCTGGTGCCCGCCAGTATACGAACGATTTCCCGATTTACCGGCACGCCGATTTGCTCTTGCTGCTGGCTGAAGCCAAAGTGGTGCTGGGCGAAAATCCGGCCACTGAAATAAATGCGGTAAGAACCCGGGCTTTTGGTGCTAATTATAAACCGGCCGTTCATGCCTACCCTAATCAATCCATTGATGCCAACCCCCGGGAAGCCCTGCTGCAGGAACGCTTTTACGAGTTTATTTTTGAAGGCAAACGCTGGTACGATTTACGCCGCATGGGAGACAATTACGTGTATGCTCATACCACCTTATCGCCTACCGAAGCTTATAAAGTGCTGTGGCCCATTGACCGGAACTCTTTAACTAATAACCGGGCCCTGGAACAAACCCCTGGCTACGCTAAATTCTAAAGCCTGCTAAAAATTACAGAGAATTTTTAGTACGGGTGGATTACCGGGATGGCTAAATAATTCCTGGCAGCAAATACGAAACTGCCAGGTTTAGCCACCTGGTTCCTCCGCACGATTAAATGCCGGTTTTCTCAGTTTAATCACAGGGAAAGGGTAGTAAGGAATTACCTGTTCTGCAGGAAAAAAAATAAATTTCTGATTATTAATTAATTAATTAAAATCAAATGAAAATCAATCAATTAACCGGGCTTATTGCGGCTCCTTTTACGCCCATGCACCCCGATGGTAGCTTAAACCTGGATATTATTCCGGATTATTACCGCATGCTGAAAGCCAACGCTAATACCGGGGCTTTTATCTGCGGCTCTACCGGCGAAGGCGTGTCGCTTACCCTCGAAGAGAAGAAAAGCGTAGCCGAAGCTTGGGCCAGCGCTACGGAGCAGGATGCTGATTTTAAAGTTATCACGTTGGTGGGTGGTACCTGCCTACAGGATGCCATCGACCTGGCCCGCCATGCCCAAAGTGTAAATTTATACGCTGTTTCGTTTACCGCGCCTTTTTATTTTAAACCGGCCAATGTGCAAATGTTGGCGGCCTGTTGCCAGGCTGTTGCCGAAGCCGTACCGGAAATGCCATTTTATTATTACCACATTCCGGTGCTCACCGGCGTAAATTTTGCCATGATTGACTTGTTGCGGGAAGTTGACGGCCGCATTGTTAATTTTGCCGGCATTAAATATACCCACGAAGATTTTATGGATTTTCTCTCCTGCCTGCATTTTGCCAATGGTAAATACGATTTGCTCTGGGGCCGCGACGAGAACTTGTTGTCGGCGTTGGTACTGGGAGCCAAAGGTGGGGTAGGAAGCACCTACAACTATGCTGCGCCCTTATATAATCAACTGATTGATGCGTTCAACAAAGGCGATCTCAGCAAGGCACAGGCACTGCAGCAGCAATCGATTGACATGATTAGTTTGTTAGGCAAATACGGCGGCATTGCTACGGGTAAAGCTTACATGAAATTAGTGGGACTGAATTGCGGCGAATTTCGCCTGCCGGTAAAAAATATGAGCCACAATGCGTTTGAGGCCTTTAAAAAAGAGGTACAGGCTCTTCCGTTTGAGACTTATAAATCCAGAAATCCGCAGCTAGTAACATCTTAGCTTATTGCTGATGAAAATAGAGCTATTCCATACAATTGCTTTAATCTTAGTAATGATAATGCATAATCAAACGATGGCCCAAAGCCAAACCGTTCAGGCTATAAACTGGAAAGTGGCCGTTGAACTGCCAGCCCTAACCGGACAAGCCAAGGCCTTAGGCCTGGCAGGTCCGGTTGCGGGCGTTCACCACCAGGTGCTGGTAGTAGCGGGCGGCGCCAACTTTCCGGATAAGATGCCCTGGCTCGGTGGCACAAAAAAATATTACAACGATATATACGTGTTTGAAAAAGAGGCTAAAGGAAATACTATTAAACCCTACCCAAAGCTTTTTCATTTGTCCAACCCGGTGGCGTACGGCGCCAGTTGTTCCACGCCTTCAGGCATAATTTGCGCCGGTGGCGAAAACGATAAGGGCATCACCAACCAGGTGCTTTTAATACAATGGGATACAGCCACTAAAAATATAGCGGTAAAAAACCTGCCTGACTTGCCCATAGCGGTTACGAATGCCGCTATAACATCTATAAATAATAAAGTTTATGTGGGTGGAGGCGAAATGGCAGACGGCGTATCCAATCAGTTTTTTAGCCTTGATTTAAACCATCCGGCGGCTGGTTGGCAGCAATTGCCCCCATTGCCAAAACCAATTTCCCACGCCGTAATGGTGATGCAGTCCAGTGGTGAACATCAATATATTTATTTAATCGGCGGCAGAAAGAAAAACAGCAATGGCATCAGCGACTTATATGATTCGGTTTACCAATATGATTTGAAAAGTAGCCAGTGGCAGCAAAAGCAATCCTTACCTTATGCTTTATCAGCTGGAACCGGTATGGCAACCCGAGCCGGCAATATATTATTATTCGGTGGCGATAAAGGCGAAACGTTTCATAAAACCGAACAGTTGCTAGCGGCTATTGCTGCCGAAAAAGGCGAAGCGAAGAAACAGGAATTAATTCAGCAAAAAGCTAATTTACAGTCAGCCCATCCGGGATTTAGCAAGGAAGTGCTGCAATACAATGCCCATGCCGATACCTGGAAAAAATTAGGCACGATTCCTTTTGAGGTGCCGGTTACGACCACAGCGGTTAACTGGGCCGACGGAGTACTTATACCCAGTGGTGAGATAAAAGCCGGCGTACGCACCCCGCAGCTATTACTCGGGAAATTTATTCATAAATAATATAGGTGTTGGCGCCGGTAGGTGCTGACAGAAACATCTTTTTTAACAAATGCAGATGGTGGCTACACAATCAAAATTCCGAAAATATTACCCCTGGATAGTGGTAGGTTTATTATGGGTAGTAGCCTTGTTAAACTACATGGACCGCCAAATGCTGTCTACCATGCGGCCTTCTATGGAAGTAGATATCTCTGAATTACAGTCGGCTACCAATTTCGGTTATTTAATGGGTATTTTTCTGTGGATCTATGGCCTAATGAGTCCGGTAGCGGGCATAATTGCTGATAAATTCGACCGGAAATGGATTATTGTGAGTAGCTTATTTGTTTGGTCGGGCGTTACGTATGCCATGGGCTATGCCGATACCTTCCAGGAGCTATATTGGTTGCGGGCCATTATGGGCGTAAGCGAAGCCTTGTATATACCCGCGAGCTTATCGCTCATTGCCGATTTCCATGAAGATAAAACCCGTTCCTTGGCCATCGGTATTCACATGACGGGGCTTTATATGGGGCAGGCATTAGGTGGTTTCGGGGCTACGATTGCCGCCACTTATTCGTGGCATACCACTTTTCATACATTTGGCTTAATAGGTATTGCGTATTCTGTTGTTTTGATATTTTTTTTAAGAGAGAAGAAAGATGCGGCAGCCACAGCAAATATTAATAGCCTTAATCCGGAAGATAAGACCTCTGTTTTAAAGGGACTGGGCGTCTTATTTACGAATATATCCTTTTGGGTCATCCTGTTTTATTTTGCCATTCCCAGTCTGCCGGGCTGGGCTACTAAAAACTGGCTGCCTACCTTGTTTGCCCAAAATTTAAACATCGACATGGCCACGGCCGGTCCTTTGTCTACCATTACCATTGCGGCCTCTTCGTTTTTGGGAGTCATCTTCGGCGGCATTTTATCCGATAGATGGGTGCAAAAAAATATACGCGGCCGGGTTTACACCAGCGCTATTGGCCTGGGGTTAACTATTCCGTCTTTATTGCTGATTGGTTTTGGTGATTCCTTATTTAATGTAATGGGAGCTGCCTTTTGCTTTGGTTTTGGCTACGGTATGTTCGATGCGAATAATATGCCTATTCTTTGCCAGTTTGTTTCGGCCAAATACCGGGCTACCGCTTATGGTCTGATGAATATGACCGGGGTTTTTGCCGGCGCTTTTATTACTGATTTATTAGGTAAGTCGACCGACGCCGGCAATCTGGGAAAAAGCTTTGCGATGCTGGCGGGAATAGTAGTGGTGGCGCTCCTCGTACAATTATATTTCCTTCGCCCGAAAGTCAACAATTTTGTAAATGCTTAATAATTAGATAAGCTGAACAGATGATGCTTTCTATTATAGACCTCCTACCACCAGTACCAGTTTTATAGAAGAGTTTCTTTCAAAGAAGCTGATTATCAAATAAAACAGCCTTTATACTTTTTGGTATTAGAAGCGCTGATATTTTAAAAAATAATGAGAAAGATAAAAGAACATAAGTTACTATGCTTTATGCTGGTTGCATTAATCAGCAGTTTTGGTTTTGTGGGAAAACAGCATAACCGGGTGTTCGAACCGGAAGTAATAATAACCAGTACGGCCCCGGCCAATCCGGTGTTATTGGGTGTAGCCGCCAATCCGTTGGTGCGAATTGGCATTTACGTACCGGCGGGTGTTTCGAAAGTAACCTATACAGGCATCCAAACCAGTATTAATAAAGCGGCGGTACTGGCCATCCGGGAGTTGAACGTTTATTTCACCGACCAGGAGCCGAAATTTGCCGCTACCAAACCGATAGCTACGTTTACCCCAACCAGTACTGATTTTAAAATTCCGGTACAACTGACCCTCAAACCAGGATGGCATTATATCTGGCTGAGCGCCAGCTTAAAAGAAACAGCCAATATTAAAGAAAAGATTGAGGTACACTGCACCCAGCTTTTTAATAACCAGAACAAAGGCCAAAAAATCACCGAAGATAAATCGGCCTACGTGAAAAGAATTGGGGTTCCGGTACGGCGGGCCGGCGACGAAAAAGTAAACACTTACCGCATTCCGGGCATAGCCACCACCGATAAAGGCACTTTGATTTCGGTATACGATATCCGCTACGAAACTTCCCGCGACTTACCCGGCAATATTGATGTGGGCATGAGCCGGAGCACCGACGGTGGCAAAACCTGGGAACGTATGAAAATAATAATGGATATGGGCGCGCCGCACGAAAACAACGGTATCGGCGACCCGGCTATTCTGTTTGATCCGGCAACCAAAAAAATATGGGTGGCCGCTCTCTGGAGCAAAGGCAACCGGTCTATTGCGGGTTCTAAACCCGGCCTCTCGCCCGACGAAACCGGCCAGTTTGTACTGGTAAGCAGCGCCGACGACGGAAAAACCTGGTCGGAGCCCATGAACATAACCTCCCAGGTAAAAAATCCGGCCTGGAATTTATTCTTTAACGGACCAGGTAACGCCATTGCCATGAAAGATGGTAAACTGGTATTCCCGGCCCAGTACTGGGACGAAAAAGGCATGCCCCATTCTACCATTATTTACAGCGCCGACCACGGTAAAACCTGGGTTGGCAGCCTGGCCGGACCCAAAGCCAACACCACCGAAAGCCAGGTAGTAGAAACCACGCCGGGCACCTTAATGCTGAACATGCGCGATAACCGGGGCGAATTCCGGAGTGTAGCCACTACCACCGATTTAGGTAAAAACTGGGTAGAACACATTACTTCTTATAATACCCTGATCGACCCCGTTTGCATGGGCAGCCTGATAAAAGCCAACGTTAAAGTGAAAGGCAAGCTCCGGGAGGTATTATTTTTCAGCAACCCCGATAATTCTTACAGCCGGAATAATATTGCCATTAAAGCCAGCCTGGATTTAGGCGAAACATGGTCGCAAGTGAATAAAACAATGGTAGACGAACGCCCCAGCTACGGCTATTCTTCGCTTACCAAAATAGATGATAACACCATTGGCATTCTTTACGAAGGCATCAAGGATTTATACTTTGTAGCCGTGCCGGTAGATGAAATAATAAAATAACGGAACCAAGAACCCCGGGCATGAAGAGAATTTTCCTGATTCTGCTTACCGGTTTGCTTTCTCTCCCTTGCCTGGCCAGACAAAGCCAGGCAAAGGAGAAAGTAGCCTGTATTGGTAATTCAGTAACCTTTGGGGCGGGTATTGAAGACCGGGAGCATAATTCTTATCCGGCCCAACTGCAGAAGCTACTCGGTACCGGTTATGATGTTGGTAATTTTGGTTTAAACGGGGCAACTCTGTTGCAGAAAGGCCACCGGCCCTACCATAAAACCCAGCAGTATAAAGATGCCCTAACCTTTAAACCCGATATTGCTATTATTCACCTGGGCCTGAATGATACAGATCCCCGCAACTGGCCCAATTATCAGGACGAATTTACCGCCGATTATTATAGTTTGATTGATACCCTGCGGGCGGTAAATCCGAAAGTGCGCATCCTGGTTTGCCGGCTCACCCCAATATTTTCGGGGCACCCGCGCTTTAAATCTGGTACCCGCGACTGGTACTGGCAGATCCAGGACCTGATTCCGGTAATTGCCCGGGCCCGATCGGTGGAATTGGTAGATTTAAACCGCCCGCTGCATAACCGCTCCGATTTATTTCCGGATGAATTGCACCCAACCGCCGAAGGCGCTTCTATTATTGTCCGAACGCTTTTTGGTCAACTGACAGGCAAGTACGGCGGGTTGCAATTGGCTCCGGTATTCACCGACCACATGGTTCTGCAGCAAAAAATGCCGATACCAGTACAAGGCACCGCCGATGCCGGCGAAGAGATTACGATTAAGTTTGGCAAGGAACAGCTAAAAACCAAAGCCAGCGCCGATGGCCGCTGGAAAGCCATCCTGGCCCCGAAAAAAGCGGGAGGTCCTTACCAATTGGAAGTAGCTACGACTACTAAAAAAATTATGGTGCAGGATATTCTGGTGGGGGAGGTCTGGCTGAGTTCCGGCCAGTCTAACATGGCATTTCCGCTTAGTGCAGCCCAACGGACCGATGATGAGATGAAACGTGCGCAACAATCCGGCAACATCCGCTTGCTCCGGATGAAACCTTTAGCCGAAACCGGCAATTTTGCCTGGGATTCCGCAACGCTCCGCCAGGTAAACCAACTGCAATATTTTTCCGGAAGCTGGCAGCGTTGCGATTCGGTAAGTGCCCGCGATTTTTCGGCTGTTGCTTACTTTTTCGGCCAACAGTTGTATCAGGAACTAAATATTCCCATTGGCCTGATTCAGGTGGCCGTAGGCGGTTCTAATACCGAATCGTGGATTGACCGCTATACTTTAGAGCATCATCCGCAACTGGTAGATTTGCTCCCCAAATGGCAAACTTCCGACTTTATTATGGACTGGTGCCGGGAACGCGCCGGGGTAAATTTAAAAAACACGACGGTGGCAAAACAGCGGCACCCGTATGAGCCCGCTTATAATTATGAGGCCGGTATAGCGCCATTCACCTCCTTTCCCATAAAAGGGGTAATTTGGTACCAGGGCGAAAGTAACACGCATAACGAGGC
This sequence comes from Adhaeribacter aerolatus, assembly GCF_007991635.1. GTDB lineage: Bacteria > Bacteroidota > Bacteroidia > Cytophagales > Hymenobacteraceae > Adhaeribacter > Adhaeribacter aerolatus. The sequence goes on along the minus strand of NZ_BJYS01000014.1, from coordinate 5,038 downwards.
GCTGCACGCCGAATTATTCCGCACAATGGTGCGTAGCTGGCGGCAGCATTGGGGCTATGATTTTCCGTTTTATTATACCCAGCTATCCAGTCTCAGCCGCCCCAGTTGGCCCCATTTCCGTGATAGCCAGCGCCGGCTGCTCCCGCAACTTAATAAGGTGGGTATGGCGGTAACCAGCGACATAGGAGATTCCACGGACGTACATCCGCGCCAGAAACGGCAGGTAGGTGAGCGTTTGGCCGCCTGGGCCCTAGCGCAGACTTACGGTAAAAAAATAATATACAGCGGACCGCTGCTCAAAACGGGAAAAATAAAAGGCCAGGAAGTAATCTGTACGTTTGCGTTTGATAATAAACTGCAAACCAGCGACGGGCAACCTTTGCGCGGCTTCGAAATTGCCGGCAGCGACCTGGTATTTAAAAAAGCAAAAGCCAATATCCGCCGGAATAAAGTAATGGTTTCTTCTCCGGAAGTGCCGCGCCCCAGGTATGTTCGCTACGGCTGGGAGCCTTACACCCGGGCCAACCTGACCAACGGAGCAACTTTACCGGCCTCCACTTTTAAAACAGAAGTACAAAATATTGATTAACCAGGCTTAATAGTATTATAAGCGGATATTAGAAAAATAAGCAGGAACATCAAACGCTGCCAGAAAAAAGAAGCGTCTTGAATAATGGTCTAACTAATGGTACGCCATACTTACTAAAGCTGAGGAACCCACTTGTGTCATTCAGGAGGAAACTATTTAGCAGGTAGCCAAATAGTTTCCTCCTGAATGACACAAGTGGGTTCCTTAAACCGCAACTTTTAGACATTAGGATAACATCATATTTTAAGTCAAAATAATAGAATAATATAAGTCAGATATGGAAACCCCATTCGAACCGAATTTAGAACATTATAAGAATTTTTATAAGAAACAGCTGCTGGAAGATACCGTTCCATTCTGGTTTCCTCGCTCGATTGACGAAGAATTTGGTGGTTATTTGCTGATGCGTGACGCGGACGGCAGACTGCTCGACGACGACAAAGCCGTGTGGATACAGGGGCGAGCAGCCTGGTTGCTGTCTACCCTGTATAATACCGTGGAGCCCAGGCCCGAGTGGCTGGCGGGCGCCAAAAAAGGCATCGACTTTCTGCGTAAATATTGCTTCGACACCGACGGCCGGATGTTTTTTCACATGACCCGCGAGGGCGCGCCTATCCGGAAGCGGCGTTATTTTTTTTCGGAGACTTTTGCCGTTATCGCTTTCGCGGCCTATGCCAAAGCCTCCGGCGACGAAGAAATTGCCGCCGAAGCCCGGCGTCTGTTTGGTAAATGCCTGGAATACGCCACCACGCCCGGCCTGCTGATACCCAAATATACCGATACGCGTCCGGCTAAAGGCATCGGGGTACCCATGATAATGATTAATACGGCTCAGCAGCTGCGCGATACGATTGGCGATGACCGGTGCGACGAATGGATTTCGAAGTGGATTACCCAAATTGAGCAGGATTTTGTGAAGGACGATATCCGGTGCGTGATGGAGCAGGTAAGCCCCGAAGGGAATATTATTGATCATTTTGACGGCCGAACCCTTAACCCCGGCCATTCCATTGAAGGTGCCTGGTTTATTTTGCACGAAGCCAAACACCGCAACAACGATCCTCATTTGATTAACCTTGGCTGCCGCATGCTTGATTACATGTGGGAGCGGGGCTGGGATACCGAATATGGAGGTATTCTTTACTTCCAGGATGTATACAACAAGCCTGTTCAGGAATATTGGCACGACATGAAATTTTGGTGGCCCCAAAACGAAACCATTATCGCCACGCTCCTGGCCTATCTGATGACCGGTAACCCTATATACGCCGAATGGCACCGGCAGGTACACGATTATGCTTACGAGCATTTTCACGACCGGGAAAACGGGGAATGGTTCGGCTACCTGCACCGCGACGGGCGTTTATCATCCAGTATCAAAGGAAATTTATTTAAAGGACCATTCCATTTGCCGCGCCAGGAGTGGTACTGCTGGCAGACGCTGGAGGCTTTTTTACAAAAGGAACCGGTCAGCTAAAGTATAATTTTTCTCTGAAAAGGAAGATTCTTTGCCTCGGTTACCTAATTAAGCCGGGCGAAGAGTCTTTTTGGCAAGTGCCGTCATTATCCATTCAGGTCAGTTTCTAAAGATAATTTTCATAAGGTAATCAGCAGGAAAGAATAAATATTCCCCTGTCGCTGGCCCCATGAGCCAGTTAATATATCTAAAATTTAAAAATTCTTAATCAAACCTAATAAACCGTGATATTCAGGAAAATAATTGCTTTGTTCTGGTTGTTAACCTGGTCTTTTGCTGGTTGGTCCCAGTCTGTCCAGCCGGCAAATCCAGATTCAGGTCATTCACCCTACTACCACCAACGGGTTAGCCATTTTGGTTCCCTGCCGGCCACATCCAGGGATATTGTTTTCCTGGGAAATAGTCTCACCGATGGCGGAGAATGGGGCGAATTGTTCGCGGATAACCGCGTTAAAAACCGCGGCATCAGCGGCGACGTATCAGTTGGTGTTTTAAAAAGATTGCCCCAGGTGGCTGCTGGTAAACCGGCTAAAGTATTCCTACTGATTGGCACCAACGACCTGGCCCGGAATATTCCGGCCGATACCGTGTTGCAAAATATTTTCCGCATGGCCGCCTACCTGCGTCGCGAATCACCCCAGACCCAACTTTTCGTCCAAAGCATATTACCAGTAAATGCTGTGTTCGGTAAATTTGCCGGCCATACAGGTAAAGGAGCGCAAATTAAAAATATAAATACGCAGCTGCAGCAAAATGCCAGCACGTATAAATATTCCTTTATCGATTTAACGGCGGCTTTTGCGAACGATAAAGGAGAACTAGCGCCCGCCTTTACCAACGATGGCCTGCACCTGACCGGCCAAGGCTATGCTTTGTGGAAGCACCTGCTTTATCCGCACGTACTGGGGCTGGAACCCAAACCGGCCCTGATTCCGTTACCGCAGCAATTGAAATGGAACCCGGGTTATTTCCGGTTGCAGGGCGCAAACAATATTGTGGTAAAAAAAAAGGCCTTACGTCCGGAAGCAGAACGGCTCCGCCAGGTTTTATCAGCCAAAGGAGTGACGGCCACTATTGCCAACACCGCTCCCCGAAATGAACCCTATATACAACTGCGGTTAGGAAAAGTAAAAGCCCCTCAAAATGCCACAGAAGCCTACCAGTTAGAAGTAACCGAAGGAAAAATAGTAATAACGGCCAATGCGGCGCACGGTGTGTTCAACGGTATTCAAACCCTGAACCAACTTATCCGGGACAACGAGCTGGTAGATGCCTGCCATATCACCGACTGGCCGGCTTTTGCCTGGCGCGGGTACATGGTAGATGTAGGGCGCAACTTCCAGTCAGTGCCTTTGCTGAAACAGCAGATCGATAAAATGGCGCAGTACAAGCTTAATATTTTTCACTTTCACCTGACCGAAGATATTGCCTGGCGCCTGCAAATTCCGAAATATCCGCAGCTAACCGCGCCCGAAAATATGCTCCGCAACAAAGGCGCTTATTATTCGGAGGCCGAGATGCAAGATTTAATTCAATACTGCCGCGACCGCCACATTACGCTGGTACCCGAAATTGATGTTCCAGGCCACAGTGCCGCTTTTACCCGCGCCATGGGCGTAGAAATGCAGAGCCCGGGGGGGCTGGCCCTGGTGAAAGAAATATTTACCCATGTAAGTAAAACCTACGACGTGCCTTATATTCACATAGGCGGCGACGAGGTAAAAATAACCAATCCGGAATTTTTACCGGCTATTACCAAATTGCTTCACCAACTGGGCAAAAAAACCATAGGCTGGGATCCGGGCGGGAATCTGGCCCCAACCACTGTCCGGCAACTCTGGATGACCGAAGGTCCGCGTCAGCCGGAACTTAAATATATTGAATCGCGCCACCTTTACCTGAACCACATGGACCCGCTGGAAAGTGTAACCACCATTTTTAACCGGCGGCTGGGCGATACCGATAAAGGCAGCGACCAGGTTATGGGCGCCACTTTTTGCGTGTGGCACGACCGTAACGTACTGAAAGAAGAAGATGTGCTGCATATGAACCCGGCTTACCCGGCTATGCTGGCCTTTGCCGAACGCAGCTGGCAGGGGGGCGGCTACCCCGGCTGGATTTCGAATATTAATCCGCATGCTCAAACGCAACTCGCCGCTTTCCGTAATTTCGAAAACCGGTTATTAAACCACCAGCAGCAATATTTTACCGGTCTTCCTTTTCCTTACGCAGCACAATCGGGGTTAAACTGGCAGTTATTAGGGCCTTACCCGAACGAAGGCGATATTACCAAGGCTTTTGCGCCGGAGCAAAAGGGCTTTAAGCCTGAAAAAGCAGCTTTACCAGCCGTAGGAGGTACGGTTGTTCTGCGGCATTTCTGGCACCCGTTGGTTACGGGCGTCCTGGAAAATCCGCAGGAAAATACTACCTGGTACGCATATGCCCAATTCTGGAGTGAGGTAAGCGGCCCGAAAAAGTTTTGGGTAGGTTTCAATAATTTATCCCGGTCCTATAATTCCGATTCTCCGGCGGCCGGCACCTGGGATAACCGCGGCAGCGCCGTTTTCCTGAACGGTAAACCTATGCCTCCGCCGGTCTGGAAACGGCCCGGTCAGAAAGGCAACAGCGAAATTCCGCTTCTGGATGAAGGTTACGAATTCCGGGAGCCCACCATTGGCAATGTTCGCCAGGGGTGGAATACCATTTTAGTGAAACTGCCGGTAAAAAGCTTTAAAGGCACTGATTGGCAAAATCCGGTTAAATGGATATTTACCGTTGTTCCGTTAGGTGAAGAATAGCAAAAAAGAACGTTATTCAAAAAGGACAACTATTATTAGTTAAGGCTGCCTCACCATAAATTATATTAAAGTAGATTCATTTATTTAGATAAACATAACAGCTGAAAGTGGCACATTGACTATTCGGTAGGAGTTTAAAGAGCTATTTAACATAATATAAATTATAAGACTTTT
>NZ_BJYS01000013.1 GCF_007991635.1 Adhaeribacter aerolatus | reverse complement strand
CTCCTAGGAGCTTTATTCATAGGGTATTTTTTACGTTTACCCGATACTAGGTAAAGAAATATTTTATACCTTGAAAACCGGACTATAACTAAAAAATTTGCTTCTATGAAAAATATGATGCTCATGCCCTTGTTGCTGCTAATCCTGAATCTGCTATCACCGGCCAATGCCCAAACAACACCGAAAGGCGGTACGCTGGCCGATGTAAGTTTTATACAAGGCCACTGGAAAGCTACCAACGATGGCCGGGATGTAGAGGGCTACTGGATGGCTGCCAACGGCGACAACATGGTAGGCATGATGCGCATGATGAAAGGCAACAAAGCCAGCATGTACGAAATATTAGCTTACGAACAAGGGCCACAGGGGCTGGTTTCTTTGGTAAAACACTTTAGTCCCGGTTTGATTGGGCAGGAGGAAAAAGAGAAGCAAGACCGTTATAATTTTATTGAAGCCAGCAAGAACCGGGCTGTTTTCCAGAAAGAAGGTGAAGCGCTACGCATTCTCTACGAAAAACGCTCTGATAACCAGTTTGTAATTGCCCGCGGCAACCAGCAAGATAACAAATGGGTGTATAAAGACTTATTTGTATTTAACCGGGTAAAATAATTACAACCCAATCTAACCAGAAATATTCTTAATTGCCCGGGCTTAGCACAAAAGTCCGGGCAATTTTATTTAAATTTATATTTGCTACGAAGCAAAAAGGCGCTCATTACCAGTAGAGCTAAATTCCACTTCCATTCATACCCAAAAATTACAATTTTCAACTATATTTAGCTTGTTGTGAATAAATAAAACACCTATTTTTGTTAGCCTTAGTCTCTATCATGATTTTGTTCAACAGCCCTTTAATACGGCTCGATTACTCGCCCGCCACCGATATTTTAATTGCTGATTTATCGGCCAGCTACGAATTTTATACCCTGGAAGTACAAGAAGCGTTAAGCACCATTGCCAAATACATCCGGCACTACGATGTAAAAAACCTGCTCATGGATTCGCGGAAAAGAGTCATACAAATAGAAACTGAACGCTACGCTACTATTATGGCCGAATACATACGGGAATTAGAGTCTACCCGGCTCCAAAAGTTAGCGCGCCTACGCACCGGCAATACCGACCGGGAAAACTTAGCCAAAACCATGCAGGAGCAAGTTGTTACAGCTTTCCAAATGAAAACATTTACCGATATGGAGCAAGCCCTTACCTGGCTCCAATTAAAATAAAATGCTTGTACCCTCGCAACAACCACCCATATCCGAACTAAATTTGTAAGCGCCGGGTTAAAACACCCAAAAGCAAAGTAAATCAGATAAATTAAATATGTTTAAAAAGTTATTCTTGTTATGGCTGGTGGTTGGCAGCCTGGCGGCGCAAGCCCAAACCAAAAAACCCGTTCCGGCCAAGAAACCAGCTACACCTGCTAAAACAGCAAACCCGGCCGCCACTTCTTTCAAAAACCTAAACGACAGCCTTAGTTATGCCATGGGCCTCTCGGCTGGGCAGTTTTTAAAAGCTCAGGGCGTAGAAAACCTGAATTACGCTTTATTAAACAAAGCCATAGAGCAAACCCTAGGAGAAAAATCTACCTCTTTTGATATGCAAGCCGCTAATGGTGTAATGGAGCGTTTTGCCCGCACCAGTGTTACGAAGAAAGCTGCCGCTGAGAAAGAAAAAGGCCGCCAGTTCTTGTTGCAAAACAAAAAGAAAGCTGGCATAACCGAAACGGCCAGCGGTTTGCAATATGAGGTTTTAACCGCCGGCCAAGGCGCAAAACCGACCAGTTCCGATACGGTAGTGGTACATTACGCGGGCAAATTACTTAACGGAAAAGAATTCGACTCATCTTTCAAGCGCGGCCAACCGCTTACTATTCCGGTAGCCGGCGTAATTTCCGGCTGGACCGAGGCCCTGCAATTGATGCCTGCCGGCAGTAAATGGCGCTTGTACATACCTTCGGAACAAGGCTACGGCGATATGGGCGCCGGGCGCGATATTCCGGGTGGCGCTACCTTGGTATTTGATGTAGAGCTACTGGAGATAAAGAAATAAAAATCTGTAAAAGATTTTAGCATAGCGTCTCAAATATTTGAGAGCTTGAATGAAAGCAATATTATTAAGCAAACCTCACAAGTTTTTAAGACCTGTGAGGTTTTTCTTTTAGCCAATAGCATTACAAGGCCAAGGCAGATTATCAGCAAGTCCGAAATTTGTAGCTTGTTTCTTACCCATAAGCGTATAGTTAAGATCAATGCCTTAAGAGGCTGATTAAAATGGAAGCAGATTTTAAAACGTATTACCAACGGCTGGTAAACAAAAGTCGGAACCAGGGTCTTATATACGCGGCCGGGGTGGTTATATTTTGTGCTATACTCTGGTTTTACAGCAACCCCCTACCGGTAATTATTCTGGGAGGTATTTGCTTTTTACTCATTATTATATTACACCGGCGTTATACCAAAAAATATCACCAACGGCTGCAGTTACTAAATATTAGTTTCCCGGAAACCTGGCAAAATATACTGGAAAACAACTCGGTTTTCTACGCCAATCTCAACCCTGCCGATAAAAAAATATTTAACCAGCGGGTACATTTTTTCCTGGCCGAGAAAAAGATTGAAGGCATTGATACCGACCTGGACGATACGGTTCGGTTGCTGGTGGCAGCCAGTGCTATTATTCCTACTTTTGCCTTCCCGTTTTTCGAGTACCCCAATCTGAAGCAAGTATTAATTTACCCCAACGCTTTCGACGAGAAATTCCGGACGGATCATACGGAAGGGCAGGAGCGGATTATTGCCGGTATGGTGGGGAATATGTACCTGAACAATACGCTGCTGCTCTCTAAACCTAATCTGCTGGCTGGTTTTCAAGGGCAAGACAACGGCAACGTGGGCATTCATGAGTTTGTGCATTTACTCGATAAAGCCGATGGCGCAATAGACGGCCTGCCCGAAATATTTTTAAATAATGCTTATGCCATTCCGTGGCTACAGGTACTTAAAACAGAAGTAAAAAAAATTAAGAAAGGCCAGTCTGATATCAACCCCTACGGTTTAACCAACAACGCTGAATTCCTGGCGGTGGTAAGCGAATATTTCTTCGATAATCCCGAAAAGCTGAACCAGAACCACCCGGAACTTTATCGTTTGCTGTCCACTATTTTTCAGCAGGACCCGGAACGTAGCCGCTAAATTAATGAAGCAATTTATGGCTTAAAAATCAAGTTTCATTTTCTAAACCAGCATTTACTTCGGCATAAACTGGCGTCCCCTTTATAAAATCAGTTACTTCTTTTACTTCGCCGGGCTGCAAGTTATGTAGCGCCAGATTACCTACCCGCACCCGTACCAGACGTAAAGTAGGAAAACCAACGGCCGCCGTCATTTTCCGGACCTGCCGGTTTTTACCTTCGGTAAGGGTAATAGAAACCCAACTGGTGGGTCCGTGGCGCTCATCGCGAATTTTGCGGGCCCGTAGCGGCAAATCCGGCGCTATAACCAGCCTGAAAGCAACACACGGTTTGGTCGTATAACCCTCGCCTTGCAGACCAATTTTTACACCTTGCTGTAATTGCGCCACCGCTTCTTCGGTTATCAGGCCGTCTACTTGGGCATAATATTCTTTTTCCGTTCCGGAGCTGCTAATATATTGGCTCATTTTGCCATCGGTAGTAAGCAATAACAAGCCTTCACTGTCTTCGTCTAGCCGCCCAACGGCCATAGTACCCACCGGAAAATTATATAACTCGCCCAATCGCTTTTTCTTTTTTGCTTCGCCTACAAACTGGCTCAAATACCCATAAGGCTTGTACATAACAAAATAACGCTGCTGCATACAAATAATAAATTGCTTAACTTTAAGCCGATTTTTCAGAAAAGCATTTACTGATTACCGGCTTTGGATGAAATTTTTATTGTTGGCAAAGATAATTGGTGTTATCAGACTACTTTAATTTTATCGTGCGAATTATGTTTGACTGCTATATATTTGGACGATAATAGCTTTCGAATCTTCGAGCAACGGCAACCTGATACATCAATTTTTTAAGTTATGTACCGGAAAACAAAATTAAATTACAACATTATTCATGTAAATGTTTAATAACCAAGACATTATTAACTTACAACTTAAAATCGTCTACTTACTTGTTTTTCCAAGTTCTTAAATATTATCTTTTCGAGCCGGCTATTACCAAAAAGTTGTTTTTCTGAGATAATATTTTTTAGGTAAAACATTCGCGTTAATACATAGATTAAAACTGCATTGCAGAAAAAATTTTGCAAGTCCCTAATAAATAAACAAAGTAAATAAATCTACATGGATGCACTGGTAAAAGAGTTCCTGGATCAAGTAACAGCCCGCAATCCGCATGAGCCGGAGTTTTTGCAGGCAGTACAGGAAGTGGCCGAAACAATTATTCCGTTTATAGAGAAAACACCAAGGTATAGAAAAGCCAGGATTCTGGAACGTATGGTGGAGCCGGAACGGGTGCTGATGTTTCGGGTGCCGTGGCTCAATGACCGGGGCGAGGTCGAAGTTAACCGGGGTTTCCGGGTGCAGATGAACAGCGCCATTGGTCCTTACAAAGGCGGGCTCCGCTTTCATCCTTCCGTAAACCTGAGCATTCTTAAATTTTTAGCCTTTGAGCAGGTATTTAAAAACAGCCTGACGGGTTTGCCCATGGGCGGTGGTAAAGGCGGCTCCGACTTCGATCCCAAAGGTAAATCCGATAGTGAAATCATGAAATTCTGCCAAAGCTTTATGACTGAGTTATACCGGCACGTTGGGGCCGATATAGATGTTCCGGCCGGCGATATTGGTGTGGGTGGCCGGGAAGTTGGGTTCCTGTTTGGCCAGTATAAACGCATTAAAGGCGAATTTACGGGCGTACTTACCGGTAAAGGAACCAGTTGGGGCGGCAGTGCTATCCGGCCGGAGGCTACCGGTTACGGGGTGGTCTATTTTGCCGAAGATATGCTGGAAACCCGGGGCGAATCGTTAAAAGGCAAAACCGTATTGGTTTCGGGCTCCGGCAATGTGGCCCAGTATACGGTAGAAAGATGCATTCAGGCGGGCGCCAAAGTAGTTACGCTTTCCGATTCAGAAGGCTTTATTTACGATCCGGCCGGTTTCGACAAGGAGAAACTGGCCTTTATCATGGACCTGAAAAACGAACAACGCGGACGTATAAAAGAATACGCCGATAAATACAATTGCGAATTTTTTGCCGGCGAACGGCCCTGGAAAATTAAAGGCGATATTGCTTTCCCGAATGCTACTCAAAACGAGCTGGACGAAGAAGACGCCCGTACCCTGGTACGGAATGGCTGTATTTGTGTGGCCGAAGGCGCTAATATGCCCAGCACCCCGGAAGCCATTCATGTTTTTACCGAGGCTAAAATATTATATGCACCGGGTAAAGCTTCTAATGCCGGTGGGGTAGCCGTATCGGGCCTCGAAATGTCACAAAATTCCCTCCGTATTTCCTGGAGCCGGAATGAAGTAAATAACCGTCTGCGGGACATTATGAAGGACATCCACAGCATTTGTGTAAAATACGGCACCGAAAAGGATGGTTACATTAACTACGAAAAGGGAGCGAATATTGGCGGCTTTGTTAAAGTAGCCGATGCCATGCTGGCACAAGGTGTGGTATAACAGTACCTCTAAGTTGATATATTGGCCCTGTTCATTAAAAGGTTGTTTCTATTAAACTCTCAGACTTGCTTTTATATTCTACTGCTCATTTATTTCGGGAAAAGATCAAGTAAGTGTTTCGCAAAAACAGTTATGAACAAAAGAAGCCGCTGCAGCGGCTTCTTTTGTTCATAACCTATACTTTCGCTTCTTTAAAATTAGATTATAATTTCTTAAGTGGGGCACCAACTGGTATGGCACAATCATGACCGGGCTGTCCGTGCGGCGGATTGGTACCGGCCGCTACTACACCGGGTGCCGAGGGTAAAGGCAAAGTGGGTGCTGGTAACCGGGGCGCTGCCGCTGGGGTACTTTGCGGCGGCGAATCTAAACGCGCACCAACCGGAATATCGCAGCGGTGACCGGGCAAACCATGGGCAGGATTTAACCCGACCGGGTTTACCGGTGTTCCGGTCTGTCCTTGCGGCGTTGCTAATTGCACCTGGTCGCCACCATTATTTACCGGAGCCTGGGTAGTTACCGGATTATTAGCAGGAGGAGATACAACTGTATTCATTTTTTCGGGCCGGCAATTAGTAAAAACCAGTAACCCTGCCACTAGCAAAAGGGATGAAATATTTTTCATTTGAAAAATTCTTAAATTTAAAGAGCAAGAACACGATGACGGTATAACCACCTACAGACTACTAACGTTCTAAAATAATATTACAAATATTTTTCTTTTTAGCCTATTGGTTTAGCAATATACATTAGAAAATAACTAAAATTCTCGCTTCTAGTTCTAATTTCTACCAAAAAAACCTAGACGCCATTATTATTTAACATAAAAAAACAAATTTAAGGACATTTATCCTTATTAACCTCTGTTATTAGAAAAGAAGTTCTCTAAATTTAATTTCTTAGGTAACATATAATCTATACTTTCATTGAATAGCCAAATTCTTATGCTAAAAATTAGTTAAAAGAGTATAACATTTAGCCTTTAAGCTTATATCCTCAGAATATGGCTATTCCCTATCATTGATTTTACTTTAATTTACGGCGGATAAAAGCTAGAGAAAATTATTTACTTTGCAGCAACTTCCACGTAAAGGCCATACCATGAAAGATTACAAAAAATATTTCATCATACCAGCAGATCCGGCGGAGGTTTACTTAGCTTTAACCAATCCGGCCACTATACAGCTTTGGTCTGGCGAAACTGCCGAAATGAGTACCGAGCCTGATTCGGAATTTCAGTTATTTGATGGAAGCATAGCGGGCAAAAACCTGGCGTTTGAAGAAAACAACAAAATAGTACAGGAGTGGTATTTCGGGGAACAAGAAGAGCCTTCCGTAGTTACCATTAAACTGCACCCCCACAAAAACGGTACCTCCGCCGAACTAAGACATACGAATATTCCCGACGAAGCTTTTCCGGATATTACCGAAGGCTGGGAAAAGGTTTACTTTGGTAACCTGATTGCTTTTTACGAAGAAGAATAAGTATCATCGGATTAACAGTAACGTTCTTCTATTCCAAAGGCTTAACGCACCCTTACACTTCACGTCCATTCTTCTCAGTTTCCCGGGCCTACAAGTTGCGCCTCCCTTACTCTTTTTCGATACCGTTGAAGCGCTAGAACTATATTTTCAATATATACAACAACTTCTATAAGGTAAAAAAAAGTAAATATTGTAATTTTTCAATATTTTAAGAATTATTTTTGGAAGTTGTAATAGCTCTGTTAATTTTGTACTAATTCAATAACAATGAAAAACAGTTAGCTTAATTTTATATGAAAAATTTAGTCCCTTTTCTCATCCTAATTATTTTATCTTCTTGCGCTGCTAATAAAAGAGGCGGTTACCACCGGCTACCACCGCTCGAAAACCGTTTTGGACGCCAAATTTACTGGAAGAAAGAAAGATCGCACGGCCAAATTAACCCTAAGAAGAACACGATTGCTATTTACGAAGTATCCGAAGGGTAGCAGGTATAATACAATCAATTATATAACTTTAAAAATATTAATTATAACATATATTTACTCCGATAGCATAGCACATTTTTAACTTTACCCCGAAAAATATATTCCGGCGGCAAGAAATTATACAGCTAGTAGTAAATGCTTTCTTTTCAGATGTTCGAAACGAGTTTTCTTGTTTGTTCTTCTTTGAAAAAATGCTTGAAAAACTACTCTGCGAAACATCTTTATTAAGATCATACTCCTAGATTTGGCGGAGGATTGATTTATATATCTTTGATCCTAAAAATTAATTAGTAAAGATTAGTCAAGGATTTTAGAAAACAATGGTTTAGAATGCAGGATAGTAATGGGAACCGGATATTAAACCATGTAATGACATACTCGATGGATATGATTTGTACCATCGATGTAGCAGCAAGATTTATTCAGGTGAGTGCGGGTTTTAGCCAGTTGCTTGACTATGGGCGCGAAGAGATGGAAGGGCAGTTCGTCAGGAATTTTATACATCCTGACGATCCTGGAAAAATTTTAGAAACTCCACCATTTATAAATACCGTAAAATCAACTACCAGTTTTGAAGGCTGTTACCTTCATAAAAACGGGCAAAAGGTAACTTTGCTTTGGTCGGTAGTGTGGTCGGAAGTGGAGGCGCTTTATTTCTGTATAGCACGCGACACCAGTTGCCAGAGAGCGGCCGCCGAAGAATTACCCCAGCGAAAAGAACTGCTCCATTTAACACTGGCCCACGGAGCAGATATGCTGGCTTTGCTGGATGAAAACGGCCATTACCTTTACGTAGACGGCACCGCTGTAGAAAATTTAGGCTACCAACCAGAACAGTTCATCGGCCTTAATTCCTTCCAACTTATTCATCCTGCAGATTTATCTAAAGTTCAGGAAATATTTACATCCATTAAAAGAACGCAGGCGGCCGCTAAAATCAGCGATTTTCGCATAAAAACAGCCGGCGGGCAGTACCGGTGGGTAGAAACCACTATCAGTAACCAATTGCATAACCCTGCTATTCGGGCAATATTTATTAGTACCCGCGACATAACCGAGCGGAAAGAGGCGCAGCTAAAACTAGAGCAAAGCGAGCAACGGTTTCGTAGTTTGTTCGAAAATAACCCGGATATCGTATTCTTTCTGAATGAAGCCGGCATTATACTGGATGCAAATCCAGCATTCCTTTCTTTTGCCAATAAGCAAAAAGAGGAGGTTGTAAATTATTCTTTATATGATTTCCTGCCGCCCGAAGTACTGCCCCTAATCAAACAAAAACACGAGGAAGCCTTTTCGGGCAAAAAGGTTTGCTTTGATATAGACATAAATCTCGAAAATCTGGGCCCAAAAGTACTGAGCATCGTAAAAGTACCGCTGGTAGCAGGCAGCAGCGTAGAGGCCCTGCACGTGGTAATTAAAGATATTACGGAAGTTACCCAAGCGCACAGAATTATAGAACAGCACGCCCAAAGGCTAAACACTATTTTTGAAAGTATTACGGATGCTTTTTGTACCTTAGATAAAGACTGGAACTTTACCTACACCAACAGTGAATTTGACCGGGTGCTGCAAATAAAGCGGCACGAATACCTGAGCAAGAATATTTGGGCAGTATATCCGGAAGAGGTACAGGGAATATTTTATCAGCAATACCACCAGGCAATTGCAACCGGTAAATCCGTTCATTTTGAAGCTTACCTGCAGAAGTGTAATATTTGCCTGGAAGTAAAAGCTTATCCTTCCGAAGAAGGTTTATCAATTTATTTTAATGATATTACCGAAAAGATAGTTGCCAGAAAGGAACTGGAAAAGCTGTCGTTGATAGCCAATAAAACCTTTAACAGTACCATTATTACAGATGCGGCCGGGCGAGCGGAATGGGTAAATGAAGGTTTTACCCGTAATACCGGCTACACCCTAAGCGAACTAATCGGCAGAAAACCCGGAGACCTGCTGCGTGGTACCGAAACCGACACAGAAGAACTCCGGAGAATACAGGAGAAACTCAAGGCTGGCGTTCCATTTAATTCCACTCTTCTCAATTACAAAAAAACGGGAGAGCCTTTCTGGGTTTCTATGGATATCAGCCCGGTTTTTGACGAGGCTGGCAATATAACCCAGTACATTGCCATTCATAAAGATATTACCGCCCAGAAAGAGGCAGAAGCCAACCTGGTAAAAATGAGCCGGGATCTGTACCAGCAAAACCGGGATCTGCAACAGTTTACTTATATTATATCGCACAACCTGCGCGCCCCCGTAGCCAATGCTTTAGGGCTCTCGAAAATACTAACGGGTATAGAAAAAGAATCAACTGAATTCGATACTTCTTTAAATTATTTGCAGGAAAGCATCTTCCGGCTGGATGATGTTCTGAAAGACATAAACCTGATATTATCGGTTCGGGATAGAAAAGATGTAATAGAAAAAGAAAGCTTAAATCTGGCAGCTGTATGCCGGCAAGCCCTGGAAGATTTGCAGCAGCCTTTGCGCCAATGCCATGGTTTAATTAACCTGGCTATACCAGAGGCGCACCAAGTGCAGGCCAATCGGGCGTATATTTATAGTATTTTCTATAACCTGCTTTCCAACGCCATAAAATATCGCGCCGCAACGCGTACGCTCCAGATTAAAATACAGGCTTCGGTAAATGCCCAGGGCGCAACCATCATCCAAATTTCTGATAATGGATCCGGTTTCGACACGAAGAAAGCAGGAGATAATATTTTTAAACTCTATAAAAGGTTTCACGAAAACAGAGAAGGCAAAGGCCTGGGTTTGTTTCTCGTTAAATCGCACGTCGAGGCCATGGCCGGAAGAATTGCAGTAGCGAGTCAGGTAGATGTTGGCACCACTTTTACGATTTATTTAAATGAATAAAATATGAAAACCTTTATTATTGACGATGATTATATCAGTATTTATCTGACTAAGCATGCGCTAAGAGAAGCAGGAACGCCGGGGGATATTTTTTCTTTTCTTTCGGCCCAGGAAGCCCTTACTACTATATTACAGGCCAAGCCTGAAAATATTCCCGATATTATTTTTCTGGATTTAAACATGCCGGGCATGAGCGGCTGGCAATTTCTGGAGGCACTGGCCCCTTACAAAAATAGATTATTAGACAAATGTCAGATTCACATCCTTACTTCTTCACTGGATCTGGCTGATATGGCTAGATCAGAAGAGTTCGAGATAGTTTCGGGTTTCATCCACAAAACCATCGATCAGGCTAATATCAAGGCTATTATTGCGCAAATAGAAGAACAGGCCGGATTAGAAAAATTTACAGCCGGGTAACGCCGAAACATTAGTACTTCTACTGCTTATTCTACTCTCATTTAAGCAGGCCTTATTTCTATTATTCAGTTTCCTAGTTTTATTAAGCAACCCTATAGCGTAATTATTTACCTTTTAATTATTTCTTTTTCCTAAATGCGCTGGCATAATCATCTGCCGAAGGCGGGACTTTGTATCCTGATATCTTTTAGCTAGAAGACAGTTTCTTACATAACCATATTTAAAGTTTGTTGCCCCATTAATCCTGACACAGCCAGGACTGAACAGCAAATTTTATTTAGAAATAAACCATTACATCCAACAGCAAAACTTACCCCGCCAATCAGGCCGGGTTATTAGCAAAACCATAATTTATTTAACTTAACGCTTGCGTAAGCAGACGCCCAATCGACTTTAACCCTTCTTAATAAGAATATTTATTACTGAATATCGCTTATAATTGCAGCTATGCCGGAAGTTATTGATGCTCTGAAAATATTGGTGAATGCTATCCATCCTGTACCGGAAGCAGACTGGGCGGCGTTTAAGCAAATTTGGCAGCCATTTCGGGCTAAACGCAAAGAAATTATTACATCGGTCGGAGAGAAAGAAAAGTACCTGTACTTTGTGGCCGAAGGCGTACAACGGGTATATTACTTTGATGACCAAAACCGGGAAGCAACGCTGGTTTTTAGCTATGCACCTTCATTTGGAGGCGTGCTCGATGCACTGCTGCTGCAACAGCCCTCGCGGTACTATTTCGAAACCCTTACACCCTCTATATTTCTGCGGGCAGCTTTCCCCGACCTGCAAGGAGTAATGCATACCCATCCTATAATCGAAACTATGGTACGGATAGGTATTACGCATTCATTGTCTGGTTTGCTGGAAAGACTCGTGGAACTGCAGTGTTACTCCTCGGAAGAGAAGTTCCGGAAGTTGTTGCAGCGCAGCCCGCATATTCTGCAACTGGTGCCGCACAAATATTTAGCTAATTATTTAGGTATCGAGGCTACTAATTTCAGTAAGTTAATTAATAAGGTAAAGCTCTAAAATCTTGGTAATTACCAAGAATAATATTTGGGCCAGGCCCCACCTTTGTGTTGTACTTAAATCTAAAGCAACATGAAAACACAAAAAACTTTACGCTTAGTCTCACAGGGCTTTATTTTATTATCGGCCGTTAGTTTGTTATCGGTAAGTTTAATGGCTTTTGCCAATCCGCAATCGGTAATGGATTTGGTGGCCGTGCAGTTAAATAACACAGATGCCTTTAGTTCTATCCGGGGCGTATACGGTGGGGTAGGATTAACCTTGTTTATTACCTTAATTTATATGCTGCGGCAAAACTTCCGGAAAGGCTTGGCATTTTTATGCCTGCTCTGGGGCTTTTACGCGGCTTCGCGGCTAATCACTATTTTTGCCGAAGGGCCGCTGGGTGCATTTGGCACGCAATGGCTAATTACCGAATCTGTTTTTTTCCTAGTGGCTTTTGTGCTGTATTTGGTTAGTAAAAGCGCTGTAACCGTTAAAACTGTAAACTAACATGAAACCGGTAAACCAGGAGCAGTTTTTAAACCAGCTCGAAAACAAAGTGGAAACTCATCTGGAGGAAGCCATTCGGGTTTTTCAGAATACCCGGGAAGAAACTTTGCTGCACCCGGCCGCTAACGGCGGCTGGAGCATTGCCCAGTGTTTAGATCACCTGAATAGTTATGGCCACTATTATTTACCTTACATCCAAAAGGGGTTAAACCAAAGCCCAACACAACCGCTAACCAGCACTTTTAAAAGCTCCTGGCTGGGAAATTATTTTACCCGGCTTATGGACCCTACAACCGGCACCAAAAAACAGAAAGCTGCTAAAATACACCTGCCGGCTCCTGACCTGGATGCTCACTTAGTAGTAGCAACCTTTATCCAGCAGCAGGAAACTTTATTAACTTACCTGAAAAAAGCCCAACAGGCCGATTTAAATAAAGTTAAAATTCCGGTCTCTATTCTGAAATGGATAAAACTAAACATAGGCGATGTGCTGCAGTTTCTGATTGCCCACAACGAACGGCACTTATTACAAGCCAAAAGAAACCTGGTAGAAATTACTACTGCGGTTACCGCCGAAAAAGTTTAACCCATTCTACTGGAAAGCACCACCTATTAATATTAAATATGACGAGACCAGCCACCCGGGTTGAGGCAACTAAATAGTTACCTTAAACCAGGTGGTTGGCCCAGCGTATAAAATATTTTACTCCGCCTACCTTTCCTTGCTTTAGCGCTTACCGAACTTTAATCCGGGGGTATTCGTTTTCTATTATCTTCCGGCCACAAAAAAGTTTAACCCCGGAAGCATTAACTGATAACCCCATATGCGTAATATAAAAAAACAAAAAAATTTGGCGGATATTCCCATATCGGTGCTCGATTTGGTACCCATACTGGAAGGTAAAACGGCCGCAGATTCTTTCCGGAACAGTTTAGATTTGGCGCAACACGCCGAGAAATTTGGGTATACGCGTTATTGGCTGGCCGAACACCATAACATGCCGGGAATTGCCAGCTCGGCTACCTCTATTTTAATTGGCTTTATTGCCGGCGGCACTTCTACTATTCGGGTAGGCTCCGGTGGCATTATGCTGCCCAACCATGCCCCGCTGGTAATAGCCGAACAATTTGGTACCCTGGCCTCTTTGTACCCCAACCGGATTGATTTGGGCCTGGGCCGCGCTCCTGGCACCGACCAGCTAACAGCTATGGCCCTGCGCCGCGATTTACGCAATGCCGGTAACGATTTCCCGGAAAATGTAGCTGAGCTAAGAACTTATTTATCCGCGGAAAACAGTGCGGCGGCGGTACGCGCCGTGCCCGGCGAAGGCTTAAATATTCCGGTCTGGTTACTGGGTTCCAGCACTTTCGGGGCGCAAATGGCGGGTATATTGGGTTTACCTTATGCTTTTGCCAGTCATTTTGCGCCTACTTATTTGCAGGCCGCCTTACAGGTTTACCGCGATAGCTTTATTCCTTCCGAAACCCTGCAAGAGCCTTATGCGATGGCGTGTGTAAATGCCATAGCCGCCGATACCGACGAAGAAGCGCACCATTTGGCTACCAGCTTGTATGCTTCTTTCTTAAATGTTATCCGGGGCAAATCCAAAATGCTGCAGCCACCGGTAGCCGATATTAATGAGATCTGGGATGCTTCGGAAGCTTATTCGGTGCACCAGATGCTGCGGTATTCGTTTATTGGCGACCCGGCTACGGTAAAAGAAAAAATGCAAACTTTCCTGAACGATACCCAGGTAGATGAATTGATGATCAGCTCTCATATTTATGACCACACAGCCCGGGTGCGATCTTATGAATTAGTTGCCGCGCTGCAACAGGAAAAGAAAGCCGAGTTGGTAAATTAATTCACCCATATTCTGATTATTTAACCAGGCTTATCTTCAGGTTATTGGCCAGAGCAGTCCGGAACAGCAGTTTCCGGACTGCTCTTTTATTTAAGGCCTTATTCTGCAAAACCTAAAATTGTTTCTGAAAGAACTTTAACCATTAACGATATGCTGTAGTCTGTGGAAAATCAGCATCAAGTTACCAGGTAAATAGAGCTTATAAGCTGCCGCAAGCCGGCGGCCACTATTCGAAGAATAATAGTATATTTTTATTCCCGGCTGATATTTTAAAGATTGCCTGCACCTTACTGAGTTAATCTCGTTTAGGTATACATTAATCTTACATTTATGAAAATCAGGGCCATTATTACGGGTGCTACCGGCATGGTAGGAGAGGGTGTTTTACACGAATGCTTGGCGCATCCCGATGTAGAACACGTACTGGTTATCAACCGAAAACCCGTTGGCCTGGAGCACCCCAAACTGAAAGAAATTATTCACGCAGACTTCCTGAATTTATCGCCAATAGAAGCACAGTTACAAAATTACAATGCCTGCTTTTTTTGCTTAGGGGTTTCGTCGGTGGGCATGAAGGAAGCAGAATACCACCACTTAACCTACGACCTTACCTTGCATGTGGCCCAAACATTGGCTGGGTTAAACCCCGATATGGTTTTCTGTTACGTATCAGGTGCCGGCACCGATAGCACCGAGCACGGCCGCAGCATGTGGGCCCGGATTAAAGGCAAGACCGAGAACCATATTCGGCAATTACCTTTTAAAGCAACATATATGTTCCGGCCGGCCTATATTCACCCTATTCGGGGGCTAAAAAACACGAAAAAATATTACGCTACTTTCATGTGGCTTTACCCCGCGTTACGGCGTTTTTTGCCCAAGTATGCATCTACGCTGCAAGAGGTAAGCCGGGCTATGATAAACGTTGTTTTAAAAGGGTACGAAAAGTCCGTACTGGAAGTACCTGATATAAATAAGCTGGCTAAAACTTAATAAATTTTGCTTTGGTATTCTAAGTAGTAAACCGCTTCTACTTTTTGTCAACACAACCATTCGGCTGAAAATAAGATCTGCCCGCTCCCAGAAATTAT
This sequence comes from Adhaeribacter aerolatus, assembly GCF_007991635.1. Classification (GTDB taxonomy): domain Bacteria; phylum Bacteroidota; class Bacteroidia; order Cytophagales; family Hymenobacteraceae; genus Adhaeribacter; species Adhaeribacter aerolatus. Next base: position 162,721 of record NZ_BJYS01000013.1, on the reverse strand, counting down.
TTCTTACTATTCATTACAATTAACGCGCGCAGAGAATCCATTCTATTTAGGCTTTTAACAATAAAAGATAGAAAAAACCGGTCCATTTAGAAATATTGAAATTTTACTTCCACTAGCTTAAAGTTTTTTAGTAAAAGAAGCTTTTTTAGGCATTTGTTACTTTACCGTTCCTCTGTTTTAGTATTCGCCAATTTAAATATAAATATTACCTATATTTTAGATAATATCTATTTATTTTAAAATACCACTAATTAACTCCTTAATATTTTGAGTAATTCGTAATAAGCTTGTAGATTTGTTACAAATTAAATATTACGATTATGAAAAACACCATATTATCTGCGCTTTTAATGCTAGTTGTGTCATTTGGTGCATTTGCCGGCAACGGTACCGATAACGGAGAAGAAAAAGTATCTGGCTATACCAAATCAAATTTTAACTATCAGTTCAACGGAGCTGAAAATGTAACTTGGGCTTCTTCCGCCAGATTTCAGAAAGCTACCTTTACCAAAGAAGGAAAAACCTTAACTGCGTTCTATAACAACCAGAACGAATTAGTTGGTACTACTCAGGTTATTCAAATTACAGAATTATCGCCGGTTGCTATTAAGAACCTGGTAAAGAGCTACCCTAATTACCAAATGGGCGAAATTATTAAATACAGCGGTAACGAAGAGGTTTATTACGTAAACCTTAAAAACGAATCAAAAAATTTCTTAGTAGAAATTACACCTGATATGAATGTGCAGTTTTTTAAAACAATTAAATAACGCACAAAAATTTCCCTGTTTTCTTTCATCCTTACCGGTTGCCGCCGGTAAGGATTTTTTTTGTTCTTTAGCGGTGTTTAGAGTCACCCTTAGCCGGCCGACCCCGCCGGCCACCAGCCACCGCAGTTGTTTTTCTGGCAGGGGAGGTAGTATTTCTCCCTTCTGGTTTACGGCCAGGTGCCGCACTTTTAGTTCTTCCGCGGGTACCTGCCCCCGGACTGCGCTTGCTGTTGGTTGCAGCCGCACGGGCCGGCCGGTTAACACTGCCGGGCGCTTTTGGTGCACGGCTTCGGGCCGGAAAGTCTTCCTCTAAATAATCTTCCTCCCGTTTAGTTGCCGCACTGCTCTTGCCGGATTTACCAGATAATATTTTCTTTAAAGTTTCTACTTCGGCTTCGGTAAGGATGCGCCAAAGCCCGGTTTGTAATTTAGCTGGGGTAAAGCTGGCAATCCGTACCCGTTGCAAATGGGTTACCTTATAACCTAAAGCTTCGCACATGCGCTTCAGGTGGTGGTTCATGCCCGGTTCCAGCACCATTCTGAAACGGTTAGCCACTTCTTTGGCCACAAAAGCTTTTTTCCGGATAACACCCGGCACGGGCGCACTACCTTCACTGAGGCGCGTCAGAAACTCACCGGTAATCGGTTTATCTACCGTTACCACGTATTCTTTCTCGAAGCGGGTATCGGCTTTGGTCATTTTGCGGGCTAGTTCGGTATCATTGCTTAAAAACATCAGGCCTTCGGCTTCGCGCTCTAAGTGGCCAATGGGTAGCAGCGTTGCCGGATAATTCAACGCACTGATTATGTTATTCCGTACCGAAACATCAGTAGTAGTAGCAATGCCGGCCGGCTTATTAAACAATAAAAAAACAATTTCCTCTTCCCGCACGTGCAGCAATTCGTCGTCTACCCGCACCTTGTCTTTGGGACCAACTTTGGCACCCGCATCCGGCATTTTACCATTAATTGTAACGCGGCCTTCTTCTATCAAACGGTCGGCTTCGCGGCGGGAACAAAAACCCGCATCACTGATATATTTATTTAATCTTTTTGGTTCCATAGGTGTTAGGCGCAAGAATCCGAAACTTAGCCGGAACTAATATTTTACCGGAGCTACTATTTTTAAACGTGGGTTAAGACAAAAAGTGAACTACTCAGGTTCGGTAATAAGGTTAAAATTAACTCTTCTTAATTCAGTCGCCAAAGGTACGCATACCAATCTGGTTTAACCGACAAACCTGAAACAAATAACCAGTACCGGATGAAAACAACTATTATTTTCCGGCAGGATAAGAAGTATGCTTTCGTACCCGAAAACCGGTTATTAGCTAATTATAGGCCAGGCATCAGATTACGTTTATATTATCAGCCTTATTAACCAGGGTGGTTCTTGTTAAGAATAAAGCTTACCAGATTATTTCCTGCTGAATGCCGATATTGGCTTTACCCCGCGCTACCTTTTTACGATCAACTTTGGGCGGAACTACTTTCGGTATGATAGCGCTACCGGCGATGGTATAAACCGGCGTTTCTGCATACCGCGAAGCCACTATTACTTCAGTGCCAGCCGCATGGGTGGTAAATAAATCGCTTACCAGGTTAGGGCAATTATTATTTTTAGAAAGGTGCGCCAACAACAAGTGGCTCATGTGGGCCGGCTTGTAGGCCGTAAATAAATTCAGAGCCTGGGCGTTAGATAAGTGGCCTTTGTCGCTGCGGATGCGCCGCTTCAGGTGATACGGGTAATAACCGTTATCCAGCATCTCATCGTCGTAATTGGCTTCCAGAAAAGCCGCGTGGCAATCGCTGAAATGGTTAATCAGGTTATCGCAGGGGGTACCAATGTCCGTAAATATGCCCACTTTGGTATCGTGGCAGGTAACTACAAAGCTATGCGGGTCGGCGGCATCATGAAATTTTGGAAAAGCCGTGACCGTAAGCGTACCGATTTGTACCGGCTGGTCCGCCATAAACGGCATTACCAAATTTTGCTGCAGGTCCAGGCGACCGTAGTGCAACGTTTGGGGGGTAATATAAACCGGTAGCTGGTATTTTGTAGATAACACCGATAAACCCCTAATGTGGTCGGAATGCTCGTGCGAAATAAAAATAGCTTTAACTTTGCTCATGCACAACCCCAGCCGCTTCATGCGCTTCTCAGTTTCGCGGCACGATATACCGGCATCTACCAGAATAGCTTCCTGCTCGTTGCCAATGTAGTAGCAATTACCATTACTCCCGGAATTTAATGAGGTGATAAATAGTGGCATAAGTAAATACAAAGAAACCGGTTTTTAACCAATTATTCAACCGGTTGCAAAACAGTATATCGTTTAACAGATCGCTAACGTAGCCCGGTTCCTGTTTTATAGATATTATTGGCATCACCTTGATAATTAACCGGATTAAATGTTGGCTATCAATATTTGCTGGCTTTACCAAACCCGGCGCCTCTGGGTAACTTCATTTAAACGCACCCGTTATAAAACCAAATGAGCCGCGCTTTTGTAAAAGAAGATGATGCGGGAGAACCCCCGATAATTCCGCCCCGGGCAGCTTTGCCGCCGGGTACTCCCAATTACGTTACCCCACAGGGATTGGCACAACTCCGCGCCGAACTAACGGATTTAGAAACGGTGCGCACCCGCACCGAAGCCAACCGGGAAGACGAGGCTAACCGCACCCGGCAACTCACCATCCTGAACGGCCAGCTTAGTGCGCTCACCAGCCGCTTAGCCAGTGCCAAAGTAGTAGATCCCCGCAGCCAACCTCCTAACGAAGTACGTTTTGGCGCAACGGTTACCCTACGCACCCGCAGCGGCAGTAAAAACCAGGAGCGGCGCTTTACCATTGTGGGCGTAGATGAAGCCTCCATAGCAGATGGAAAAGTAGCTTTTGTAGCCCCTATTGCCCGGGCAGTTTTGGGAGCCCGGCTGGGCCAAAAGGTAACTTTGCGGCTGGGCCGCGTTGAAGAAATAGCCGAAGTAGTAAATATTACCTACGAATCTTAACCGGCAACACCGAAATTTAGGCGGCTAGTCTGAATACTTAATTCAGACGGAATTAAATTTAGATATTCTATTCCTCCGTTTATATTTGCCGGGGTAATCTAAGGTTCGCTTCCTATGAAAAATGAACTCTCTGCTTTAGAAAAATTAGCTGCTTATAATTACTGGGCCAATAATCAGCTGCTGCAGCATTTAGAAAATATTCCTGTTGACATTCCAGCTACTGCGCTGCAGTTGTTCAGCCACCTTGTAAATGCGCAGGTTATCTGGCTGAGTCGCCTCGAAAATATTCCAATTTTATTACCGCTCTTCGAAGTGCACACATTAAGCCAATGCCGGGAACTCCACGAAACCACCTCGGAACAATTGCAGGAATACGCAACGCTTAACCAACCGGAACTAGAAGTAGAAGTTATTTACACCAACACCAAAGGCGAAGATTTTTCTACGTCTGTGCAGGACATTTTATTGCAAGTGTTTAACCACGGCACGTACCACCGGGCGCAGGTTGCCCGCGACCTCCGCCAGCACAACCTGGAACCCATAAACACCGATTACATTACTTACGTCCGGAGTAAATAAGAAATTGTATTGGGATTAATACTGCGGGCCTGTTATCCCATTTTTCTGTGTTTATCAGAAATTACAGATCTGCTCATTAACAGAGCTATTGGGCTATTAACTATATTAAAACAAAAAGGAGCTTCTCGCGAAACTCCTTTCTGTTTTTGGTTTAAAATTATACCAATATTAAATTACTGGTGCGCTTTATCAAATGTTACCTAAATATTTTTCTATAGCGGCCAGAGGCCGGAAGAAGAGGACAGGGGCGAGGACGCCCGCGCCATGTACCGCCCTTTGCTTCATCTCTTTCAGCACAGAATTGAAGTAATAGGTATTATCTGTTATTTAAATCTACCGGGCCTATCTCGGTAATATTATCATTGGTTACTGTTACGGTTTTGGTTTCCTTTAATTTGTAGGGAGCAGTAGCGGTAAACTCTACATTATACGTACCAGCACTAATGCCTTTAATAATAAAATCGCCGGTAGCCGCATCGGTAAAGCCGCCCGCAATGGTATCGTTAGCGGCAGTTAATACCAGAATTCCCGGCTTTGCCTCGGCCGGTGTTACTTTACCCCTTATACCGCCTTTAATAGCTAAAGTATTGGTCCGGATTACCGGTTTTAAATTATACTGACCGGTGTTCCCGCGGGGCACCACTGATTTGGCCGCATCAAAGTCCAAAAGAATTTCATAAGTAACATCGGCTTTCAGGTCCTGGTTTATCTGTAATTTCAACCCAGAAGTTTGTCCGCTTGGTGTATTCAGGGCTATAGTACGGCCATCTTTTAGCACCAGCGTATTGTTGTTGCCTAATTTAAGGCGGATCTGGGAAATAGAACCGGCGGGTAAATCGGCGCTGGCCAGCAGAAGCTGACGCCCGTTAGAAAGACTAAGCAGGTTTATAACGCCAGGCTTCAATAAGGTAAGTGCTTCCCAGCTAGCTTCCGCATCAGTAGTTTGCCGGTTAATTTCCACGCCAATAACATCCACATTAACTGCCGCATAATCGCCGGGTGCATCTGTTAAGCTTATTTTTAATTTAGCCGAACCATTTTCGCTGCTTTTATCGCAGGAAGAAAACCCTAGTAAGGCCAGAAAAGCAAATGGAAGCAAATGTTTAATCTTCATTTAATTGTATTAAGTTAAGTTGTAAAATATATCTTGTGATTTAAATATTAAGTTCAGGCAATTACTCCTACTTTCCTTCTCCGATTTAATTTGCGTAACAGAAGCGAAATCAGCAGGCAAAAATTTTACTTACGATTGACGGTAACGGGCTTTCAAATATATATAGCAAATTGTTTATATTTAAAAATTCGCCTTCTCTCTTTTATATAGTTATACTACTTTATTAATATAATCTAATATCATAGCTGTTACTCTATTGCATTATTCCATTTATATATACATTAACAAATATATTGCCAAAAATATATAAGTTAACCGACAGGCAGAATAAAGGCGGCGTAAACAAGACTAACACTACCTTACAAATATGTCCTACAAAGAATAAATTATCTGATTGCAAGTATCTGATAATTAGTTTCGGGTGAAAACACCCTGAAACGGCGGCCAAGCAGCTCCACAAATAAACCTTTATAAAGCACCAGCAATTTGGATCAACCAACTTATAGATAAAAAAAAGCCCCCGTTAAAGAGCGGAGGCTTTATTATAAATAGTTTAATCTTCTATTGTTTCACCGAGTCGGGTTGGGGTTGGGTTTCGGTGGGGGTGGTGGCTGGTTTAGACTTGTTGCGGTTAAACAAAGAGTTAAGTTTTTCAGAAGCTTGTTTTTTTAGGCGTGCTTCTGCTTCCAGGCGTTTCTTTTCTATTTCGGCCTGCACCTTGGCTTCGGTTTCGGTGCGTTTGCGATCCAGTTCGGCGCGGAGACTATCCTCTACCACCTGCTTCTTGGCTTTCAAATCTGCTTTGGCATCGCCGAGTTTGGCCTGTACCACATCCTGCACCAAATCTTTGGCCTGCGCTTTCGCGCTACCGCCCGATAAAGCTACTTTGGGAGCCATTAGGGTACCGCCAATATTTAAATTTAAAGTAACCCGTTCGGTGCCTTTTATGTCTTTCAGGCCGGTGAGCGAAGTAAGTTTAGCATTGAGGGCATTACCTAATTTGCCGGTGGGTACATCCAGAGCGGTAACATAAGCAATATCACCGTTAATATTATTCGTGCCGCCTATCGTCATCTTTATATCGCGTACTTGAACATCAAACGGTTTTACCACCAGGTTACCGCCCACTATTTCGGCGCCGAAATCTTTGTTTTCGATTATTAAATTCCGGACTTCATCAAGATTAGTTACTTCGCTAATTCTTTCCAGCACTTTTACGTTGGTTACGACAGCCTTAATAACCTCTACTACGCCTTTACCGGTTAGCGTGCTGAACACCGGCATCATATCTTTCCCCAGCTCTCCCGAAAAGTTAAAGTCCGTAGAAAACTGTCCATCGAGTAAGCGCGCAATGGGTGCCAGCGCTTTAACCGTATTAAAAGCATTGTAAGCCGATTTGAAATCGAGGTTATTAATATCCAGCCCCATGGTAAATAGCGGGCGCTGCAGATTCTGGGTATTATAAGAGCCGGAGGTTACGAAACTACCCCCCAATGTATTAAATGCAACCCGCTCCAGGCGGGCAATCCGATCTTTAATAATAACGGTACCACGGGTATTATTCAGTTTCAGGTTGCTGTAGATTACTTCTTTTACCGAGGTATTCAGCACAAAGTCAACATCGGCCGGCACTTCTACCACACCTTCGGTCGGAGAGCTGGTTGGCTTACCAGAATATTCGTCCACCATCCATTCGTTCACATCAAAATGGTTAGAGCTCAGGTTTAGCGTGCCGCGCATGGGCTGGTTTTCTGAAAACAGGTAACCCATATAATTAGAGATGGTACCGTTTACCTGCACATCGCTTTTTCCTACCGTGCCGTTCAGTTGCTGCACGTTGATTTTTTCGTTGTTAAACTGCACCTGGGCCTGGTTTACTTTCATGCCTTGAGGCAAATCTTTGCTCACGTAAGTAAGGTTGTTTACCTGCATGTTGCCGCTGGCGGTCAGGTTGTCGTAGCGGCCGGCTTCCACGTCGGTCATTTTACCTTTCGCGGCTACATTGGCGTTAATACGGCCGGTTACGGTCATATCGTCGAGGGGGAATATTTTGGTAATCTTGGTCAAATCCAAAACACCTTTTATTTGTGCATCAAATGCCGGTTTGTCAATATCCTGGATAGTTACCCGACCCTGCAGCGGCTCGCCGTCCAGCAGCATGTTAAACCGATCTACCACAATGCGGGTATCGTTGGTGTTGCCGGTGGTGTTGCTCACGGTAGAGGAGAAGTTCAGATTCTGGATGGGCGCCGGAAAATCTTTTGACTTCACATAGCCGTTGGCTAAGTGCAGGCGGGCGCTCATAACGGGCATTTGGGTTTTGCTGTAAGTACCTTTCGCGGTGCCATCCATGTTTAGCAAACCACGCAAGGTCATGCCTTCCACCGGGAAAACCTTGGTCATCTCGGTCAGGTTGATATTAGCTTTTACATTGCCGTCTACCTGCATCGGCTCCAGGCCGTTTATGGCAATGCGGGCATCTACCGGGTTTTTGCCTAAATCCAGGTGAAATTTGTTTATAAGTATTTTGGTGTTGTTTACAATACCGCTAGAATTATCTACCTGCATATCTACGTTAATATTGGTAGCGGCCTGCGGCAGATCCGGGTATTTAAAACGGCCATCGGTTACTTTTAAATCAATGCCAAAGCCCGGTGTCGAAACTTCATTAGAACGTCCTTTCAGGTAGCCATTAAAAGCCATTCTACCTTCTGTTTGTACCTCCTTAAACTTCTCGGTAAACATCCCCGGCACAATGGAAAGAATATTTTTAAAGTCGGTTTCGGCCGCTTTAAAGGTCAGGTCCAGATCAATATTTTCCGTCGGCATAGCAATCGTTCCATCAAAGCCAAACGGAAACTCATTGATCCGGATTTTATTTTCTTTGAATGTATAGAGGGCCTTGTTTAAATCCATCGCCAGGGTTACATCGGCATCCAGCAGCGTGTTTTCTAAATAATTAACACCGCCGTAGGTCATGGTAAAGCCATCGGCGGTAGTCTGAGATTTCAGGTCAAAAATATTCTGCTCAAAATCGCCGCTGCCGGTATGGTTTACGTGATGCGCCACCAGGCCCATAGGCAAGCTTAAATCTTCGTAAACCAGCGTGCCGTTTTTAATTTCCCAGCCTTTAATAGCCATTTTAAATTCGCTGGCCGTAGTATCGGTGGGTGCCTGGGTCGTATCGGTTTTAAAAATATCCCAGTTGGCTTTACCGCTTTTGAGCACTACCAGCTTAATGCGCGGATTTTCCAGGTTAATAGATTTCACCCTAAGTTCATCGCCGGATATAACGCTCATTAAATCCAGGCCCATGCTGAAAGCAGGCAGAGCCGCTAACGTGTCACGCTGAAAAGAATCCTGACCAATTACGGTTAAATTATTTACGGTTAAAGACAGATTAGGAAAGTTGCGGAACAAACTCAGGTCTACATCTTCGGTTTTATAAATAACCTTCGCGGCTATATTTTTTTCTATTTGTTTATCCAGCACCTGCTTTACTTTATCCTGAAACAGATAAGGCAGCAAAGCGGCTGCGGCAATAAGTACCACTAAAAATACAGCGATACCAATTATTAATTTTTTCATGGCACTATTAATTAAGTACTATATTTAAATAGCGAATTTAGGCTAATTTTATTGCCTGATTACGTACTCCCCCAAATTTAATACGCAGGATTATACCGAACCGGGCATAAAGACGTTTGGAAAGGCAAGCCCAAATTATTTTGGCTTTACCTGCGAAAGCTTACTTTTGGGAAATAATATGCAGTTAAAATATATCCAAATATTATGCCTGTTTAGCTGGCTGCCCTTTTCCGGCCTGGCCCAGGATCTGCATTTTACCCAACAATATGCCAATCGCCTGCACCTGAACCCCGCTTATGCCGGGCTGCATGCCGATTACAGCGCCGCTTTTACTTACCGCAACCAGTGGCCTAAGTTGCAGGGTGCTTTTGTTACCAACCAGTTTGCCGGCTATTACCGTCTTAAAAACCAGCAATCCTCCCTGGGGCTGATAGTTTCTAACGATAAGGCCGGTGAGGGCGGGTTAGCCAAATTTCAGGTAGGCGGCCAATACGCTTACCAATCTATTTTAAGCGAAAAGCTGGCCTTTAGTTTGGGCATGCAACTCAGTTACGGCTCGCAGCGTCTCGATTATACCCGCCTTACTTTTGGCGACCAGCTCAATGACGACGGAACGGTTAACCCGAATTCGCAGGAACTAAACTTTTACGACCCGGTGCGGTATATTAGCGTGGCCACGGGTGGCGTGCTTTACAATAATAATTTTTGGGTTAGCTTAGCCGGCCACCACCTGAACCGACCCGTAATTGGTTTTAACGATGCATCGGCTTACTTACCTGGAAAAGTTATTTTAAATACGGGCTATAAATTTACGCTAAAAACGTACTATTATTTGAACAAACCGTACGAGTGGAGCGTTACACCCAGCGTTACATATACCCAGCAGGGACCCTTTAAAAAAAGTGATATTGCATTGTATACTACTTATACGCCTTTTACGTTTGGTCTATTATACAGGGGCTTACCCTTGTTGAGCAATTATGCGTATGATCAGTCGGTAAGTTTTCTGGCAGGTATAGCCTTAGCCTCGTGGCGGATTGGTTACAGTTATGATGTTCCGTTGTCGCCGTTCGGAACCCGGAACGGAGGAGCACACGAAATATCATTATCTTTTGAAAAGGTAGATTATAACAAAATATTTAAAAAGCGGGTATCCGGAAAAAATTATAAAAGAATACCTTTGCCGGGTGTCTAATTTTTGATATAATTGCGAATTATATTGATAATATTATTAATTTTGTCCAAACAGGTAATGAATAAATATTTATGAATTTTTTAAAGTACGTAACCTATGCTGCTGCAGGCATTATGCTAATGGCATCCTGTAACAAACGTGGCAATCCCACCAGTACCGATCCTGGCCGGGCAAGTACCAAAACCGGTATCGAATACAACGAGGAGGAAGGTTTCCAGGTAGCGGATTATGCCGATATGCCGGAAGGTCCGGGTCTTATATTTATTGAAGGCGGTCGTACTACCTTAGGTTCCAGCGAAGAAGACGTAGCCATGACCCGTGACAACATAGAGCGAACGGTAACTATTGCCTCTTTCTTTATGGACGAAACAGAGGTATCCAACATTCACTGGTTGGAATATTTAATGTTCGTAAAAAGAGATTCGGCTGAAGAATTTTATCGCTCAGCTTTACCCGACACTACGGTTTGGGAAAGGGAGCTTTCTTTTAACGACCCTTATAAACTTTATTACCTGCGTTACCCAGGCTTCCGTTTTTACCCGGTGGTAGGGGTTAGCTGGGAACAAGCCAACGATTACTGCTTGTGGCGTTCGGCCAAGGTTAACGAAAAATTAGCTTCCGGTGGCACTTCCGGCGGCAAACGTAAATTTGGTATTTTTGGTAAAAGAAAACAGGCTGCCGGTGCCGAAGCACCTGCCGAAGCTGGTAGTGGAACTTCTATCGAATCTGGTATGCTTTTACCTAATTACCGTCTCCCAACCGAAGCCGAATGGGAATACGCTGCCCAGGCGATGATTGGTACGCAATTAGATGAAGATGAAAACCAGGCCAACCGCCGGATTTATCCTTGGGATGGTCACCAATTACGCAACCCTTATGGCAAAAAGCAAGGTCAGTTCCTGGCCAACTTTAAGCGGGGCCGAGGCGACTACGCCGGTATTGCCGGTAGTTTAAATGATGGTGCGATGATTACCGAATATGTTTACTCTTATCCGCCAAACGACTTTGGTTTATATAACATGGCGGGTAACGTAAACGAGTGGGTACAAGATGTTTACCGTCCGCTTTCCTTCCAGGATGTAGAAGACCTGAACCCGGTTCGTCGGGCAGGTGGTACCACCGACCCGGCCAAAGATTATGCGTCTGGTGCTGAAGGTGGTTTCCAATCTTTAATTACCGACGAAGTGCGCGTTTACAAAGGCGGTTCCTGGAAAGATGTAGCTTACTGGTTATCGCCAGGTACCCGTCGTTTCATGAAACAAGATTCTGCTACTTCTACTATTGGGTTCCGTTGCGCCATGATTAACACTGGCTCGAACAGATAATAACTTAAGTATTATATAAGGAGAAGCCTGAACCATATTGGTTCAGGCTTTTTTGTTTTAGAACTTATCCAAAAACTTCAATAGCTATACGGCTGTATCTGCTATTAAAAATTTAGTAAAGTTCAGCAGCTAATTTCAAGGTTCTGGATAGTAGCTATTCTGCTTAAAACTATAGTCTATCCGAGCGGCCACCATCTACCTGGAGCATAGCCCCCTGCACAAAGGCGGCATCATCGGAGGCCAGGTAAGCAATCGTGGCGGCTACATCTTCCGGTTTTCCTACGTTGGTCCGGTCTATTTTTTCGATACCGGCTTTTACATTTGGGTTTTCCCAGAGCATAGGGGTATCGATGGCACCCGGTAATATAGCATTAACCCGGATGCCTTTGGGTTTGCCTTCTATGGCCGACGACCGGGTAAAAGATAATAAAGCAGCTTTGGCAGCGGCATAGGGGGCCACCATAGGGGTGGTTTCAATGGCGTGGATACTGGAAACATTCACAATCCGGCCGCCAGCTTCCATGTGCCGAAAAGCATATTTGGTAAAGTAAAAAGCGCCCAGCAAATCTACCGTTAGTATCCGGAGCCAATCCTCGCCGGTCTGGTCTTCAATAGGTTTAAAGAGCATTAAACCAGCATTATTTACAACTACATCCAGCCTATCAAATTGCTCGATAGCTCCTAAGACAGAGGCTTTAACCTGCTCTTCTGCGCCTACATCACAGAGGCTGGCCCACACGGCCGGGGCCCCGGCGGCTTTTACTTCCGGTTCGGCAGTCTTTAAATTTTGCTGGTTAAAATCGGCTAAAACCAGCCGCGCCCCTTCCGAAGCAAATCTTTTGGCGGTAGCCAGGCCTATGCCGCTGGCCCCGCCGGTAACAATAACTACCTGGTCTTTAAATCTCATGCGCTTACAATTTAAGAATTAGCCGGTGCATTGGTAGAAGCATCTTTACGGGCTTTTGCCTGCCGGATATTTTTCAGGCCCACTTCTTCATCGTATTCTTTGGGCAATACCACCGGTACCCGTAAGCAAATACTTTGTGTGGGCAGCACTTCGCGCCAATCCCGGATTAACTGCTGATACGCAGTACCTACCGGCCGGATGTTGCGGTCTAAATCGTATAAACCCAGCGGATTGACGTTACCGTTGTTTTCTCGTAAGGCCGAATCCCAATCTACCTGGTCTATTAAAGAATACCAGGTAAATCCCAGAATAGGCATACCGTCGTTGCGGACACGAAGCACATTCGCCCATTGTTTTTTTAACCAGTTTACAGCTTCATCGCCATTAGGCCCCTGGTTCAGATTGGTTTCGGTGTGCATAATCGGTAGCTGGTAGCGGTTGTAATATTGCGACGTGATAACATGATAACCGAATATTTCGCCGGCAGCCCAGGTACGGCCATCCGCCGCTACCCGGTGTTCGTTTGTTACGTAATAATCATTGCCCATAATACAGTGGCGCTTTAGTTTATTATGCAAAAAGAAATGGTATTCTTCCCTGGTCATACCGTTATCCATCAAATATTCGTACATCTCCGAATCTACCCGCCGCCCATAATTCAAATCTAAGGAGAGAAACCGTTTAACATTCATAATCTCGGCCGGACCTATAGCGCGGGGATTTTCGGCATGAAAATATTCCGAAGATTCGCTTTGTATAAAAATAGCATCGGGCCGCACTTCCAGAATGGCCCGCATGGCCAGTACATTGGCTTTTACAATATGCTTGAGGGCCGTTACGTAAGACTGGTCAGTAGTGAGTTGTTCATTCCACCAACCGTACTTGGCCGAAAAAAGGGCACAAATATACATTTCGTTTACCGGCGTATAAAGCTGCACCCACGGGAAACGAGCCGCAAATGCTCGGGCATAGCTTGCGAATAAGTTTGGGAAATCCGGATTCTGAAAATTTTCTATCCAGTCGGGCACCCCAAAATGACACAAATCCACAATCGGCACCAGGTCGCGGTGGTATAATTCGGTAAAGGTTTCATCGGCAAAAGACCAGTCGTAGTAGTTATGCCCCAAAAAAGTTTGGTGGATAGGCGGGCCATAACGCAGAAAGGTTATACCTAACTCCTGCACCAAATCGAAATCTTTTCGCCAATGCGTATAGTGACCACACTTCTCTAACTCATCCATCCGGTATTTTCCATTTTGTATGGTCGGCGCACTGTTCTCAATGCCGGTAGCAAACATAAATCCGGGAGTTATTTGGTTGGTCATCATAGTGGGTTCAGACAAATAAGGAAATTATAGGAACGTTTAAAAGAGTTCCGGCACCTGGTAATAAAAAGACTTTCGGTTAAAACAAAGCAACTTGTGTCAACTATTAAAGTTTGTATTTAGCCATACGATATTTATACTAATTTGCCTATTGAATAAATTATAAGGAATAATTTAAAGCTCTGAAAAGGCGAAATATTCTTATAAATATTTTCCCCTCCTGGTAGATTACTGTTAGGAGCTGCTGCACAGAGCTACAGAAAGCAATTATTACAAGGAGAAAATAATTTTAAATCTGGTACGGAATGGTTAAGCTGCCGCAATCGTACAAACATTAACTTCAGCACAACCGGCTTTTAATAAAGTTAAACCACAAGCCTCCAACGTAGCGCCCGTGGTAATAACATCATCAACCAGCAAAATTTTTTTATTCTGAATAAGTCCTGGGCTTATTACCTGAAACACTTCCGCTACGTTCTCCCAGCGTTCGGGCCGGCTTTTATGGGTTTGCGAAGAAGTATACTGGGTGCGTTTAAGTACCTGGTTGCTCCAGGGCAAATCTAAAGCGGCAGCCAAACCCATCGCAAAACTATCGGATTGATTATAGCCCCGTTGCCTTCTTTTGCGGGCATGTAATGGTACCGGTACTATTAATTCAAAGGCCTGGGCGTAACCACTCTCACGTAAAGTATGGCCGTACCAGCTACCCAGCAATTCGCCGACTTCCTGCACACCCCGGTATTTAAGCGCGTGCAGTAATCGTTGGGTACGTCCCGCCCGGTTAAAGTACAAGTAAGCCAATACATGCTGCATGGGTACTTTTCCAAAAAACCTGACCGAAAGTGGATTTAACTCCGGCGGTTGCAGGTGTACGTTGGTATAGGGCAATTTCAGGCGGCAATGCGTGCATACCAACTCTTCGCCGGTGGCCAGTGTTCTTTCGCAGGCCTGGCAAAACTCCGGGAATAATAACATCAGGAAGTCAGAGAAAATATTTTTTAACGCGGCCGGCATAGGTGGTTTAAGCAACTTATGAGTAACTTTATTGTTTAGTTATACCTCAACTTTCATTAAAATTTATATACATGAACCAGGTACAGGAGTTTAACGATTATCGCAGCCGCATGAACGAAAAAATTATGGCCGCGGATAACAAAGTAATAAAACGGTTTTTTAACCTCGATACGAATGCTTATCAGGAAGGCGCCCTGAATGTGAAAACAAAAGAAATGCTGGGGCTGGCCTGCTCTATGGTTTTGCGCTGCGATGACTGCATTAAATACCATCTGGGTAAATGCATGGAATGTGGCCTCACCGACGACGAAGTTTACGAGGTATTTGCCATTGCCAATTTAATCGGCGGCTCTATTGTTATTCCGCATTTCCGGCGGGCCGTAGAATATTGGGAAGAATTGAAAACTGCATAAACGGAGCTTATGGAATTTGAAAAAAGCGAAGATTTTGAAGCCCGTTGGTTGGAATTATTGCGGAGCCTGCGGGCCCGTTTTGGGAAAGAACTTCATTTAAATGGTATTTTATTTTTAATTGGCGTGCAGGAACTGGGCCAGGGCATCAGCGAATTTACCAAAGAACAAAAGCAGGATTTAATGCACATTGCCACCTGCAAATTATTCAGCCTTTCGGGTTATTACGAGTTCGACAAGATAGATGAAGATGGCTGGCCGCACTACAAAGCAGTAAAACCTATTCCCAGCGCCAATTTAAAAGAACAGGAACGTATGCTGAAATGGCATATTTTAGAATATTTCGACAGAGAAGACTAGATTTATGAAAATTATCAGTTACAACGTTAACGGCATCCGGTCGGCTATTAGCAAAGGCTTTTTAGATTGGGTACAGGCGGCTAACCCCGATGTGTTGTGTTTACAGGAAATTAAATGCTGCGAAGACAAACTGGATAAAGCCGCTTTTGAGGCCTTAGGTTATCACGCTTATATTCATCCGGCCGTTAAAAAAGGCTACAGCGGCGTGGCTACTTTTACGAAGGAAAAACCCATGGCTGCTACCGTTGGCTGCGGCAACAATCTTTACGACTGCGAAGGCCGCGTATTACGACTCGATTTTCCGGAATATTCGGTATTAAACGTGTATATGCCATCCGGCTCCAGCGGCGATTTGCGTCAGGAATTTAAAATGCGCTGGCTCGATTTTTTTCTGCAATATGTAGAGGAAGTACGCCGCCAGGTGCCCGGCCTGGTTATCTGCGGCGATTATAATATTTGTCACCAGGCCATCGATATTCATAATCCAAAGTCTAATGCCAACAGTTCCGGCTTTTTACCCGAGGAGCGCAGCTGGTTTACCCATTTCCTGTCGCATGGCTACATCGACTCGTTCCGGCACCTGAACGCCGAGCCCCATAATTATACCTGGTGGAGTTACCGCGCCGGCGCCCGTGGTAAGAACCTGGGCTGGCGTATCGACTACGCAGTGGTCACGGATAACTTACAGGAAAAATTAAAACGGGCAGCTATTTTACCCGAAGCCAAACACTCGGATCATTGTCCGGTTTTAGTGGAAATAAGTTAGAAAATTTATATATCATTTACCTGCTAATTACCGTTTTATAGGATACTATTTAAATTAACAATATAATTCCCTATCTTAGATAGGGAATTATTACTTCCCTGATTTACCTATTTAATATTTAAGTACCTCCCTTAAAAGTATAACTATGGCACCTCAACATTCAGCCATGCAGGTGGTGCTGCACCAACTGCAGGAGTTCAAAAAAAAGTTTTATTTAAACTTATTAATTAAGGGTTTAATATTTTCGGGAGGCTTAATATTAACTTTCTTCCTGCTTTACAACCTGCTCGAATACTTCTTTTACTTTCCGTATTATGTGCGGGCGTTTTTATTCTTCTCGTTTCTGGGCTTGTGTTTTTACGCTTTTTTGCGCTGGATATTTGCCCCGCTGGCCGCATTTATTAACCTCCGGAAATTATTAACCGATGAGCAAGCAGCCCGGCAAGTAGGCAATTATTATCCCGATATTAAAGACCGGTTATTAAATACTATTCAATTACAAGCAGTTAGCAGCAACAACGATTTAATTGCGGCGAGTATTAACCAAAAATCGCAGCAATTAGCGGCTTACCATTTTGCCGAAAGCATCCGCCTGACGGAAAACAGACCTTTGTTAAAGTACGTGCTGCTGCCCATGGCTATTATGCTGGTTATTGCGCTTATTTACCCCAGTTTATTCCTACAAGGCACCGACCGTATTATTCATTACCAGCGGCATTACGCGCCGGCGGCTCCGTTTACCTTCGAAATTCAGAATAAAAACCTACAAGCCTTTCAGGAAGAAGATTACACCTTAAACGTGAAACTCGCCGGCAAGACGATCCCCAGCGAAGTTACTTTAATGTACAACGGCCGGGAGCAAAAACTCACCCAGCAGAAAGACGGTACTTATAGCTTTACTTTCCAGAAGCTGCAACGGCCTGTTGATTTTCAGTTGGCGGGTGGCGGCTTTTTTTCGGAGGAGTACCGGCTTAATGTACTGGCCCGGCCCAACCTAACCAATTTTTCGATTGACGTAACTTACCCGGCTTATTTGAATAAAGAGGCCGAAACCATCCACAACACCGGTAACGTAACGGTACCCGAAGGCAGTACGCTGCGCTGGAACTTTAAAGCCACCGCTACCGAGCAGTTGGCCCTGAATTTTGATCAGCCACAGCAAACCTTAGCTGCCGTTCAGGAAAAAGATTTGTTTAGAGTATCTAAACGGATTATGGCTACGCAGGAATATTCGATTAATCTCCGGAATAAATACAGCCAGAACAAAGAGCAGATGAACTTCCTAATCAGCAGTGTTCCGGACCGGCACCCTGATATTTCGGTAGAAAACTTCCGCGATACCACAACTTACGCTTACCTGGTTTTGGGCGGTAGCGTATCGGATGATTACGGCCTTACCCGGCTAAATTTGCACTACCGCGTTACCAACGACAATAACCAGAAAAATTCGGGCTACCGGGCAGTTCCGCTTCATTTCGACCGGAACCAGTTGAGCCAAACGTATTACCACCAGTGGAATTTAAATAGCCTGAGTTTGCAACCCGGCGACCGGCTCGAATATTTTGTACAGGTATGGGATAACGATGGCGTACACGGTTCTAAAAGTTCGCGCACCCGTTTGTTCGATTTTAAAGTACCTACCCGCGCCGACCTGGAAAGAGAAGCCGCGTCTAATGCCAAATCTATTCAGAGCCAGTTAAGCAAATCGGTAGAGAAATCGCAGCAACTGCGCCAGGAACTGCAAAAAACCGACGAAAAGCTTAAAACCAAAAATAACCTGAACTGGCAGGACAAAAAACAAATGGAAAACCTGCTGGATAAGAAAAAACAACTGGAGCAGGATATTGAGGCCATGAAACAGTTGTACGAACAGTTAAACAAACAACAAGACCGTTTCGACCAGAAAAGTCCGCAGCTAATGGAGAAAGCCAAACAGTTGCAGCAGCTCATGAACGATTTGCTCGATGAAGAAACTAAGAAACTTTACCAGGAACTGGAAAAATTATTGCAGCAACAGCAACCCAACGAGCGCGAATTGCAACGCTTGCTGGAGAAAATGAATAACAAAGAAAACAACCTGGAGAAAGAACTGGAGCGTACGTTAGAGTTATTCAAGCAACTGCAATTCGAAACCAAACTGGATAACACGGCAAAAGAGCTGGAAAAATTAGCCAAAGAACAAGAAGATTTGGCCGAAAAGACCGAAGACAAAAAAGCCAATACCAAAGAAGATAAGCAAAACCAGCAAAAAGAAGATAAGCAGAACGAAAGTAAGCAGAACGAAGCCAAGGAATCGAAGCAAGACCAGAAGCAATCTAAAGAAGAGCGGCAGGAAGAATTGCAGAAAGAGCAAGAGCAAATAAAAGAACAGTTCGAGGATATTAAAAAAGATGTGGACGAACTAAAAGAGCTCGATAAGCAAATGGACCAGCAGCACCAAATGGAAGAAACCGAGCCGCAGGAAAAACAGGTTGACCAGGAACTGCAAAACAGCCAGGAGCAATTACAAAAAGAGCAGAATAAAAAAGCCAGTCAGTCGCAGAAAAATGCTGCGCAAAAAATGCAGGAAATGGCTAAGCAAATGCAACAGAAAATGAGCAGCGCCGAAATGGAACAAGCCCAGCAAAACTTGGATCATTTGCGCGATATTCTGGAAAACCTGATTACGCTTTCATTCGACCAGGAAGAACTCATGAAATCGTTTAGAGGGGTGAGCCAGAGCGATCCGCGTTTTATTACATTGGGGCAACAGCAACTTAAATTAAAAGACGATGCCAAAATTATTGAAGACAGTTTGCTGTCTTTGGCGAAGAAGGTATTCCAGATTCAGAGCTTTGTAACCCGCGAAGTAGGCGCCATGAACGATAATATTTCGCAAAGTCTGGGCCAGATAAAAGAGCGCAATATTGGTAAAATTACTGGTTACCAGCAGCTTACCATGACTTCTATTAATAACCTGGCCTTAATGCTGAACGATGCTCTAAAACAAATGCAGCAGCAAATGGCCATGGCTATGGCACAGTCTGGAAAAGGTAAAGGCAAGCAAAAAGGCAAACCACAGCCCGGCAATATGGGCGACATGCAGGATGCCCTGAACCAGAAAATTCAGGAATTGCAAAAAGGCAATAAATCGGGCAAGGCACTATCAGAAGAATTAGCTAAATTGGCCGCCGAACAGCAGGCATTGCGTAATGCTTTAAGAGAGTTGGAAAAGCAACAGCAACAAGACGGGAAACAGGACGGCGATAAACCAGGTAGTGGCGGCAATATGGACAATTTGCGCAAAATGATGGAACAAACCGAAACCGATCTCGTTAATAAACGACTTACGGAGCAAACTATAATGCGGCAGCGTGAAATACTTACCCGGTTGCTCGAAGCCGAGAAATCGGCGCGGGAGCGGGACTTGGACGATAAACGGGAGGCACACACGGCATCCGAAAAAACACGTACGATGCCCCCTTCGTTTGAAAAATATTTAAAGACCAAACAAAAGCAAACGGAACTGCTCAAAACTGTTTCGCCAGCTTTGTCGCCTTACTACAAACAGGAAGTAAATGAATATTTTCAGAAGATGGGTAAGTAAGACCAGTGACGATAAGTGAAACTTTATAAAACTATGAATCAACTAAAAATTCAGATTCCATCATTGATTGAAAACATCCGGGTTGTAGAAAGCTTTATCGATAACTCGAAAGAAAAATTTAACATTGAGGATGATATCTATGGCAATATAATGGTGGCAGTTACAGAATCGGTTAACAATGCTATTCGCCATGGTAATAAATTTGATAAAGATAAAAACGTTCTACTGTCGTTGTATGTTGAAGACGATCGCTTACGCTTTGAAGTAGAAGACGAAGGCAAAGGCTTTGATTATAACTCGCTGTCGGACCCAACCTCGCCGGAAAACATTGAGAATCCCGGGGGCCGGGGAATATTTCTGATGCGAAATTTAAGCGATGAAGTAGAATTCTCGAACGATGGCCGGAAAGTAGAATTAATATTCTTTATAAATAATTCCTAAATACTAATGCCTGATGAATTAATCGAGTTCGTTTCGGAAGACGTAGACTTTACGCTTCCGAATCAGGAACCCGTAGCGGCCTGGCTTACTACCATCATCCAGAACCATCCATTTCAGCTCCAGAATTTAACGTATATTTTTTGCTCCGACGAGTACCTGTTAGAGATAAACCAGGAATACCTGGACCACGATACCTACACTGATATTATCACTTTTAATAATGCCGATGAACCGGAGATTATTGAAAGTGATATTTTTATTAGCATCGATCGGGTAAAAGAGAACGCCGCAAACCTGAATATTCCTTTCCTGGATGAACTCCATCGGGTAATGGCTCACGGGGTACTCCATTTATTAGGCTACGACGATAAGAGCCCTGAATTAAAGCAGCTTATGCGCACAGCCGAAGATAATTGCTTATCTTTGCGAAAATTTTAGCTTTAATCGGAATTATAATTTAACCTCATTGTGTTTGGGGTTAAGCCTATATAAATAAAAATGTTTCCAGAATACGATATTATTGTAGTTGGCGCCGGTCATGCGGGTTGCGAAGCTGCTGCGGCTGCGGCCAAAATGGGTTCGAAGGTATTATTAATTACCATGAACATGAACACCATTGCGCAAATGTCATGCAACCCGGCCATGGGCGGCGTAGCCAAAGGCCAGATTGTACGCGAAGTTGATGCGTTGGGTGGCATGAGCGGCATTGTGACCGATAAAACCATGATTCAGTTCCGGATGCTAAATTTATCCAAAGGTCCGGCTATGTGGAGCCCGCGTGCGCAAAGCGACCGGATGCGTTTTGCCGAAGAATGGCGCCTAACCCTGGAGCAAACCGAAAACCTGGACTTCTGGCAGGACATGGTGGATAACTTGTTAGTTTCACGTGGAAAAGTAGCAGGTGTAAGAACCGGAATGGGCCTGGAAATTAAATCTAAGGCGGTGGTGCTTACCAACGGCACTTTCCTGAATGGCGTTATCCACATTGGCGAGAAACAATTTGGAGGTGGTCGGGCGGCCGAAAGAGCAGCTACCGGTATTACCGAGCAGCTAGTAAAATTGGGTTTTGAAAGTGGCCGCATGAAAACCGGTACGCCGCCGCGGGTAGATGGACGCTCGCTGGATTACAGCCGTATGGAAGAGCAACGCGGTGACGAAAATCCTTCTAAATTCTCTTACACCGATACTAAGCCGCTTACCCAACAGAGAAGCTGCTACATTACCTATACCAGCACCGAAGTACACGAAATATTAAAAACCGGGTTCGAGCAATCACCCATGTTTAAAGGCCGTATTCAAGGCTTAGGTCCGCGTTACTGCCCTTCTATCGAAGATAAAATCAACCGGTTCGCTGATAAAGATCGGCACCAGATATTTGTGGAGCCGGAAGGCTGGAATACGGTAGAAATATATGTAAACGGTTTCTCCAGTTCGTTGCCCGAAGATGTACAGTTTAAAGCCTTGCGTAAAATTGCTGGTTTCGAAAATGCCAAAATGTTCCGGCCAGGTTATGCCATCGAGTACGACTTTTTCCCGCCCACCCAGTTAAACTTAACTCTGGAAACGAAAGTGGTAGAAAACCTGTACTTTGCCGGCCAGATAAACGGTACAACGGGTTACGAAGAAGCTGCTTGCCAGGGATTAATGGCGGGTATTAATGCGCACAATAAAGTTAACGAAAAAGAGCCTTTCGTGCTGAAACGCTCCGAAGCTTACATTGGTGTGTTGATAGACGATTTGGTAAATAAAGGCACTGAAGAACCTTACCGCATGTTTACTTCTCGCGCCGAGCACCGGATTTTGCTGCGCCAGGATAATGCCGATATTCGCTTAACCCCGCTGGGTTACAAACTAGGTTTAGCCAGTCAAGACCGTTTGGATAGGGTAGAGAAGAAAATATCCGAAACTAAAGAAGTGATTGCTTACCTGAATAACAAAGCTGTAGAACCGGAAGAAGTAAACGAAACTTTGCTCGCTTTAGGTTCGGCGCCAATTTCGGAAAAAGCAAAAGCCGCTAATTTACTCAGAAGACCTAATATTGAGGTTAACCACTTGACACAAGCGGTGCCCGTACTGGAACACTACCTGAGTAAATACGTGCCCGATAGCATCGAACAAGCTTCTATAGCGATCAAGTACGAGCATTATATTCAGAAAGAAAATCAGCAGGCGGCTAAAATGGAAGAGCTGGAAAATTATGTAATCAAGGAACGCCTAGATTATAGAAGTATGCCGGCGCTGTCGAAAGAAGCCCGCGAAAAATTAATTAAAATAAATCCCGAAACCATCGGTCAGGCTTCCCGCATCAGCGGTGTTTCGCCAGCCGATATTTCAATCTTAATGGTTTACCTCGGCAAATAAAAATGCAATACGAACGCCTGGAGCAATGCCCGATCTGCAATAAAGAAGCGTTGAAAAACTTTATGGTAGTTACGGACAATGCCGTTTCTAAAGAAAGTTTTGTAATTGTTCAGTGCGAAAACTGCTCTTTTAAGTTTACGAACCCGCGCCCCGATGAGGCTAGCATTGGCCGGTATTACGCATCGGAAGAATATATTTCGCATAGCAATACCAGCAGCGGTATAACGAATAAAGCTTATCAAGTTGTCCGGTCTATAACGCTCCGGCAAAAGGTGGCTTTAATTAATAAGTTTGTGCCCCAAAAAGGCCGCCTGCTGGATTATGGCTGCGGCACCGGGCATTTTTTAGAAGCTTGCGAGAAAAACGGCTGGCAGGTGGCTGGCTTCGAACCGAATGAGGTTGCCCGGAAGCAAGCCAATGAGCTAACCCAAAATAAGGTAGAAAGCGCCGATATTACGAAGTTCGAGCCCGAATCTTTTGACATGATAACACTCTGGCACGTGCTGGAGCATATTCATGGGTTAAACGATACTACCAAAAAAATATTAGCCTTGTTAAAGCCGCAAGGCTTTCTTTTAATTGCCGTACCCAATGCCGATTCTTTAGACGCCCAGAAATACAAGGAAAATTGGGCCGCTTACGATGTGCCCCGGCACTTGTACCATTTTAACCAGCAAACCATGAAACGCTTTCTGAAAAAGCACAAAATGGAACTGGTACAAACCTTACCCATGAAGTTTGATGCGTATTACGTGAGCCTGCTAAGCGAAAAATACAAAAATGGCAGTCCTAATTATTTCCGGTCGTTGCTCAGCGGGTATAAATCTAATAGCCATGCCGGCAAAGAAACCCAAGATTACTCCAGTCTGATTTATGTTGCCAAGAAAAAGTAAATCCTATTTCAGATAGGATTTACTTTTTTATAACACTTCTTAACGAAGTGCTTATATATAATCTCCCGAAACCCCGTTTTGTTATAAATCTAAATTATTCCAAATACCTGCCATGCGCATTTATTTAAATATCTTACTGCTGCTCTACATTGCTTTTTACCTTTATTCCTGCGCCAGCGTGGGCACACCCGAAGGTGGTCCGAAAGATGCGCAGGCTCCCAAACTGCTGGAAAGTACGCCGGTTAATAAATCCTTAAATGTAAGTGGCAAAACCATTAGCTTGGTATTTGATGAACCAGTGCGGCTGAAAGATTTAAACCGCCAGCTCATTATTACCCCCAATACCAATAATACTTTTGAAACGAAAATAACTAAAAATACCTTGTTGCTGGAGTTCGAAAAAGCCTTTGAACCCAATACCACCTATTTCATTAATTTCCGGGAGGCCGTAGAAGATATTACCGAAGGCAACAAAGCGGCCAACCTGAGTTTAACTTTCAGCACCGGTACTTACTTAGATTCGGGGCAGGTGAAAGGCACCGTCCGCGAGCTATACACCAATGCCCCCGAAGCCAAAACCAACGTTGTATTGTACCCTGCCAACGATACTACCACCATCCGCAAGCACAAACCCTTTTACCTTACCCAAACCGATGATAAAGGCAATTACCAGTTGCAAAACGTAAAAGAAGGCGAATACCGCATTTACGCGCACCAGGACCGCAACAACAACATGCTTTATGACAACGACAATGAACGGATTGGCTACCTCGGCAAATCCATTAAAGTAACGGCAGCTACGCCGGAGCAAAATTTTACGACGGTACGCATCGACACCAAAAAGCCTTTGGTAGAACAATCGGAAAAGTTTTTGGAAGAATTCCGGATGAACTTTAACGAAGGTTTAAGTGCTTTTAAAATTAATAAGATGGATAACACGCCGGCGCCGTTTATAAGCGTAGCCGATAAAAGGGGAAATAAAATAGCCATTTTTCCAACGGCCCCAAATGCCAGCGGCAAATACCTGGTTTCGGCAACTGACAGCGCCGGCAATACCCGCCTGGACACCTTAAATATTACGTTTGAAGGAAAAAAAGCGCCCCGTGCCGGCGATGCCTATACTTTGCCCCTAGAAGGCAACCAATTAACAAAAGATACGCCGCTGCATTTAACCTTTAAAGTACCCGTTAAGATAGTAGAGCCGCTGGGAGCGGTTACTCTGGTACAGGATTCGGTAAATCGCAAAGCGCTGAACTTTCCGCAGGATTTAAAACTAAACCCAACGGCTACGGTGCTTAGCCTTAATACGCCGCTTACAGCCAAAAAAACTGTGCAGATAATACTGGATACTACCAAAGTACTACCGGTATCCGGCGACCGTTTCCGGCAGCAAAATACCCGTTTAGAAGTTTCGAATAAAATAACCGTAGGCGGCTTAAGCGGCAGAATTTATACCGATTACAAACGGTACTGGGTAGAAGTATTAAATAAAGCCGGCGAAGTAGTGCAAGTGCTGGACTCACCCAAAATATTGCAGTTAGACCGGCTGGTACCCGATACTTACCGCATTCGCGTAAAAATAGACGAAGACAATAATGGCCAGTGGCGGGCCGGAAATGCCGATTTAATAACGATTCCGGAAAAAATTTATCATTACCCGAACCCCCAGGAAATAAAAGCCAACTGGGAAATTGAGATAAAAGAGCCGGATCCACTCCTTAAATTTTAGGCTATGGATAAATGGTGTGTATACCTGTGGATATCTATTCGTGTTGTTAGTATTTCGATACAAAAAATGGTTCAACCCGCACTTATCATTACCCCAACAACCTCTTGGTTTATAAAAAAGAATAAGTCATACTGGTTTTAAATCCTTATTCACATATTAATAACTCAATTGGTTTTTAACCTCTCCAATTGTCGAAATGTTTACAAGTAAAATATCGTATTGAAAATTAACACATTAAAGCAGCAGCCGGTGTAGATAAATCAGGATAAGTCGCTGCTTTGTAAACAAGATAATAACCGGTTTATAACCCAGCGGGTTTATTAACTTGTAAACAGCCCTAATAACGGAGATAGATCTTTAAATTTTTAAATAAAAATAATTAATATTAATAGGGTTGTTTAAAACTTTGGAAAACCAGAAAAAAACTTTTAGAACCCGGCTGCGTGTAAAGAAAAATCAAAATGGAAAAAAGAAATGCCGTTTGATTATACACTCGATTTTAAAAAAATAAATTTCCGGGCTTCGCCCGAATTATACCGGATTGGCAAAGGCGAGCAGGGAGTGCTGCTGGTAGAACCATACAAATCGGAGATACTGCCATACTGGCGCTTTAAAACCCCGGAAATAGCGCAGAAGTCGGCCGATGAGGTGTACCGCCTTTTTTTGGATTACCTGGCGCAGTGTGACTTTATTGGCGCCGATATGGCGCGCAAATTTTTACAAATGGGGTACACCCGGGCCCGGCGTTACGCTAATCATAAGTCGGGGCGGAAATATGCCCAAAATCCGCAGCTGGAAGAGAGCCGCGCCGCCGAAAAAGAGGCCCGGAAAAAATATTTGCTGCCCAACACCGCCGAAGATCCGGTAAAAGCCGCCGCGGCGGCGATATTTAAAGAAAAGTGGACGGAAGCAAAAAATAATATTTTGTATAAACAATTATTCCAGGAGCATCTGGCTAAATTTGGGAAATAAGAAGATAACCGTTTTGAAAACCAACTAAACATGAAAGAGAACGAAATAGAGCTGGGCACCGGTATGGGCAATATCCGTTTTGGCTATTCGATGGACCAGGTAAAAGATTTAATGGGCGATCCGGAAGAAATAGAAGAATCGGACGAGGAAGATGAGTTTGAGCACACCGCTTGGAATTACTGGCAGAGTGGCTATTCTTTTTTCTTTGATCGCGAAGATGATTACCGCCTGAGCTGCATCCAAACCGAAAACCCTGATGTAGTCTTGTTCGGCAAAAGAATATTTGACTTATCGGGCAAGGAATTAAAAGAATTGCTCGCTCAAAATGGCATAACCGATTACGAAACGGAAAAACTGGAAACCGGCGAAACCCGCCTGAGCTACGAACGCGAAATGATTGATTTATACCTCGAAAATGATCAGTTGCTGGCTGTTAATTTTGGCGTGTTTATTAACGACGATTTAGAAGTGCAGTGGCCCGACGAAAAATAATATCTGGTGTTGCAGGTAGGCTATAAAAAAGAAAGCGGCTGATACTTAATCAGCCGCTTTCTTTTTTATTATTTATCAGATATTAATTAAATCATCCAGCGGAATAACAAAAACAAGGTGCCGGATAAAAACATGGAGACCGGCAAGGTTAAAACCCACGCCAAAGCAATATTCCGGACAGTAGTTGGGTTGAGGTTTTTAATTCCCCGGTTGGCCACCATACTGCCCGCTATACCCGACGATAAAATATGCGTGGTACTCACCGGCAGTTTAAAAACAAACGTGGAAAACCCAATTACGCCGGCTGCCATTAATTCGGCCGAAGCGCCCTGAGCATACGTTAAGTGCTCTTTTCCTATTTTCTCGCCAATGGTTTTTACAATTCTTTTCCACCCTACCATGGTACCAATACCCAACGATAAGGCCACAATAGAAATAACCCAGGTAGGTGCGTAATCGGTGTAAGTACGCATTTCCTTAATATTTTCGTCCAGGCGAGCGCGGTCGGCTAAACTCAGCGTTACATCCGGACTTTTCAGCAGATTTTCGGTTTCTTTGGTCAATAATAAGATGTCGCGGCGTACCATAAACCGGCTTTTTTCGGGCAGGGCGTGTAGTTGATCTACCGAAGAAAACAAGCGGTGCATATCCGCAATATTACTTTTCATTTCGGTTACATTTTGCGCATCTTTTAAAGACAAAACATTGGTATCAACTTTGTTTACCACCTGCTCTACCTGGGCCAGCGATTGGGTAATGCTGGCCGGGTCTTTAGAAATATCGAGCGCAAAATGGATAGGCACAATGCCAATCAGAATGAGCATGATTAAGCCTACGCCTTTCTGGCCATCGTTAGAGCCGTGAAAAAAGCTAACCAGGGTACAGGTAACAATCAATATAAGCCGTATCCAGAGTGGCGGTGGTTTGCGCTTGTGGGGTTCTTTAAAAATAGTCTTATTTTTAACAAACCTTTTCAGGATAAACATTAAAATTACGGTAAGGGTAAAACCCAACAGCGGCGATACAATTAGAGACATACCGGTTTTACCGGCTTCGCCCCAGTTTACAGCTGTACCGGTAGTGTCAGGTAGAATAGAAAAAGCAATACCTACACCCAGAATAGAACCAATGAGGGTGTGCGAACTGGAGGAAGGCAAGCCGTAATACCAGGTACCCACGTTCCAGATAATGG
This sequence comes from Adhaeribacter aerolatus, assembly GCF_007991635.1. Lineage (GTDB taxonomy): Bacteria > Bacteroidota > Bacteroidia > Cytophagales > Hymenobacteraceae > Adhaeribacter > Adhaeribacter aerolatus. Next base: position 134,688 of record NZ_BJYS01000013.1, on the reverse strand, counting down.
CGCTGATGAGTAGAGCCCCAATCATGGCAATTCCGTGGTATACATTCTGGTCAATGAGGGCCTCTACGGGCAATAAATAAACAATGGCCATAGCTACCCCAATGCCACCAGCAAAAACCCCAATAAAATTCCAGATGCCAGACCAGACTACTGCTACCCACGGACGCAAGGTATTGGTGTAAATAACCGTTGCCACGGCATTAGCGGTATCGTGAAAGCCATTGACAAACTCAAAAGCACATGCCGCTACTAAACAAAGAATGAGTAAAAAAAGAAGTTCGGGAGGTAATCCAAACATAAAGGTTACAGTTAGTCAAAATTAGTCGCAAAAGTAAGGGTAAAAAGTAGGCTTAATGTTAAGAAATTGTTAAATCACCTATTTATTTGCGTACGGCCGCCTTTGGCTCTAAATATTTTAATAAAATAATCCTTACACGTAAAAAACGGTAATAAGTTAAAAATGAAGTCTGTAAAGGCAAAATTACCGTAATCTCTTTCTCCGGAAGGATGCACTTAATATATTTGCAGCTATGGCAACAAAAACAGATAAAACTTCATTAGAAAGTACACAACTTAAAGATATTATTTCGCACGCCAAAGAATACGGTTTTGTATTTCCGTCGAGCGAAATATACGACGGACTGCAGGCCGTTTACGATTACGGCCAGAACGGGGTAGAGCTGAAAAATAATATTAAAACACTCTGGTGGAAATGCATGACCCAGCTAAACCAGAACGTAGTGGGAATTGATGCCGCTATTTTTATGCACCCACTCACCTGGAAAGCTTCCGGCCACATCGATTCTTTTAACGACCCGATGATCGATAACAAAGATTCGAAGAAGCGGTACCGGGCCGATGTACTGGTAGAAGAAAAAGCCGCTGAATACGAAAAAGCCGGCGATTTAGATAAAGCTCAGGCACTGGTAAAATCATTGGCCCGCTTGCTCGAAGCCGAAGACTTAAAAGGCGTTCAGGAGTTAATTATTTCTGAAAATATTAAATGCCCCATTTCGGGTACTACCAACTGGACCGAAGTACGGCAGTTTAACCTGATGTTCTCGACGCAGGTGGGTTCGGTAGCCGAAGATGCCAGCACTATTTATTTACGGCCCGAAACGGCTCAGGGAATATTTGTGAATTTTCTGAACGTACAGAAAACCGGTCGCATGAAAGTTCCTTTCGGTATTGCCCAGATTGGTAAAGCTTTCCGGAACGAAATTGTGGCTCGCCAGTTTACTTTCCGGATGCGCGAATTCGAACAGATGGAAATGCAGTTTTTTGTACGGCCTGGTACCGAAGAAGAGTGGTATGAACACTGGAAACAAATCAGACTGAAATGGCACGAGGCCATGGGTATCCCGGCTGAGAAACTGCGGTTCCACGACCACGAAAAACTAGCCCACTATGCGAAAGCCGCCGTAGATATTGAATTTGATTTCCCGTTTGGCTTTAAAGAAGTAGAAGGTATTCACTCCCGCTCAGATTTCGACTTATCGCAGCACCAGGAACTGAGCCGCAAAAAGCAGCAATATTTTGATAATGACCTGAACGAAGAAGGTAAACCTTTTGGTAATTACGTACCTTACGTAATCGAAACTTCGGCCGGCGCCGACCGCTTGTTTTTAATGACCTTGTGCAATGCTTTTACCGAAGAAGAAGTAACCGAAGGCGATGCTACCAAAACCCGTACTTTCCTGAAACTACATCCGGCTTTGGCGCCGGTTAAAGCCGCCATATTCCCGCTGGTACGCAAAGATGGTTTACCCGAAAAAGCCCTGGAAATTTTTGACCAGTTAAAGTACGATTTCAATGTAATTTACGAAGAGCGCGATGCCATTGGAAAACGTTATACCCGCCAGGATTTAATTGGTACCCCGTACTGCATTGCCGTAGATTACGAAACGTTAGAAAATAATACCGTTACTATCCGCGACCGCGATACCCGCGAGCAGCAACGCTTACCCATAAGCGAACTGAGCCGGATTATTGGTGATGCCGTTAGTTTTAAAAGAATATTTGAAAAGCTGTAACTAGGTTACAAATCAAAAAGAAGGGCTATCAACAAGTTGGCAGCCCTTCTTTTTATTCTTTTAAAAACAGGTTTTAAAGAATCTGAATAATTAAGATAAGCCTAGTGCTTTCAAATATTCAGATCGATATAACCCGTTAATAATCCAACACCGAGGGCAATAATGGCCAACGCCAGTACAATACCCAATATGGGGCCTAATACCGGCAGCGAAAGCAATATTAGTAAAACCAGTAAAGCGGCCACGCCTAATAAAATCCATTCGGTTTGCGAAAATTCCGGAATCGGTCTTTTCATGTCAACGGTCAGCTTTTTATCGTCATTCTGTACCCTTACCGAATTTTTAAACTCGCGTGCTTCCGATTCAAGCTGCGCCAGCCGCTCTTTGTTCACGGCCACGCTCATGCGTTGATTCCGGTTTCGGGTATCGGTAGAGTCTTTTATATTTTTTAGCGTTTTCCGAACGAGCTTCCGCAGTTCTTTTTTACTGATAGTCACCGGTGCGGTACTTTCTTGGGCCGTCTCCGGCGTAATAGTTAAAGAGGTACGGGGCAAATCTACAACTCCAGGTGCCGTGCTGGCCGATAAAGCAAGCTCCGGTTTAGCATCTTTGGCTGCTACTTTAGGTGTAGGTGGCCCAGGTTGAAAATAAAATACTTGTTTGGGGCCGGCGCAAGAAGAGGCAAAAGCTATAATTAAGGTTAGGCCCAATGCATTTAAGGCGAGTTTAATTTTTTTCATAGGGTGTAGCTTAAAGTGGTAATACTGCAAAGGTAGCAGCTATCTCTAAAATTTAACGGTTTACTTAAACTCAAATTATCGGTAGGCGGGGCTATATATTTAACGCTTACCGAATTAATCTTCAATATTTTTTAGAGGACCGGATAAACCTTTTGGGTATTTGGCAATTCCTGCAGCAGATTCCGTACCTTTGTCGGGTTTAATTTTGAGCAGGTAAAAATCCATATCTGGAATATTACTTACCTTTTTCGATGCTGGCTCCGGATTTTAGCCTTAACCAAAATTAATATTCTAATGAAATCTGAAATGTAATAGCCTATACGCAGCAAGTATGATTTATACTTCTTCGGTTTTGTTCGTAGGCTTTGTTATTTTTGCAAATCCTAAATTCAGGCAATCTAAAATATTGGGAATGTTAAGCATAGTAAGCTTGTTTAAGTTTAAAGATTAATTAACCACTAAACTGGTTTGTTTTTTTGTTAACCTGAATAATTGTAAAAAGTAACAGATAGGTTAACTAATTAATGGCAGAAAATTCCGGAACCGAAATAACGGTAAATCAAGCTGGCTATCTGGTTGTAAAGCAAAAGAGCATTAATGAATAGAAATAAAGTGAAATATAACGAGTACAAAAATCTGGATTACGCAATGGTAGGCGAGGAGATACTGGCTTACTGGAAAGCTAATAATATTTTTGAAAAGTCGGTAGAGACCCGCGAAGGCCATAAACCCTTTGTTTTTTACGAAGGCCCACCCTCTGCCAACGGTACGCCGGGTATTCACCACGTAATGGCGCGGGCAGTAAAAGATATTTTCTGCCGCTACAAAACCCTGAAAGGTTTCCAGGTTAACCGTAAAGGTGGCTGGGATACTCATGGTCTGCCGATAGAGTTGCAGGTTGAAAAAGAACTCGGCATTACAAAAGAAGATATCGGTAAAAAAATATCGATAGAAGAATATAATGCCCGTTGTCGCGAAACCGTGATGCGTTTCAAAGGGCAATGGGATGACCTAACCGAGCGCATGGGCTACTGGGTAGACTTGGACAATCCTTATATCACTTTCGATAATGAATACATTGAGTCGGTTTGGCATTTATTAAGAAAGCTTTATGACAAAGGTTATCTGTATAAAGGTTATACCATTCAGCCTTTTTCACCTGCGGCCGGAACTGGGTTAAGCTCACACGAACTAAACCAACCGGGCACTTACAAAATGGTGAAAGACACCACCATTGTAGCCCAGTTTAAGGTAAAACACAACAAAAAGTCAGCGTTCCTGTTCTCAGGTAATGTAAGGGCGTATGGCGATACGCCCCAACTGCCGGATAACGAAAATCTATATTTTCTGGCCTGGACCACTACGCCCTGGACTTTGCCGGCTAATACCGCTTTGGCTGTAGGTAAAAATATTAGATACATAAAGGTTCGCACCTTTAACCAATATACCTTCGAGCCGATAACGGTAATTCTGGCCAAAGATCTGGTAAAGCGTTACTTCTCGGAGAAAGCGGCTAACCTGAACCTGGAAGACTATAAACCCGGCGATAAATTAATTCCTTTTCAACTGCTGGAAGAATATTCCGGCAAAGATCTGGAAGGGGTGGAGTACGAGCAATTATTACCGTACGTTCAGCCTGATAAGCCGGCCTTTAGAGTGTTAATCGGCGATTTTGTTACCACCGAAGACGGTACCGGCATTGTGCACATTGCGCCTACTTTTGGCGGCGACGACTTTAAAGTAGCCGCCCAAAACGATATTCCGGCCTTAATGGTAATGGACGATTGGGGCAAGATGAGCCCAATTGTGGATAGGACCGGAAAGTTCGTAAAAGAAATTACGGATTTTGCCGGCATGTATGTGAAAAACTATACTGGCGAAGATGAAACAGTAGCCGGGTATAAATCTACGGATGTACTGATTTCCATTAAGTTAAAGGAAGAAAATAAAGCCTTTAAGGTAGAACGCTACGAGCACACTTATCCACACTGCTGGCGCACCGATAAACCGGTTTTATATTACCCATTAGATAGCTGGTTTATCCGGACAACGGCGGTAAAAGAACGGCTGATTGAGCTGAATAAAACCATTAACTGGAAACCCGAATCTACCGGAACGGGGCGTTTTGGTAACTGGCTGGAGAACCTCGTGGACTGGAATTTATCCCGTTCGCGGTATTGGGGTACGCCTTTGCCAATCTGGCGAACCGAAGACGGCGCGGAGGAAATATGTGTGGGGTCGGTTAAAGAATTGTACCACGAAATAGAAAAAAGTATTGCCGCTGGCTTTATGGATTCTAATCCGTTGGCCAAGGCTGTAGATAACGCCGATGAATCGGCTACTGCTGGTATTGTTCATACTGTATTGGAGTTTGCCGGTAATTTTTCGTTGAGTAATTCGGGTTCGGATGAAACTACCGCCGGTAAAACTACGGTAGATTATAAGGCCTTCGATCTGCACCGGCCGTATGTGGATAATATTGTACTAGTAAGCCCATCGGGATTAGCAATGCACAGAGAATCAGACTTAATTGATGTTTGGTTTGATTCGGGCGCGATGCCTTATGCCCAGTGGCATTACCCTTTTGAAAACCAGAATATTTTCGAGAAAAATTTCCCGGCCGATTTTATTGCCGAAGGCGTGGATCAGACCCGCGGTTGGTTCTTTACCCTGCACGCCATTGCGGTTATGCTCGAAGACAGCGTAGCTTTTAAAAATGTAATGGCTAATGGCTTGGTGCTGGATAAAAACGGCAACAAAATGAGCAAGCGCTTAGGCAATGCCATAGATCCTTTCGAAACCATTCAGAAATACGGTCCAGATGCTACGCGCTGGTACATGATTTCGAATGCACCGCCTTGGGACAACCTGAAGTTTAACACCGATGGGGTAGTGGAAGTACAGCGCCGGTTCTTTGGTACCTTGCACAACACCTATTCTTTCTTCGCGCTGTACGCTAATTTAGATAACTTCACTTTTAGCGAAGCCGAAGTACCATTGGCTAACCGCACCGAAAGTGACCGCTGGATTATTTCTAAACTGAATAGCCTTGTGGCTGCTGTTGACGCTGCTTACGCCGATTACGATCCAACCAAAGCCACCCGCGCTATACAGGATTTTGTAACCGACGATTTAAGTAATTGGTACGTACGCCTGAACCGCAAACGTTTCTGGAAAGGCGAATACAACGAAGATAAAATTGCCGCTTACCAAACGCTGTATACTTGTTTAGAAACCATTGCTATCTTGGCGGCGCCGGTAGCGCCGTTCTACATGGATCAGTTGTTCCAGGATTTAAATAAAGTATCGGGCCGGAACAAAGTGGCTTCGGTGCACTTAGCTGATTTCCCAAAAGCGAATAAAGGCGCTATAAATGTGGATCTGGAAGAGCGGATGCAATTAGCCCAGACTATTTCTTCTTTGGTGCATTCGTTGCGCAAGAAAGAAACCATAAAAGTACGGCAGCCGCTATCGCGTATTCTCATCCCAATTCTGAATGATAAGACCAAAGCGCAGGTAGAAGCAGTAGCCGATTCAATTAAGTCAGAAGTGAATGTTAAGAATATTGAGTATATTGACGACACCTCCGGTATATTGGTGAAGAAGATAAAGCCAAACTTTAAGCGTTTAGGCCAGGTTTTTGGTCCGCGTTTAAAGCAAGTGGCGGCTGCTATCCAGGGCATGAACCAGGAAGAAATTGCCGTACTGGAACGTGAAAACGGTTTTGAAATTCCGCTGGGCGATGATACCGTAATTATTACACCGGAAGATGTAGAAATTATGTCGGAAGATATTCCGGGTTGGTTGGTAGCATCCGAAGGTAAGCTGACCGTAGCGTTGGATATTACTTTAACCGAAGCCCTGAAGCAGGAAGGCATTGCCCGCGATTTGGTGAACCGGATCCAGAACCTACGGAAAGACAGTGGCCTGGATGTGCAGGACAAAATTAAAATATCGCTTCAGAATAATCATAAAGAGGTAAACGAAGCCGTTAAAGCTTATGAGCAGTACATCCGGGAAGAAACACAAGCCACTGGTGTATTGCTAACCGAACTATTGACCGACGGAACTACTTTAGAAATAGATGAGTTTACTTTAGGAGCAAAGTTAGATGTGGTATAATATTGGCTTTTAGCTTTTTTAACTAATTATTTGAAGAGATAATTTTCTCGCGTATCTGAATGAAATATTATAAGTATTATCTGTTAAGCTTACTGGTTATCCTCATCGACCAGGCCGTTAAATTATTAGTCCATTATAATATGGATATGGGCCTGCCCGGCGAAATCCATCTGATTGGTGATTGGGCTAAGCTGCATTACACCACTAATCCCGGTATGGCTTTCGGCGTGGAACTAGGTTCCGATTATGGTAAGCTTATTCTGAGCACGTTCCGGTTAGTAGCCATGGTGGGTATTGGGTACTACTTATATTACCTGTGGAAAAACCGGGCGCATACGGGGCTTATCTGGTGTGTGGCGTTAATATTAGGTGGTGCCATTGGTAACTTAATAGATAGTATTTTTTATGGCGTCTGGTTCGATAATGCGCCTTATGGCTCGTCTACGCCTTGGTTTCACGGGCAGGTAATCGATATGTTTTATTTAGATATTTGGGAAGGCATTATTCCGTATTGGGTGCCTATTATAGGCGGACAGGCCATGTCGTTGTGGCCAATATTTAACGTAGCCGATTCGGCAATATTTATTGGCGTGGTTATTATTCTGTTTAACCAGAAAAGGTTTTTTGCCAGTTTGCATCCGCACCAGACCGAAGAGCATTTAAGTCAGCGGCCGGCTAATGCCGAAACCTCCAATGCCGAAGTTGAAGCGTAAACACTTATTTTAATAACAAAAGAGCCATATCAAAAATATGGCTCTTTTCTTTTACAGGCAGGTAAAAAGCGAATAAATGTTCCCCGTGCCAGGAGCATGATTTAGAGGGCTTACGATCTCTTTATATTTATTAACCGTTATCTCTTGCGTTTAAATCATATATTTACCCGGCAGGTTAGCCATTAATAATCTTGAATTTGTCTGCACCATTACTTCAGGTTCATCAACTGCAAACGCATTTTCAGTCGCACCGCGGCCTGACTAAAGCGGTAGACAATGTTTCTTTTACAATTAATCAGCAAGAAACGGTAGCTATTGTAGGCGAGTCGGGTTCTGGTAAATCAGTTACTTCACTGTCGCTGATGCAGTTAATTCCGCAGCCACCTGGTATAATTGCTGGGGGAGAGGCTATTTTTCAATCCCGGAATTTTGGCGAAGTAGATTTACTCAAGTTATCGGCTAAAGAACTGCAGAAAATTAGAGGCAACGAAATCTCCATGATTTTTCAGGAGCCCATGTCATCGTTAAACCCGGTTTATACCTGTGGCAGCCAGGTGGCCGAAGTGTTGATATGGCATCAGAAATTAAGTAAAGCTGAAGCCAAAGAACGTACCATCGCGCTTTTTGAGCAGGTAAAGCTGCCTAGGCCCGAAAAAATATTCCGGGCTTATCCACACGAAATTTCGGGTGGGCAAAAGCAACGGGTTATGATTGCCATGGCCATGGCTTGTGGCCCATCTATCCTGATTGCCGATGAGCCTACTACTGCCTTAGATGTAACGGTGCAAGCCCACATTCTGGATTTATTAAACGATTTACGGGTAAGGAGCAATACTTCCATCTTGTTTATTACCCACGATTTAGGGGTAGTGGCCGAAATAGCCGATAAAGTGATTGTGATGTACCGGGGCCGGATTGTAGAACAAGGTTCTGTTCTGGAAATTTTCAGTAATCCCCAGCATCCGTATACCAAAGCCTTACTTGCCTGCCGACCAAAGCTATCGATGGGTAGAAAGTATCTGCCCACCGTTAGCGATTTTATGGAGGTGGATAATAGTGGAAATATTATCCCCAAAGTAGCTCCTCCAATAACCGAATCAATTGAATATCAGAAAGATACTGGAATTAGAACACCTTTAGATAAGCCGTTGCTGGTAGTGGATAATCTAAAAGTTTACTTCCCGGTCCGGAAAGGTTTATTCACACGCAGTACCGAATATATTAAAGCCGTGGATGGGGTAAGTTTTGACGTATATCCGAATGAAACAATAGGTTTGGTAGGCGAATCGGGTTGTGGAAAAACAACTTTGGGCCGGGCTTTGCTGCGCTTGGTACAACCCACCGATGGAACTATTCACTTCAATAATATTAATATTGCCGGGCTTTCGGCGGATGCTTTGCGGAAGAGCCGTAAAAATTTTCAGATGATTTTTCAGGATCCGTATGCGTCGCTTAACCCCATGCAAACTATTGGGCAGGCCATTATGGAGCCCATGCAGGTACACCAAGTGTTAACAACTGATAAAGAACGCGAGGCAAAGGCATATGAATTGCTTCAGACCGTGAATCTTATGCCAGAGCATTTTCATCGTTATCCCCACGAGTTTTCGGGCGGGCAGCGGCAACGGATAAGTATTGCCCGGGCTTTGGCACTGGAGCCCAAATGCATTGTCTGCGACGAGTCTGTTTCGGCCTTAGATGTATCGGTGCAGGCGCAGGTGCTTAATTTACTTAATAAACTAAAAGCCGAGTTTGGCATTACTTATATTTTTATCACACACGATTTAGCCGTTGCCCGTTTTATGGCCGATCGTATTTTTGTGATGAATGCGGGCAAAATAGTAGAGTCAGGTACGGCTCACGAGGTATACGCTAATCCCCAGAATGCGTATACACGTACATTATTAGCCGCTATTCCGAAGGGTGATTTGGAAGATATTAAAAATGCCCAGACCCAACGGAAAGCCCTGATGACTCAATTTTTGGCTTAGCTACAAAAGAATACTGCTGTAAACAGATGGAAAGAAAAAAGAAAAACAATGACTCTGGCCGTAGTAACCGGTCCGAAAGTAAAAACCGGATCAGTAAACGGGGTGGGGTATCGATAACTAAAAGCAAGCTGCTGCAAATATTTGTAAGCAGCCCAGGCAAGGCTTTTGGCTATAAGCAATTGTCGCGGCGCTTTGATGTTACCGATAAAGAAGGCCGTGAACAAATTAACGAATATTTAAAACAGCTTCGGAAAGAAGGAAAGATTTCCCCGGTTTCGGAAGGTAACTACGTTTTAAGTATTACTGAAAGCGTAGAATTAGAAGGAACGGTAGATTTAGCCAATGCCCGTCACGCTTATGTCATATCGGCCGAGAGCGAAGAAGATATCAGGGTTCCTACCGAAAGCCTGCAGTTTGCCATGGGCGGCGACCGGGTGAAAGTCCGCATCAACAATACCCGCGATGGCCGGCCCGAAGGCGAAGTAACAGAAATATTGGAGCGCGTGAGTGATGAAGTAGCCGGCCGCATTGAAGTGTCCAAAAGCTTTGCTTTCGTCATTCCTAATTTCCGGAAACTGTACTTCGATATATTTATCAACGAAGAAGATATAAACGGCGCGCAAAATGGCGATAAAGTATTGGTTAAAATTACCGAATGGCCAAAGTCTGCGAATAAAAGCCCCATTGGGAAAGTAACCCGGGTATTTGGTCCGGCCGGCGAAAACGAAGCAGAAATAAATTCCATCATGGCCGAATTCGGATTGCCGTTCGAGTTTCCGGATGTGGTAGAACAAGAAGCTGAAGCTATTCCAGAAACAATTACCGATGAAGAAATTAGCCGTCGGCGAGATTTCCGGGATATTACCACTTTTACCATTGACCCGGTAGATGCCAAAGACTTCGATGATGCTTTATCTATCCGTTCTTTAGAAAATGGCCGCTGGGAAATAGGCGTACACATTGCCGATGTAACCCATTACATCGATGAAAAATCCCGGTTGGAAAAAGAAGCTTTGCACCGGGCTACTTCGGTTTACCTCGTAGACCGCACCATTCCCATGCTGCCCGAAAAACTATCTAACGGCTTGTGTTCTTTGCGCCCGCACGAAGATAAACTTACTTTCTCGGCGGTATTCGAAATGGATGAAACCGGCCGCCTGTACGATACCTGGATTGGCAAAACAATTATTCATTCCGATCGTCGGTTTGCATACGAAGAAGCCCAGCAGGTAATGGATACCGGCGCCGGCGATTACATGGAGGAACTACAAACTTTAAATAAAATTGCCAAGGCGCTTAAGGAAAAGCGCTTTAAAAACGGTGCAATTAGCTTCGAAACAGTAGAAGTACGGTTTAAACTGGATGAGAACGGCAAACCTCTACACGTTTATATTAAAGAGCGGAAAGACGCGCATAAACTAATTGAAGAATTTATGCTGCTGGCTAACCGCAAAGTGGCTGAATTTGTATTTAATATTAAAAAACGGGGTAAGCGTTATACCATGGTGTACCGCACCCACGATGCACCTGATCCGGATAAATTAACTAATTTTTCCTTATTTGCCTCTAAATTCGGGTACAAGGTAGATTTGGAAAACAAAGAGGTGTCTAACGAGTTAAATCGTTTAGCCGAACAGACGGAAGGCAAGCCGGAGCAAAGTGTGTTGCAAAGCTTGGCTATCCGTACAATGGCCAAGGCAAAATATACCACCGAGCCACTGGGGCACTTTGGGCTAGCATTCGAACATTATTCGCATTTTACCTCGCCCATCCGGCGATACCCGGATATGATGGCGCACCGGTTAATTTTTAAATATTTAAACGGGGAGCAATCACAAGTGAAGGAAGAGTACGAGGAGAAATGTAAGCACTCGTCAGAACAAGAGAAACGGGCCGCCGATGCTGAACGGGCTTCTATTAAGTATAAGCAGGTAGAGTTTATGCAGAATACCGTTGGGCAGCAATTTAAAGGGATTATATCGGGCCTGACAGAGTGGGGCATGTACGTAGAAATAGAAGAGAATAAATGCGAAGGCATGGTACGCTTGAGCGATTTGGAAGATGATTATTACGAACTAGACTCCCAAAACTACCGCATAATCGGCCGCCGGAACAAACGCATTATTTCTTTCGGTGACGAAGTTATAGTAGAAGTAAAAGCCGCTAACCTGAATGATCGGACTATAGATTTAATTTTAATTTATAAGGCTGATGCGGACCGGACACAGCGTAAGCAAAACCAATACCAGGAAACCCCTAGGGAATCCCGGTCTAAAGGTAGAAAAGAATACACACCGGTAGCCGAACCGAAGAAAGGTAATAAGAAGAAATCCAGAAAAGATGAATTGCCAGATTGGGATGTAACAGTTGAACCGGAATTTGCTGAAAAACAAGAATTAAATACAGAGGGCGGTGTACCGGAAGAAAGAAGAGCAGAGCCGCGTGGGCGTAACCTGAAAGATTATTACGGATTTGATGAATAATGATTATGCGGTACCGGAAGCGGCAAAACCCGCCGCTTCTGTGGATATCTCCTTTTTTGCGGAACAAATAAATAAAACCTTATCCACCATCTCCTATGGTGATAATCCCGTTGAGCTTTACGAACCAATACGCTATATAATGCAGTTGGGTGGGAAACGGCTACGTCCTTTGGTTACCTTACTGGCCGGTTATTTATTTCAGGATGATGTTCAGAAATGCCTGAAGCCTGCTTGTGGGGTAGAGGTTTTCCACAACTTCACCCTTTTACACGACGACCTGATGGATAAAGCTCCGCTACGGCGGGGCCAACCTACCGTGCACGAGAAATGGAACAACAATATTGCTATTTTGAGCGGCGATGTAATGATGGTAAAGGCTTATGAACTGTTTTTGGATGTAGAACCGGCTAAGCTACAAAAAGTACTTAAACTGTTTAGCCATTGTGCGGCAGCGGTGTGTGAAGGGCAGCAACTGGATATGAATTTTGAAACCAGCGATTTTACTACCATCGAAGATTACCTGCATATGATTACGCTAAAAACCGCTGTTTTGCTGGGTTTTAGCTTAGAACTGGGAGCGGTATTAAACGGGGCGCCCGAAAATGACGCCTTATTGCTTAAAAACTTTGGCATAAAAGTGGGCATTGCCTTTCAGCTGCGCGACGATTTGCTGGATGTTTATGGCGAACAGGATAAATTTGGTAAACAGGTAGGCGGCGATATATTAGCGGATAAAAAAACATTTCTGTTACTAACTGCCATAGACCAGGCAAACCAATCGCAAAAAGAAGTGCTTACCCGATATAAAAACCAGACTATTTATTCGGGGCAAGAAAAAGTACAGGAGTTTACTCAAATTTACAACGAACTAAATATCCGCGCGCAAACCGAAGATAAAATTAATAGCTATTTTGAAGAAGCCATTCAGAGTTTAAATGCAGTTAATGCACCGGAAGCCCGCAAAGCCATGCTCCGGAACCTGGCCCTGCAATTAATGGAGCGCGAAAGCTAAATTATTTTTGGTTTGGTGACTGAATTTGTCATCGGGATAATCTCTTTATTAAATTCAAACATAAAGCATGAGTGTAACACTTATTATTATTATTCTAACGGTTGGTATATCTATCTATGCCTGGTCTAACGAAGACTTATTACGCAACTGGATATTCCATCCGTTTTCAGTAAACAAAAATCACCAATATTATCGCTTTGTTACTTCCGGGTTTCTGCACGCCGATTGGATGCACTTATTTTTTAACATGCTCACGCTTTATTTCTTTGGTGAGATGGTAGAAACCGTTTTTATTTATCATTACGGTCCGCAGATAGGTATATTCTTATACTTGCTTATTTACCTGGGAGGCATGATAGTAGCCGATTTACCTTCTTACATTAAGCACAAAAAAGATTATGATTACAGAGCTCTGGGTGCTTCCGGCGCAGTTTCGGCCATTATCTTTTCCAGCATTTTGTTTAATCCTACCCGCGAAATCTGCCTGTATGCTTTCCTTTGTATGCCTGGTTTTGTTTTTGGATTGTTGTATCTGATATACTCTTATTACCAGAGCAAGCAAATGGGAGACAATATTAACCATGATGCCCATTTATACGGAGCAATATTCGGTTTTATCTTAGCTATTTTTTTAGTGCCGGGTTCTTTTGGCAGTTTTGTGCAGCAGATTGCGCAATGGGGAATTTTTTAATTCTTCAAGCTGGGGTTCAGATAATCAACACACATTTTGTTAATATCTAGAGAATATTGATTCACTGAAAAGAAAGTTTAATAAAGACCTTATTGCCTGGTAAACCATCAAATCACATAGACCATCTACCGAACTTTTTCTTCTTTTCTGTTATCTTACAACGACCTTTTGTATAAGTACTGTCAGGTAGTAACCAGTGAAACTAACATTATTGATATGACTATTTAGACAAAAGGTGCTTTAAGGATGAAAAGCTGGGCTTTTAAAAGCAAGATAGGTGGCAATTAATTATTTGGGGTTAAGGTTAATTTGTCGCGCAGTAAGCTTAATTGTGCTTATAAATATGAACATCTTCCCATAAACCCATGATATTTTCCTTTTCTCCAACTAAAATATCAATCTGGTTTTTAATACGTTTGTTCATTGTATCTCGAACTACGTAGAAGCCATCCATCCTTTTATTAATCCCTTTTACGTGCAGGGTATCGCCAAAGTCAATTGTACCACCCCAACGGGTTAACAGATTGCGCGAAACTGCTATCCAGCGGTGCTTACTTGGTTTTTTATATTTTATTTTAGAGTTATCGGCAGTTATTAAAGGAGAATCATCCGTCTGATTTTCTACCGGAAAATATACAGAGGCAGTAACCTTAATTGATTGGATAGGTTTAGTAGCGACGGCTACTTTTCTGATTGGTATTTGTATTACTTCGGTGGGAGCGCTGGGAGCAGGATTCTCTTTCTTGGGTGCGGATTGGATAGGAAGAATTTTTGGAAGGGAAAAAATAAACATCGAGAGAATACCAAATAGCTTGTATTTAACCATAGCTTTTTATTTAGTGGAACAATTTTTTAAAAGCAGTGAATTCTTAAACGCTCTTACTAGTGAAATGTTTCATTGCCTGTAATGATCAGTTGGTTAATTACTTGATAATAAAGGTACTTTGCCAATCTATAACTTGTGCAAAAGTGCTTTGTTCCACGTGAATCTTTAATAAAACAATGAGATTGAGCCCAAAAATTATTTAACAGAAAACGAGAAAAAATAAATGTTTTTTGTGGCCTTATCTATTCGGTATCACATCTCAGATGAAAGCTTCAACCTAAAATGAAATTGTAAAATAAAAAAGCAGGTGCTTTGAAGCAAAGAATTGCCTAATAAAAATCATTTTAGCAGGTTTACTAAATCAGTGAAAAAGTAAATCTTGAAAATATTTCCGTTTTATTTCTCAAAATTATTTTAAGAAATAAAACTACATTGTATGGTTGTATATAAAGCAGAATGCCGGTTAATATTAACCGGCATTCTGCTTTAAAAACTAATAAGATATATTATTAAAAGTTGTTTTCGGTGTTAGCATCACCATCATTATTATCCCGGTCTTCTAAGTCTTTCTCGTTAGTTTGGCGGTACGTATTATCAAAATTCTCATCTGATTTTGGAGAACCCGTACCAATAAACGTTCTTTTATAAAAATCACTATCAGACTTTGTTTCATTGGCAGAATCTTCCTGCGTTTGTTCATTCTTTGTTTTAGTCTGGTCTTCTCTATATTTATTTTTATCGTCTTCCATGGTTGTATAATCGTTAATAGGTTGTTTTTACTACCTGTTTTTACTGCTTAATAGTAAAGAAGGTTCTGAATAAGTTAAGCTATACCAGCATTAAAGAAATTTATTTGCTTGCCAAATAAGGAAAATAGCTAATGAGGTCTATATCCTTACATAGTTAAAGCGGGAGAGGAATAGTAGATTTTCAAAGGTTTGGTTAAAAGTAACTATAATTGAAAAGTTATTCATTCCTGATTTATTAACGTGTTAATAAAAGCTTCTGATAATTCTCTGCTCTTAAACTATAATAGTAAGCTGCTAAGAGAATTACAGCACAATAGGGACCTGGTTTTAAACAAAAAGTCCTGCTCACAAGCAGGACTTTTACACAGCTTAGCCTTTGTTATTCGGCTTTGGCATTAATCCAGCCTTTGGCCAGTTTGTTTAATTTAGCATCGGTATTTTTCTCTTCTTTTAAGGTCTCCGATAACAATTCGTGCGCTTCTTTCTGGCCCAGGCGCTCGGCATAGTAAGCAGCGGTACCATAACCTGATATTTCGTAATGTTCTATGCGTTGCGCTGAAGCTACTAAACCAGCATCTTTCACTTCAGGGGTTGCTTTCTCATCAATCATGTCCTGACCTTCTTCAATTAAACCTTCCATGGCTTTGCACTTGGTTCTCCCCGGGGTTATACCAATTAACTCGCAGACTTTCTCCAGGCGTTCTTTCTGAGCTTTTGTTTCTTGCAGGTGTAGTTCAAAGGCAGCTTTCAATTTAGGGTCTTGCGCTGTTTCGGCCATTTTGGGTAAAGCCTCTAATAATTGTTTTTCGGCACTGTATAAATCTTTTATTTCGTGATGAAAAAGATCTTCTAGATTTTTAAGTTTAGTCATAGCTTTATTTTTTTCGGGTTTAATTATTAACTTTCAACCTATACGGGTTAGTTTTTATTGAGTTAAAATCTAATTCATTTTTTTAGAACTAATCGAAGGAAGCAAACAGCTAATATATTTCTAACTTAAACATAAAACTATGGATAACATTATGCAAAACACCAGAACAAAAGTATTTACATTGATATTAGCCAGCAGCTTATGGGCCTGTACTAAAACAGTTACCAACACCTCTAATCCGGAAACTGTAAGCTTAGTTAAAAAATGGGAGACTGAAGGAAATTTACTTACTCCGGAATCAGTGTTGTACGATCGGGGGAATAAAGTAATTTACGTATCGAACATAAACGGGCAAGCCGGCGATAAGGATGGTAATGGCTCTATTGGGCGGGTAGATTTAAATGGTAAAATTGAGCAGGCAGAGTGGGTAAAAGGTTTGGACGCGCCGAAGGGCATGGGACTGCATAAAGGAATGCTGTACGTAGCAGATCTAACCAAAGTAGTAGTAATTGATACCAAAACCGGCCAGAAAGTTCAGGATATTGAACTCCCAGGGGCGCAATTTCTGAACGATATTACTGTAGCCGCCGATGGAAGTGTTTATGTTTCGGATTCAAGTGGTAAGAAGGTTTACTTGGTAAAAGATAATGTCGCTAGTGTTTACATGGAAAGTGACCAACTTGTAAGACCCAATGGTTTGCTAGCCCACGAAGGCAAACTTTACCTGGTAGATATGCAACCAGGTATTTTTTACCAGATAGATGGTAATACCAAAAGTCTGAATAAAGTTGCGGAAGGTTTAACGAGTGGCGATGGCATTGTACCGGTAGGGAAAGGTGATTTTATTGTTTCTAACTGGAATGGCGAAATCAATTATTTATTTGCAAATGGGCAGGTTAAAAAGCTACTGGATACAAAAGAGGCAAAAGTAAATGCCGCTGATATAGACTTTATTCCGGAAAGAAACCTGGTGTTGGTGCCTACTTTTTTCAACAACAAAGTAATGGCTTACGAACTAAAGCGGTAAGTTGTATAGTGAATGATTTTTTTGACGGCCGGAAAAGTTATCAACGCTTCCGGCCGTTTTATTTTGTTTAAGATGCTGCTCTTTTTTATTCTCCTTTATTTAACCTTTAATGTATTGTTAGGCTTTTGGGCCTCCCGGCGCGTTAATAATACCCAGGATTTTTTATTAGCGGGCCGAAAGCTTACCCTACCAATGGCGACTGCGGTGGTGTTTGCTACCTGGTTTGGCTCCGAAACCTTATTGGGCGCTTCTTCTGAATTTGCGGAGAAAGGGCTTATAGGCGTAATTGAGGATCCTTTTGGCGCTGCTCTCTGTTTATTCTTAGTTGGGTTATTTTTTGCCCGGAAACTTTACCGCATGAACTTGCTCACCTTCGGTGACTTTTACCGGGTGCGCTACAACCGTCAGACCGAACTAATTGCTTCTATTTTTCTGGTGGTTTCATATTTTGGCTGGATCGCGGCGCAGCTGGTAGCGTTAGGCATTATCCTAAATTTAGTGGTGAATATTCCTTTAATCGTGGGCATATTGCTCGGCTTTATAGTGGTAGTAGGATACACTTATTTAGGAGGCATGTGGTCCGTTTCTGTAACCGATTTTCTGCAAACAATAATGATTATTTTAGGGCTACTTTTCGTGGTAGGAAGTTTATTAATCCAATTCCCTTTCTCTGAAGTTATGCACCAGCCTCCGGCTGATTTCTTTAGGTTTACGCCTGTTGCGAAAGCGTATTCTACGGAATGGATTAACTATTTCGCCATGTGGATAACCATTGGTTTGGGGTCTATTCCCCAGCAGGATGTTTTCCAGAGAGTGATGTCTTCTAAATCCGAAAAAGTAGCCGTTTATGCCTCCTTTATGGCCGGTATTTTATATCTGACGGTAGCCTTTATGCCGCTGTTGATAAGTTTATACGCGAAAGTGCTGCATCCGGAACTGATGCAGCAGGATACTCAATTATTATTGCCAGTGCTCATTTTACAACAATCTTCTATGTGGATGAAAGTTCTTTTTTTTGGGGCTTTGTTATCGGCAATAATGAGCACTGCCAGTGGAGCTATGCTGGCGCCTGCAGCCATTCTGAGTGAGAATATTTTAAAACCTGTTTATAGGAACATAACAGATAAACAGCTACTGCATCTGTCAAGGGTAAGTGTATTATTGGTAGCAGTGGTGTCGCTGGGCTTTGCCTTGCTGCGTAGTAATATTTACGAGTTAGTAAGCGAATCATCAGCCTTGAGTCTGGTTTCTTTGTTTGTACCCATGGTGGCTGGTATTTATATACCGCGTACCAGTTCGCGGGCGGCATTCATTTCTATGTTGGCCGGAATGGGTGTTTGGTTGATGGCCCTGGCCGTTGGTACAGCTATTAATCCTTTGATTTACGGTTTAGGCGCCAGTTTTCTTGGACTTGGATTGGGCCTTTTTTGGTGGCCCAAACTTAGTGGCCCGATTATTAAAGCGGAAGCTTTTAAGTAAGGGAGTAAAACTGGATATTTTAGTTGTCTTTTTTAACTTTGTAAGATATACGCAAATAATAATTAGCAGAACCTTTATAATATGGGAAGAGCATTTGAATTCAGGAAAGCCCGGAAGTTTAAAAGATGGGATAAAATGTCTAAGGCCTTTTCGCGGCTGGGCAAAGAAATTGTAATAGCAGTAAAAGAAGGCGGACCTAATCCGGAGGCCAATGCCCGTTTACGTACGGCTATCCAGAATGCCAAAGGGGTGAATATGCCCAAGGATAGGGTAGAGGCCGCTATAAAGCGGGCTTCTTCTAAAGAAGAAAAAGATTACGAAGAGATTGTGTACGAAGGCTACGGTCCGCATGGCATTGCTATTTTAATTGAAGCCGCTACTGATAATATTAACCGAACCGTTGCCAATATACGGGTATACTTATCCCGGGCCGGCGGCAGCTTAGGTAAAACCGGCTCGCTCGATTTTATATTTACCCGAAAAGGTATATTCCGGTTGCCGTCCGAAGGTTTAAATCTGGAGGAACTGGAACTTGATTTAATTGACTATGGTGCGGAAGATATTTACGAACACGAAGGAGAAGTGATTATTGAAACGGCCTTCACCGATTTTGGTGCCATGCAAAAAGCTTTAGAGGAAAGAGGCTTGCCGGTAACTACTGCCGAGTTGCAGCGCATTCCGAATACCCGCACCGAATTGACCGATGAGCAGGCCGAAGAAATTGAAGAACTGCTGGAGAAAATAGAAGAAGATGACGACGTACAGGCCGTATACCACAATATGAAGTAAGTGGATAACGTTAAAGGAACTAACAGGATAACTTATCGGTTCCTTTAAGATAATTAGCTAAGAAACAGCCTCTTTCATGAAAAAACTGCTCTTATTTTTTGCTTTGTTCTTTTTAATATTGGCCGATATTCAGGCCGCTAAACCTAAACGCTACGGATTTACAGCTTCCTTCCGTGTTCCACGTGCAACAAAGGAGGTTTTACTCGATTCTACCTTGTCCTGGATAAGAGAAAACCTGCCAACGAGCCAGTTTTATCTCCGCGATATTAACGAAACGGAGAGCTATGTTACTTACCGGGCAACGAACAAAGGTGATTTTGGAAAAGTATCGTATGACCTTACTTTTTATACTGCCAAAAACGTGGTAGACATGGTAGTAGATAATGTAGAGCATTCCAGAAATGGCCGGCTTCCCCGCGAGTTCCGTTCTAAAGGAACGCCGAAGCGGAAAACTAAAAAGTATTTATCCTCACTGTCTAAAGACTTAGGCCAATATTTACGGGACCTGAAAAACTCCCGCAGCCTGGCCTCTTCAAATTAATACGAAGCAACTTAAAGAGTACGGACGCCTGGTGTAAGCCGGGCGTTCGTATTTTAAGGGCTTAACTAACATCCATTGTTCTAACCAGGTTATGGGCATATAATTGAACTAAAAACCTAAATATTCGTTAGTAGCGGTTATTTAAGAGTATTACCAGATTAATTGATTTTATGAAAGAGAAGTTTGCCGTTATTTTTGATATGGATGGCGTGATCATCGATAGCAATCCGTATCATAAAGAGGCTTGGCTGCAGTTTGCCGAAAAATATAATGTAGAACTGAAAGAAGAAGAAGTACCGGAAAAAATTTTCGGAAAAACCAATACCACTGCGCTGCGCGACGTCTTTCAGAAGGAATTCAGTCCCGAAGAAAACTTTAAAATGGGCGAAGAAAAAGAGGCCATTTACCGTGAATTGCACGGCAAAGAAATGGTTCCTATTACTGGTTTCCGAGAATTTATTCAAATGCTAAAAGATAACGGAATACCAATGGCCGTTGCAACCAATGCCCCGGTTTCGAACGTCGATTTTATAATGGAAAAAACTGGCCTTCGGCACTACTTCGATGTGGTAATTGATGCCAGTTCGGTTAAACATGGCAAGCCCGATCCGGAAATATACCTGAAGTCGGCGGAAAAGCTTGGCGTACCGTCGCAGCATTGTATTGTGATGGAAGACTCGGTGCCGGGCGCCGAAGCTGGCATACGGGCGGGCATGAAAGTAGTGGCTATTACTACTTCCCATTCGAAAGAAGAACTCAACCATACCGATTTGGTGATTGATGGCTATGAGGAATTGTCAATGGAAAAACTAATATCTTTGTTCGATTAAAAAGATCAAAAAGAAGATATTCCTTACTTAACCACTTAACACATGCCCGCACATCCGTGGCTGGAATTTGCCAAACGCGTACAGGCGCTGGCGCAAGCCGGCCTTACTTATGCCGAAAATAGTTATGACCAGGAACGCTACCAGGAGCTAAGCGAAATAAGTGTAGCTATTTTGGCCGAACTTTCCGGTGAAGAAGTGCCCCGGATTAAAGACTTATTCACGAACGAGATTGGCTACCAAACGCCAAAAACCGATGTGCGGGCCGTTGTTTTTAAGGATGGTAAAATCCTGATGGTGCGCGAAAAAATAGATAATTGCTGGTCGTTGCCGGGCGGGTGGGCCGATGTCGGTTTTTCGCCGGGCGAAGTGGCCGTAAAAGAAACCCGCGAAGAAGCCGGCTTAGAAGTGAAGCCCACCAAAATATTAGCCGTACTGGATAAAAAATGCCACCCGCATCCGCCTTCGCCATACCACACCTACAAAATTTTTATCTTGTGCGAAACCATTGGAGGCACTTTACAGGAAGGCTCCGAAATATTGGCGGCTGAATATTTCGACCGTACTGAATTGCCGGAACTATCAACAGAGCGGGGAACCGTTTCGCAAGTGCAACTCATGTTCGAGTTCCTGGATAACCCAGCTAAAGCAACGGTATTCGATTAATAGTCGGTTTTATATAGCAGGTGCTGAAGATTTACATTGATTTTTCAGGAATTATAGGCTGCATAGATCTAATGCAAAAATCTTTTCTGAACCTTTTTATAACTTAAAGGGCTATCAGGCAGCCGAAAGCCGCCGTCTGTTCTAAAACTTACAGCGCAACAGTGGCTTAATTATCGGTGCTGCTTTAGCCTTTAGCGAAGGCTAAAAACATTTCTTGCCCTCTGTTCACCCAAGCAGAATTACCGTAAATTGCCGTTATGCTATATTTATAATAACTGGTGCAGGATCACATTCAGATATTAGGGATCTCGTTGGGTTTAGGCTTACTGGTGGGGTTGCAGCGACAAATGGCCAACTCGCAAGTGGCTGGCATCCGCACCTTTCCTATGTTTACGATGCTGGGTACTTTATCGGCTTTTCTGTCCCAGGCTTTTGGTGGTTGGATATTAGCAGCGGGATTTATCTCTGTAACGGCCTTGTTGGTAATCGCTAATCTGCTCCGGAGCAGAACCCAGGAACCGATAAGCCCCGGACAAACCACCGAAGCCGCCGTTTTACTAATGTACGGGGTTGGCGCCTATCTGGTAGCCGGCGATAGAACCATTGCGATAGCCATTGGAGGCTTGGTAGCAGTATTGCTGCATTTTAAAAAGCCACTCCACGGGTTTATCCAGAAAGTCGGATACGATGATAGCCGGGTAGTGATGCAATTTGTGCTTATTTCTCTTGTAATACTGCCCATTTTGCCCAACCAGGCCTTCGGTCCTTACCGGGTGCTTAATCCACACGATATCTGGCTAATGGTGGTGCTAATAGTGGGTATTGGCATGTGCGGCTATTTTGCCTATAAATTTTTCGGTAAACAGGCTGGTACTTTATTAGGTGGCATATTGGGCGGGCTTATCTCCAGTACGGCTACCACGGTATCGTACGCCCGCCGCACGAAACATACACCAGATGCCTCGGTTTTAGCGGCGTATGTAATCTTAACGGCCTCTACGGTAGCTTTTCTACGGATTATCGTCGAAATAATAGTAGTGGCACCGCGCCAGGCCGGCCAGCTAGTGCCGCCGCTGGCCGCTTTATTCCTACTTCTGTTGGGCATAATCGGGGCTTTATATTTCTGGAACCGCCACAAACAGGAAGAAGCTCAGATTCCGGAACAAGGCAACCCGGCCGAATTAAAAAGCGCGTTTGTTTTTGCCGGACTTTATGCCCTGGTAATGTTGGGTACCGCGGCCGCGCGCGATTATTTTGGAAATAGCGGGCTTTACGCCGTTGGTTTTTTATCGGGTTTAACTGATGTTGATGCCATCACCCTCTCTACCGCCAAATTGGTACAAAGCGAAAAGCTTCATGCCCATACCGGCTGGCAGGTTATATTAATTGCTGCTTTATCGAATCTATTATTTAAAGGCGCCATGGTAGCAGTATTGGGCCACCGCCGGTTGTTTTATCAAGTAGCTATCTTATTCAGTATTGCTATTACCGGAGGCTTGTTGATGTTGTGGTTCTGGCCCCAAAAGGCCTTTCTTCAATTTTAATTCTTGTTGATAATACTATACCGTTTAGGTAAGTATACTTTTATTAATTTCTGAATAGCAAGCAATTAATAAGTAATAATAGACTTTAAATTCGAAATTATTAACCAACCAGATACGCCAGATTTCTTAATTACGCTTAATTTAAAGTTGCTTATATAAGGGGTGGCTATATCTTTCAGACAGGATTTTCGTAAATATTTTGTAAAATAAATATTTGCCCTAAAACTTAAATACCTAAACTATGAAAAAACTGGCAATATGGAGTTACAGTCTGGCTCTAAGTGCCGCCGTTTTGGCCTGTGAGTCTCGGACTACGACTCAAACCACTACTAGCACCAATGGTAACGATACTACCACAGTAACCCGCCGTACTACCAAAGCCTCCGACGAGCTGGAAGAATTTCGGGGTTGGGTTAAAAACAAAGCTAACCGCACCGACAGCGCGGCCCGCGAAAATTGGCCCGAAGTTAAAGAAGATTTTAAACGCCGTACTGCCCGCCTGGACAGCAAAGCGGATAGTTTATCGGCAGATGCCCGCGCAGAATATAATCGATTAAAAGCGGAGTATCAAACCTGGGAAGAGGAAAACGAAAGACGGGCCCAACAGCCTTTAGACCCTAATAAACTGCGACAATGGGAGCAGGAATTGCTTGGCCCTACGAAAGAGCTGACTACCTTAACGGCTGCTGATATGCGCGAAACCTATTTACTCTTTATGGGTATTGTGCGGGCGAAAAAAAATAAATGGTCCCAGGACGACTGGGATTATGTAGATAATGTGTATTCGCGCCTGAATGATCGCAAAGAAGAACTCGAAGGAGGTTTGTCGGCGGGCGATAGGCTTAAGATTAAATCGTTACAAGCAGAGTACCTGGCTTTGGAGGCCTCCCACGATGCCAAAGACTTATACCAGCACGTCCGGAAATAAAAATATTCTTTTAGTAAGCAAAGCCTGTTATAGCACATAACAGGCTTTTTTATTAGTTTACACCCAAATATTTGTGGTTTTGGACTTATACTAAACCAGCCAAATAGAACTGCTGGGTTCCGGTGCCGGACTACCTATTGCAACTTCCCTCAAACGTTATCAGATAACCAATATGCGGGTAAAACTGCTTCTTGCGCTCTTAAGTTTAGCCAGTTCGGTGGCTTTCTCCCAAACCGGTACCAACCCGCCATCCGTAAAATGGCGGCAAATAAATACCGAAAGTTTTAAAATAATATTCCCCGCCGAACTGGAGCAGGAAGGGCAACGCATGGCAAACACCATGCAATATATTCATAAACCGCTCTCTGGTTCCCTGGGCCACGCACCGCACAAAATTCCGTTGGTATTGCAAAACCAGGGGGTAATTTCTAACGGCTTTGTAGCTTTATCGCCACGGCGCAGCGAATTTTATACCACCGCGCCGCAGAATTATAATTTAAGTGGTACCAACAACTGGTTAAACTTGCTGGCCATGCACGAGTTCCGGCACATGGTGCAGTACGAAAAAGCTTACCATAGCCGCGTTAAGCTGGCGTATTATCCTTTCGGGCAGAATGGTATATTGGCTTTAAGCAACGCTGCCGTGCCGAGCTGGTTCTGGGAGGGCGATGCGGTAGCTACCGAAACGGCGTTCTCGCCGAGCGGTCGCGGGCGCATTCCGGATTTTGATTTATTGTTCCGGACTATCTTGCTCGAACGTAAGCCTTACCGCTACAACAAGCAACACCTGGGCTCTTTCCGCGACAATGTCCCCAACCATTATGTAACCGGCTACCACCTGGTAACGCACCTGCGCCGCAAAGCCGGAACTGACATCTGGGGTAAAGTAATGCAGCAAGCCCTGGATCAATTTTATGTGCCGTTCACCTTTTCGAGAGCCATACGCCAGCAGGCCGGTAAACGCTTAACGGCCACTTACCGCGCCATGACGCACGAACTGGATTCGCTTTGGACGCAACAAGCCGACAGCTTGCCCCAGACGCCGGCTATTGTTTTAACCCAGCGCCGCAACCGCACTTACACCGATTATTTGTACCCCCAACCTTTATCCGACGGCGGCTTTATTGCCCTTAAAAGTGGGTTAAGCGATATCCAAACTTTTGTGCGCTTAGATGCCGATGGCCGCAACGAACGTAAAATATTTACGCCGGGTATTTTAACGAGCAACGGCATGCTTTCGGTGGTAGATGAAAAAATTGTCTGGAGCGAATACGAGTACGATCCGCGCTGGGATACCCGCAACTATTCCATAATAAAAACCTACGACCTGGAAACCGGAACGTATCAGGTATTAAAGCGCCAGACCCGCCTGGCGGCACCCGCTTTTTCGCCCAATGCCCACACCATTGCCGCCATTGAAGTAAGCACCCAAAATATTAATTCGTTGGTTTTGTTAGATGCTGATACCGGGGAAGAACTCAAGCGCTGGCCTAGTCCGCAAAACGATTTTATTTCGATGCCGAGGTGGGCACCCGATGGGAAAAGCGTAGTGTTGTTGCGCACCCGCAACAACACCCGCACCATAGTCCAGGTTGATGTAGAAACTGGTACCTTCACCGATTTAATGCCACCCACCTCCGAAAATATTGGGCACCCGGTTATCACCGATAAATACGTTTTCTATAATTCGCCTTATAATGGTATCGAGAATATTTATGCGCTGGACCTAATTACCCGGCAGCAGTACCAGGTGGCATCGCGGCGGTACGCGGGCATTAACCCGGCCGTAACTACCAATGGTAAAGGAATATTATTCAACGATTTTTCCTTAAGAGGGTACAATGTTTACACCATGTCGCTGAACCCGGATAATTGGATACCCCTGGCAAAGGTTGTTAAAAGTAAAGTAAATTATTACGGGCCATTGGTTGAGCAGGAGGGAACCCCTAATATTTTGACTAATGTACCAGCTAAAACATACCCTGTGCAGAAATATAGCCGCCTGAAACATATTTTTAACCCGCATAGCTGGATGCCGAGCCTGGACCCGGAAGGTAATTCGGTTTCGCTGGCTATTTTATCGCAGGATATTCTGAGTACAGCCGTTTCAACGGTAGGTTATACGCGTAACCTGAGCGAAAGCAGCAACCGGGTATTTGCCGGCGTTAGTTATCTAGGATATTACCCAGTAATAAATCTAACGGGTGCTACCGGCTACCGCACTACTCAGGAAAACGACACCACCTATCAATGGCGCGAAAAAAATATTACCGCCGGTCTGGCTTTGCCACTTAACCTGACCCGCTCCAAATACCTGCAATCTTTAACCTTGTCTACCAATGCCCAGATTAATAGCATTTCGGACTTTTACCGGCCCCGGCGCGTCTTAACCGAACAAGCCAATGGGGTTTTGCGCAACGTTAATTATTCGGCGAGCTATAATCGAGTCTTACGCCAAAGCCGTCGCGATTTGGCGGGCCGTTTTGAGCAGCGAGCATCTTTGTATTACAATCATACACCCTTCGGTGGAGATTACAGCGGCGAAATATTTACGGCTACTACCCGGCTGGCTTTCCCTGGGTTGTTAAAGCACCACTCTTTGCAGTTAACGGGTAATTACCAGAAAGAAGATACCCACGATTATATTTTCAGCAGCCCCATGCGGTTTGTCAGGGGGTATGGTTACCGGCCACATGACGAATTCTATGGAGGTTCGGTGCAATATAAGTTCCCAATATTTTATCCTGATTTTGCGCTCGGCCCTTTCTTCTATTTTCAGCGCCTGAAAAGCAATATTTTTTATGATTACGGGTACGGCCAGCGCTACGACCGGCGAAACCAAGTCAACCGGAATTATACCTACCAATCAGTCGGGTTGGAGCTTACTACCGATTTTAATTTCATGCGCTTACAAGGCGTTTTGTTCGATGCCGGTGTACGGGTGCTTTATCGTCCAGATACCCAAAAGCCATCCATAGAATTTATTGTGGGTGAGTTTAATTTGTAGAGTAAGCCATTAGCGCAACTTATGTCTTTAATCTAAAATAGCATTGCAACTTAACGCTACTTTGCTTGTTTATTGTATTAACCTATCAAGTCCACTATTGTCATTCAGGAGGAAACTATTTAGCAGACAACCAACAAGTTTCCTCCTGAATGACAGGGTGAGATTGCTTAAATCAGGCCAATATTTATTGTGGATAAGTGAATGTTGAAGCAAAACACCTCCGGCTAAAAACAAATTGTTTTTAGCCGGAGGTGCTATAATCAGTGGGAGATATCCACAAAATGTTGCCAGAAAAACGGCTACTGTTTACTACTTCCCGTCGTAGTTTGTATCGTTAATTCGTCTTTGCTTTTAGCTTCCAGTTCGGCCAATGTCCAGGTTTTGGTGCGGCTGGCGTGGGCGGTTCTGATTTTCTTTACTTCTTCGGGCGTAACGGCTGCCGAAACAGTAGGCCGGATAGTAAAGCCATTCGCCTTACTGGCAGAAGGCGGAGCCATGCCGGGTTGCACACCGCCGTAATTGCGGGGTGGCGGTCCGCCAAATTCATGACGAATATAGCTAACCACACCGGCAATCCATTCATCACTGTTCGCTGACATAGACGGCATTACACTTGCATACGTTTTGCCATCTACCGGGCCCGATAAACCGTGCATCACAATCCGGATAGCGGTATTTTTTTCGAGGAAGGCCAGGCGCTTGGAATCTTTAAGCGGCGGGGCGGCCATGCTGCTGCCGGCAACCGCTAATCCTTTGCCATCAGCCCCGTGGCACGAAGCGCACAACGATTTAAAAGTAGCTGCACCCTGCAATATTAAACTGCGGTCAGCGGCCGGTAAGTTAGCTAGTTTACTGCCGTAATTTTTAGTGTTTTCGTTCTTAACCAGGGCATCCTGTGTAGCTACCAGCATTTCGATGTTGGTGTTCTGATCTAATATCTGCTTGGTTATTGCTTTAGCCGCTGGCGCTTTACTTTCGTAAAGGGATAACAATAACTGCACCCGTACATCGTAATTTGGATCATTCTGTAATTTAGCTACTTCAGCTAGCATTTGAGCATTGTTCTGCTTTAAGTAAGGTTCACTTATCCACACGGCGGTTCTTCTTACCTGCGGGTGTTCATCTTTTAAAGCAGTTATTAATATTTCTTTATCCACCGCCTCTAAACCTTCCAAGGTCCATAAGGCGTGGATGCGAGCTAAATGGCTGGGCGTTTTGAATTTGCCAATTGGTCCGCCCGAAATAATGCTTTTCAAGGCTGTTACCACCGACTTATCTTGTTTTACAATTATTTGTTTCTGCGCATTATCGCGCCACCAACCGTTCGGGTGATCGAGGTAAGTCAGGAGTTCCGAACTGCTTTGGTTTAGTAGCTGGGGCTTAGGTGCTTTGGTGCGGGCGGTGCTGTTGTGTACTAAGCGGTAAATGCGGCCGTGGCCAACGTTCTTATCTAAGCCTAAACTGTCAATCCGCTGGCGCAGAAAGGAGCCGGGTTTGGTCCAGTTGCCCTGTTGAATAATGCCCCGGTGCATATCCACAATATACAGGTTACCGTCGGGACCGGTTGCGGTATTTACGGGTCGGAAATTCATATCGGAAGAAGAGATAAACTCCTGACGATCATAAGCATTTTCTAAAGTGGTTTTGCCATTGTTGTTGATAACTTTTGCACGGCGGATAATGCGGGCCACGGGTTCGCAAACAATATAATCGCCGCGCAAATCGGCTGGCAACCTATCGCCGCGGTAAATAGACTGGCCGCAGGAGGCCGTGAAATGGTTTAGCGTTACATCTGGGCGCAGGCGAGGAAAGCCGCCTTGTACATCGGGCGTCGCAATAATGGGCCACACCTCCTGAAACTTGGCGCTGTACTGGTCCGGGAACTCCAGGCCACCGTAAACCGGATTTATCTGGAATCCGGAAGCCGGAATTTCGCCGCCGGCCCGCGAATAATAGATGCGGCCGTAATCGTCGTGGGTTACGCCCCATTGTCCACCCGAACCGCTGGTGATGGTATCGATCTGCATGGTGCCATTGGTATACCGGAAGCGGATCGGATCGTAAGTCAGGTACATCCAGTTATCCAGGTTCCAGTCCAGGCCACTGCGCTGGTGTTCCATATTAGCGCCGTTTACATCGTACTTATCGTTCTGGTAAACTAATTTTTTCTGGTCGGCTTTGCCGTCACCGTCCGTATCGCGGTAACTATGGATGTTAATAGTGTTCGTTTCGTTTACCAGCAGCTCATCGTTTACACATTGGATCATCCGGGGCAAGAGCAGTTTATCAATAAAAACTGAGCTCTTATCCATTTTGCCGTCGTTGTTCGTGTCTTCTAACCTGGTGATGCGGCTGATGGGCTGGCGTTCGCCACTGGCATTGGCATCCTGCATGTAGGTCAGCATTTCAGCCACGTACAAACGACCATTTCCGTCCCAGGCTATGGCTACCGGTTCCTTAATCATGGGTTCACTGGCCACCAGTTCCAGTTTGTAGCCAGCCGGCACATGAATGGTTTTCATGCTTTCCTGCGGTGATAAATAAGCCGGTGAAGGTTTTGGGTTGAACTCGGGTTTAAAATTGGCAGTATCGCCGGAAGTACCTTGGGGTGGTTTACAGGATAGCACCAGCAGCGAGAATGCCAGCAGGCTCAGGAACGATTGTTTTTTTTTCATTTTAATTATTGGTGGTTCAAATAAGCTCAAAACAGCGGTAAGCTTTATGATTAAACATCCGTTCGGAACCCATTTGTATAAATGCTTGGGGCTTATTATTTTACACTGGTTTGTAATTTATAAAAAATAAAATATTGGTGCTGTAAATTTTTAGCACAGTTTGTTTAAATCAGTAAAAAGATGGGCATAAAAAAACCTGCTGGTAAGAGCAGGTTCCTTTAAAAATTATCTTAATTCAAATTAATTATTATTCGAGGCTGCCCGAATAATCTTGCAGAAATAACCCAATCCTATCGATGGTTTGGGACAGTTCTTCTACAGTAGGCAGAAACACTACTCGGAAGTGATCCGGCTGCGGCCAGTTAAAACCGGTACCATGTACTACTAATATTTTCTGATCGATTAATAAATCCAGCGCAAATTGCTGGTCGTCTTTAATGTTATATTTTTCTACGTCAATTTTTGGGAACATGTAAAAAGCCCCTCTGGGTTTAACGCAGGTTATACCCGGAATCTGCGTTAACTTTTCGTAGGCCGCATCGCGCTGCCGACGCAAACGGCCAGTGGGTAATACCAAATCTTTAATGCTTTGGTAACCGCCCAGGGCCGTCTGGATGGCGAACTGCGAAGGCACATTGCTGCACAAACGCATACTGGCCAGCGCTGTTATCCCTTCTATGTACGATTTTGCCCGGTACTTGGCGCCGCTCACAATCAGCCAGCCCGCCCGGAAACCAGCGGCCCGGTAATTTTTAGATAAACCGCTAAACGTCAGAAATAAAATATCATCCGAAAAAGTAGCTGGCGAAAAATGAACGGCATCGTCGTACAAAATGCGATCGTAAATCTCGTCGGAGAAAATAATTAGGTTGTGGCGCTCCGCAATGGCAACCATTTGCCGCAAAACCTCTTCGGAATATACGGCCCCGGTGGGATTATTGGGGTTAATAATAACCATGCCTTTGGTACGGGGCGTAATTTTGCTTTCCAAATCAGCTAAATCGGGAAACCAATCGGCGGCTTCATTGCAACGGTAATGCACGGCTTTGCCACCCGCTAAGTTAACCGAAGCGGTCCAGAGCGGATAATCCGGGGCCGGAATCAATATTTCATCGCCGTTATTCAGCAGGGCCTGCATTGAGAGCAGAATCAGCTCACTTACGCCGTTGCCAATGTAAATATCATCTATCTGCACGTTAGGAATGCCTTTGCGCTGGCAATCGTGCATTACCGCTTTACGGGCCGCAAATAATCCTTTAGAATCGGTGTAGCCTTGCGCTCGCCGGATATTAATAATTACATCGTGAATAATCTCGTCGGGGGCGTCAAAGCCAAAGGGGGCCGGATTGCCGATATTCAGGCGGGTAATTTTGTAGCCTTGCATTTCGAGCTCCAGCGCTTTTTCAAATATCGGGCCGCGAATTTCGTAGAAAACGTTCAGCAGCCGGTTACTTTTCTGAATCATGGAATTATAATTTGAGCTTAAAGGTAAAAAATTAGTTTTTAGCTTTGAGCTATTAAGCGTTAGTTTTTAGGTAATTGCGCTTTCTTATTAGTTGGTAAATAATTTTTTCAGAATAAATCGGGGGTGATGTTGCGCCTTGCTATTTACCCAAAGGGTAAAATATTGGCTTTTTCGGCTGCTTGGTACATGTTTTACGCCAGACGTAGGGTAGCCTATTCGGCTGTTGGGAGCATTGCGTTTTAAACGGTTTCTACCAGATTTTATTTTTTGCTTAAAAAGAGCGGATAATAAATTACCATTCACAATTTAAAGTTAGGTGTTAAATTAGAATTATTGAATATTGTAACAACTCTTGCGTTAAGAGAGTAAGTGAGGCTTCTACCTGATTAGAATATTTTTGAAAGTGTATACTGATTGTTTTTTAAATAAATTATTTTTCCGGGTTCTTCTACTGATAAGTTTGTGTAGTGCTGGGGCACTGGTCGGCTGCGAACGCCACCGGGCGCCGCATAAAATTGTGGTATTTAAAGCACCGGTAGTCTTGCCCGAAGATACCATTAAATACCCCAATGCCTTAATTACCACCTTAAACCGGCGCAATACCTGGGTCGATTCGGTGTTTAACCGCCTGACGCCGGCCGAGCGAATTGCCCAATTAATGATTGTAGAAGCTTTCCCGAACAATGGTAAAAAGAATGAAGAAGATGTGCTGAACCTTATTCGGCGTTACAAAGTAGGGGGCATTATTTTTTTCCAGGGCGGGCCGGTACGCCAGGCTAAACTCACGAATAAATTTCAGGCCGCTTCTAAAGTACCTTTGCTCATTAGCATGGATGCGGAGTCGGGGGTAGGAATGCGCATGGATAGCGCCATGCAATATCCGTTGCCCATGTTGCTGGGCGCCATTAATAACGATAGCCTGATTTACCGCATGGGCACCGAAATTGCCTATGAGTTTAAGCGACTGGGTATGCATTTAAATTTCGCCCCGGTGGTGGATATTAATAACAACCCGAATAATCCGGTTATTAGTTACCGGTCGTTCGGCGAAAATAAAAAAGATGTTACTTCTAAAAGCCTGGCGTATATGCTGGGTATGCAGGAGCACGGCATTATTGCCACAGCCAAGCACTTCCCAGGTCACGGCGATACCGATGTAGATTCGCATCTGGATTTGCCGGTAATTAATTATGGCCGCGAACGGTTGGATACCTTGGAATTATATCCTTTCAGAGCTTTGATTAGGAGCGGAGTTGGCGGCATCATGGTAGCCCACATGCATCTGCCCCAACTCGATTCATCCGTTCAAAATATTCCTACTACTTTATCGCGCCCGGTTGTTACCAATTTACTAAAGCGTGAGCTCGATTTTTCTGGATTGATTATTACCGATGCCATGGTAATGAAGGGCGTTACCAAATATTTTAAATCGGGCGAAGCCGAAGTAATGGCACTGGTAGCGGGTAACGATATTCTGGAGCGCCTGGTGAGCGTGCCCGTAGCGATAAAAGCGATCCAGGCCGCTATCCGGGAAGGCAAAATCAGTCAGGCTGAACTAGACCGGCGCTGTAAAAAGGTACTGGCGGCTAAATATTGGGTTGGTCTGAACCGGTATAAACCGGTGCCGCTGCAAAACATTTACCAGGATTTACATACCTCACGGGCACACGAAACCAACCGGCGTTTAGCCGAAGGCGCTATTACCATGCTGCACAACAAGCGCAATATTTTACCGCTGCAGAAACCTAAGCGCAAAAAGCAAAAAATTGCGGTAATGGCTGTAGGAGCTGCGCGGCCAACTTTTTTCCAGCGTAAAATGGCCGAACGGGCTCCAATTGAAGCCTTCTGGCTGCCGCGCCGCAGTACTAAAAAGAACAGGGATTTATTGCTGAAGAAACTCAAGAAACACAGTCAGGTAGTTATCGCTATTTACGGCCCCAGCATCCGGCCCAGCAACCATTTAGGCCTATCCAAAGAAGAGAGAGATTTGGTAGATCAGCTCATCCGGGATAAACGGGCAATTGTAACTTTATTTGACAATGCCTATACGCTTAACCAGTTTTCAGATATGGCTAAAACCAATGGCCTGATTGTGGGTTACCAGCAACTACCGGCAGTGCAGGAGGCGGCAGCCCGGCTTATTTTTGGCGAGATAAAGCCCAATGGTAAACTGCCGGTAACAGTAAGCGACCATTTTAAATACGGCGACGGATTATAATAGAAAGCGTATAAAAAAGGAAAGCCCGCTGGTACCAGCGGGCTTTCTTATATAATCAGAAACGTAATACTAGTGTTGAGCGTCGTGTGCTTCTTCTTTTACTTCGGCGCCAGCTTCGTTAACGGCATCGGTAGTAGCATCAACTGCTTGGTCGGTGTTGGCCTCTAAAGAGTCTCCGGTAGCTTCGGCATCTGCTTCTATGGCATCGCCGGCATTTTCAGTAGCATTCTCCGTATTCTTGGTTTCGCAAGACGCAAAAGTGAAAGTTGCAACCAGTGCTATAAAAGAAAATCTTACTAATTTTTTCATCTTTTTTGGGTTTGTTTTTCCTTTATACCAGAAATAAGAAAAAGTAACCCGCGATTTTAGAAAATTTTAAATTTCTTTTCATACCTGACCATGGCTATAACTTTTGTGCCATTCTTGCCTGGTTTCACCAGCAGCCGGTATTTAGCCCCTTAAAAAGCCAATCGGTTAAATAAAAGCGCGTAAATTAATCGCGTTATTCTTCGTTTACTTCCTGTCTTATTTCATCACGGGCATTGCGGGCACCCTCTTTTATTTCGTCACCGGCTTTTTCGAGTTTGTCGCCGGCTTTTCTAGCCGCCTCTTTGGTTTCATCAGCCGCTTCTTCCAGGTTTTCTTCTATCTCTTCGCCAGCATTTTCCAAATCTCTTTCCACGGCATCACCGGTATTTTCGGCAGCCCGCTTAGTATTGCTATCGCAGGCAGCAAAGGCAAAAGTTGCCATAAAAGCAAAGAATGATATTTTAGTTAGCTTTTTCATAGTTTTAAATTATAAATAAGGTTTATACGGTGAAAGCCGATTATTTCCTATCTTTTTCAATTTTTTAACTTAAAATGATAACCCGTTGGCTGATAAACAGCATTTATACAGATTTGTTTTTTTATTTTAGCCCGGGAGTTTAACGCTATTCAGTTGCAGTGGAATTTAGGTGGATGCTACTACTTTTATATAATTGATTTAGCAACCGGTACCTTCAAAAACTGATTCTTGATGCTATCAACCCCAAATTTGTTATGAGTTTAAGTAACCTTAACCGTCGTCGTTTTATTAAAACCAGCCTTGGCTTCAGTGCGGCCTTGTTTTTAAATATACCGGCTACCGCCGAAATCCTGCGAAAGCCGAGTGCGAAAAAGTTGCCCCGTTGGCGCGGCTTTAACCTGCTCGAAAAATTTAACGGCGCTAATAACCAGCCTTTCCAGGAAGCCGATTTCCAAATGATGGCCGACTGGGGTTTCGATTTTGCCCGTTTACCTATGTCGTACCATTGCTGGGCCAGGCCCGATAACTGGCTGCAACTAAACGAAAGCGTGCTGCAGGAGGTAGACCAGGCAGTTGCCTACGGCGACAAACATAAAGTGCATGTAAACCTGAATTTACATCGCATACCCGGCTACTGTGTAAATCCGCCGGCGGAACCGCTTAACTTGTGGCAGGATGAGAAGGCCCTGGACGCCGCGGCTTTTCACTGGCAGCACTTGGCTAAACGTTACAAAGGCATCTCCAATAAAAAAGTAAGTTTCGATTTAATAAACGAGCCGGCCAATGTAGCCGAAGCCGATTATGTACGGGTAGTTACCCGGTTAGTGGAGGCCATCCGTGCAGCAGATCCCAAACGCCTGATTATTGCCGATGGCATGCAGTATGGTACCAAGCCGGTTTTTAGTTTAGTGCCGTTGAAAGTGGGGCAAAGTACCCGTGGCTATGGTCCGTTCCAGCTTACCCATTACAAGGCCTCCTGGGCCGCTGGATCTGATACCTGGCCGGTGCCCGCCTGGCCTTACCAGCAAGGAGCCAACAATATCTGGGACAAAGCCCGGCTAAAAAATGAAACCTACGCTCCCTGGAAAAAGCTAGCTGGTCAAGGTGCCGGCGTACACGTAGGGGAGTGGGGTGCTTACAATAAAACGCCGCACGCAGTGGCTTTGGCTTGGATGAAAGACAACCTGGAAATTTATAAAGAAAATGGCTGGGGCTGGTCGTTGTGGAATTTACGAGGCGCTTTTGGGGTGCTTGATAGTGCGCGTGCCGATGTAACTTACGAAGATTACCAGGGCCACC
Source organism: Adhaeribacter aerolatus (assembly GCF_007991635.1). GTDB lineage: Bacteria > Bacteroidota > Bacteroidia > Cytophagales > Hymenobacteraceae > Adhaeribacter > Adhaeribacter aerolatus. Next base: position 99,205 of record NZ_BJYS01000013.1, on the reverse strand, counting down.
AGCTGGACCGGCAGATGCTGGATTTACTGCGGGCTTATTAAAAGAATAAGCCCGCACCGATTTTACATAGCGGTGCGGGCTTTAGCCTTGGTTATTTCGGGAGTTAATTTTTACCGGAGCAATTCTCTGTAACTAAACTAACCCTTTCAGTTTGGCCCACTGCACGGCAATTAAAGTTTTGGCATCGTTGAATATTTTATCTTTTAATTCGGCTTTGGTTATCTCTATCAATTTAATATTCTCGTTTTCGCCTTCGGCGCCGCCACCTTCGCCTATTTTGTGGCTTACTTCGGCGTAATACACGTGCAGCTTTTCGGCAAAAGCTCCCGGCGAGGGATAAAAATTAATAATTGATTCGAGTTTATCTACCGCATAGCCCGCTTCTTCTTCTATTTCCCGAATCATGGCCTCTTCGGGGCTTTCGCCTTCTTTATCCAGCAGGCCGGCTACTAATTCCAGCATATCCTGGTTTACCGCCGGCCGGAATTGCTTTACAAAAATAAATTTATCTTTTCGGGTGTCATAAAGCAAAGCCGCTACGGCATTACCGGTTACAAAAACTTCCCGATCAAAGGTTTCGCCATTGTCTTCGTAAGTTATTTTGTAGAGCTTAAAGAAGCCATCGTATACGGTTTGTTTATTTATTTCTTTCATAAAATATTGGCAGATTTTAAAATAAGTAGCGTTCTATACGCAGAAAGCCAGCTTATAGCCAGCTTTCTTATAAAAGTAAACAGGTTAAACATGACGACTAAAACTTAATAAAATAAATTGAGGCGGGTATCATGACGGCTATCGGTTGTGGGTAGAGTTAGCGTAGCGCTCTACCCTTTTTCAGGTACGCCAATCTCTGATTGGCGTATCTTCAAAAGTAAACCATGTACAACTATGTCTGATTCTGGCTTTAGTGCTCCTTTGTCGCAAGCCAAAGTTATTACGCATCAAAATGCTGGCTGTTCCAGATTATTTAATACGCCAATCAGAGATTGGTTTTCCGTAAAGTGCGTAGAGCGCTGCGCTAACTCTACCCACAACAGAGAGCAACAATTTAACCATCTAACAAATCAGCTATTCAACAATCCAATCAAAACTCAACTCGGTAATTTAATACGGGTATCAGGCCGCTCATGGTAGCTGTTTTAATGGTTTCGGTTTCCAGGTCGAAATATTGGCTGTACACATTCAGGCGGTTGGTGGCGTTCTGCAAATCCAGCGATAAAATATAGGAAGCCTTGGGTTTGTTTTTGCGGTAGCTTACCCGAATATCGGTCCGGAAATAATCAGCGGCTTGCAAGGTGTTGCGCTTGTCCTGCACATAAACGGCTTTGTTTTGTTCGCGCGATTTTTCTAAATCTACGGGGGTATACCGGTTGCCACCGGCCCAGTTTAACCGGAAGTTTACGCCAATTAAATTTGCTTTCTGGTTACCAACTTTAAATTCCTTACCAACCAAGGCATTTAACAAATGCTGACCATTAAACCGGGTATCAAATTCCTGGCCGTTGCTGGCTGTGTATTTTGAGTTATAAAGTGAACCGGTTATTAAAAAATAATAATTTTTGGTAAAGAATTTTTCCAAGGTCATTTCCACCCCGTAGTTTTTGCCACTGCCGGTATTAATTAATGAGTCAATCGTAAATCCATCCGTTGCGTTTAACGCTGATTCAGTATTGGTTTGGTCGGCCCAAACCGGTACATTGTATAAACTTTGGTAATAACTTTCTACTTTCAGGCGCAGGTCTTCACGCAATTGGTTATCGTAAGATATTACATAATGCTTGGCTTTGGTAAACCCAAGTTCTTTGTTCGGGTAACTAAGCTGGCCGTTAGACAATGGCTTTTCGGCAAAGTACAGGTTCATCGATTCATGGCGGCTGTGCACCCCAAACCCGGCACCCAGTGTTTGGGTAGGCGAGAAGTTCCATTTCAGACCCGAACGTGGTTCTACCGAAGTGTTACCGTTTAAAGCCAGTGAGATAGCGTGCAAACCCGTATTCAAGGTCCATTTTTCGGCTAGGCGATATTTCCACTGACCATAAGCTTGCCACAAGCCGGTGCGGCCATCGTTGCTTACGTAGCGCTGCAAATCATGCTCGTCGTTGTTGGTTCCTTCGGAGAATAAATCGAAACCCAGGTTGCTGTAAATAATGCCGGTGCGTAGCGTATGACGGGCATTAAATTTCTGGTTGTACAATATTGATGCCCGGCCGGTAATATTATTAAACTGGTGGCGGTAAATCAGGTTAGGATTATATTCAGCGCTGAGCGAGTCCTGGCGATATTCGTTGCGGCTGCCCGAAAACGTAATAGCCGATTCTAAGTAAGCATTATTGGGTAGGAAATAAGTATGCGAAATACCGGTGGCGGCCATACTGGAAATAAATTTATCGTCGTAATTATCCCAACGGTTTTGCCATTTGGTTACATCGCGCTCGGCTTCTATGTTTTGCTGGCTGTGCCCGCCAATGCCCCACACCGAAAATACCCCGGCTTTGGTAGTAGGCAAGTGCAGTTTATAAGAGAAATCCTGGAAATCGAGGGTCCCATCGCCGGCAATATTTACGCCTAATTTATTTAAAACAGCTAAAGTAGAATAGCGGTAATTAACCAGGTAAGAACCCTTGTACCCAGCTTTAAACGGGCCTTCAGCGGCAAAATCCAAACCCAGTACACCGGCTTGCACGGCATATTCCCGTTTTTCGTTGTTACCGCGCCGGAGATTAATATCAAACACCCCCGATAAAGCATTGCCGTACTCCGCCGGGAAAGCGCCAGTGTAGAAATCAGAATTATCGAGCATGTTTACGCTCAAAATGCTGATACCGCCGCCGGAAGCACCTTCTTCGCCGAAATGGTTCGGGTTAGGAACTTCTACACCTTCAATGCGCCACAATACGCCGCGCGGCGAGTTGCCCCGTACCACAATTTCGTTGCTGGTATCGTCGGTGCTGCCTACGCCGGCGTACGATTGCGCGGCCCGGGCCGGGTCGTTAATGCTGGCGGCATAGCGTTTGGTTTCTTCTACCGAAATAGAACGGGCACTTAAGGTAGCCATTTCGTTTATGGGTACGCCTTTTTCCTGTTCAGCCGTAATCACAACTTCGTTCATTTGCCGGATAGACTCGATTAGGCCAATATTTAACACCAGTTCTTTGCCGGAACCCAATAATAATTCGGGTAGCACCTGCTCTTCGTAGCCTAGATAATTAATTTTAAGCGTATGGCGGCCTACCGGAACGCGCTCTATTTTAAAGTAACCGTCGCTGTCGGTAATGGTGCCTTTTAAGGGTTTGGTAGAGGTAATAGCAATAGAAGCGCCAATGAGCGGCTCCTGCGATTCTTTGTCGAGTACCCGGCCGCGGATAGTTTGGGTAAGGGTTTGGGCATGGGCCTGCAACTCTAAAAAGCCAAACAGACATATTAATAAATATAGATATATAAAACGTTTTTTCTGAAACATGATAATAAATGGTTTTAGGTTTTGGTTGGTGTGCACCGGCAACTACTTAAACTTTGCCAAATGCACCTGATTGCTGCTTTTATAGAAGTTCTAAACCCATGAATGCCGGATTTTAAAAGATGAATGCCGAATATAGGGTGTTGAGTGACTGGTAATATTTAGAAATTAGGGCCTCTTGCAAAAGTTAGAAAGTAACTTTTGTACTGGAACCGGACGGGCAACGTGTACGATTACCGGACAAATGCCGCAGGCAGTTCTTTACTTTTGCATAGTCGAGGCCCAAGTAGCGGAGCGGTGGTTAGGTTGCCGCTGTGCTCTTTTTTGCTGGCGTGAATATTCTTTTTGGGAGATTTCCCAGCCTCGCTGGTAATCCTGTGCAATGGTTACGGAAGTGATATTTTGTTTCATAGTTGTAGTTTTTAGGCAATAAGGGTCCGGAGTGGCTGAAAAGCCGCTTTAAAATATTTAGCTTAAAGAAATTGGTAAGTGCCGGGTAGGGCGGAGGATTAGAACCGCAGACCGGCGTTAAAGCCAATCCACATTTTTACATTGGTTATACCAGCGGTGTGATCGTAAATTGTTTTAGAAACCAGGCCGGAACCTATTTTATCGGAACCCGGCGCCTCGTACTGCGATACCATTACATTATATGTAGGGCCACCAAATAAGGCCAGGTGCTTGGCCAGTTGCAGGGTACCTAATAAGCGGAATTTATTTAGCAGGTTTAGTTGATCAGCTTCTAAAAAACCATCCGGAAAATTCTCGTAGCTTTCTTCAATTACGTTATAAGAAATAAGGTCGGTATTTAATTTAAGTAATTTAGAAATTGGCCATTCCGCGCCAAACCCAAAGCCGTAGGCCCATCTTTTCTCGTTTTCGAGTTCGGCTGCTAACGCTATCATGGAGTAGAATTTCTGCACGCCTAGTTTGTAGGTAAAGTTGGCATCAAAGTCATCGGCCATGTAAAACTCCGCTCTCTTGTAACCGCCATGCTTTACAAAATTAAATATTCCAATAGGTACGCCCGAGATGCTATCAGCAATGTTGAAAACGCCAATCTGGGTACCTTTTACATTACCAGCAATATTCATAAAGCCAGCCATTTGCGTACCGTGTACGGTTTTCGCCCGGTTTAAAAATCCGGCACCCTGTACGCCTTTTACTTCCTGCGCCAGATTCATAAAGCCGGCAAATTGTCCACCTTTAACCTCGCCGTTGGCAATATTCATAAATCCCGCAAACTGGGCGCCTTTAACGGCACTACCCCCATTCCGGACGAAAGCCAAGTCCCGGTGCTCCGGTTTATTCTGCACAATATTCATGAACCCGCTGAACTGGGCGCCGTTTACGTAACTTTTCTGGATGCTGGCAAGGCCGGTAAAATCGGCAAATTCTAAACCTTTGGCGGTACCAATCAGCAAATGGGCCGATACCCGGTTTACGTACTGGTTAGCCTGCGGACCGTTGGTGCTTATGGGGTAAATAATACCAAAATGCGTCGGCTTTATTTCAGTAGTATCGGCGGGTAATTCTTCATTTTTCCGGTTCAACTTTATATTTTTCAGTTTTTCCAGAAAAGAAGGTTTTTGCTCGCCGGTAGTGGTTTCCAGTGTGGTTTCGGAAGTGGCGGTATTGTCGACGGTTAAAGTGGCGCTATTGTCGGTTGGTGCTGCTTGTTCCGCTGGCGTATTAGCCGGTGTAGTTTCGGTTTTCGGCTGGCTAGCCGAAGTATTACTTTTCGGTTCGGCCGTTGGCACTTGGCTGCTACTTGCTTTTACAGCTGGTTTGGGTTTGTTTTCGGGAGTAGCCGGCGGTAATTTTTGTAGGGTAGAGGCTTTAGGAGTACTTTTGGGAAAACCTTTTTTAATTATTACCTGACCATTGCTTTCGCGGTAACCCAAATCGGTATCCGACAGCAATACATCTAATACTTCGGCCAGCGGCTTCTCTTTAATTTCAACCGAATATTTCTTTTTTGCCGGCAAGGCGTTGTTCATGTACGAAAAGCGAAAAGGATAATTTTGCTCAATTTTTTGCAGTACCTGAGGCAGGGTAGCTTCCCGTACCTCAAGCGAAACCTTTTTTTGCAGGTTCTGCGCTAGGGCGTAGCCCGAAAGGAAAAGGCATAGAAATCCTGTTATGAAGAATTTTGTTCTCATTCTTAAATTTAATTAAATAATTTAAAGATTTTTTTAGAAGATTAGTCTTGGCAGCCCGGCCCTGAAATCAGGTATTGGGTTCCGTTTTGGGTGATGCTCAAATTGCCCGTTTCGGCTAGTATGGCTAGTACTTCTTTTAGCTCCGGATGCTGGAAAGAAGTTGTAAACCGGCAATTTTTTAAAGCCTCTTTTTTAATTTGAATTGAAATTCCAAAATAATTTTCGAGTTCATTAGCCAGGCTCTCCAGGCGGGTATCCCGAAATACCAGGCTCTTGGTTTTCCAGGCCTGAAAATTGGGGCTAGGAATGGGTTGTTTAACAGCTCGAACGGTTTTATCAGCTATTACTCCTTCCTGGCCCGGTTCCAGAAATACGGCATCGTCGGTGCTGGTTTTGGCAAAAGCTACTTTACCCGTTACTACCTGCACTTTTACCGGTTCTTTTGCATAGGCCCTTAAGTTAAAAGAAGTGCCTATTACTTCGGTTTTGGTACCGGCGGCAAAAATGGTAAACCGTTTGCCTTCTGCTTTAGCCACCTCAAAAAATGCTTCCCCTTTTAGCCGTACCGTCCGGTTTTCCTTCTGAAAATTGGTTGGGTACGAAAAAGTACTGTTTTTATTCAAGGCTACCTGGCTGCCATCGGCTAAATTAATGGTTTTGGTTTCATTCGGGCCAGTTCTAACTTCCGTCCAGCTTGTCTGCGCAGGCTGGTTGGTGTTTGCGGTCCAGTAAAGGCCGGCTACCAGTAATAATGCTACCGTGGCTGCCGCAACCCACATACTATAAGCCGGTTTTTTAACTGGTGAAGCTATGGTGCGGGCCTGCACCCGCACCTGAAATCGCTGCCAACCCTTTTCTACATCTGGTTCGTACGAGTCGGCCGGTAAGCCTGTGCGCGACCATACCTGCTCCGCCTTTCGGAATGCTTCTTCGTTTTCTTTTACCGAGGCCGTATTTTGCCGGACCCAGCTTTTTTCATCTTCCGAGGCATTCCCGCTGACGTAACTGGCTAGTTTTTCACAGAGTGTTTGCGGGTTGTTATTCATTTATAGCTGTAAAACCAATTTGGAGCCTTGCCTTACCGGCGGGTAATTTAAAGCAAATAAAAGAAAATTAATCGGCTTTTGTTACCCGGCCGCTGCCCGAAATAGAAGTATCTACAGTGGGGTTGCCGCGGTACTGCACATTACCTGAGCCACTGATTTTTGCCTTTAAATGGTTGGTTACCGTTAATTCGCACCGGCCGGAACCACTTACATTTACATCGGCGGTTTTGGTGGTCAGGCCGAAGGCTTTTATTTTACCGGAGCCCGAAATCTGAATAGCGAAATCGTTGGCATCGCCGTTCAGGTTAATATTAGCCGAACCAGATACTTGAGTTTTAATTTCATCGGCGCTTTTCAGGTTTAAATCAATAGTATTGCTGCCGGAAGCATCAATCTCAAAATCATTTACATCCCAATCGGTTAAGCCTCGTACGGTGTTAGAACCCGATACTTCAATTTCGGTTAGCTCCGGGGTGGTAATATAAATCCGGACGGGCTTATGCGCTTTTACCCGGTTGCGGTCGTATTTAATAATTAATTTATGATCTCTTACCTGGGTCGATAGTTCGTTCAGAATATTTTCCTGGCCTTCGAGTAAAATATCTTTAGCCGGACCCTGAGATAAATAAACTTCAAAATCGCCGCCCATGCTAATTTCATCAAAAGCACCTACCGGGCGAGTTAAGGAAATAGTGTCGCCTTTGCCGCGTAATGCTTCCTCATCGCAGGCAGTAAATAAAAAAGCGGGAGCGAGTAAAAAAAGAGCAGTAATGGTTTTTTGTGCGAAATAGCTTTTCATAGTTTTAAAGTTTTTCTGGTTGTTTTTTAATTAGGTCGATAATTTGTTTCAATGATAAAGCAGCGGGCCCTTGCTGTCTTCCTCTATAAAACAATTAAAGGCAAGCTTACCCTACCTTGGTATCAGAAAAAAAATAAAAAAATTTTAGAAGAGTTGGCTGAGTAGGAATAAAAGCAGCCCTACGAGGTATTCACGCAGGTTTTCGCGGAGGCGCTGCAAGGCAATGCCCATGTGTTTTTCCACAGATTTAATTGAAATTTCCAGCCGATCGGCAATTTCTTTGTAGCTTAATTCTTCGAAACGGCTAAGCGAAAACACCATTCGGGTTTTGGGCGGCAACGCTTCAATAGCGGCAAATACTTGGTTTTCGGTTTCGGCAAAATCTAAACTTTTTTCAGCCGTATCCTCATCCGGCACAACCTCCAGTACTGCTACATCGGTATTTTGCTTTTGCTTTTTCAGGAAATTGAGCGCGGTGTTATAGCAAGAACGATACAGATAGGACTGGATGGCCTCGTCCATCTTAAGTTGATCGCGTATTTCCCAAACTTTCAAGAAAACTTCCTGCACAATATCTTCGGCCAGGCTGTCATCGCGCAGAATGCGGTAAAGGCTTTTGCACAGGCCCGCGTAATACTGCCGGAAAAGCATTTCTACTTTTTCTTCCGGAGTATGGTGCTGGTACAGCGAGACCACTTTGCCGCCTGAACTTTCTACTTTCATGAAAAGAGTGCAAAACTTTCACAAAAGTATTTTAATTCTGGGTAATAATATAAAATTAGCGCGTGATATTAGGCCACAGGAAGCTAATAATCTTTACAAAGCAGGGTCGCCTTTTATAAAAAGGCTAAAACCGCTGCCCCTGCTGCGAAGGTTCCGGAAATATGGTGGTAGGAATTTTAGAATTGGCGGAGATAACAGCACCAGTAGCTACCTGAAACAAAAACCTAAATAGCTGCTTGTTTTAACCAGGCCAGGGCCAGGGCCTCATTATCGAAGAATTTCATTTCAAAATTGTTTATTTTGGTAGTCTGCTGGTAAATATTCTCCACCGCCATCTGGTTAAAAATATCCTCTGATATGAGCACGGCAAATTTACGCAAATAAGAAGCGGCCATAATCGGAATAATTTCCTGCGTAAACCAATCCTGATCGGCTTTGCGCACCGCTTTCATTTTGCGGTTATCGGTTAGCCAAAGCTGAGGCTTTTCTTCCTGAATTAACTTAACGCACTCCAGCACACTATTGCGGTGTTCATCGCCGCTGGCAAAACCCGTCCAGACGGGGTGCCCCAGGCTTTCGGCCGCGTGGTGGTACAGGGTGAGATAATTATTCTGGAAATAGATTACTGCCATTAACTCGGTATGCTATGCTTTTCTTCGAGCCACTGGGTAGCAGCTTTTTCGTTTTTAAAATATTGGTGGTCGAATTTAATAAGATCATTGGCCTTTACAAAAAGGTTTTCGATGGCCATGCGGTTAAAAATATCTTCGGAAACCAGCGTAGCCATTTTGCGCAGCGACGAAGCTACAATTTTGGGAATCATGTTGGCCTGTATCCATACCTGATCTTTCTGCCGGATAGCTTTCATTTTGCGGTTGTCGGCCAGCCAGTTAGTTGGTTTTTCTTCATCTAACAGTTGGTTACATTGCTCTATAGCATGGCGTAAGGTTTCGCCGCTTAAGAAACCATTCCATACAGCCCGCGCGGTTTTGTTCTGCCGGTTATAATACAGTGTCAGGTAATCCTCTTTAAAGTAAACTTCTTCCATAGTTTTTCGGCATTATGCGCTGGAACATCTGGTAATACAATAGCAGCCCGCTTTTAGATTATACTGGTTTAAGCCCGCTTGGTTTGCCCCGGTTTTCCATTATTTATAAACAGCAATATGTTGAAAACTAAGTTTGTTTATTTAATGGAAATAGCTTAATAGTATCAATATTTTAGACCCACTCTAATACAGCGTTAAGGTCTGATGTTTAACTATTTCTAAACTTTAACCGGGAATAATTGGTTGGTAATCAGTCAGCTACTTTAATGTATGCCTAACTATGGATGGGATCTGGCATAAAATAGGGCTCCGGTTTTTGCTTTTAAGTTTAAATTGCTGAGTGTAATATTAGTAAAAGAAAGTAATGTCTGATCGGGGAAGTCCTATGCGCTTCATTCCGAAAGGAGACCGGAAACAGGGGCAAGTGCAACAGAACTGTCCGGGCTTAAAACGGTTTTTTCAGCGGAATATTTCGGCGGGTAATAAGGGCAAAAGGAAAAATATTCCTGAGACTTAGCCCGGAACATAATAATCCAGATTCAAAAGAGTTTATTTAGATCATGGCGAACTTTAAAGAAAAATATTTTTTAAGGTCTATCCGGCGAAAAGTTATTGCGGCCTTTCTGATTGGGGCGGTAGCGCTGGGTTCGTTTTGGGTGGTAACGCGGCTTGGTTTCACCGAAATGCTGTATGCCGTTAAAGAAGTTTCAGCCCCCAACGAAAAGCTGCAAATTGTAAATAATCTTTTTCACCACGTTTCGCAACTCGATCAACTACAAAAGGTTAATGTCATCCGGAAACCGGCAAAGGCAAGTCAGGCGTTTAAGCAGGAGTCAGCATATTTAATTCAAACCATTGATTCGCTGCGGCAATTAAGCGCCGGCAATGCCTTGCAGTTGCAGCAACTCGATTCGATGCAGGCGATTCTGCGTTCCCGCGATAAATTATTGAAAAGTTACCTCGACCTCCGGGCAGATTTTGTACATAATGACGCACTGACAGCGCGGATTAATGCCATTTCAAAATTTATTGCGAGAAACAAACCCAAAGTAGACAGCAGTATTATTACCACCAACCAGAAAGTTACCACAACTACTGTTATTCCAACGGAACCCCAGATAGAAATTCATCGGAAACAGCCCTTTTTAAGTCGCTTATTTGGGGGGCGCAAAGGCGAAAAGTTGCCGCCGGCTCTGAAGTACGTGGAAGAAGAACTAAAAGTGCAGGTAGATACGCTTTCGGTGGCCCGGCAAGACAGCGCCTTGTGGCAGGTTGAAAAAATGATGCGCCGCATTGAGCGCGAACAGCACGCCCGCACCACCAAATTATTAAACCGGGAATTAGCTTTGGTAAATTCGGGCAATCAGTTGCACAAGCAATTACTGGTATTGCTGCACACCATCGAGGCCGAAGAAATAAAACAGGTAAAACAACATAACCGCCTGGCTACCGAAGCCATGAACGCCAGCATCGGCCGCATAAATATTATCTTAATTTGCTTTTTTGTGGGGGCGGCAGCACTAGTTTATTTTATATTTATTGATATTTCGCGCAGCCATAAATACCGTCGGCAGTTGCTTATTGCCAAAGAAGAAGCCGAAATAGCCCGCGAAGAAGCCGAGCAACTAGGCCGGGTAAAACAACGGTTCCTGGCCAATATGAGTCACGAAATTCGTACGCCGCTGCAAGCCATTCTGGGTTTTGCCGAGCAGGTGCGACACCAGCAGCAACCCGAACCGGCCGCTGTAGCCGCTATTTACCAATCATCGGAGCATTTGTTGCAGATTGTGAACGAAGTGCTCGATTACAGCCGGATTGTTTCGGATAAGTTTACGTTGGAGCAACAGCCTTTTTGTATGCAGCAACTAATAACCGAAGTAGTTGAAACTATGCGGCTGCCGGCCCAAAACAAGAATTTGCCCCTGCGTCTGGAGAGTGATTTGTCTGAAACCGGCATATTTATAGGCGATGCTTTCCGGCTGCGCCAGGTTTTGTATAACCTGTTGGGCAATGCGGTTAAATTTACCGCCACCGGCGAAGTAAAACTAATTATCCAGCATCAAAATATTGGCGAACATTGCGAGTTTAGTTTCGAAGTAAGAGATACGGGTATTGGTATTCCAGCGGCTGAAGTAGACCATATCTTTAATTCTTTCGAGCAAGCGAATGCTTCGGTGGCCCGCACACACGGCGGCACCGGTTTAGGGCTGAGTATTGTTAAAACCTTGATTCAACTGCAGGGCGGGAATATTTCCGTTGAAAGCCAGCCCGGTATTGGCTCCAGTTTCAGGTTTAACCTGACATATGCAATCGCTCAGCCCGAAGCTGCTGCGGAGCAAATGCAGTCGGGTTTACCGGCGCCAGGCAAACGCCAAGGTAAAATATTGGTGGTAGACGATGATACTTTTATTCTGCAATTATGCGAAGCTATTTTGCAAAAACACCAGTTAACTAATATTTGTACCTCCGATGCATTAGCCGTAGCTAACCAGACGTGGGACGAGGAGGTTAAGTTAGTATTGCTCGATATCCGGATGCCGCAATTAAACGGCCTGGAGCTATGCCAAACCCTACGGCAACGTATTGGTGCTAACGCTAAAATATACGCCTTAACCGCTCAGGCGCTGCCCGAAGAAAGGGATGCAATTCTGGCCCAGGGCTTTGACGGTATTTTAATGAAGCCGTTCCGGGAACAGGAATTATTAGCCTTGGCGCAACAACACTTACCAGCCGTAGAACTTAATTGTGCCGAAGCAACTAGTGATAACTTAACTAGACCGGATTTAGCCGGCTTGCTGCAAATGACCGGTGGCAACGAAGAACTATTGGATAAAATATTGCATCAGTTTATCCGGGATACTCAAGAAGATCTGGAAAGTTTAGACACTTATTTAGCAGCAGGTTTAGCTGAACCAGTAAGCGAAATTATTCATCGGCTGGCAGGCCGCACCGGACAAATGGGCGCTGTGGCGTTAGCAGCCCGTTTACGCGCCATTGAAGCAGCCTTAAACCAACAAGAACCTTTGGCCGGGCTACAGACCGAAATAATAGCTTTGCAGGTAGCCATTAAAGAGTTGGTAAAAAATATTAAAAGTAAATTAAATTCCCTGGAGGTTGCTTAAGTTTCTAATGTTCAGTGGGGCCAAATATGCTGGCTTTTTCTAGCGCGGAAGTTACTTTCATGCTCTGTTTACTACCCAAGTAAGGCACGGAAGTAACTTCCGCGCCATAGAGCGTATGGAGAAAAATAGTTGGTGAAAAATATTCAACGCAAAGTAAATTTCCTGGAGGCCGTTTAAAGCTTTAGGCCGGTATGTTGTACTTGGTTAACTTCAGGTAAAGCGTTTTCCGGTCGATGTTGAGCAAACGAGCTGCTTTCGATTTGTTGTATTTAACTTCCTGCAAGGTTTTTAAAATTAATTCCCGCTCGGTGGCTTCCTGCCGGGCTTTCAGGTCCGGGCCTTCTGGTTTAGGTGTTTCCTGTATGGCCAGTACCATCTCGTCGGGCAGGGTTTCTTTTCCGGCTGTTGCACCAGAGGTTAAAAGCACCGCCCGCCGTACCACATTCCGGAGTTCGCGCAAGTTGCCGGGCCAATGGTAGGACTGAAATATTGCCATTACTTCCGGCGCAAAAGCAGTTACTTGCCGGCCTAATTCCTGATTCGCCAAGTTGGTAAAATGCCGGACAAATTCTTCCAGATCGTTACCGCGGTCGCGGAGAGCCGGCACTTTAATTTTAAATTCGTTTAGCCGGTGGTATAAATCTTCCCGAAATGCGCCGTTTTTAACACTGCTTATTAAATCCTCATTAGTAGCCGTAATTACCCGCACATCAATATTTATTTGCTTATTGCTGCCCAAGGGTTGTATTACGCGTTCCTGCAAGGCACGTAAAAGCTTCACCTGAATTTCGTAGCTCAGGTTGCCTACTTCGTCCAGAAAAACAGTGCCGCCCTGCGCCGCTTCAAATAATCCTTGTTTATCGCTTAAAGCCCCGGTAAAAGCGCCTTTTACGTGGCCGAATAATTCGCTGTTAGCTAGTTCGCCCGAAATAGCGCCGCAATCGATGGCCACAAAAGGCGCTTCAGCGCGTTTACTCTGGCGGTGAATGGTAAGGGCGGCATACTCCTTACCGGTACCGCTTTCGCCTTGTATAATTACCGACATCTCGGTAGGGGCAACCAAACTGATAAAATCGTAAAGTTGTTTAGAAGCTTCGCTGTGGCCCTGAATTAGCAGAGGCGTTTTGTTTTCTTTGGCAGCGGGCGGCGTTTCCTTTTTGTTTAAGGCTTCCTGCACCACCATCAGCAGTTCGTCGGGGTTAACGGGTTTGGTAATATAATCGAAAGCCCCTAAACGCATGGCGCGTACGGCCGTTCCTACTTCCCGGAAGCTGGTCATCATGATAACGGGCAGCGGTAAAGCTTTGGCCTTAATGGCTTCCAGTATCTCAAAGCCGGTGCCGTCGGGTAGCCGGTAATCTATCAGCAATAATTGGTACGTCTGGTTAGATAAGGACTTAATGCCATCCTTTACCCGGTGCACTACTTCTACTGCGTAGCCCTGGTTCTTCAGGAAACCTTCCAGAATAAGCGAAAAAGTTAAGTCGTCTTCAACTAATAAGATTTTGGGCATGCCTGATAAAAATACGCTGATTACGTAAATGTAAAAGAAAAAGCCGGGGAATGCCCGGCTTTTTCTCTGTTTGGTAAAAAGGTTAAAGCAATTATTAAACGAATTTTTTCATAATTTTATTTGACCAGACAGTACTACAATAATCAGGTATAAGTGGTATTCAGGCAGAATACATTATACAAACTAAGCTAATTGTTAAAAGTTACTGGTGTTCTAGATTGATTTTTCGCTTTAACCTTAATTATCAGCGCGGATGCACTTTCGGTGCAAATTATTTATTTAACTGGTTTGCCTTCTTTATCCAGCTTAACGCTGCCGGTTTCATTATCTTTTTTCAGGTTGATGGCATAATATTCTTTTCCATCGGCACCTTTAACTAAAAACGCTTCGGTAGCAGTCCACGGTTTTAAGGTTGCACTGGCCAGGGTAGTTTTTACGCCGGCTGGTAATTCTTCTACCGTAACCGCTGTCTTAGTTTCTTCTGTAGCGGTAGTAGTGGTAGTGGTTGTTGTAGATTGGGTAGCGCCAGCGCCAGTTTGGGCAGCACCTTGAGTCCCGGTTTGAGTAGTGCCAGTGGCAGCAGGCGTTTGAGTTGATGGAGCAGTTTGGGCGTTAGCAGAAACCGCAGTGAACATAGCAAAAGCAAAGGCAGACAAAACAACTTTTTTCATAAGGGTATTTGTTTGTGATTTAATAGTGTTCATTGCCAGTTCTATATCCGATAGTCGTGCCAGAAATTTTTATTTTAGTTAAAATGCTTATTAACAATAAGTTATTGAATATTCAGGGAAGTTTGTATATTTTAGATGTGTGGAATTATTCTACAATGTGCGGAAGATAGGTGGTGGCCAATTCTACACTTTGGGGTAACAAGTAGCCGGTACTAAATATTGGTTTAACTAATTGCCCAAATAAAAAAAGCCCCTTATTATAAAGGAGCTTTTTTAAATATTTAGAATCTTATCAGTGGCTAATTTATTTAAACATGCCTTTCAGCTTAGCCAACTTCGCCTGAAAATCATCCATTGGTTCTTCTTCGCGTTTACTGTTGCCACCTTTTCTACCGCCGCCGTTTCCACGTTCACCACTTGGTTTACCGGCCGCATACGGGTCTGTTTTCATCGACAAAGCAATCCGCTTGCGAGCCACGTCTACTTCCAGCACCGTTACTTCCACTTTCTGGTGCACTTTCACCGCTTCGGCCGGGTTAGAGATAAATTTATCAGATAAGTGGCTCACGTGTACCAAACCATCCTGGTGCACTCCAATATCCACGAAAGCACCAAAAGCAGTAATATTGGTAACAATGCCGGGCAGTTTCATGCCGGGATGTAAATCTTTCATTTCGTTTACGCCTTCGGTAAAGCTAAACGCTTCGAAACCTTCGCGTGGGTCGCGGCCGGGTTTGGCTAACTCGCTCATGATGTCCTGTAGCGTGGGCAAACCTACTTCGGCGGTTACGTACTTTTTCAAGTCGAGCTTCTGGCGCAGTTCGGCGCTTTTCATCAGGTCGGTAACGGTGGCATTTAAATCGGCGGCCATTTTCTGCACCAGGTCGTAGCGTTCCGGGTGCACGGCGGAAGCATCCAACGGGTTTTTGGCATCGCGGATGCGTAAGAAACCGGCGGCTTGTTCAAAAGCTTTATCGCCTAAACGCGGTACTTTTTTCAGTTCCGAACGGCTACGGAATGGACCGTTTTGGTTACGGTATTCCACAATATTCTGGGCTAAGCTCGGACCTAAACCGGAAACGTAGGTTAATAATTGCTTGCTGGCGGTGTTTACTTCCACGCCCACGGCGTTAACCGAACTCATGACCACATCATCCAGACTGTGTTTTAAAGCGGTTTGGTCTACATCGTGCTGGTACTGGCCCACGCCAATGCTCTTCGGGTCAATTTTTACCAGTTCAGCCAGCGGGTCCATCAGGCGTCGGCCAATAGAAACAGCACCTCGTACGGTAACATCGTAATCCGGGAATTCTTCGCGGGCTACATCCGAAGCGGAATAAATAGAAGCACCACTTTCGTTTACCATTACCACGGCAATATTGGCCGGTAGGCCTAAGCCCCTTACAAAAGTTTCGGTTTCGCGACTGGCAGTTCCGTTACCAATGGCAATGGCTTCTACCTCAAATTTATTCGCTAAATATTTAACCGTAGAGGCGGCTTCTTGGGCCTGGCGGTTACCGGTGTGCGGGTACACGTTTTCGTTGTGCAGCAGCTTGCCTTGTTTATCCAGCACGACCAGTTTACAACCGGTTCTAAAGCCGGGGTCTAAAGCCAATACGGTTTTCTGACCCAGCGGCGCGGAAAGTAACAATTGGCGTAAATTATCGGCAAATACCCGAATGGCTTCTTCATCGGCGCGTTTTTTAGAACTCATGCGCACTTCGGTTTCCATGCTGAGTTTGAGCATGCGCTTGTAAGCATCTTTAGCGGCCAACCGTACTTGCTCGGCAGCCTCGTTATTGCCTTTCACGAACATGTTCTCCAATATTTCAATCGCGGCTTCTTCTTCAGGCTGCGCGTTCAGCATCAGAATCATTTCTTTTTCGCCGCGGCGCAACGCTAAAATCCGGTGCGAAGGTGCTTTTTCAATCGGCTCTTCCCACTCAAAATAATCTTTATATTTCTGGCCTTCTTCTTCTTTGCCCAGCATCACGCGGCTTTTAAACACGCCTTTTTTCTCGAACAAATTCCGCATCCGCGCCCGGGCATCCGGGTTTTCGTTTATCCACTCAGCAATAATGTCGCGGGCACCGGCCAACGCTTCTTCGGTGTCTTTAACTTCTTTCTCGGCACTAATATATTGGCTGGCTTCGGTGGTAACATCAAAGCGTTCCTGCTCAAAAATACGCGTCGCCAGCGGCTCCAGGCCTTTTTCGCGGGCAATGGTGGCTTTGGTCCGGCGTTTTGGTTTGTACGGCAGGTAAATATCTTCGAGCACAGCCATGGTTTCGGCGGCATTAATCTGCGCTTCCAGTTCCGGCGTTAGTTTGCCTTGGTCGTTTATCGATTTCAGGATAGACTCGCGGCGTTTATCCAGTTCGCGGAGTTGCTCCATGCGGTCGCGGATGGCGGCCACGGCCACCTCGTCTAAAGAGCCGGTTACTTCTTTCCGGTAGCGGGAAATAAACGGAACAGTAGCGCCCTCGTCTAATAACTGTACAGTGGCTTGTACTTGTTTAATACTGATACTTAGCTCAGTAGCAATTTTTAAGAAATGTTTCAGTAAGTCTTCCATGCAGCACGAATTTTCGGTACGATGTAGGGGTAAAATTACGGCTAAAATATCGGAAGTGAAAGTAAGGGGAGGTGTTGAAGTTATGGTTTGTTTTATTATGGGTTGTAGAATTTGAGACTTTAGGTGTTAATACCAACCATGGTGAAAACTAGGTTAATCCATATAATTTAACCGTAATATTCTTTTGAATGCTGGCGGATGTTCATAATGCATATTATATAAATCACGTAATATTTTTACTAAATGAATTTGTATAAAGGTAGCTTTAAATTTGGCCCACTCGTACTATTATTAATAATATTCCGTGTAAAAATTTAATTTAATAAATATCATTATGAAAAAGCATGGTCCATTTTTTATTCTAGTATTAATGTTTGTATCATTTCTCATGCTCTCTTGCGAAAAAGAAATGACAGAGAAAGAAAGCAGTTTACAACCAGCAGGGAACTTCAGCACCAACGAATTAAAAGCAGGGGAATCTAAGTATAATTTGGAAGTTGTCCTTAAAGGGGAAGGCGCAAGGAACGGGCATATTCAATTCCGGCAGAATCCAGACCTAGCAAAAGTTATAACACTTGACGTAAGGGTTCATCACCTTCTGCCCAACCATGAGTATCTTTTACAACGAGCCGTGGATCCGACTAATGTGGTTGATGGTAATTGTACCAGTACATCTTGGCTTACTTTAGGATATGGCTTAACTTCACAAACTATTCTGACTAATGATAAAGGTAATGGTTCGGAAGTATTGTGGCGGGACATCACAGCTATTCCATCAGGTGCTATGTTCGATATTCATTTTCGGGTTGTAGATGCGGTGAGTTTAGAAGTGGTGTTGACAAGTAATTGTTATCAGTACACGGTAAGGTAAATTTTATATAGACCTTAAATATTATTTGTTCTCGCACAATAGGGCGTGGAAGTACCTTCTGTGTCTAATTAAATATCTTGAAAAATTTTCTTGCAAGCTGCTTCTTTCTCTAAATATTTCCTAAAGTACATTGTTTTGTATTTTGAGATTTACTAATAAGTCACGGAAGCAACCTCCGCGCCATAGTTGAAGCTGGCGAAGTTTATCCGTGAATAACGATTTCCTCTTTCGTAAACTCAATTAAAGTATGCTTAGCTAAAAGCTCTATCAAGAAATCGAAATGCTTATCAAACAAAGCTAGTAATTCACTGTTTCGAATATTGCCTGTTTTAAGTAGTAAGAGTTTAGGTGGTTGGTTTTTCAGAAGATGGGATTCGAGGAAATCGGCTTCTTAAGAAATAACAATGCGCTGATATGCGATTGCCAATTCGGCAATAAAGCCGTCCTTGGTTTAATTTTTATCTGGCAAATCTAAAGTATGTAAGGCATCAAAACCTTTAGCCTTTATATATTCTGCTAATGTTTTAGGTAGTTGCGCATCTACAATAAACTTCACGAAGCGATGCGATAAATGCTTTTTACCTGGGTTAATTTAGCGGCATACTGAATACATGCTAAAAAATCTTCCCGCTCCAGATCCGGGTAATCTTCTAATAATTCTTCAATGGACATGCCGGAAGCTAGTAATTCCAGCATATTATCAACCGGATAGCGTAACCCCCTGATAGTTGGCTTGCCGTGGCATATTTCCGGGTCAATGGTTATGCGATCTAAAAGGGTTTGTGCCATAGTATATTCTTAATTTTCAAAGTTAATAAACCTCCTTATATATAATATGTAAGATCAGCTTTCCCAAAACGGTTAAATAAAACCTCATTAACGAATATATATCTGATTTTCTCTAATCTTCTCACCAACTAATACTCCTCACCAACTAATATAGGTACGCTCCATTAGCTTCTTAGGGACAAGTTAAATTAAAATAAGTTGACCATCGATTTATTGTCAAAAACTTCAACAATAAATCGATGGTCAAAAGTAATTGTGAAATTACAAGGGGAGTATCTAATTCTTCTCCACAAAATCTTTTAAGAGGTTACCAATAATATCGGTCCAGCCGGCAACAAAGTTTTCTCTGGCGAACATAGGGCCGTAGCCAGCAATTTTTTCTAAGCCTTCGTGGGTGAGTTTTAAGCGGGTTTGATTGCCTTCCGGAAATAATTCGAAAGTAACAAAGGTTTCTTCGGGTTGGCCTTCGTACTGCCAGGTGTGGGTTAGTTTCTGGCCCGGTATAACTTCGGTTATCCGGCAGATGTGCAGGAATTGGTTTTCGTCGTCGCCGCCGTAAAACCGGAACTCAAACCCGACTTCGGGCTTAAACGCCTCCAGGTCGAAGTACCATTGTTTCATCTTGTCTTTGTCCGTAATGGCTTCCCAAACGGCTTGTACCGGGGCGTTGTAGGTGCGTTCGATTACAAAAGGTTGCTGTTGCATAGTTTTATATATTTTAGGGTTACCGGATTAATCTCTTTTCTGTTGGTCCTGCTCTTTCGCCAGGAATTCGCCTAACGCATCTAATTTGCCCGACCAAAAAGCCTTGTATTGTTCTACCCACTGGTTTACCTGCTGCAGTTTCCGCAAATCGGCTTGGCAATACCGCTCACGGCCCTGCTGGTTAATAACTACCAGCCCGCACTCGGTTAATATTTTTATGTGCTTGGATATAGCCGGCCGGCTTACGTTAAATTTCTCGGCAACGGCATTTAAGTTAAGTTGCTGGTGAGCCAACAGGTTAATAATTTCGCGGCGGGTAGGGTCAGCAATGGCCTGAAAAACATCTCTTCTCATCTTTCGGTAATATACAATGCGTAACCGTTTGGTTACAAATATAAGAACTTAGAATAAAATAAAAATGCTGCTTTACTATAAAGCGGCCTTTTTGCTAATATTTTTAATAATAAGGTGTTTACCTCTTAAAAATTACTTCTTCGTACTGGTTATAATAGCTGCCATTTCGTTCTACTTTAAAGCTGCCTTCCAGTATCATTTCGGTAGTAGTAAGCGACTTAATGGTGTAGGTGCCGTTTATACAAGCGGGTTTGCTGCTCTTGTTGTCGAAGCCCAGGAAATAAGTAGTGGGAGCAGAGCGGTGGCCCGAAATGGTGAAGCTGCCTTTGGAAGTATTGCCGTCAAAAAAGTCGGAGTAAATCATTTGGCCGTTGGTATAGGTCTCGGTAGTGAGATTGATATAATTGCCCGAGCCAATCTCTCTGGCTTTCCAACCCGCGCTTTCGAATTGGGTTTTGTAGGAAACCAGGTTCCACTTGCCTAAGATGGGTGCCCCCATTTTAAAGGAAACCGGCGAGCCACTTACCAAAGAACCGTCTTTTTTCCGGGTAATGGCTTCTACTTCCTGTATGCCATCGTGGCCGGGGTAAAACTCAATGCTGGCAATGCCGTCGTCATCTACCCAGCCCGAGCGGGAAAGGGATGTGGCGGTATTTTGAACAGATGCCGTTTGCGCGGAATACAACTTGCCGCCACCCGATTTTACGCGCCATTCTACCTGAACGCCGGCTAATAGCTTGCCAGTGGCATCTTTTACCTTTACTTGCAGCGGAATAAATGCCCGGCGGTCGGTACTGGCAAAAGGTTGCAAATGGCCACTGTAGCTTTCTATGGTTTCGGCGTAAACTTTCAGGCCGGTTACTTGGGCGCTTACCACTTTCTCCTGGGTAAATCCTTCTTTGGTTACTTTAATTTTAAAATCGAAGGATTCGTCTTTCCCGGACAAAGACTTGAATCTGGCGCTTTCGCCGGCTTTGCTTATTAATTGCACCTGGCTGTTAGAAATAGCTGTTATCTGAATATTTTCGGTGGCTAAGCTAATCAACCGCTCACCCGGCTGAAACGTTGGAAGCTCGCCGAACAAGACGGTAAGTTTATTCCAGTAAGTGTTTACGCGGGCAAAAATATTTAAGAACGAAATGCTGCTGCGGGGTATATAATTGGTTTCGGTATTTTGATTATCGGCGGCGCTAAGCGTTCTAAAGCCTGCGTCTAAATTTAAATCTTCGTCCTTATCAGTTTGGAAAGAAATATTCATTTTCTCGAATAATTCCTGTCGGAATATCCAGGGGGCTTTTAAAAACAATTTTGTATCATATCGTAGTTTTAACCAGGCAGGCCAAACTTCGGTTACGCCTAAATATAGGGCCATGGTAACAGGCAGGGCCATTCCTACGGCGGTAATACCTAAAGCCACCGGTCCCAAAGCCGAAAGTTTTAAGGCCACGCCTCCCATAACACTGGCCATGGCTACCATTTCCAGCATTTTTTTAGCGCTAACATTAAAGGCGGCGTAAGAGTTGGCCATATTGGCCGATGTGCAATCGTAAAACGAGCGATAATCGGTTTCGGGGCAATCGGATTGCCGGTTTACCTTGGCCAGCCGGAGGGTAGTGGCGGCATCCAGGTTAGTAGTTACCTGGTTGGTAAAAGCCGTAAAAGCGGCTTTGTTTGCCTCGTAAAATAATACGGTTTGCCTTTTTTGCTCTGCTGGTAAAGCGTTTAAAGCTTGTGTAAAATTATTCTTAAACAAATTCAGTTGCTGTACTTCTTCTTTTTCGGCATCAGTAGCAGGGTTTAGCGCTGCTAACCGGGTATCGAAATTTCCGAATACGGTTGTAAATAATTGTTCTGAACTTACTTCAATGGTTTTGGCTACGGTGAAATCGATAGTTGTGGAGGCAAATTTAAGTGCCTGTCCGCCGGCGGCCACGTCCGGTACAATAAAAGTAAGGGTGCTGTCCGAGGTTTTTATTAAATCAACCGGAACCTGACCAAACGTACCCTTAGTAGAACTGTCTACTGTTTTTTGGGTATTCAGGGTAACCAATTCGTAGGTTTTAACATGGGTACTTTCGACGGCAAAAGTAGAATCCTCGGGTTTTACAGGGTTTTTTTCGGTTTCGGAGCAGCCGTTAAAAAGGGCTGCCACCAGCAATAGTAAGGTTAAGAATTTTGGGCGCAGGATACCTGCCTGGTAATACTGTTTCATGTTATTGCATTTAATTAATAATGCGTTGTTGTGATGTGGGCTGATTGTAAGTTATATGACTTAAAAATATTCAATTTCAAAATAAATACTAAAAATTGATATTTAAAATAGCTGAATATAGATATTTTATAATTTTCATCTGTTTAAACATTTTGTGTGGTATAATAATCAGGCGATTAAGAAATTGGTAAAAAAGCCGTGGTTAGAATAATAATTATTTGAGAGTAGATAATGGACAGGTGTGAATTCAGTTTAATATTATTAATCTTCTAAAAATAAATTTTGTGACGTGTTTTGTATTAATAGTGCTTTATTAACTTGTGAATATTGTTTTAAGCCGGATGGTAACGTGTAAGGTTCTTGCCGGTTGAAGCTATTTTATAAGTGCTTTGTATTGCGCAGGCATTTATCGCTAAGTAGCTTATGGTGCAGCAGCGACATTCTGGTTAACTAAAGTAAATCTAAGTTTAAGGCTAGCCGCGCTGGCGCCGCTATTCGTTTAGATTCTGGCTTAAAGCAGAATAGAACCCGCGTTTGTTAAAAGCATTAAAGAAGCCATAGCGGCTTTTAACTGATAAGATTTGCCCTTATACCGTACTTTTAACTAAATAAACCGTTTACTTCACAGAAGCCGCTTGGCATTTAAAAACAAGCTGGAATATACCATTGCCTAGACTGCGCGTTTTCACTGGCAAGTAGTTGGGCAGTAGCTTTATAATGGTTGGTGCTAGCCCGCCGTTAGTGCCTGCTTTTGGTCGGAAAAGAAAGACGAAACAACTCCCCCATTAATATTTATCAGTTGTACCGCTGTTCTTAATCATTTTATTATAATTCAATTAGCAACACCTTTGCAGCAAATTTACCCAACCCAACCTAAAAGAGTAACTGGTAAAACCGATTTGGCTTAATTAAATAATTAAAAAATGAAAGTAGTAACCAGCAGATATTAACCACTAAATATTTAAATGATGCTAACAGCAAAACAAAAAGAATTAGTTAAAGCCACAGTGCCCATTTTAAGGGAACACGGCGTAGCACTAACCTCGCACTTTTACAAGCGCATGTTTGGCCACAACCCTGATTTAAAAAACACTTTTAACATGGGTAATCAGCAGAGTGGTAAGCAGCAAACCGCGTTGGCAATGGCGGTACTGGCCTACGCCGAAAATATTGATGACCCCTCGGTATTAACCACGGCCGTTACCCGCATCGGGCATAAACACGTAAGTTTAGATATCCGGCCCGAGCAGTACGCCATTGTGGGCCGCAATTTGCTGGCTTCTATCAGCGAAGTACTGGGCGAAGCCGCTACGCCAGAATTAATTGAAGCTTGGGGCGTGGCGTATAACCAGTTGGCTAACCTGATGATTGGGGTGGAAAGCAATTTATACCGCGATGCCGTAGCCAAAGAAGGTGGCTGGACCGGCTGGCGGCCTTTTGTGGTGAAGCAAAAAATAAAGGAATCCGAAGAAATTACTTCTTTTTATTTACATCCGGTAGATGGCGGACAGGTAGCAGACTTTTTACCAGGGCAATATATTAGCGTACGTCTGTTTTTACCAGAATTAAAATTATTTCAGCCGCGCCAGTATAGTTTGTCTAATGCACCCAATGGCGGTTTTTACCGCATTTCGGTTAAAAAAGAAACCGGCGCACATATTAAACCCGACGGTATGATTAGTAACCGGCTGCATGAGTTTGTAAAGGAAGGCGATATTATTGAAGTAGCGCCGCCGGCCGGCGATTTTGTGCTGGATGTTAATAAAACCAATCCGGTTGTTTTAATCAGCGGGGGCGTAGGGCAAACGCCTTTAATCAGTATGCTGGAGTCGTTGGTTAATACCGGTCGTAACCGCGAAATTGTTTGGATACACGGCAGCCGTAACCAATCTGTACATGCCTTCCGCGAGCCAATTATCCGTTTAGCCAACCAGCACAATAAACTAAAAAAACATATTTTTTACGATTCGCACCACGAGCCTTTACCAGTAGAAGGATATTATACCGGTATTGTAGATTTAAACGTGCTGCAGGACAAAGCTATTTTGCCCGATGCTGATTATTATATCTGCGGCCCGGCACCCTTTATTAAAAAGCAGTACCACGATTTGGTGGCTTTAGGAATTTCCAAAGAAGCAATTCATTACGAGGAGTTCGGCCCTACCATGCTGACGCTAAATTAAACAGGTAAGTTCTGGTGCAAACCGGTAAAATAAATAATGGGCGAACGGAGCAGCTTAAAACTGCTCCGTTTTGTTTGGCTCCTTTTGCTGAAAACCATTAAGCCAGCTTGGGCGATTTAATTGCTGGTTTTATGGTATCAACTGTAAAAGATTGCTGGCGGTAACCAAAATAATAAGTCCAGGGTATAAATAATAACTGCAAAGGAATCCGGAACCAGAGGTAATTAAGGCCGGGGCCGGTATAAGTAGCCGACGGAATATCTACGTGCTTAAACGCAGCCACAATATTGGCGGGCAGCACAGCCAGGAAAAATAAGAATAGCAGCACGCTGGTAAGCCGGCGGGTAGATTCAAATAGCAAACCAATTCCGAAAATTATTTCCGACACGCCGGTAAAGTAAACAAGGGCCTCTTTGGCCGGTAGAAAATCAGGCATAGTAAGCACCATGCCTTTGGTCAGGTAAAAATGCGAGGTGCCGGCAAACAGCAGCATGGCGCACATGGCTACGCGGCCACTTTGGTTTAAGTTTAATTTTCGGAGTTTTAGGGCGCGGCCCAATGACCAGGTGGCCGCGAAAACAGCCAGCAGAACAATTAATGGTGCCATAACTTACTTATTTAGGGTTGATACAAATTTTATTTACCTGCTTTAGCCCGGTTTAATATTTAGCTAAACGGTAAGACAAAGATGCAACCAAGCTAACCCCATAATAAATGATGTAGGTTAGGAATTTACAGCCAGTTTATGCCGGATGCGGCTTAAGCTTTCGGGATGAATGCCCAGGTAAGAGGCCAGGTGCTTTACCGAGATCTGGCTAATTAATTTCGGATTTTTCTGCAACAGGTTTAAATATTGCTGCTCCGCCGATAGTGATAGTAAATCTATTTCGCGGTTGGTTTTTTGCACGTAGAGCTTTTCGGCAAACAAGCGGCCAATCCTTTCGGCGTGGTGATATTGCTGATAGGTATTATAAAGATGCTGGTGGTGAATACGCGATGCCTGTACCTGTTCGAGCGCCTGCAAACTTACGCGCGAAGGCGTTTGGGTAATAAAAGAAGAGAACGCTGTTACAAATTCGTTTTCAAAATGAAAGTTAAGGGTAAATTCCTGCTCTTCGGTTTGGTGGTAAACCCGTACAGCCCCGGTATAAATAAAATATAAATACTGCGCGGTTTCGCCGGCCCGGCACAAATAATCATGCTTGGGAAAAGTAACTTCTTCCAGGTGTTGCGCAAAAGCCTGCCATTCTTCTTCGTTAATACCGGCCATCTGCCGGAATATTGCCTGTATCTGGTCGCGGCGCAACATGGAAGCTAAATCTGCTCAGGGGCAATTAATTCATCCAGGTTGTTTTCCAACTGAAACTGTACTTCGCCGGTTTCGGTAATACCTATTTTTTGCCAGCCCGATTTCTGGTAAAACTTTTCGGCGCGGGTGCCGGGAGCAGTCGTTAAGGTTAATTTTGGAATACCCCGTGAGAAGCACCAGGAAATCATCATGTCGTGGAGCATACGGCCGATAAAGTTGCCCTCCTGCTCGGGCAAAACAAACAAAGCCCAAACCAGCGCTTCCTGTAAGTCTACAATAGCAAAGCCCAGAATATCACCTTCTACATCGCAAACCCAGCCTTTGCCTCGTTCCGTTAGCAGCAGGGTATAATCTTCCGGAGTAATGCGCGCGGGGTCCGACAATTTATTTTCCTGCACGGCCATTCTAACGGTGTGCATCTTAGGGATGTCTTCTATTTTGGCTTCTCTAAAAAACATGTATAGTCTTATTTAGGTCAATGATTAATTGGCCGGCACAAGGCTATTGCCCTACGCATGTTGCCCAGGTAATTAGCCACAGATACCTTTAACTTGCAGGCATTTCTCTTTTCTACGATAGAAATAAGTATAAAGAGAACCAATATTTAGTAAAAAAAGTAAAATAATACGCCTATTTACTTATTTTATTTCTTAGGTAAGCTTTTTTATTGACGCTGGTAGCAGTAGTATGCCGTTAATAGTCAGTAAATTAAACCAAGTTGGATGATGGTATTATTATTTATAAATTTACTCCAAGATAAAATTTATGACTACCTACGATAGTACCGTTGTTGCTAAATATTTATTGGCGCTGGCCTATAAAAAAGGTATTGTCCTGAATGTAACCAAGGTACAGAAATTACTTTTTATTGCCTACGGTTATTTTCTGGCCCGGTATAACCATGTTTTATTAGACGAGAAGCCCAAAGCCTGGCCATTTGGGCCGGTGTTTCCTAAAACCCGGAAAGGCGTTGATTTTGATAAAGTAATTGAGGTATCCGACGATTCGCTGAAAGAGATTGCCGGGGACCCGGCCGTTACGGAGGCTTTAAATAAAATTATAGATAATTATGCCCCATTCAGCGCTACCCAACTATCCGACTGGTCGCATATGCCGGGCAGCCCCTGGGATAAAACTACGAAAGAAACTTCTTTTACCTGGAACCAGCCCATTCCGAACGAGTACATAAAAGAATATTTTTCTGAAATTGAGATATAAATATACGTGGCCAGGAATTTAGCAGATATTATCGGATCGCGGCCCACCAGCCAAGATCCCGACGCTGACATAGACTCGGGCGATTTAATGGCCCAGCGCCGCTTATTCGAAAACCAGCGTTACCGCGAAGATACCTCGCACCGCAAATGGCTTGCCGTCTGGACCGCCGCCGTAGTTACCCTCTGGTTAATAGCCGTGCTGTATATTTTGCTGATGAATAAAAAGAATATTGGCTTAGGCGATACGGTTTTGGTGGCTTTGCTCGGAACCACTACTTTAAATGTGCTGGGCTTGTCTTATATTGTTTTAAGAGGCCATTTTAGTGTGGTTGAAAGAACCGGGTGAAAGTAATAGATACCTGCCGGCCTGTTTAAAGGAATTTATTGGCGGAAAATTGAAGAAAAGTTTTATTGGAGAATATTGTAAATAAAAATACCTGACCTGAAAATTCAGGCCAGGTATTTTTATTTACAAGCGGGGCCGCTTAGTAACCTGGGTTTTGCTCAAATTCCCCTTCGTTCAGGATAAGGGCACGGGAAGGAATCGGGCGCAGCACTTTCAGGGCACCGCCGGCACCTTCAAAAGGATTAATGCCCCGGTTAAACCAGTTGCGAATATCGCGGTTGTACAAACGGGTTCTTTCTACTAAGGTGCCGGTACGTTTCAGGTCGAACCACCGGTGGTATTCGCCGGCCAGTTCGCGGGCTCTTTCGTCCAGAATAAAATTAATGGTTACATCGGCTGGTGTAATGGCCATTGCGCCTGGAGTACCCGGTTTAGCGGCTCTTTTTCTTACCTCGTTTATGCGTTGAGCCGCCGTAGCGTTATCGCCTAATTTAAAGTAAGCTTCCGCGGCAATCAGGTACGTTTCGCCTAAGCGGGCCAGGAAAATATCGCGGGTACTGGTGGGGTTACCAAAAGCGGCTTTGGGGTCGTCGAACTTTTTAATAGCTGGCGTGGCATTATCTAAAGCGGTGCTGGTAGAGGCTTCCCAGGCGGCGGAGTAAGGAATTACCTGCGCGGCATTGCGGCGGGTAGGGTTAGCGGCCTTCCAGGCGGCAATATCGGCCGGGCTCGAAGCCCATTTTGGCGCATAGTAAAACCGTACGTTTAGGTTATTTCTTTCGGAACTCTTGTCGTAGTAATCGTAGTAGCGGGTATAATATTCCAGCATAAAAGTGGCATCAAACCGGGCATCGTTCTGGGTAAAAGCATCGAACAAATACATGGTTGGTACCAAGCGGTAAGCCCGTTGCGGATAACCTTGAGCAGCGCCCTGGCCACCCATGTAAGGCCCGAACCAATAGTTCTGGTTATGACCACCCGATTGCGGATTTTGAATAGAACCCGGGTCGTACTGAATAGAGAAAAGAATTTCGGCATTGCGTTCGTTGCCCGGATAGAAGAGCGTTTCGAACGGAATGGTTAAGGCTTGGTTAGCAATAGCGGCATCGGCAAGGGCGGCAGCCTGTACGAAATCTTCGCGGCTACCAAATGTTTCGTAACCCCGGGTCAGGTGTACCTTGGCCAGATAATGCCGAATGGCTCTTTTAGATACCCGCCCGAATTCAGATGGATTTTCTGGTACGGCTGCCAGCGCTTCGTTCATTTCTTTCAAAACAAAGGCATAAACTTCTTCGGCCGAATTGCGCTGGAACGAGCCCTGCGGTGCCGTAAACCGATCGGTAACTAAGGCTACACCGCCAAAATTCTGTACCAGCAGGAAATAGTAGTAAGCTCTTAAAAACTGAACTTCGCCTTTCCGCACGGGTAAATTGGCGTTGGTGGCGGTTTTGTCGTTGAAGTACAAGGCCGTATTACAAACCTGAATGGCGGTATAAGCGTTGCGGTAAAAAACTTCTACGGCGGCTTCCTCGGGCGTTAGTTCGCGGTATTCGCTAATGCCTTTGGGCTGGGCATCGCGGCCTTCCACAAATAAATCGGTGCCGGCAGCAAACAACCAGGGCTCGCTGTAAACGGTGCGCAAAGTAGAGTACGCCGAATTCACCAGTTTATCGTAGCCCTCAGCAGTGGCATAATATTGGTCCGATTCCATATTGGATCGGTTTTCTTCTTCCAGAAAATCCTGGCAACTGGTGGCCGAGAGCAGGAAAATAAATACTAAACTTAATATATTATACTTTTTCATTTCTATTCAGATTAAAATTTCAGATTTACCCCAAACTGGTAAGTAACGGTGCTAACCCCGGTATTATTTAAAGATTCGGCGGCGTATTCCGGGTCAAAACCATCGTAATCAGAGAAAACAAACGGATTTAATATATTGCTATACAACCGCACGCTCTTAATTTTTACCCGCTCCAGCAAGCTGGCCGGCAGCGTGTAACCCAGCGAAATATTCTGTACTTTCACAAAAGAGGCATCTTTGTAATACCCTACCAAAGACCAGTAATCGCCGGGGCGGCCCGGCATAGGGT
This sequence comes from Adhaeribacter aerolatus, assembly GCF_007991635.1. Lineage (GTDB taxonomy): Bacteria > Bacteroidota > Bacteroidia > Cytophagales > Hymenobacteraceae > Adhaeribacter > Adhaeribacter aerolatus. The sequence continues at coordinate 70,010 of NZ_BJYS01000013.1, read as the reverse complement.
AGGTGTTCGAAACCCGAGCCGGGGTAATATTATTAGCAGGCATGTAATAATCCACGTCCAGTTTGGTCCGGCCGCGGTCGGCTAAGTTGGTAAATTCCTGATGGAACGTGCTGAGCACCTGGTGGCCTTGGCGGGCAAATAAAGAAGCTGAAAAATCGAAGCCCCGGTACGTGACCGATGTAGAGAAACCACCGGTCCATTTGGGGTCGCGTTGCCCGATAATGGCGCGGTCGGCATTATTTAATACGCCGTTGCCATCTATATCTTTTACCCGGGCCATGCCGGGAATTTGTTTGTAAATAAGCGCCTGGTCGGCTTCGTTTTCCTGCCAGATGCCATCAAAAATATACGTGTAGTTTACGTTAATGGGCTCGCCGATAAACCAGGCGTTGCCGGGTAAATCTTCTTTTTTATCCAGCAGTTCCACAATTGCGTTTTTGTTGCGGGCAAAGTTAAAAGTAGTAGACCACTCAAAGTTATCGGTAGCAATATTTACCGTTCTTAAAGATAATTCCACACCTTTGTTACTTACCGAACCAACGTTGTCTTTGATAGATACCCAGCCGTTTTCCATAGCCACATCACGGTCCATGATTACACCCTGCGAAAGTTTATCATACACATCAATAGAGCCGGAAACGCGGCCCATAAATAAGGCATAATCCAGACCCAGGTCATATTCGCGGGTTCGCTCCCAGGTAAGGCCAGGGTTGGGCAGGCGGTTAGGCGTATAACCTAAGCCCAGTGTACCGCCGAAATCGTAGAAGGTAGGGCTGCTCAGGTTCATTTGGGTACCGTAAGCACTAATGTTATTGTTATTACCGGCAACCCCCGCACTTAATCTTACTTTTAAATCGGTCAGGAAATCGAAACCATCCATAAAACTTTCCTCGGATAAGCGCCAGGCAATAGCCGCCGACGGGAACGAGGACCATTTATTCCCTGGCGATAGTTTAGAAGAACCATCCCAGCGGGCGGCCAGGGTTACCAAATAGCGGTCGCGGAAGGCGTAATTGATCCGGCCCATGTACGAAATAAGCGATATTTTGCTGAAATCACTTTCAATGCGCTCGCGGCTGGAAGCGGTACCCAGGTTATAGAAAGAAGAATTAAAAGGCAGGTTGGTTACCCGGCTAAAATTGCTTTCGTAGCGCTCCTGCTGAATGCTGTGCAAACCGGTAAAAGTAAAGCTATGTTCTTTAAATGCTTTGTTTACAGTAACTATGTTATCTAAGATATAAGAGAAAGCTTCGTTGTTACGCAACTCGGCCGCCGGCTGTAAGCCGCCCCGGCTTTCGGTTTGCGAACCCCAGAAACGACCGTTTCTTTCGAAGGTAACGCGCGGCGAAAAAGTAGACCGGAAGCTTACGCCTTCTACAGGTGAATATTGCAGGTATAAATTACCAACCCCAAACGAACGGCGGGTATTATTATCTGAATTCTGGTTGTCCAGAATAGGATTTACTGAACTAGTCATACTGGTAACGTTGGTGGTACCAGGTATTGGAATCTGGCCCGGCCGGAACACCAGGTTACCCTGATCATCGTACGGTTTAAAAATAGGTGCCATCCGGAAGGCATTGGTAACAGCCAAATCACTGCCCCGTTCAATCTCGGAGATTGCAAAATTAAAGGCAGCACCAGCCGCCCAGTGGTCGTTGAGTTTGTGATCTACGCTGGCTTTAAAGTTATACCGATCGAAATATTCGTTAATTAAGTTACCTTTTTCGTTTTGGTAACCCGCACCCAATACATATTGCATGTTGTTGCTGCTGGTACCCGAAACCGTAAGCCAATGGTTGTTTTGTACCCCGGTTTGCATTACCAGATCGCGCCAGTTGGTATAATCATTTTCGGCAATGCGGCGAGCTACTTCCGGGTTATTAGATCCGGCGGTACTAATATCAGTAGGGTTGTTGCCCGCGATCAGTTCCGGTACGATGTAAGAATTTTGCCGGAATTCCCACCACTCTGGCCCTTCCATAAAATCGGGCATGCGTACGTTTTGCCGGATACCTGTATAGCCGTCGTATGAGATAGTAGCGCCGCCTTTTACCAGATTACCCTGTTTGGTGGTAACAATAACTACCCCGTTAGAACCCCGGGAACCATATATTGCCGTAGAAGCCGCATCTTTCAAAACATCCATTTTGGCAATGTCCTGCGGATTCAGGAAGTTAATATCCGGTACAATTACGCCGTCTACCACGTATAAAGGCGAGCCGCCGGCCAAAGAGTTTTGCCCCCTGATTTGAATATTATAGTTAGTACCGGCCCGACCGGAACCCGCCGAAATATCGACCCCGGCTACCTGGCCTTGCACGGCTTGCAACGGGTTTACCGTACCGCGTTCGGCAATGGCTTCGCCCGCTACGCTGGCCACGGCTACGGTTACATCACCTTTTTTCTGGGTACCATAACCCACTACCACCACTTCTTCCAGGGCTTTGGCATCGGGCCGCAACGTAACGTTTAAGGTAGTACGATTATTAATGGCTACTTCCTGCGTAGTGTAACCTACATAAGAAAAAACCAAAGTAGCGTTGCCATCTGGTACGGTAAGCGAATAAGAACCATCTACGCCGGTGCTGGTACCGGTGGTGGTGCCTTTTACCTGCACCGTAACGCCGGGCAGCGCATCGTTGTTTTCGCCGGTTACTTTACCCTGAACGGTAACTTCTGCCAGCTTATTTTTAAAGCTGATGCTGGTACTTTTATTATTTAAGAAGGCAGCGGCCGCTTTACTTGCCTCCGGGGAAGTGTATGTCCCGGCTACTGCTACTGTGCTTTCGGCCTGCGCCAGATTCGGCTGCAAAGGAAGCAACGGCAGTACCCAGAACAGATATTGCGGGCAATGTAATCTTTTTTTCATGTTAGAACATTTTAAACAATGGGTGGTAACAATGTGAGTAAGAATACTGTATTTAAAACAGAAAAAGTATTTAAATGTACGGAAGATAAGGCAATAAACAGATCAATATTTTGAAAATTTTGTAATTATTTAAAGTTATTGTTAAATTTTTGTAAATATTTTTTACGCAATCGATGGAGTCTTCAGAATATTGCAATGGTACTGCCGAAGTGGTTAGTCAAAAAAAGGAGGAGCGAATAGGTTAAATTTGTCTTTATTTAAATCTGAGTCGGGCTAAGTTATCAGTAGGGATAGTTTTTCTTTTTACCGGGCGGCTATAATCTTAAAACCGGCTGACTGGTATTTTGCAGTGCAGGTTTACCGGAGAAGCAGTAATGTTCTTTACAATATTGTCAGCACTGAGGATTGATATTTTACGGATATTTCAACATTATTTAAATGCTTAAGTAATTCGTCTTCAGTCATACCTATTCGATATTATTTGATATTACTACGGGTAATATTTTAATAATGATTATGCCGTCGTATAAAAACTGCGTTTTTAATTACCTTATTAGCTGACCAGGCAATTGCTATTACCGGCGGAACCAGGAAGTAAGCCAGGTTAAACAGAAGCCTGAATAGGAACCTTTACGAATGTAGTTATTTTGGAGTATGTAATAGGTAGGTAAAACACTTGTCTTAATAATTAAAAACCATTATCTATCGGTTATGAAAGATAAGAATCTATTTTTGGTGACTACGCAGGACAACCAACAGCTAGACCTGACCAAAGCCAAAGAGTTGCGCAGCAATAATTTGTACCCGTTCGGGAAGCATAATTACGCTATTTACCGGTCGCCGGAGGGCTTGTATGTAAAAGGTTTAAACACGGGGATAGGCAGCCACATGCTGAATACCTACACCATAATTACCGAAGCAGAAGCTTTGCAATATCAGCACCCGTACGTGCGCGAAGAATAAAGAAATACCTTGCTTCCAGAAAAGAAAAAGGGTAAACATTTTATTGTTTACCCTTTTCAAATATTATAATATGTGGGTGCTATCGTATCCATTGTAACTTTTTCGGGGAATTGGCGGGGGTTAATGCCTTAAAAGATTCTTTTTCTGCTTCGTATAGCTTCTCGTATTCTTCCTGCGATAGTTCTTCCCGCAGCGCTATATAGAACTTAGATAATTCGGGGTAGTTCTGGAACCGCTCCATTCTTTCCTGGGGATTGTTTAAATCATAGTCAAAAAAATGTTTCATCACATCGGTTTTAAGAGGTTGATAAATAATTATTTGGAAGGGATATTACTGCCTTTTTTATTAAAAGGTTAAGTCTCAGGCAAGTATTTTTATGCTTCCTGAAAAATTAGGTATTTATGCGGAGGAAAGTTTGCATTTTAGAAAGGGTGTTTTGCGCCTCAGGATATATTTGGCTATAAAATAAGGCGCTCTTTTCATCCTCACCGTGCTTTGGGAGTTTTAGAATATCGAATGTTTTATCTCTATTGATTAATCAGTAAATAACCTCTTGCCCATACGCCCAAACTGGCTTTTGCACCAATGGAAAGAATTACGGCTCTTGCTATTTTATCGTCTCCCTATTTAATAAATATAAATTTAAACGGGCTTGTAGTTTCGAAGATAATATTCGTTTTTGCTGAAAGCGTTTTTACCGGAATAGGATTACTGGCAAGTCTTCTGAAAACTTACCAGATTTTCTGTTTTTGGAAACAGTATTCTGGCGGTCAAAAATTAAGGAGGGCCTTTGGAATAACACTTCTGATGATTTTTTTAATAATTATCATCTGCTTAAATTTAAGAATTCTGGAGTTATACCTTAGCTAATTTCCCATACTTCATTCTAATAGCTTTAGCTTGTAATCGAAAAAATAATTACTAAAAACTAATTACTAATTGCTAACTACTCTTAACAATGAACCGACGAAATTTTATTAAAACTTCGGCTGCCGCCAGTGTCGCCTATTCAGCCTGGTCGTTGCCCCTAATTTCGGTAGCCGGAAAAACCCGGCCATACCGCACGGCTTTGGTAGGTAGCGGCTGGTGGGGCATGAATATTTTGCGCGAAGCCATTGCCGCCGGCGAATCTAAAGTTGTAGCATTATGCGATGTAGACCAAAATATGCTCACGGCCGCCGCGCTGGAAGTAGAAAAATTAAATGGCGATAAGCCCAAAAAATACGGCGATTTCAGAGAGTTGCTGGCCCGCGAAAAACCCGAAATTGTGATTGTAGCTACGCCCGATCATTGGCATCCGCTTATTACTATTGCCGCCGTGCAGCAGGGCGCGCACGTGTATGTAGAAAAACCCATTAGCCACACCATAAATGAAGGTAAAGCCATGGTAAAAGCCGCCCGGGCGAACAACCGGATGGTGCAGGTGGGTACGCACCGTCGGGTATCGCCGCATAATGTATCGGGCATGGAATTTTTGAAATCCGGGAAAGCAGGCAAGATTGGGATGGTACGGGCGTTTGTACACTACGGCGGCGGCCCCGGTCAAAAAACACCCGACAGCGAAGCCCCGCAGGGCTTGAACTGGGAAATGTGGTGCGGTCCGGCTCCCTTCCGGCCCTATAACAAAACCATTCACCCGAAAGGCTTCCGGGCTTATTTAGATTATGCCAACGGGCAACTCGGCGATTGGGGTATTCACTGGCTCGACCAGATTTTGTGGTGGACCGAAGAAAAATTCCCGCGTAAAATATTCTCTACCGGCGGCCGTGCTATCCGGCAAGACAACACCGATGCGCCCGACCACCAGGTAGCTACTTACGAGTTCGAAGATTTTACCGTAAACTGGGAGCACCGTCAGTTTGCGGGAAATAACGCCGAGAAAGGTGAAAACGTGGGCTGTTATTTTTATGGTACCGAAGGCACGTTTCACATGGGTTGGCACCAGGGCTGGACTTTTTACCCCACCGATAAAAACAAGCCGGTATTGCACGAAGACGCCAGGCTAAACCAGCCCGACAGTCAGAATATTAAGCAATTGTGGGCCAATTTCCTGCAATCGGTAAAAAGCAAACAACTACCGGTTTGTGACATTGAGATAGGCCATCGCTCTACTAATATGGCTCTGCTGGGTATGCTCTCGTACAAACTAGGCCGCAGCATAGCCTGGGACGGCGACAAAGAAATTATCCTGAACGACCCCGAAGCCAATAAATTACTCAGCCGCGAGTACCGCGGCGAATGGAAGTACCCGGTGGTGTAATTTAGTTATGGTTAGGTGTAATTGAAATAAGTAAAATGGCGCATTGGACTTTTGAGAATTATTTGAAGATAGTTTTATTAATCGTAGGGCCATTAGTTTTAATGGCACATGTATATCAATCTCAAAGAGTTTATAAAACTGAGTTACTTAGAAATAATTCTATAAAAGCATGGATTATTAAAAATGGTAGTGGATATTTAATTGGTGTAGGTTCCCTAATTATCCCATTAATAGTTTTAGGGCTTTCTGATTATTTGTATTATAATCTATTAGGTGATAAAGTTAAGACAGAAGAATTAAATATAGTTTATAAAAACCAAAGTTTGGCGACAAACTCTTTTCTAATTCTTTCAATTCCTAGCCTCATATTATTTGCCTTAAAATATGATAAAACTGATAGAGGGACGCATAATCGAAATTTATTGATTGTCATTGTAATAGTATGCTTTTTTATCAACTTATATTCCCTATCAATTACTACACCCTTTCTATACTGGTTGGATTGATTGAAAAGGCTAAAGCACATAACCACACCTATAAAACAATGAATCGCTTTTTAGCCAAGTACATTATGGTTCGGGAAAACAAAATAAGTTTTTACAGAAGTTTGTCAGGATGAACAATCAACCTAATTTTAAATAATAGGTTGATTTTATATAAAAAATTTATTCATGCGCTTTCTACTTGTTATAGTTTCTTATTTAACGCTTAGTTTATCAGCTTTTAGCCAAACCGACCCGGAATATTTTGGCCAGAAATTTAATTTATTACCCGGAAAAGAAGGCGCGGCCTATTATAAAGTTACAGAATTTACAGATAAGGGAAAAAGCAGCAAAACCGAAATTACTTATTTTATAACCGGTGAGAAACATGCCGAAACCAACTTTATCAAAACTCCCGAAGGTGTATTTTTTCCGGAAGGTTTAGCCCAAAAATGGCATAAAAATGGTCAGTTATATTACACTACCCAGTACCGGCAAGGCAAAAAAGAAGGGCAGGCTGTTGGGTACTATGCTAGCGGGCAACTTAAGCGCCGCGAAAACTTTATTAAGGGGGAGCTGAAAGTTGGTGAATGTTTTAACGAGGACGGAACAGCGGTCAGCTTTTATCCGCACGAAGAACTGCCGGAATTCCCGGGTGGGCCTAACGCATTACTTAAATTTTTGACGAATAATTTAAGATACCCGGCGGCGGCACTGCGAGACAAAGAGCAAGGAGTTGTTGTGGTGCAAGTAATTATTGATGAAACCGGCAAATTTATTAGCTCAGAAGTGGTAAAAAAGGTCTCCTCATCGTTGGATAGGGAAGCTTTACGGGTGGCGCGCGCCATGCCAGATTTTAAACCGGCTATGGAAGAAGGTGTGCCAAGAGCCTACGTTCATGCTTTGCCTTTCCGGTTCGGGTTACAATAGTCAGAACAGCTTAACATAACCAATAATAATGCGTGTTATGCAGGAGCAATTTCAGCCTCTGCCTTAAAATTGACTATTTCTTTAAAAATTACTTCGCTCCAGTCGCCAGTAAATATATTCCGGGTCCAGGTGGCCCAGGTTGGTAAAGCCGTTTTTCGTGAGCACTTTGTGCGACGGGTAATTATCGGGTGGGGTAGTAGCTATCACGGCTTTTAAAGTCTCGTGCCCGAAAGCCCACCGTAACAGGCAAGCCAACGCTTCAGAAGCGTACCCTCGACCGTGGTGTTTTGCATCTAGGCCGTAGCCCACCATGGTTTCGCCGTTCGCGTCGGGTAAACCGGCAAAACCAATACCACCCACCGATATATTCTTCTCCGGCAAAATAATTTCCCAGTTGGTTACCCAAAAATAATGGTTGGGGTGAGCCGCCGTACCGGGTAGCCAGGTATTCAGCAAAGCGTCCTGTAGCTCGGCCGCAATCTGGGTATCCATCTGAATGATATTGGCGTTCAGGCCCAATTCTTTTTCGAGAGCGGTCCGGCTCTGCGCCCATAATTGCAATTGCCGGTTGGTTAGAGGTACTAACTTTAAGCGCTCAGAATAAATCGCATCCATCCGAATTAATAGTTTAGTAATTGGTAAGTACCAGCATAGCCGACCATTGGGCATTACTCGGCTTTGTATTCCAGAATATCGCCGGGTTGGCATTCCAGTTCGCGGCAAATGGCTTCGAGCGTAGAAAAGCGCACTGCTTTGGCTTTACCCTGTTTCAGAATAGATAGGTTAGACATCGTAATATCAACCCGCTCCGAAAGCTCCGTCAGCGACATTTTCTTTTTTACCAGTTGTAAATCTAAGTTAATATAAATCGGCATCGGGTTCAAACGGTTAATTCCTGCTCTTCTTTTAACCGGGTACCAATCCGGAATATCTCGGCAATTATCAGCAAAATTAAACCAATAAATACGGTTTTGAAATCGAGCGTCAGGTGGGTTTGAATGACGCTGCCGTCAATAACAAAGTTTTGCCGCAAATACCAGTTCAGAAATAAATCGCGCATAAAAGTGAGTGGGGCAATTAAAATAATTAACAAGGCAATCTGCCGGAGGCGTTGCGCATTTTCAATTACAAACGGGTTGTTATCCGTCAGGCTGTCGAATATTTTGCGCAGCAGGTTGGTAATGCCCAGCGAAATGGCAAAGCCAATCCACATAACACCCAGGTTATAAATTACCAGAGGGACGCTTTTGTCTTGGGTAAAGTACAATTCGCCGGCGTTTAATTTTAAGGTAACGTTATTAATATTAGTGGCAGTTGGCGCAGGCGTAACCGCCATCGGCTTACTTTGGGTTAATCGTACCGTTAAATCGCTTTGAATGTTATCTTTAGCAATAAAGCTTATGGTTAAAAGTACCGTGAGCAGCACCAGAAAAAAAAGCTGAATATACCAGCTGGCGTAAATAATAAATTTTAGGAAAGCGGAGAGGGAATATTGGCCTAAGGTTTTCATAGCATAATAAGTTTAGAGGCTTTTAACTCGACCAAAAGAAATAATAATTTATTAATTATCAAAATGTATTTATTGTTATTCGATAAATATATTTTGATAATTAATAAAACAAGTAGCCGTCACTTTTACTTTCTATGCAAAGGCGCTGCTGCCTTACAACTCCTTTAGCACAATAAAGGGTACTATTTTATGGCCTTGTCAGGGATTTGTGCAGGCTGGCAATTTGTTAACCAGGTTTTAACCTGGTAGCTTACTTGCGGACCCCGAACTTGCGTAGTTCTTCGTCGATGCGTAGGTTCCAGGCTTCCTGACTGGGGTGGTTAGTGCCGTGCCCGGTTTCGCTATCGTATTGTTCCTGTAATCGTGTCATTTCGCGCCACGATTCCAAAAATTCGTTCTGAATAATGCTGTTGTAATCTTCTACAGTGAGGGCACTGGGCTTAATTTTTTGTTTGAACCGTTCGGCTATAAGTTTTACAATATCAAAGTGGCGCTGCTCGTGGTTTAAGCCATAATCATCGCGGCCCGCCCGTACCCAGGAAGCATCGCGCACCACAAAAACTTTTACCGTTATATGAAGATGCACCACGCCATTAATGGTTTTGCTTTCGCCTTCGTAAGCAAAGCTGGGGAAAACCGCGGCCGCAAAACGGCCACCCCGCGGCTCCGCCCGGAAATCGCTCCAGGTCAGTGGGTTTTTCGGGTTGTAAAACAACGTATCAGGATCGGTGTTCTGGTTAAAATCTTTAAACGTTACTTTGAGCCCTTGGGCCAGTTCTTCGGTATGGTGGGCATTCTTTTCCATCCAGCCGTTCAAATAGTTTAAAGCATCGGTCAGCGATTGCCGCAAGGTTGGTTCTATTACGGTAAACTGGTTGGGGTGCCTCCTATATCGTGCGCCGCCTTTATAATCTACCGAGCGCATGGTTTTGCCTTCGTTCTGAATATCAAACGCTAGAACTACACTTACCTGTCCATCTACCCAACCGCTCGCATTAGCGGTTTCGGTTAATTTAAATTCTTTTACGCGTACCACCACCGGCCGCAGCTTCATATTCCGGCGCATGCCCTGCAGAATGAATTGCCGGATGGCGGGTAGGCCGCCTCCTTCTAAATCGATGGGCTGAGTTGGACTGGGTTTTGCCGGAGTACTGGTTGGCGGTACTAGATAAGCCACGGCTTTGCGGTCGCGGCGCTCATCTACTACCCCGGCTACAAAAAATTCTTTAGGGGTAATTGGGGTAGTTATTGGTTTTAGTACAATAGCAGTTGGCATTACCGGTTGGGTTTGAGCTGCGCCGAAAATAATCAGCAGCAGGGCACCACCTAGCCAAAGCCGGTAAGGCTTTAAATAAGTAAGTACCTGCTGTGCCTTATGGTACGTAGCTGGCCCCCGCTCTTTATATCGATAATTCATGAAATTAACCTGTGATTTAGGTACCAGTTTGATTGTCGGAGCTTAGCTTTCCTAAACTTTAGAAATTATACGGGTAAATGGTGCAGGCAGAACATTTCTGTACTGGTTCAGGTTCAATGTGTTTACGCTGTTATTAGCGCATTATCTTCTCCCGGGCTGGGTATTATTTTGAGGTTAGCTGCCGCCATTGGGTAGATGATTATGCCAGCTTTTAGTACAGTTAATAATAAAATATTTTCCTCCGGCAGCGTGCTGATGCTTTTAAGTTTTTAACCGAAAAATTGGGTCTGGAAACTTAGTGGGATTAAAGCTTTTATTTATGCCGGGAAGCCGGAAGATTCAGGTAGCTTACTTTGCATCGCTCGCCTTCCAGCCGGTTGAGTTCCTGTTCTATAGTTAAGTTGGTTTTGGCATTGTTAAATTCTTCCTGGAACAAGGATTTCATCTCTTTGCGTTTAATCGCTTCCAGAAAGCGCCGTACCTCTTCCCGGTTTTCGAGTATCAGACCGGGTACCTGGGTGGGTTTATTACTTTCGTCTTTGGCCACCATGGTGAAGTAGGAGGTATTGGTGTGCTTTACGGTACCGGTTTTAACATTTTCGGCAATAACTTTTATACCTAGCAAAATAGAGGTGCGGCCCACGTAGTTTACCGAAGCCATTAACGATACGAGTTCGCCTACTTCCACGGGTTGCAGAAAATTTACGCCATCTACGCTTACGGTAACGCAATAATTGCCGGCGTGTTTGGCCGCGCAGGTATAAGCCACTTTATCCATAAGCGAGAGCAGAATGCCACCGTGTATTTTGCCCCCGAAATTGGCATAAGCCGGTACCATTAATTCGGTTAAAGTTGTTTGGGAGTAGGCTACCGCTCTGAATTCCGGAAGTATCATAAATAATGCCTTAAATTTATTAACACCGAAAGATAATAATCCTAATCTTTTAACCCGGTAAAATTAATGGTTGATGATTATCTTTTTTCCAGCGGTAATAACCTGACCATTTACATCCAGAACCCGCAGGTAATACAAACCGGGTTTAAGCTTACTTACATTTAAGCTGGTTTCGTTCGAAAATTTCTGGTGTAAAACTACTTCGCCGTTTAAAGTATAAAGCTGTAAATGTAAATTATCAGCCGCTGCAACACCTCGGAGGTTTACCTGCAAATATTCCGCTGCCGGTACCGGAAACACCGTCAGTTCGGGACTTAAGTAATTTCGGCCTTGCACCGCTATAACCGGCGAGGTATGGGTTTTGCCGTCCCAATCGGTTTGTATTAACTGATAATAATTAATAGCCGCGGAAGGAGCCGTTTTATCTTCGAAACGGTAAAAGCTTAAGGTTTGGGAATTGCCTTTGCCGGCTACAAACCCAATCGGCCGGAATTCTTTTTCGCCTTCGGATTTCCGGCGCACTGTAAAGCCCGCATTCTGATTTTCTACTGCCGTTTGCCAGTTGAGTTGTATGATGTGTTCCTGGCGCGCGGCTTTAAAATTAATTAATCTTACCGGTAAGGCATTATTCTGGGTAATTACTCCAAAATTAGAAGGGCCGGAAAACTCGATAGCTAAAGTGCCGGCGGTGATGTTATAATTATAGTCGGAGATATTAGCACCCACTACTGTGGTAGGCGGGGCCGGAAGAGCCAGGGTTAAGCTGGTATTGCGGCTTACGTAGCCTTCGTAATGGGTTAAATCGGTTTGCTGCCAGTTAATATTGGCTCTTTGGGTTGATTGCAGCACCTGGCTGGCGCCATACTGTAAAGTAGTGCCTTGCTCTACAAAGGCCTGTGCAAAACTGCCGGTGTTATCCTGCGAATAAAAGGTGAGCCGGGCATCGGAGCCAACTTCCGGCAAATTATTGTTGCTGTAAGTGGTGTAACTGGTATCGGCCTGCGCCCAGGCAATATCCTGGTAAGCGGCATTGGTAGCGGCGAGGCCGGCGGTATTATTTGTGCTGGTGGTGGTTACCGTTGCAGCGTTAGTAGTATAGGGGTGTAGAAGTGCTAAAAACTGCGTTTGGGTAACGCCGTTCTTTTGCACAAGTAAGGTAGTATGTTTTTCCGATTTGTTATAGGTTACTTCGTGTATATTAGTGCCTTTGGTATAAGCGTCAGCGGAGCCGGTAGCCGTAACGTGGGCTTTTAAATTTACCCCGTTTTTCTGCCAGATTCCTTCCTGTTGGGTAGCTAAATTATCGGTAAAGGTGCCGGTGGCGGCAGTGCCGTTTTCCAGGCCGTAGCCATGTAGTTGCCAGGTGTAGTTATGCGCGGCCGGGGCATTTACAAAATCAGCCAGTAAGTAATAATTTTTGCGGACCTGCAGGGTTTTGCGGGTAATATTGGTACCTAAATAAGCAGTACGAACTTCGCCGTAAGCCAGTTGCCGGGTGTTAAAGGTGTTCTGAATAAAAGCTTCCGCGTCGTTGGTAGTGCCGTCGGTACCAATAGCCGGTCCGGCGCCATCTACTAATATTAAGTTGTGGTTGGTGGCTTTGCCTACCGAGTCGCGGTAGCTGGAACTGAGATAGCCGGCATCTAAAGCCAACAATTGACCTTTGGCGTGTAAAATAAAACTGCTGGCATCGCCGTGGTTGTGGCCGCCCGTTACCGATTGAGCCAAGCCATTTTTGCCGTACAGGTGCAGGTAATTCGCTAGTGAGTCGTTGCCCGACCGGAAGACCAGGTTGCCGCTTTTAGGTAATACCGTTAAGGTGCTGTTAGCCGCTTCGGCCGGAGTAATATTGGCTGCCAGGTAGGCGGCCCGCATATCTACCGTTAAATCGCGGAGTTGTGCGGTTAGGCTGTTTAGCTGATTGGGGGCTAAGTTTTTCAGAGCGAGCGGTTGTACATAGCGGCTTTTACCGGTTAAGGCCAATTCCGGCATTCCCATGTCTACATACGAATCTTCCAGGGCCGGGTAGCGGCCGTCGGGCATCAGTATCGCCGACATCCATTCATAAAGCAAATCAAACTTGTGGTCATAATAAGGGTTTCGGATGCTACGGCTGGCCCCATTATAGGTATAGCGGTTTCTGCCATCGGGCAAAAAATTACCCATAGCCCGCACAAAAGGTAGCACGTTTAAAAAAGCGTATTTAAAATAATAAGGACCTTCGGCATAGCCCGCTACTGCCGTTGAATCGGACTGCCGTTTGGCATCGCGCCATAACACGTTATCAATGTTATACAGGCCGTTATTAATCCAGTTGACAGGCTGTTGGGCAGCAGTTGTGCTGGTAGCATCGTTTAATACCACCGCCGATAAACCTAAAGCTGCGGCCGTCATGAGGGCGTGGTTGTTTTTAACGCTGTTGTAAAAGTTATATCCGAATATATTGGCAACGGATTGGGTGTATAAGTTCCCGGCAAATTGCTGCAATTTGGCCTTGCTGGTCACCATGGAAGTTTCGTCTTCACCAACACCCCGCAATAGATCATAGGCTATCATGTAATCAATAAGCTCTTTAGAGCGCCACTGCCAGTTGGTGTAAGAAGGAAAAGCCTCTACGTTAGTATTTATGTTTTCAAGCGCCGCTTTTAAATTGTTAATGAAGTTAGCTCTTTCTTCCGGCGCTAAAATGGTGAGGGTAGAACCGGCCGGCTTGCGGTCGATTAAAACTACGAAAGCAGTATTTTTAGCAAAAGTGGCCCGGGCCCGGCGCCCATCATTAGCTGTATTATCTCCGGGAATGGAGCCGTTGATGCTGTTGTACAACCCACTGTATAGCGAAAAATTTATGCCATTGCTTAAAGAATTCCGAACAGAAGCAACTTGACTGGCTTTTAAAAGCGTGCGGGGATAACTTAAGTCGGCCCCAACTGGCAGCCAACTGCCCGATTGCGCCCTTAAATCAAAACAAAAAAGAAAAATCAGAGAGATTGGGTAAATGTAATTTTTCAAAGGCATACTCAAAGTTAAGTGCCTTTGAATGAATTCTGCAACTAATTAGTTCGGTAATAAATTGCAAAATACCAACTTGTTTAAAAATTGATTTAAGATATTATAAGAATACAATTTCCTGAATGAAATCCTGTCCGATTTCTTCGTTTATTAATTGAATAACCCGCGTCTTAGACATAATTAACTCGTGTTTTAAAGAGGCGGAGGTTAAGGCAACAAAAAGCTTGCGATCCTGAAAATACAACTCTTTTGTTTTAAGCGAAATGCCTTTGCCCATTATTTTTTCCCAACTGCCAATAATTTGTGCCTGGGTAACCTTACCCTGAATACGGTAAGCTTTGAGTAGCTCCTGAATAGTATCTTTTAAAGGTTGGATGTCTGCCTTACGGGCATGAATGTTTTTATCCAGGTAATTATTTTTGTTGGGTCTTTTGTAATAAGCCACAAGTTTAATATTTAGTAAGCGCTGTATTTCAAAGCTAAATTTAGGCAATATTAATTACAATCGTCGGGTTAATCTTACTCGCATTAGAAAGGGGCAACCGTGCCATTTGCCACTCCATAACGCACAATATTTTCGGATAATCCGGCCAAAATTGCATTGGTACGTTCCAAATGCGAATCGGTGATAAACAGTTGCCCAAACGTTTGGTTGGCTACCAGTTGCATCAGTTTAGTAATGCGTTTTTCATCTAGCCGGTCAAAAATATCGTCGAGCAGGAGCAGGGGTTTCTGGCCTTTGTAGCGGGCTACAATCTCGAAGTGGGCGAGCTTTAAAGCAATTACGTAAGATTTCTGCTGCCCCTGCGAACCATAGTTTTTTATGGGCCAGCCATCAATTAAAAAAACAAAATCATCTTTGTGCGTACCAACCGTAGTGCGTTGCAACAACAAATCTTTGCGCTGGGCTTCGGCTAGTAATAAGGAGAAGTTGGCGCCGGGTAAATGGCTTTTATATTGCAGGCTTACGTATTCGTGGCTGTCGGAGAGATGCTCGTAGTGTTTCTGAAATACTGGTACAAACTCCGCCAAAAAGGCCTCCCGAATAGTTGAAATCTGCTCACCGGCCGGTACCAACTGCTCATCTAAAATCTGCAAATAATCGCGGTCGAAATAATTACGGTCGGCAAACTGCTTTAATAAAGAGTTGCGCTGCTTTAATAAATAGTTATAACGGATGAGCGTTTCGAGGTACTCGTGATTGAGTTGCGAGAGCAAACTGTCGAAATATTTCCGGCGCTCTTCGCTTCCTTCGCGGATCAAATCCGTATCATAGGGAGATATAAGCACCACCGGGTAGCGGCCAATATGCTCGCTTACTTTTTCGTAAGGTGTTTTGTTGTGGGTGATTATTTTTTTCTGACCCGTCCGGAAAGTGCACTGAATGACATCTTTGTGGGCTTGTAAGGTATCAAATTTACCCCGGATCATGAAATAATCTTCGCCCTGTTTAATATTCTGCAGGTCGGAGGCGGTGAAAGCGCTCTTGCTTATCGATAAATAATAGATAGCATCGAGCAGGTTGGTTTTGCCGCTGCCGTTGTCGCCGATAAAGCAATTTATATGAGGAGAGAAAGTAAGATCCGCTTCTTCATAGTTTTTAAAATAAAGTAAACTTATATTTTCGAGGATCATTAATTTCTTTGATAGATATTTTTTAATTAATTTCGCACTCTAAACAGAATTGGGAACATAAGTTATGGCAATTACGAAACAAATGCCCGAAACAAAGGTAAATTCGGACCTTAAATTCTCCAAGGAAACTTACCTGCGTTGGTACGAGATGATGCAGTTGATGCGTAAGTTCGAGGAGAAAGCCGGGCAGTTATACGGACAACAAAAAATAAAAGGCTTTTGCCACTTATATATTGGCCAGGAGGCTTGTGCCGCCGGCGCTATTACCGCGCTTAATAAAGATGATAAATGGATTACCGCTTACCGCGATCACGCGCATCCGCTGGGATTAGGTACTTCGCCAAACGCCGTTATGGCCGAATTATTTGCCAAAGCGACTGGCTGCTCTAAAGGCAAAGGCGGTTCTATGCACATTTTCGACAAAGAAGTAAACTTTGTGGGTGGCCACGGTATTGTGGGCGCACAGGTGCCGCTGGGAGCCGGTATTGCTTTTGCCGAGAAGTATAACAAAACCGGCAATTTGTGTATCTGCTACATGGGCGATGGCGCCGTGCGGCAAGGTGCTTTCCACGAGGCTTTAAACATGGCTATGTTGTGGAAACTGCCAGTAATATTTGTAATTGAAAATAATGGTTACGCCATGGGAACTTCGGTAAAACGGACTTCTAACGTAACCGAATTATATAAATTGGGCAGTGCTTACGAAATGCCATCGGAGCCGGTTAACGCCATGCGTTGCGAAGATGTGCACGAAGCCGTAGCTAGAGCCGCTGAACGCGCCCGTGCCGGCGAAGGCCCAACCTTGCTGGAATTCAGAACTTACCGCTACAAAGGCCACTCTATGTCGGACCCGGCTAAATACCGGACCAAAGATGAGTTGGAGACTTACCGCAACCAGGACCCCGTTGAAGTAGTGCGCCAGACCATTCTGGACAACAACTTTGCTACTGAACAGGATTTAGAACAAATTGACGCCCGCATTAAAGAACAGGTGCTCGAATCGGTTGAATTTGCGGAGAAATCGCCTTACCCAACCCCTGACGAGTTGTACAAAGACATCTACGCGCAGCAGGATTACCCTTACATACAGGACTAATATTGTTGTTCGTTGTTGGTTATTCGTTATTCGATTATAAATATTTAAATATTTTTTGAATAAATTACAAATTATTTCTGTTACCACCACGAGCAACCATTTACGAATAACGATTAACAATTAATAATAAAATGGCAAAGAATACCCTTAAAAAAGAAAGCGATTTAGAAATTCTGGAAAATCCGGATGTATTAGCCGATCGCTTAACGCACGGGTCGGAAGACTTCGTGAAGAAAAACCGAAATGTGTTGCTTGGTTTATTTGCCGTTATTGCAGCGGCGGTTGTAGGCGGACTTTTGTTCTACAACTTCCGTAGTAGCCAGAATGAAGAAGCCCAGGCGGCCATGTTTCAGGCGGTACATTATTTCGAAGCCGATTCTTTAAACGTTGCTTTAAAAGGTGATGGCCAGCACGAAGGCTTTGTAGCCATTGCCGACGAATACGGCAGTACCAAAGCGGGTAATCTGGCTAAATTTTATGCCGGGGTAGCTTACTTAAAACAAGGTAAATACCAGGAAGCTCTTAATTATTTAGAAGATTATAAATCGGATGACCTGATTTTGCAGGGGCGGGCGCTTTCTTTACAGGGCGATGCCCAAATGGAGTTAGGCAAGAAGCAGGAAGCCGCTGAATTATATATGAAAGCAGCTAACTACAAAGCCAACGAATTTTTCTCCCCGCAATATTTACTCAAAGCCGGTATGGCTTACGAAGAAAGCAATAACTATAATGGGGCTGTAGAAGCTTACGATAAAATTATTAACAGTTACCCGAATGCAGCCGAAGTGACCGATGCGAAGAAGTACAAGGCTCGCGCCGAACTGCTGGCTGGTAAGTAATAGATAAAAGATTACATAAAATCAGCGGCATCTTTGTCATCAGCCCGATGATAAAGATGCCGCTGTTTTATTTATAGAAGTTTGTTGTTTATTTTAGGCGCAAAACCTTTTAAATATTTAAAAACTTTCTGGAGTAAGTCGCCCCGGAAATAGAAATAAAGCATATGGCTACAGCATTAAAAAATCTTAGTGAATATAACTCTGATAACCTGATAGAAATTGTTGGAAAACGATTTGGCCTGGTAGTAGCCGAATGGAACAAAGCCATAACCGATGTGCTTTGCCAGGGCGCTTACGAAACCCTGCTGAAACACGGCGCTAAACCCGAAAATATTCAACGCATAACAGTACCCGGTTCTTTTGAGCTTACCTTAGGCGCGCAATTTTTGGCCCAAAGCAACGATATTGATGCCGTTATATGTTTAGGGGTAGTTATAAAAGGCGAAACCAAGCACGATGATTATATTTGCCACGCCGTAGCCCACGGTATTACTAAAGTAGGTCTGAAGTTTAACAAACCCGTTATTTTTGGCCTGGTAACCACCAACGACGAGCAGCAAGCCTGGGACCGAGCCGGCGGTAAGCACGGCAATAAAGGCGTAGAAGCCGCCGCCGCCGCCATTCAGATGCTGGGTGTGCAGTTTATTGATTAAGCGTAGAAATTTAAAAGAAAAAAGAGAAGTCGGGGCTGCTCTAAAGCCTGGGTTATAAAAGAACAAGCCCTAACCAGATTATTGGTTAGGGCTTATTCTTTATAAGTATGCAGGTAATTATTTAGCCGGCAGCGACTTGGTTTTTGGTGCTTTTATATGCCCTGAATTGATTAAAATCTTTCCGGAAACCTTGCAGCCACAAAAAGCTTAGTACCGGAAAAGAAACAAACGCCAGTTTGTTAAATTCATAAGCGCCTTTAAAATCCAGATGAATCAGGTGCATAATGGCCCGGGTCATGCCACAGCCATAGCATTCGACCCCGGCCAGCAACTTGCTTAAACACAGCGACTGTCCTTTATCAAAAAAGTCGGCGGGTAAGCAAAGTAAAATTAGCGGCACCAGTAAGTAGCCGCTAATTTTTACTCCAAGTAAATAATTACCTTTTTTCAATTTACTTAAAATTTCTCGGCGTAATCACCGCCTTTTGGTTTCAAATCACCAATAATAATTCTTACTAAGTCAATTAACGACCAAATACCGCAACCACCTAACGTTAAAAGCTGGGCAATACCAATACCGGTATAACCTAAGTAAAAGCGGTGAACTCCTAATACACCTACCACAAAGGCCAGAATAGCCGCAATCATTTGGCTTTTACCTTCGGCCGCAGTACCCGCAATATCGTTTTTCTTGGCTTCTTTAACAATAGCTTTTACTTGCTTGTTTACTTTAATAGCAGCTTTGGCTTGTGCTACTTTAGAAACTTTTTCGGCTTTTACCGGTGCGGTAACTTTAGCCTGGTATAATGGTTTTGCTTTGGTAAAATCTTTGGTATTGATAGCAGCTGTTTTTTCGGTACTGGCAGTTAGGTTTTCGGGAGCGGTTACTTCTGTTTCGGTAGCAGTAACTAAGTCAGTTGCGGCAACCTGCTCGTCTGCTACGGCAGCCGGCGTTTCTGATTTTACTTTTTTAGAACCGTAGCTGGTACCGGTATTTGTGAAATAGAAAGATTCTTTCGCGCACGACGACAGTAACAATGTAACAGCCACAAATAGGGTAGAAATTTTTGTTTTCATAGGGTTTTTAGTTTTTAGATAATGTAAATAGTTAGTGTTTAATTTATTAGATGAATTTTATTAAGTGTTTAGAATATAGTATATCAAAATATAGCTTAAATAAATTTAATTAATATTTAAAAAGCAACATTATTGTTGTTTCAAACCTAATTTATTTTGTCTCTGGCTAAAAATTATTATAATTCGGTTGCTCCAATGTTAAGGAACCAACTCTGGTTATTACCAGCCAGGAACAATGCAAAAATGCAGAATGATGTAGTGTAATGCACTAAAATGTATTTGAAAGCCCGAAGCAACCGGTTGAATGACTAAAATGCATAGTTGAAACCGGAAGGAATAGCTTATTTTACCAAACTACATTAGCACCCAAACAAAAAAATATAGCTGGCAGGCTAAAGGTTGTTAAGCTTTAATCTGCCGGCTATAAAAAAAGGTAGTGGTTTGGGCCTGGCTTACCTTCTCTTGTCGTAGCCTAAATTAAACTGTAAGCCCAGTGAAGGAACAATCGTTACGCCTTTGTAATTGCGGCTCTGAAGGCCAAAAATTTCATAGTTGCCGTAGTTCTGGTAGTAGATGCTAATGGCGGGTACTACATACGCATATTTGTAGCCTAGTTTGGCGTTGAGGAAAGCCCCGTATGAGGCATAGTTTTCTTTGTTTGTGAAAGGATTTACTTTCTCTACCATGTTACCGGCATACTTCCGGAATAATTTGCCGGGGGCAAACCCGTATTTAATAAAGCTATGGCTGTAAACCAGGCCCCACGAAATATTACCTACTTCTTCTTCGGGACCTAAAGAATAGCTGAAAACCAACGGAATCAGAATGTCTTTGCGCGATAATTCATAATTTAAAATAGAACTCAAGGTACGCAAGCCAAGTTTAGAGGGCAAACTGGCATTCTGTCCCGAGTACTGTAATCCAATGCTGCCGTAAAGCCCCTCCGGGCCGGGATTAGCCGGCGTACCGGTAGAACCTAAAAACTGGTACATGGCATCCAGCACGTGGGCCCCGGAGGCATATTTATAACCCATATCTACCCTGGGAGCCAGGCCATACCGGATATAAAATTCAGAACTGGTGCCTACGGGGTCTAAAGAGTAAGCCAACAAACCCTCGGTTAAAGGTTGTACATCTTCTAAATATAACGAGTCGCGGTTTTTAACGGCGTTAACGGCGGCACGGGTTACATCATCTATTTCGGCCAAAGGAGCTGTAGCCACATTAAAAGCAGAATTGTAGCCTAATTTAAATTTTCCCTGGGGGGTTACTTTGCCGGAGGCAGTAATGGTGCGGGACGTAGAACAACCCGAAGCCACCGCCACCAGTAAGAGAAGGCCAAGCTGGCATAAGTAAAAAGTGTTTCTCATTTAACTAATATTTTATAAAGTAGTACAAAGAACCTAAAAAGAACGGTAAGTTGATAATTTTATAAAAACTACCTTAGCAGATATTAGGCCAGAATTTAACGAAAGAATAAAGCAGCGTGGGGTGTTAATATTGTAAAAATTGTATTAATTTTGCGCATAATTTAGCCAAACCCATTTTTATTAGAAGTGTTGTAGGTGAGACCCCGCGTATCGCTATAATGAATCTTTTTAAACTAAAATGGTTAGCTTGGTGTTACCTGATTTAAAAACTTAAAAAATTATAATTTATATACAAACATTACTGCCATGAGTCAAGAACCAATGCGTTATTCCCGCGAAGAGCTGATGGAATTTCAGGAAATTATTCAGGAAAAGCTTAATAACGCGAAGAAAGAAGTAGCTTTTATCAAAGAGACTTTGAGCCGCCGGAACGATACCGGAACCGATAATACAGCTTCTTCTGCTAAAGTTTTGGAAGATGGGGCCGATACGGCGGAAAAGGAAAGCCTGAACCAGTTAGCTTCCCGTCAGTTAAAATTTATTCAGCAATTAGAGAATGCCCTTATCCGGATCCGGAATGGCAGCTACGGCGTGTGCATTGCTACCGGTAAACTTATCCCGAAAGAACGCTTACGGGCCGTACCGCATACCCAGCATTCGATAGAAGCTAAATTACAACGCCGCGATTAATAGCAGTTGGATATTTTAAAAAGTAATATACAGGCACTTATTTTTTGTGCCCAGGCACCGGTAGCCATCGAAGATTTACAGAAATGTTTATCGGAGGTGATGCAGTGCGAGATAACTATCAGCGATGTGCTGGAAAGCATAGAAGAAATAAATGAGCGTTTAGCTGCCGACGACTTTGCTTTCCAGATTTACGCTATTGGCGGTGGTTACCAGTTCCTGACCAAGCCCGACTTCCAGGATGCGGTCGGGCTGTTTCTGAAGCAGAAGTCTAAGCGAAAACTTTCTACTTCTTCGCTGGAGACCCTGGCAATTATTGCCTATAAGCAACCTATTTCCAAGTCCGGTATTGAGCAAATTCGGGGCGTTAGCTGCGATTATGCTATCCAGAAGCTCCTGGAAAAAGAGCTCATCCAGATAAAAGGTAAGGCCGAAACCATCGGCCGGCCTATTATTTATGGCACCACCCAAAAGTTCATGGACTACTTTGGCATAAATCACCTGAAAGACCTTCCCCAATTAAAAGATTTCGTATCAGAAGAAAACGCCATTGGCGAAATTTCTGAAAACTAGCATTTCATCCCGATCCAGTAGCGATACTGCATCTTAATAATTAAGACATGGCATTTAATAAAGAAAAACCGGGTTCGGGCAAGTTTGCCTCCGGAAATAAATTCAAAGGCCGCGCTTCGGCTGCCGGCAACTCTAATAATTATACTCCGCGTCGTTCCGGCCCTAACCAAAATGCTGGCGATAATAACGAAAGCCGGCCCGCCCGGGGCGAAGGCACCCGTCCATTCCGCGAAGACCGGATGGCCAAATTTAATAGCGAAGGCAAAAAAGTATACAACCGCAGCGAACGTTTTACCCGGTCGACCGATGAAACGGGTAACCGTAGCGGCGGCGACCGCCCGCGTTCTTTCGACGACAAGCGTGCTTCTTTTAAATCAGGACCTAAGTTTACCAAAGGGCCTTCTTTTAAAGGTGCCAGCCGCTCTGGTGAGGGCAACGAGCGGCAGGGCGAGCGGGGCAGCTTTAACCGCGAGCGTACTGACAGAACCGACCGTTCAGAAAGGCCAGAGCGCCCCGAGCGTGGCGACCGACCGGAAAGATCGGAAAGATACCCAAGAAACAATAATGATCGTCCGGAGCGCCCCCGCTACGGCGATAAACGGAATAACGAGGAAGGTTATGCTGCCCGTGGAGAACGCCGCCCGGCAACGGGTAGCCGGCCCGCTTATCCGGCCAAGCCATACGGCGCGAAACCAGCTGGTGCCAAATCATACGGCGACCGCCGTCCGGACTACAACAACGAAGATAAACCCCGGTTTAATAAATTCAGAAGCAACGACGAAAATTCGAATTCAGAAAGACCTAAACGCGCGGCTAATTACGACGGCGAGCGCCCGGAGAGCCGTAACCGTTTTGGAGGCTTTAACCGTAACGAAAACCGGGATGAACACCGTTCTGCAGAGCGGCCGCGGGGCAACAGTTTCCGGCCAGCTGCTTCCGGTACCGAGCGCCCTTTTAGCCGCAACCGTACTGAGAACGATCGAAATGCCGGTAAAGAATATAAAAAGCCTTTTGGTGCCCGCTCCGAAGAAATAAAAGAAGCGCCTAATTACGATTTAAAGCGTTACCAGTCCCGCGAACGCCGCTCCGATAAAACAGAAGATGATGGTTTAGTTAGGCTTAACCGTTACATCGCCAATGCCGGGGTTTGTTCGCGTCGCGAAGCCGACAACCTGATTGCTGCCGGTGAAATAAAAGTAAATGGCCAGCCCATAACCGAAATGGGCTACCTAGTTAAACCCGAAGACACGGTTACTTACGGTAAGAAGCGCCTGAATCGCGAAAAAATGGTTTACGTGGTGCTGAATAAACCCAAAGATTTTATAACTACTACCGAAGATCCCGAAGGTCGCAAAACCGTAATGGATTTAGTAGCTACTGCTTCCAAAGAACGCATATTCCCGGTTGGCCGCCTGGACCGGAATACTACCGGTTTACTGTTGTTTACGAACGATGGCGAGCTGGCCCAAAAGTTAACGCATCCCTCAAATAATATTTCGAAAATATACCAGGTAGAGCTGGATAAGCCTATTACCCGTGAACATTTTGAAATGATAACCAATGGCCTGGAACTGGAAGACGGAAAAGCCGAAGTAGATGATTTAGCGCTTATTGGCGATAAGAATAATTTCTTGGGTATCCAGATTCATATTGGTAAGAACCGGATTGTGCGCCGCATTTTTGAACATTTGGGCTACGAAGTAGTTTCGCTGGACCGGGTGCAATACGCAGGCTTAACCAAAAAAGATGTGCCCCGGGGCAAGTGGCGTTTCCTGACGGAAAAAGAAGTTATCCGGCTGAAATATTTTTTATAAAATAATTAGCGGGTAGTTGCCTGACGAAAATGCGGAATCTGGCCATTGACATGGGCAATAGTGCGGTAAAGTACGCTTTTTTTAACGGACCAGCCCTGGCGCGTACCGGCCAGGTAAGCACACCCGAAGAACTGCTGCAGGAACCCGAAATAAACGCTGTCGATAATATTATTTTGTCTTCGGTGCGTACCGGCGGCGCTGGCTTAATAAAAAAGGTAAGCGCTGCTGGTACGTTTATTACCTTAGATTACACCACGCCGGTGCCCCTGCAAAACCATTATTTAACGCCGCAAACCTTGGGCATGGACCGGCTGGCCGCCGCCGTAGGCGCTAATTATTTATTTCCGGATTTCGATTGCCTGGTGATTGATGCCGGTACCTGTATTACCTGCGACTATGTAGATGCGGAAAAGAATTTCCGGGGCGGCAGCATTTCGCCGGGCTTACAGATGAAATTCAAGGCGATGCATACTTTTACCCAAAAGCTGCCGTTAGTTGAAATGACCACGTTACCAGTGCCTTTGGCCGGCCGTACTACTGCCGAAGCCATGCAAAGCGGCGTATTAAACGGTACGGTTGCAGAGTTAAACGGTATAATAGCGGCTTATACCGAAAAATCTGAAAAATTAGTAGTAGTTCTGTGCGGGGGAGATGCTGCATTTTTTGAAACTAGCTTAAAAGCACACATCTTTGCAGTTCCGGAGCTGGTGCTCATTGGTCTTAATAGAATATTAAATTATAATGTATAAAGTTTCTTCTTTGCTGGGCGGGGTACTGGTGCTGATTTGCACGCAGTTGGGCTTAGCGCAAAATGCCGGTAATTTGCCTTATTCACAGGTAATGAGTGTGGGTGAAGTAAATGATAATTCCGGAAACATCCGCAATTTCGGCATGGGTAACCTGGGAGTAAGTACGCCCAACAGTTTTAGCGTCAGTTTTTTAAACCCGGCGCTTTTAATTTACAACAGCCGGGTTACTTTCGAAATGGCCGTAGATGGCCGCCTCACCAATATTGCCAATGCGCAAAAATCGCAGACGGTAGGTACAGCCGGTCTGGGCTATTTGGCGTTGGCTTTGCCTATTACCAAAGGCTGGCGGTCGGCGGTTGGTTTGCGCCCCTACAGTGCGGTTAGCTATGGCTCCTATTCCCAGGGTACCGTTCAGAACGACCCGAACAATACGCCGGTGCAGACGGGCTATTCCGGTGAAGGAAATATTTCGGAGGTGTTTTTCTCCAACGGATTTAAAATTTATAAAGGGCTGAGCTTAGGTGTATCCGGCTCTTATTTATTTGGGGTAATCGACCGCAGCTCTTATTCCATTATTCTGGATACCGAAGCTACCCAACAACCCGAAAGATTAATTAATAATATTCAGTCTAACTACAACGGGCTAATGTTTAAGGGCGGCCTGGCTTACCGGCAATCGTTAAACAAAAAAGTAAACCTGAACCTGGGCGGCTCTTATGTGTTGCAGCACGATTTAAACGTAGAGAGCCATACGGTGCAGGAGCGGCGCGATGTGAACGGTACCGTTATCGGCGATACCAATCCGGTGGGCGATACCATCAGCAGCAAAACAGCACTGCCGGGTTACATGCAATTGGGTTTAAGTTTCGATAATAATAAGTCGTGGGTAGCCGGGGTCGAATATTCAGCGCGCAAATGGTCGGAATATTCTAATGAAACTGGCCAGGGCGGTTTTGCTGATAGTTACCGGGTAGCCGTGGGTGGCGAATATACCCCTGATGCCGCATCTTTTGATAGTTATTTAAAGCGGGTAAGTTACCGGGCCGGGCTAAGCTATGCCAAAACGCCCGTTAATTTACAAGGCGCGCAGGTAAGCAATGCCGCGCTGCACGCCGGTTTTTCTTTCCCGATTGGTTCTACCCCCCGTCCCCCCGAATACAACCAGGCCGCCCTTAATATTGGCTTGGCATTTGGTAAAAACGGCACCACCGATAATAACCTGGTCCGGGAAAATTATGTACGGTTTAATGTAGGCTTAGCTCTAAACAGTTCCTGGTTTATCAAACCTAAAATTGATTAAACCTGATGCAATGCACAGCAATTCGGACGGCGTAATTTTAACTCAATTCTTAATAGTAGCAGGATGAAACGTTTTGCGCTGTATGGCTGGGCGTTGCTATTCCTGAGCGGTTTATCTTTTTGTCAGCCCGCCGATGAGGATATTAAAAAGAAAGTTGTTTATAAAGGTCCTATGGCCGAAACCCACGATCTTTTAACGTTATACAGCGATTCGGCTAAACTAAGAATTAAATTAACCTCGCCGCTGCAATTGCAATACGAATCGGGCGATGGGGTTTATCCCAAAGGCATCAATTTGGTTTTCCTCGATGAAAAGGGGGGCGTCAATAATACTGTGCGGGCCAATTACGGCAAGTACATCCGGCAAAAAGACATGTATATTATCCGGGGTAATGTAGTTGTACACAACCCCAATAAAGAAGAAACCCTGCGCACCGAAGAATTACAATGGGACCGGCAAACCCGTAAAATTTTCACCGAAAAATTTGTAACCATTCAAACCAAAGAAGATATCCTGAAAGGATATGGCATGACGGCCAACCAGGATTTCACGAACTGGAAAATAACCAAGCCGACCGGGGTTTTTACATTACAACAATAAAGATGAAGTTGAGTAACGTAATTTTAATGTCAGTCGCAGTGGCTTTCATGGTAATTGGTATTCACCGGGTTATTGTCGAAAACAGCATTGCCGCCAATTACTGGATATTTATGATAGTGCTGGCCTGCCTGATGTTGTACCGTTACCGGAACCGGGAAAAATAAAAGCATTACACTTTACTCTTTAAATGCGTAAATTAAAAGCAGTAAACTAATTGGCTGCTGTTTCGCGCACGCTTATATTGTTCCATGATTCACCCGCAATTACCGCTTATACTGGGCGCTCTTTTATTTTCGGCTTTTTTCTCGGGGATGGAAATGGCCTATATGGCCGCCAGTAAGTTGCAACTCGAACTGCAGGAAAAGCAAAATACGCTTACCGGCCGCATTATTACGCACTTTTCTACGCGCAAAGCCCGGCTCACGGCTACCCTCCTGATTGGTAATGTTTTTGCTTTGGTGCTCTTCTGCATTGGCATGGCCCGGATACTGCACCCGGTTTTAAGTACGTACCTGCCGTCCTTTTTGCAGTACCATGTGGCCATTATTTTTATTCAAACCATTATTGCGGCTATGCTGGCTTTAATTGTAGCCGAATTTATTCCCCGCAGCCTTTTCATGATTCGGGCCAATACCATGCTGAATGTGCTGGCCGTGCCCCTGCTCATCAGCTATTACATTTTGTACCCGGTAGTTTTTTTGGTGGTAGGCGCTATCCGGCTGGTAATGGTTAAAATCCTGAAAATGGAGTTCTCGGAAGAAAAACCCGTTTTTGGCTTAACCGATGTGGAGCAATATATCCGGAAAAGACTTTACCAGCAGGAAGCCACCAAAGTACCCGAAGTAGATGTCCGCATATTTCATAATGCCCTGGAGTTTAGAACCGTAAAAGTAAGAGAATGCATGGTGCCCCGCACCGAAATAGAAGCTATCGAAATAGCGGAACCCATTAATGCATTACGGCAGGCTTTTACGCAAACCGGCCATTCCAAAATATTGGTTTACCAGGATACCATCGATAATGTGGTAGGTTATTGCCACCAGTTGGCCATGTTTCAGAAACCAGGCGATATTGCCTCCATTACAACTTCTATGATTGCTGTACCCGAAACGATGCTGGCGAGTGAATTATTTGTGAAATTTGTGGCTGAGCACCGGAGTATAGCCCTGGTAGTAGATGAATTTGGCGGCACATCGGGCCTGGTTACTACCGAAGATTTACTGGAAGAAATTATTGGCGAAATTCACGATGAATTTGACGAGGAATCGTTGCTGGAACAGGAACTGCAACCCGGAATTTATTTATTTAGTGCCCGGCAAGAGATTGATTATCTGAACGATAAATATGAACTAAATTTACCTTACGGCGATTATGAGACTTTGGGAGGGTTTATTCTGGAGATGCTCGGCGATATTCCGGCCGAAGGAACTGTAATTCAGGTGCCGCCGTTTACCATTACCGTTTTAACCATGGACGAGAACCGGATAAATACAGTACAACTGGAGCAACAGGCCAAACCGGAGGAGGAAGAGTAACCTGGTTTCAGGGATTAAAACCTAAATAATAAATTAAAACAAGATTTAATTTCTCACTCAGGAACTACCCAAGTGAATATACGCTTCAAATATTTATAACAGAACTATTTCCATCTGGTTGAATTTTGAATTTAAGCGATATTCTCCTTATTTTGCATTTCTTTATTTACACATACAAATGGCTTTAATTAATAACATTAGAAAAAAATCCGGATTAGCAGTCGGCATCATTGCAATCGCTTTGCTTAGTTTTATGGTGCTGGGCGATTTGCTGGGTCCAAACTCCCGTTTACTGGGTGGCAATGATAACGTAGTTGGTGAAATTGCCGGCGAAAAAATTACCATTCAGGAGTTTGAGGAAGCTATGCAGAGCGTAAAGCAAAACTATGCCGCTCAAACCGGTCGCCAGCCCGGCGAAGAAGAAATGGCTTCGTTGCGCGAGCAAACCTGGGGACAGCTAATTTTAAAAACCGCTTACCAAAAAGAATTTGACCGTTTAGGTATTACCGTATCCGACGAAGAACTCGTCGATATGGTACAAGGTAATAATATTCACCCGGTTATTAAGCAAACATTTGTAAACCAGCAAACCGGTCAGTTCGATCGTTCGCTGGTAGTAAAATACCTTCGCGATGATTTGCCGAAGGCGCCGGTAGAGCAGCAGGCTGCCTGGTATAACTTCGAAAATAACTTAAGCCCGGAGCGTCAGTTAATCAAATACAACAACCTGATTAAGCTGTCGAACTACGTTACTACGGCTGAGGCCAAACGCTACCAGGCAGAGCAAACAAATAAAGCCGATGTTAAATATTTATTTGTGCCTTACTTCAGTATTCCTGATTCGGCGGTTAAGGTAACCGATAGCCAACTGCAGGCTTACCTCGATGAAAATAAAGAAAAATATAAAGTAGAAGAAAGCCGCAGCATCGAGTACATTACTATTCCGGTACAGCCATCCGGCGAAGACAGTGCGGCCGTGCAGCAGGATATTAATTCGATAGTAGAACAATTTGCCGCTACCGAAAACGATTCGTTGTTTGTGAAAGCTAACTCTGATGCCCCGTATAATGGCAGCTGGGTAAATGCCGGTTCATTGCCCGAACAGTTAAAAGGCCAAACCCTGGAACAAGGTAAAATTTACGGTCCTTACAACGAAGGTGGCACCTATATAATACATAAAGTAACCGGAATAAAAGATGGTGGTGCAGCCTCGGCCCGTGCCAGCCATATTCTGATTAAACCAGAAAACGACACCCCGGAAGCCAAAGCCGCCGCTAAAGCCAAAGCCCAGGATATTTTAAATAAAATTAAAGGCGGCGCCGATTTCGCTCAGATGGCCGCTCAGAATGGCCAGGATGGTACCGCCGCTTCGGGTGGCGATTTAGGTTTCTTCTCCGAAGGTGCCATGGTGCCTCCTTTTGAAAAAGCTGTTTTTGGTGCTACTTCAGCCGGCTTATTGCCTAACCTCGTAGAAACCGACTTTGGTTATCACGTGGTGAAAGTTACTTCCCCTAAAACTTCCCGTAACTACCAGATTGCAACCGTTATTCATTCTATTTCTTCGAGCGATGCTACCCGCGATGCCGCTTTCCGGAAAGCGGATGAGTTGGCAAGTACTGTTAAAAGCCTGGAAGATCTGCGCCAGCGCGCTATTCAGGATAAAACTTTAGCCAGGACCGAAGCTAAAAATATCCGGGTTGCCGACCGTTCGGTAAATAATTTAACCAATGCCCGTGAACTGGTACGCTGGGCTTTTAACGATAAAACCAACATCGGCGAAGTTTCTCCTGTTTTCGAAATCGGCGACCAGTTTGTTGTAGCCGCTTTGGTTTCTGAAACTGAAAAGGGCTATGCCAAAGTAGCAGACATTCGCGAAGAATTGACGGCGGCCGTGCGCAACGAACAAAAAGCCAACCAGATTATAGAAAAACTAAGCAAGCTGCAAGGCCCCCTAGAGCAGATGGCAACTAAATACGGTTCTGAAGCTGTAGTTCGTTCGGCCAATGATGTAACGTTTGCTGCTGCCACCATTGAAGGTTTAGGTTTTGACCCGGTTGCTACCGGTAAAATATTCGGCTTAAAAGAAGGTGCCCGCTCTAAGCCTTTCGAAGGCCAGAACGGAGTAGTAGTGGCCGAGTTGGTAAACATGGAAAAAGTTAACTTCTCCGGCGATATGTCAGGGGTTAAGAAAAATATTGAAACGAACCGTTCCGGTCGGGCCGAAGGTAATACCTACCAGCTTATCCGGGAGAAAGCCGATATTAAAGACGAGCGGATTAAGTTCTTCTAATAATTTAGTTAAGTAATATTTAAGAAAGAGCTGTCCGGTAATTGGGCGGCTCTTTTGCTTTTAAGCGTTTTGATCCTTAAACAATAATAACCTTCATCAGAGCATCAGGAAAACAATGATAAGTTATTGGTCCTAATCTCCTGGTAGTTGAATAAAAAATCTTTAACCTGAAACCTAAAAATAAAAATCAGTTAGTGGCGGTTTGGATGTGACTAAAAATGAGCAAAATCCGTTATATTGAACATACATTTTTCTGGTTTGTGTTCCGGTATCTGATGCTATCCCACGTTATGAATTTTATCCTATCCCTCCGAATACTAATTTTGGGCACTATCCTGTTCCTGATGGGCCAGGTTGCTTTGGCCCAGGCCGATGATATTGCGCTGGCTAAAGAATATTTCCGGAAGCAGGAGTATGAAAAAGCCGAAAGTATGTTTGAGAAGCTAAGCCGCAACGACCAGGCTTTTGCTACGATTTACCCCGAGTACCTGAAAACAACTTTGGCCCTCCGGAAATACAAAGACGCGGAAAAGCTCGTAAAGAAAGCTATCAAAAAAAGCCCCGAGCAGGCAAATTACCAGGTAGATTTGGGGCTGGTGTACCAGGCCGCCGGGAATGAAGACAATGCCGCCAAATATTTTAATAAGTTAATAGATGGCGTCAACAACAATGCTTTACTGGCCATGGCCAATGCCTTTGAGCAGAATAATTTGTTGGAATACGCCGAGAAAACATATCTGCAAGGCCGTAAGCTATCGAAGAATGAGTCGGAATTTACCGGTCAGTTGATGCAGTTATATTCTTACCAAAAGCAGTCGGAGAAGCTGATTAACGAAATACTGAATTTGGTAAAGGTAAACCCCAATCAATTGCTGCTGGCCCAAAATATGCTGCAAAACAGCCTGAAAGAGGAAAAGGAATTTGATGCGCTGGAAAAAGCGCTTATTTCTAACTTACAGAAATATCCCGACCAGGTGGCTTACAGCGAAATGCTCATCTGGTTATATATTCAGCGGAAAGATTTCTTTAGTGCCCTGATGCAGGCGCGCTCGTTAGACAAGCGCACTAAAGGCGGCGGCGGCCGGGTAATGGAACTAGGGGCCATCAGCTTGAAAAACAAAGATTACGAAAGCGCCATAGAGGCCTACGACTATATCACAAAAGAATATAAGACCGGCCCTTTTTACGAGATTGCCCGCGAGCGCGCCATTAAAGCCCGCGAAGAGCAGGTGCGTAATACGTACCCGGTAGATCTAACTAAAATTCAGGTACTGGTTGGCGAGTACGAACGCCTCCTGACCGAGTTAGGAAAGGGACCCCGGACGGTTGAAATAATGAAAAATATGGCCGAACTGTATGCTTTTTACCTCGACGACAAAGAGAAAGCTACAACCATGCTGCAAGAAGTAATTAATACACCCCGCGCTAATCCGGACATTGTAGCAGATGCCAAAATAACGTTGGGCGATATTTATTTGCTTAAAAGTGAGCCTTGGGAAGCAACCTTGCTTTATTCGCAGGTAGAGAGAACGCATAAAGAAATGCAGTTGGGCCACGAGGCGAAGTTGCGGAATGCCAAATTAAACTATTATAAAGGTGATTTTGAACTAGCCCAGGAGCACCTGGATATTTTAAAGCTGGCCACCAGCCGCGAAATTGCCAACGATGCCATGGATTTAAGCTTGCTTATAACCGATAACACCGGCCTCGACTCCTCAACCACAGCCCTCGCCGAATATGCCGCTATTGAATTGCTAATATTTCAGAATAAACAAGAAGATGCCCAGGCCAAGCTAGACCAAATGCTGCGTAAATATCCGGGCCACAGTCTTACCGATGAGATTTATTTTTTAAAGGCTAATATTTACCTCAAAGCCGGCGATTTTCAGCACGCCATAACTAATTTAAGCCAGATAGTCGGCAATCCGCAGTACGATATTCTGAGCGATGATGCTTTGTTTTTGATGGCAAAGATTTACGAAGAGAACCTGAACGATAAAGCCAAAGCGCAGGAACTTTATAATTCTTTATTGGTTAAATATCCCGGCAGTATCTTCACCGTCGATGCCCGCAAGCGCTTCCGGAAGCTTCGTGGCGATGTGGTAAACTAGGTTTTAGTAATTAGGAATTAGTTATTAGTTTGAGCTATTAGTTTGGCTAGAATATTACTCCCAATCTCTTCTGATTTTCAGAACAAATATTCGCTGCCTAATTATTCCGGAGGGTAGGTTAGTAAATCCGCTTCTTCCTTTGTTATTTGCTGCCCTAAATTTACCGGGTTGCTTTACGATACCCGACCTAACGCTACGCATAAAATACGCATGTTACAAAAAATCAGTACCCACTCCGGCTTAAATATGCGGCAAGTGGGCGGGGCCTTGTTGGTTTTTTTATCGGCGGTTTGTTTTTCTTCTAAGGCTATTATGGTAAAGCTGGCCTACCGTTACCACGTCGATTCGGTTTCGTTGCTTACCCTGCGTATGGCTTTTTCGGTGCCGGTATTTTTAATCGTGGGCTATTTATCTAAAGCCAACAAAGGCGAACAACACACAGAGATAAATGCTAAAGATTATTTCTGGTTGGTGTTAATGGGTTTTGTGGGTTATTACCTCTCCAGTTTGTTCGATTTTTTAGGACTGCAATACATTACCGCGGGTTTAGAGCGGCTTATTTTATTTATTTATCCCACGTTGGTAGTGGTACTCTCGGCCATTTTCCTGGGTAAGCCCATCAGCCGGAACCAGTTTATTGCCTTGGGTCTGACGTACGCCGGCGTCTTGCTGGTGTTGGTAGGCGATGTGCACACCGAAAGCCAGGCCAATATGATTAAAGGCGGGCTGTTAATATTTATTAGTGCGGTTACCTATGCTACTTACCTGATGGGCAGCGGCCAATTAATTCCGAAATTTGGCGCTGTGCGTTTTACCTCTTACGCCATGACCTTGGCTGCCCTGGGCGTATTTGCGCATTATTTAATAGCGGGGCAGCATCATTTGCTGCAACTGCCTATGCCGGTGTATGGCTACAGTTTTCTAATGGCCATGATTGCCACCGTTGCCCCGGCATACTTACTCTCCGAAGGTATCCGGATGGTAGGCGCGGGCAATGCTTCTATTATTGCCAGTATTGGCCCCATTTCTACCATTATTCTCGCCTATATTTTCCTGGGCGAGCAGGTTTCGTTTATTCAGATGGTAGGTACCTTAATTGTGCTGGCCGGTATTATTCTGATTACCCTCCGGAAAAATTAAGCAAAGAATAGTTGCGCAACACGTTACTTCAAAAAGTAATCGGCTACTTCCTGCCAGTTGTTCAGGCGGGTGTATGCGGTAAGGTGCGTGTTATGGGGTGCGGTAAATACCAGAGGCGTTCCTTTAAAGGTTTTCAGGTTGCGTTCCGCATCATCCAGTAAATAATCGGTACCCAGAATATTTTTGTGGCCGCAAAAAATAATGTGCGTCCAGGAAATAAACGGGAAATGTTGTTTTAGCCAGTTATACTTATGGGTTAGGCAATGCTCAAATTCCATGGCTGCTGTGGCAATATACACCTCGTACTTTTCCTGTAACCGGCGTACCACCTCCTGGCAGTTTTCCTGTAAATCCATGTCCTTAAAGAAATCGTGGCGATGTGGAAACTGCTTTACAAGGGCGAGGCGCTCGGGCGGTACGGTATTGTCGAGGTTGCGGCCGGGCAGCCGTAAATCCGGTAAATCTTCGTTAAATTCTTTTTGGTAAAGTTCTATAAACCGGCCAACGGCATCGGTCATTACATCGTCCATATCAATGGCAATGCTTTTTTTAGTCATAAGTAAATATTTTTGGTTGGTCTTAATTGCTCCTGTATCAGCAAAATCAGTATTACGAAAATTTGCTACTACAAATGTTTTAATTGAACTTGGCGCTTAGCTGCACAAAATAATAAAACTTGTGTTCATGGTGGTGCCTCTAGGCAAATTATTCAAAGGCTTTGCACTTTTAATTTTAAATATTCCTGTCAGCGACTAATCGGGCAGCTATCACTTGTTTAAAGTCCTGCTCGCGTAATAACCCGCGGTATATTTGGTTGCCGATAATAAAAGTAGGAACCGCCGATATTTTTACCTCTTCGTAGGCGTGCCGTAATGCCTCTTGATGCAGATTTTTATAAGTTCGTTCTTCCAAGGCCTGTTTAAATGCGGTTGGATCTAAGCCAATTTCGGTAGCCAGTTTGGTAAGTACCCCTATATCACCAATATCCTGTTCTTCCTGAAAAAATGCTGTGAACATCCGGTGGTTATAAGCATCAGCTAAGCCATGCTTCTTGGCAAACTGATAGCCTTCGAAGGCGAGATGCGTGTAGGGCTGCGGCGATATTTTTGGCAGGACAATGGGTATATCCAGCATTTCGCCCATGGGATAAACCGATTGTTGCCAGGTTTGCTGCAGGTAGTCACCTTTGGGTTTTAGGGTAGGCGTGGGGTAAGGCCGTAATTCAAACGGCATCCATTCTATATTTATTTTATCTTCCTGCCCGCGAATGGCCCGCAGTAAAACCTGTTCACCAAAAAAACAATAGGGGCAAACGTAATCAGAATAAACCTGGATGTTCAACATAAGCTAATTTTGTGGTATTTCCTCCGGTAATATACCCCATCAGGCAGTAGGAGTTTTACTTTTTTTATGCTGTTCGGGTGGATTTCTCCCTGCCAGAATAAAATATTAATTACCGCAATGATTAACTGAACTTTTACCCAGGTAGAAGTTCAGCTCTTTAAGCTTAGGTATTTGGCTTACTTGTGGTAGTAGATACTTTACAGCTAGGAATATTCCTACTGATTTAATCAGAAAACCCGCTTTATTACTACAACAAATATTTTGGAAATAAGTAAATGTACTACTTTGTTCCACGTGCAACTACCTGTTTTTAATAGGCAAAGGGCCTGATCGGAATATACTTAATACCCAATTTATCTGAATTTGTACGGCCGGTTAACTGGCAAAACTATAATTATATATTTTTTTATGGCACAAACTGAGGCTCAACAATTAGAAGCTGAAACCTATTATCGTGATGTTTTAGAGCTGCTGAACCAAAATGGTTTGCAATATTTAGTAGGCGGTGGCTGGGCTTTCCGGCAATATACCGGCATTGTTCGCGACCTGAAAGACCTTGATTTATTTTGTAAAGCCGGGGAATATCCTAAAATATTAAAGCTTTTCTCGGACCACGGCTACAAAACCGAACTGACCGATGTGCGCTGGCTGGCCAAGCTGTACCGCGACGACATGTACATTGATTTAATATTTAACACCGTAAATAATATTTGTACCGTAGACGATAGCTGGTTCGATTATGCCACCGAAGGCGAAGCTTACGGGGTGCCGGTAAAGCTTATTCCGGCCGAAGAATTGTTGTGGTGCAAAGTTTACGTGCAAAACCGGGAGCGGTACGATGGCGCCGATGTAAACCACATTATTGTACGCTGGGGCCATCAACTCGACTGGAACCGCATCTGGTCCAGGTTAGAGCAGCACTGGCATTTGTTGCTGGCGCAGGTTTTAATATTTCAGTTTGTGTACCCTACCGAGCGCGATTTAATTCCCAAATGGTTATTTGATAAACTGATTGAATTGGCTAAAAACCAGTACGATATGCCCCTGCCGGTCGAAAAAGTTTGCCTCGGACCTATCATTGACCAAACGCAATACCGCACCGATATTACCGATTGGGAGTATAAGGTAATTACCATCAAGACTATTTAGAACTATGGAGATTATTGAAGGCGGAAATCCACAAAAGAAAACCCGAATTGCAGCCGTAGGCGATATTCACGTAAAGGAAACCGACCACGGTAAATGGACCGAATATTTTAAAAACGTTGGCCGCGAAGCCGATATTTTAATTCTGGCCGGCGACCTAACCGATACCGGCCATTTAAACGAAGCCGAAATATTAAAAGAAGAATTAAAAGCCTGTTCTATACCCATTGTGGCCGTGCTTGGTAACCACGATTTTGAACGTGATCAGCAGAAAACCATTAAAAAAATGCTCGAAAGCGACCAGATTCATATTCTGGATGGCGAAGCGGTGGTAATTAATAATATTGGTTTTGCCGGCATTAAAGGCTTTGGGGGCGGTTTTGGCCGGTATATGCTCTCGATGTTTGGCGAGCAAATGTTTAAGTCGTTTGTGCAGGAAGCCGTAGACGAGGCGCTGAAACTTGACCGGGCCCTGGCACACCTGGAAAGCAACTACGAAGAAGATTTGAAAAAATTTGTAGTGATGCACTATGCGCCCATAAAAGAAACCATTGAAGGCGAACCCCACGAAATCTGGCCGTTTATGGGCTCCTCCCGGTTGGTAGAGCCGATAAATCGCCGGGAAGTGGAGGCTGTTTTTCACGGCCATGCGCACGTAGGCACCCTCGAAGGACAGACCTCGGCCGGCGTTAAGGTGTATAATGTAGCCCGGCCTATTCTGCAAAGATCCCATCAACTGCAGCATTATATATACGAAGTGTAAAAGCACTTCATTCTGGAAGGAGAAAAAAAGAAAAGGCGGGAAATATTCCCGCCTCTTGCTTGTATATGAAGTATGAAAACTAGTTTCCGCTGATAGCGTGTTGCATCATCTGGCTTTCCACGTTAATGCCTAAGCCCATCGCTACGCCTATACCCAGCGACATATCGGCCCGGAAGAAATGACACAACTGGCGGTTAATAATTAAAGCCCGTTTCTCGCCCGTAATACCACTCATCGAGCCTATAATATTCCGGATGGTGGCTTTTTGCTCATCCGGTGTCATTAGCCGGAATAAATCGCCGGGTTGGGTATAATGATCGTTCTCGTTTTCGCCGTTCCGGTCAAACCAGCCGGCAATGGAGTTCTCTAAATCCTGCGCCGGTTCCTGGTATTGCTCGTCGGGGTAAATATTATCGAAGCTGTTCGGGAAATAATTAGGCTTGCTGCCGCCATTGCCATCGTAGCGCATGGCACCATCGCGCTGGTAATTATTTACGGCGTAAGGGCAGCGGTTAACCGGCAGTTGTTCGTAGTTAGCGCCAATACGATAGCGGTGTGCATCGGGGTAAGCCAGTAAGCGGCCTTGCAGCATCCGGTCCGGCGAATAGCCAACGCCATCAACCACGTGCGCCGGCGCAAAAGCCGATTGCTCTACATCGGCGAAATAATTATTCGGTACGCGGTTCAGCTCCAGAATACCCACATCCAGCAACGGGAAATCTTTCTGCGACCAAACTTTGGTTAAATCAAACGGATTCCATTTATAGGTTTTAGCCTGGGCTTCGGTCATTACTTGAATTTTCAAAGCCCATTGCGGAAAGTCGCCCCGGTCAATAGCTTCTACTAAATCGCGTTGCGCAAAATCCGGATCTTGTCCTTTCATAGCAGCAGCTTCGGCATCGGTAAAGTTTTTAACGCCCTGCAAAGTCTTAAAATGAAATTTCACGTAATAGCGCTCGTTTTCGGCGTTGATAAACGAAAAAGTGTGGCTGCCAAAACCGTGCATGTGGCGGTAACCGTAGGGCGTACCCCGGTCGCTCATTAAAATCATTACCTGGTGTAAACTCTCGGGGTTCAGGCTCCAGAAATCCCACATCATGGTAGCGCTTTTGGTGTGCGTGCGCGGGTCGCGTTTTTGGGTATGAATAAAATCCGGAAATTTCTTCGGATCTTTAATAAAGAATACGGGCGTGTTGTTGCCTACCAAATCCCAGTTGCCGTCTTCGGTGTAAAATTTAATCGCAAAACCGCGTGGGTCACGTTCGGTATCGGCCGAGCCGTTTTCGCCGCCTACCGTAGAAAAGCGTAAGAACAAAGGCGTTTCCTTGCCAATCTGGTTAAATATTTTGGCGCGGGTGTATTGGGTAATATCGTGGGTAACCGTGAATTTACCGTAAGCGCCGGAACCTTTGGCGTGTACTACCCGCTCAGGCACCCGCTCCCGGTTAAAGTGCGCCAGTTTTTCGTGCAGAATAAAATCTTCTAACAAAATAGGACCACGCGGACCAACCGTTTTAGAATTTTCGTGTTGGGTGTAGGGTATACCGGAGGCCGTGGTTAATTTGTGGGTTCTTTCTTTTTCTTCCATCGTTCGTTTGTCAGTTGGCAGGGGTTGTTGTCTTAAGTGCTACAAACTTCCGGTAATTTGCTTTATCAATCAAATTGATAATATTTAACATCTAATAATTTTTGTCTATCTTTGACCGCTGATTGACGCTGATTAATGGATTACCCTGATTTTCATTCTTCTTAATTCTTAATGATTGAGTTGTATTTCTCCATTCATAATTCATAATTTCTAATTCATAATTTAAAGAAATGACCCTGGTACAGTTAGAATATGTGGTGGCCGTAGATACTTACCGGCATTTTGCGACAGCGGCGGAGAAAACTTTTGTAACGCAGCCAACCCTGAGTATGCAGATTCAGAAGCTGGAGGAGGAGATGGGTGTGA
This sequence comes from Adhaeribacter aerolatus, assembly GCF_007991635.1. Lineage (GTDB taxonomy): Bacteria > Bacteroidota > Bacteroidia > Cytophagales > Hymenobacteraceae > Adhaeribacter > Adhaeribacter aerolatus. The sequence continues at coordinate 30,995 of NZ_BJYS01000013.1, read as the reverse complement.
AATTATTCGACCGAAGTAAGCAACCCGTGGTGCCCACCGAAGTAGGAGTAGAAGTTATTCAGCAGGCCAGGTTATTGCTTAGCCAGGCGCAGGGAATAAAGCAGATTATCAGCGACAAGAAAGGCGAAATAGCGGGCGAGTTGCGGCTGGGTGTAATACCTACCTTGGCGCCGTATTTATTGCCGTTATTTTTAAAAGCGTTCCTACAGAAATATCCGAAGGTAAAACTAAAAATAACCGAACTAACCACCGAAAATATTTCCTCTTGCCTGAAGCAGAATAAATTAGATGCTGGGTTGCTGGTAACGCCGCTCCAGGACAACAGCCTGAAAGAGCACGTTTTGTTTTATGAAGAACTGGTAGCCTACGTATCTAAAGCCAATGCGCTGTACGGGAAAAAATACGTGCTGCCCACCGATATTGATTTAAAGATGCTTTGGTTGCTGGAAGAAGGCCATTGTTTCCGATCGCAAATATTAAACCTGTGCGAACTCCGCAGTGCCTTGCCCGAAGGAAAAACCTTTGAGTACGAAGCCGGCAGTATCGAAACCTTGCGCCGCATGGTAGAGCAAGACAACGGTATTACCATTATTCCGGAACTAGCCACCTTAGATTTATCAACCAAACAACAAAAGCTGGTGCGGTATTTCGATACGCCGGCACCCGTACGCGAGGTAAGTTTGGTAACGCACCGCGATTATGTAAAGAAACGCCTGATAGAAGTTTTGAAAGAAGAAATAATGGCCGCTTTGCCCGATAAGGTGAGGAATAATAAAAATGAGCGGGTGGTTAATATTTAATGTTGGCATTACCCTAAAAGTTTGCTTCTGCTGCCTGGCAATTTTTGGTTTAAAGACGCAACCTAAAATCCGTATTTATTCAAAACACCATTCCAATACTAGCGCGTAGTAAATTTATATAGGTTTCAGGTTTTAAGTAATAGCTATGGATAAGAACAAAGTAAAGGGCGAGCGCGCTAAAGCCCCGCAGAACCGAATGAATATTATTAGACCAGATGATGGCCAGAAAGCAGGTAATATGGAACTTAATAACTCAAATGAAATGGGTGCTCGGGCTGGTAGTTCGGGTGAGATGGCTTCGGGTAGTGCCGGAACAGCAAGAATTGAAGATAATAATAAAGACTCGCAAGCAGATATTAGTGCCGATAACCAGACAATGGGTATCCCTTAATTATCCGGATTAAACCGCTATAACAGCTTTGTTAAAAGTATCGTATTTTGGAGTTTCGCCGCAACCTTGTCGGTGCGGTGAGTGGAATATTTGGGTTAACAGTATCTAGAAGAAATAATTATGGATAAAGAAGTAGAAGGAATGGACGAAAGCATGAAAGCCATGCAGCGACGCCTGGAAGAGGTGGAGAAAAATAAAGAAGGCAAGCAGAATTTCGCGCCCGGCGGCAATGCCGAGACCCAGAACGCTGATCAGGACCAAATAAACCCGGCCACCATGGCAGGAGCGGCCGGAGGCACCGCCGGCTTAGGCACTGACCAGGAATCGGGTGGGAATTTAGGTGCCCCAACCGGCACTGGTTACCACGGGCATGTAGGTGGCGGTGGAGCGGCTACCGAAAATAATTCTTAAGACAAAAGGCAAAGAAATTGCGCTTTTTTAAAGCCTTCTCCCGGGTTAAAGAGAAGGCTTTTTTATGCGTCATGCGCCTGTAAAAAGGTAAATGACAAATTAATCGCCAAAGAATATAAATAGAATAAGCAAAAACACGATAAAAAATGCGTACATCAGCAGGTCGGTCTGGATGTAATCTTTCCATTTATTATAAAAATTGCGCAGGTTTCTCAAAGCTTTGATATAAAATTGATTACCTCAAAATTAAAAAATATTTAATTAAGCTGCCGGATATAAACGGAACTTGTAGCACAAAATTCTTCTTTAATTAATTACTTTTGTAATCCCGCACACGAACGCAGCAGCAACATGGAGAAACGATGGGTATTAAAAACCACCCCTGATCAGGACACGGTGAGCACCTTGGCCAAGAGCCTGCTCATTAGCGAAACTTTAGCCAGTGTTTTATGCCAGCGCAACGTGTGCACCTTTGAGGAGGCTAAGAAATATTTCCGCCCCTCGCTCGATGACCTGCACGATCCGTTCCTAATCCGGGACATGGACAAAGCCGTTGACCGGTTGAACGAAGCCATCCATCGCGGTGAAAAAGTATTGGTTTACGGCGATTACGATGTAGATGGTACCACTTCAGTAGCCCTGGTTTATAGTTTCCTGCAGAATTATGTAAAGGAAATTGATATTTATATACCTAACCGGGATTTGGAAGGCTATGGTATATCGGTACAGGGAGTAGACTGGGCGGCCGAGCATAACTTTACCCTGGTAATTAGCTTGGATTGCGGCATAAAATCGATGGAGAAAGTAGCTTACGCGAAATCCAAAGGCATCGATTTTATTATTTGCGACCACCACTTACCCGATACTACCATTCCGGATGCGGTAGCCGTGCTGGACCCCAAACGCAGCGATTGTCCGTATCCTTATAAAGAATTATCGGGTTGTGGCGTAGGCTTTAAATTTATGCAAGGCTTTTGCCAACACAACGATTTAGATATAACGCCGCTTTTCGGGTTACTGGATTTACTGGTGGTAAGTATTGCGGCTGATATTGTGCCTATTACCGGCGAGAACCGGATATTTGCTTATTTTGGTTTGCAGCAGCTAAACTCCGGTGCTCCATTGCGGCCAGGGTTAGAGGCCTTAAGAGAGTTGGCCGGCCTGACTGGCGAACTGGATATTAACAGCATTGTGTTTGGTTTTGCACCCCGTATTAATGCCGCCGGCCGGATGGGCGATGCCAAACGCTCGGTCCACATGCTGCTGGCCCCCACCAAAGAAGAAGCCTTTACCAAAGCCGATATTATTGATAAAACGAACAACGAGCGCCGGGGCCACGACACCAGCATAACCAAAGAAGCTTTGCTGATGATTGAGCAGGATGAGGTGTTGCGTCGCTCGCGGTCTACAGTATTGTTTAAGGAAACCTGGCACAAGGGTGTGGTGGGCATTGTGGCTTCCCGCTGCATCGAAAAATATTATCGGCCTACTATTATTCTAACCCAGTCTAACGGCAAAGCTTCGGGCTCGGCGCGTTCGGTGCATGGTTTTGATGTACACAGCGCTATTCTGGAGTGCAGCGATTTATTAGAGCAGTTTGGCGGTCACATGTACGCGGCCGGCTTAACTTTGCCCGTCGAAAATATTCCGGCTTTCCGGGAGCGGTTCGAAGAAGTGGTAAGTCGCACTATTACGGCTGAGCAACTTATTCCGCAAATAGAAATTGACGCGCCCATCAGGCTGAAGCAGATTACTCCTAATTTCCTGAAAATAATTAAACAGATGGAGCCTTTTGGCCCTGGCAACATGGGTCCGGTATTTACGTCGGAGTGCGTGTTTGATACAGGTGCGTGCCGCGTAGTAGGCGAAACCCACCTGAAGCTCAAAATTATGCAGGAAGACAGCCACCAGATTGATGCCATTGCCTTTGGTATGGCCGATTATTATCCGCGCATCCTGAAAGGTATTCCGTTTGATGTTTGCTACTGCGTTGAGGAAAACGTATTTCGCGGGATTACCTCCCTGCAACTGCGCATTAAAGATATTCGCTTTGCCGAGTAGCTGCTTTTAACAGCGCAAAACGCTCTTGTCAGTCATTTCTGCCGAAACCCAGGTGCAGCTATAAGATAATTTATCAGTTACAGGAATAGAATTGGCTGGTGAAATTGCCTTCTCTTAAATATCAACTTTTTGTTTTCCACTTAGCAGGATGGTGGTGCCAGGTATCTATAATATTACTGGTAATCAAAGCAAATTAGGTATTGTACCAACTCGCATAAACTAGCTTCCATAGCTTAACACCTCACATATCTTTTAAGACCTGTGAGGTTTGTGCAACCGGTATTAACCATAATTCTGGGAGGGAGGAGCGTCCAAAAGATTTGATACTAGTTTAAATTAGAACTGCATTTAAACGAATGCCCTTCTGCCTTTAACGCTTGCTGGCGTGTTCCCGAAACGCATATATAAATCAAACTTATTACTCTTCACCAGACCGGGTAGATCGGGCCTGTTATTTTTGTCGAAGCTGATTTCTTTACAATCTGTTCTAAACCTCGATTAGATATAAAGGGTTAGAAGCTTTTTAATCAGATAAAAATATTTAACTTAAACAGTTTAAAAAATTTAAAATGTAATCAAGGCAACTAACAATTATCACCACTCCATGAGATATTTATTTTTTTGTTTAGTTATTTTTATTACAGGGAATTTTGATTTTATCAGCCCGCCGAAACCCAAGCAAATCCGGTTATTCGATGGCAAAACTTTTAAAGGATGGACGGGCGATACCCTCCGGACCTGGCGCATTCAGAACGGTGTTTTGGTGGGCGGCTCCCTAACCGAGAAAGTGCCCCATAACGAATTTATTGCTACTACTAAAAGCTATTCTAATTACATTTTAAGGCTTAAATTTAAGCTGACCGGCACCGAAGGTTTTATAAACGGTGGTGTACAGTTTCACAGCCGGCGCATTGCCAATCCGTCTTACGAAATGGTTGGCTACCAAGCCGACATAGGAGAGGGATACTGGGGCAGCTTGTACGACGAATCTCGCCGGAACAAGCTGCTGGCAACCCCAAACCCTGCTCAAATAAAGAAATTGCTCCGGCCCAACGACTGGAATGATTACGAAATCCATACCGAAGGCCGGCGCATCCGCATAAAATTAAACGGAGAACAGACCGTTGATTATACCGAAGAAGATTTAACCGTTCCGCAGGTGGGTTTAATTGCTCTCCAGACGCATGGTGGTGGCAAAGTTGAAGTCTATTACAAGGATATTGTGCTGGAAGAACTGCCGCAAAAGAACAGGCGTCAATAAGGTTGCTTTTCTGAAAAAATTGATTAAATTTTGTTTTCTCTGATTAGTGCCTCGTTGCTCTGACCTGTACCAGAAAACCAAATACTGGCTACTGTTATCTCTAACCAGTATTTTAGAAAACTCTCCATTGCTGCTTAACGGTAGTTAATTGTTCCACAACCTGTTAATTATCTTTTATAAATTGATAATTTAATATCTTAATCTATAGCACCTTTATCTTTTTTACTACAAAGACTAACTAAATTATGATTTTGCCCCGCTTATTTATTTTAATGCTGCTTTCTGCTTTGCTACATTCCAGCGCTTATAGCGCCTTGCCTAAAAGCAGCGTAGCAAAGGGTAAAGTAGCTGCGCGCTACGATCGGGATTATACCTTACAGGCGACCATTTTGGGCTACTTTGGGGCTGATGGCAAGCGCAATCCGGTACTACAGGCCCGTAAAGGCGAAACCGTACGCATTAAAATTGTGAACGGCGAGGCCATGACCCATGATATTGTTTTAGAAAAACTGGGACTTAAAAGCCGGGTGCTGGTGGAAAAAGGCGATACGGCTAGTATTGTTTTTAAAGCTGCGCAAAGCGATATTTATTTCTGTTCTATTCCGGGACATCGTCAGGCGGGTATGGTGGGTAAATTTGAAGTAGTAGAAGGCGCTATTACCAAGGAAGTAACCGTTGCGGGCCAGGCCGTTAAAAAGAATGGCAAGGTGCTAAACCTGAATTTTGAAAAAGGAAACCTGCAGGATTGGACCGCTGCCGGCGATGCTTTTACCCAACCTTTAATTTCGCAGGACCCTTCGCCGGTGCACGAAAAAGACATGAACATCAACAAGTCGGGTAAATATTTTGTAACCAGCGGCGGCACCAAAAATTACAAGCAAACCGGTACCCTTACTTCGGTGCCGTTTACCGTAACCCAGCCGTTTGCCGCTTTCAAAGTTTCGGGTGGTGCTTTGCAGGACACCCGCGTAGAACTGGTCCGGGCCGATAACAACGAAGTTTTCTTTCAGATAACCGGTACTGGCCGCGCTACCCTGCAGCCCGTGGTGGTAGATTTAACCCCAGTGTTAAACAAGGAAATATTTATTCGGCTGGTTGATAACGAAACCGGTATCTCTACTATCCCTTATATTGGCGACGATCGCTGGGCCCATATTAACTTCGATGATTTCCAATTTTACCCTACCCGGCCAACCTTTACCAATGAACTTAAACCCAGCGATATCATTATTCTGCCACCGCTAGATCCGGTTGTCCACTCGGGCTTGTCTGGTGCAGAAGCCGCTAAGAGCATGACCACGAAAAATGGGTTTTCAGTAAAACTGGCCGCGTCTGAACCTGAAATCATCCGGCCTATCAGCTTTACTATAGATGCCCGTGGCCGGTTGTGGGTGGCTGAGGCACACACTTACCCAGTGCGGGCGCCGGAAGGTCAGGGTAGAGACCGGGTGCTCATTTTTGAGGATACCGACGGCGACGGTACCCTGGATAAGCGCACCGTATTTATGGAGGGCCTGAACCTGATTAGTGCTATTGAAGTAGGGATGGGCGGCGTATGGCTGGGCTCAGCCCCGCATCTGTTATTTATTCCGGTAGATAAATCGGGCGATAAGCCGACCGGTCCGCCGCAAATATTACTCGATGGCTGGGGCATTAACGATACGCACGAAATCCTGAATAACTTCCGCTGGGGCCCGGATGGCTGGCTTTACGGAACACACGGCGTATTTACCCACTCCAACGTTGGTGCGCCGGGTACCCCCGATGACCAACGAACCAAACTGAACGCGGGCGTATGGCGTTACCACCCCACTACCAAAAAATTTGAGCTTTTTGCCGAAGGCACCAGTAACCCCTGGGGTATCGACTGGAATGATTACGGCCATTCGTTTGTAACCGTATGCGTTATTCCGCACATGTTTCATGTGGTACAAGGTGCCCGTTACCTGCGGCAGGCCGGAAAGCACTTTAACCCTTACACCTACAACGATATTAAAGAGTCCGGCGACCACGTGCATTGGGTAGGCGACCGCGGCCCGCATGCCGGTAACTTCCGCTCTAATTCTAAAGGCGGCGGCCATGCCCACGCCGGTGCCATGATTTATCTGGGCAGCGAAAAATGGCCGCAGCAATACCGGAATAAAATTTACATGAACAACATTCATGGCAGCCGGGTAAACGTGGACCAGCTAAATCGCAAAGGTTCCGGCTATTCGGTGAGTCATGACGAAGATTTCTTACTTACTAACGATACCTGGTCGCAGTGGCTGAACTTCCGCTACGATCCGAGCGGTTCGGTGTTTGCAATTGACTGGTACGACAAAAACCAGTGCCACAGCCCTAATCCGGATGTGCACCAGAAAACCATGGGCCGGATATTTAAAATCAGCCACGAAACCGATAAGTGGGTACAGGTAGACTTAGCCAAGGCTTCCGGTATGGATTTGGTAAAGCACCATTTAAACCAAAATGAATGGTATGTGCGTACCGCCAGATTGGTTTTGCAGGAACGCGGACCGAACAAGAAGGTACACAAAGCCTTGAAAAAAATCCTGTACAACAATCCGGATGTTACCCGTAAACTGCGGGCCCTCTGGACGCTGCACGTTACCAAAGGTCTCTCCGAAAAAGAAATGCTGCAGTTACTGAATCATGAAAACGAATATATCCGGAGTTGGGCTATTCAGTTGATGGCCGAAGACAAAGAGTTATCGGAAGTGGCGCTGAAGCAGTTTGCCGAAATGGCTAAAAAAGATAATTCGGCGTTGGTAAGATTGTACCTGGCCTCGGCTATGCAAAGAGTTGCTCCCGAGAAAAGATGGGAAACCTTGGCCGGGCTGATGCATCACGCCGAAGACAAAGACGACCATAATCTGCCGTTAATGTTGTGGTATGCTTTTGAGCCTATTGTTCCGATGGACATGAACCGGGCCATGGAAATGGCGCAGCAAGCAAAGGTGTCCGCTATCTTAAACTACACCATTCAGCGGGTGGGTGCCATTAAATCGGGCGCTTCTGTTAAGCTGCTGCAAGACTTGCAGCAGCGGGTTGAAAAAATGGAGCATTCGCATCAGAACCACGAAATATTGGCCATCATTAAAAAAGAGCTGCAACCAAAATAAGTTGCGCTTTTCTCTGGTATAACAAAAAAGCCCTTACCTGAATAGTGTAAGGGCTTTTTTGTTATTCTATTACAAAGGTATTATTTTGTTCGGGTAAGGGTCGACTCGAAAAAAGGATTCCACATTTTACCTTCATCCGAACTCATTTCGCCAGTTTGGTACCATTGCCCTTTCTCGTTTAACTTAGCCGTATACCGAATAATATGGCCTGAAAAATGAATGCGCCAGATTATCTTCTTATCCAGCACTTCTACATAGGCATCGATATAAGCACCATCGTTGGTATAAGCTTGTAAGTTGTACTTTGATTGTAAAACATTATAGCCGAGCAATCCAATATTTTGAGCAACTTTATCCTGGCCTCGGACAGCACTTTCATTTAGAAGTAGTACCGTATTATCTAAATTATCAATAAACTCTAAGGTGTGTTTGACTTCCTGCTTTTGACCGTCTTGCCCGTTTATATAAGCTGTTCCTTGCCATTTACCAGTCAGCCATTTTAATGCCTGCATTTTTTGTTGAACAATTGGTAGGGGATTAGCTTGTTGGGCAAAAACTACCGGACTAACCAATAAGAATATAATAAGAGCACAGAGGCGTATCATAATTTTGCTTTGTGAAGTTAAATGAATAGACCAAATATAGCGGGTGCGGGCTACTGCAGAAGTTAGATTACCTTTTCCGGTTCATTCGATTTGGCCAGAGAAATCAAGCCGCCCATCGCGCCTAAATTCATCGAGTCTAAAGCAGAACTAGGTACAATCACCATCGAACCCTTTTCCTTTAAACCTTCAAACAGCATGTTCATACCTCGCAGGTGTAACGCTACTGGGTTATTCCGGTACTGTTCACTGGCTTCGGCAAATTTATAGGCAATCTCGGTTTCGGCAGTTCCCAGAATTACCCGGGCGCGGCGTTCCCTTTCGGCTTGCGCCTCTTTGCTCATGGCATCGGCTAAAGTTTGCGGAATAATAATGTCTTTTATTCCCACACTCTGGCAGGTAATTCCCCAGGGGTTGGTATGATGATCCATGATCTGTTGCAGGTCTTCGGCTACTTTGTCTCTTTCCTGCAGTAAGTCGGCCAATTCGTGTTTGCCAATCATGTCTCTTAAACCGGTCTGGGCAATATAATAAATAGCAGTTTCGTAGGCTTGCACTTCGAGCGCCGCTTTTTCTACATCCCAAACAGTCCAGTATACCACGGCATCTACATTAACCGGCACGGTATCTTTGGTTAAAGTTTGTTCAGCTTTAAAGTCGGTCACTCGAACCCGCTGGTCTATGTAATTATCTATTTTATCTATAATCGGAATGATAAAGAATATACCGGGCCCTTTCAGACCCTGGTACTTACCCATCCTTAAAACCACCGCTTTCTCCCATTGGTCGGCAATATTTATGGCGCGGGCACAGAAAAAAGAGAGTATTACCAAGAACGCGAATACGGCCGGATTAACGAGTTGCAAATGCAAGAGCCCGACCGAAATGCCTAGCAGAATAATTAACACGGTTGCCGAAATAGGATTCCACCATCTATTTGTAGTTGTTTTCATCTGATTTTTGTTTTTGAAGTTGATTAATAATATCCTCTATGGAGAAGCCATAGCTAAAGGCAATAGCAGAAAACTCATTACATATTTCTTTTAATTTATTTTTCTTTTCTTCCGTTGGTATCTGAATTTTTAGGTCACTGATAAAGGTGCCGGTACCCTGCTGGGTAGCCAAAATATTCTGAATTTCCAGTTCTTTGTAAGCTTTGGCCACCGTATTCAGGTTTACTTTTAAATCCACAGCCAAAGACCGGACAGTAGGCAGTTGCTCGCCGGTTTTCAGTTTACCGGCTGCAATGCCAAATTTTATCTGATCGATAATTTGCCGGTAAAAAGGAGCGCCGGATTTAGGGTCTAATTTAAAATCAATCATTATACTGTTGTTATAGTATCATAATGTACTATATGTATAGTACAAGTGTACAATGTTGTTTGTTTAATGTCAAGTAATTAAGAATAAATATTTTGAGCATAAATATTAAGTAAGGAGTCCACGGTTGCTAAGGGCTCCGTGCATACAATGTCTACCAAGCAGGAAAATTAATTATGCATAATGATATCCCCTTATGTTCCTTGATTAGGCATCCATTTTTATAGAATGCCCGCACAGCTGGTGCCTGCTTTCTTTACAAGCACTAAATCTGTAAACTGAATTGCTGGCGAACTTGCCAATTTGGCTGACAAGTGCAATGCTATATGGTTATAAGGCAGAAGTATTTAAAGAGCTACTCTCTATTTTAAGTATATAACTATTATATATTAGGAATTTGGCTATATTTTATATAACTTATCCCTTGCAATAAACCTCCCGCCGGAACAATCCAAGCTTTAAAGGTGCAAATATTTGGATTGGGTAATATATTTCAATCAGCTTATCTCCTTACATATCCTTTAACTAAATATTATGTTAGCAGAAGCAATACCGAGTTCTCAACTAAAGATGAGCCTGCGGGGTAAACTCATCGAACCGCAGGATGCGGATTACGAAACTTGCCGTAAAGTTTATAACGGCATGATTGATAAACACCCTACTATGATTGCCCGCTGTTTAGATGAGGCAGATGTGATAGCAGCCGTGAACTTTGCCCGGGAAAATGACATGCTGGTTGCCGTAAGAGGTGGCGGTCATAACGGAGCGGGCCTGGGAATGTGCGATGGTGGTCTGGTAATCGACTTATCTTTGATGAAAGGCTCTCACGTTGATCCTGCGGCTGGTACAGTGCAAGTGCAGGGAGGTTGTACCTTAGGCGATGTAGACCATGCTACGCATGCCTTCGGAATGGCGCTACCAATGGGAATTCAATCTACTACGGGTATAGCCGGGCTAACTTTAGGTGGTGGTGTAGGCCATCTTTCCCGCCGTTGCGGACTTACCATTGATAACCTGCTGGAAGCTGATGTGGTTTTAGCGAATGGGCAATTCGTGAAAGCCAGTGCAAAGGAGAACCCTGATTTATTTTGGGCATTGCGGGGTGGTGGCGGTAACTTCGGGGTGGTTACTTCCTTTTTATTCCGGACCCATCCAATTAGTATGGTATACGGCGGGCCTATGCTCTGGGAACTGGAAGATGCAAAAGAGGTAATGCGGTGGTATCATGAATTTATTCAGCATGCGCCCGATGAAATGAATGGCTTTTTTGCTTTTCTAATCGTACCGCCCGGCGCACCTTTTCCGGAACACCTGCACCTAAAAAATATGTGTGCGGTAGTTTGGTGTTACACTGGTCCGCAGGAAAGTGCAGAAAAAGCGTTTGAGCCAATCCGCAATTTTAAAACCCCGGCACTTGACTTAGTGGGGCCACTACCGGTACCCGCGTTGCAAAGTATGTTCGACCCCTTAATGCCCACCGGCATGCAATGGTACTGGAAGGGCGATTATGTAAAAGAACTTACCGATGAGGCCATTGACCTGTATATAAAATATGGTTCTCAATTACCTACCATGCTTTCTACTGTGCACCTTTACCCCATAAATGGAGCAGCAGCCCGGGTAGATAAAAAAGCAACGGCCTGGAATTACCGCGATGCTACTTATGCCATGGTTATCGCTGGCATTGACCCCGACTCGGGAAATAAAGATATTATTACCAATTGGGCCAAAGACTATTGGCAAGCCGTACATCCGTATAGCTTAGGTGGTTCTTATATTAATTTTATGATGGAAGAAGGCCAGGACCGGGTAAAAGCAACTTACGGCGACAATTATAATCGGTTGGTAGAAATTAAGAATAAATACGACCCAGATAATTTGTTTCGGGTGAACCAGAATATTATACCGGCCAGCAGCTAATAAAACTTAGCCTTAAAAGTACACCTGAAAAGGTGTACTTTTTTTATCTCATTATTTTCAAAATTTGCTTTCTTGATGACAATACTATAAGATTTGCTTTCTTGAAGTTTTAGGAATTAACACTCTCCGGAAGTATACCGATTAAAGGTTGAATTTACGCTCTAAACCATACAGGTGCAGCTGGCCCAACCTTGCTGTTTTCATCCCCTTATATAGTGGCCAAGTTTTGGATTACGGTCGGTTTCTGGATAATGGCTAACTTCTGGTAAGCAGTCATTGATACGGCGGCAGTTTTTAATTCAAATTTTTGTACCTGCGTGTTCTGTCCATTCCATACTTTTACATAGTACACCCCATCTGCCAACTCGGCTAAATCAAAGCGTACCCGGGTAGCCGTTTCTTTATGAGATACTTTTTTGGTGGCAATAGTATTTCCGGAGGCGTTTATTAAACGAATGATTGTTTTGGGGTTGGCTTCTTCTGCTACTACTACATCTAACTTAGACATTAAAACCTGCACAACAGTTGCGGAGCCTGGAGCAGCTTGCGCTGCATGATCCTTGTCAATATTTTTGGGAGTAGCAGCAAAACTAACAGAAGTGGTACTTACGGTTAAAGCAACGATGATGGCGGCAAATAAATTTTTCATGATTTAAATTTTTATAAAGTTTTAATATTGATTTAAATTACTAAGCGGCTGTTTTTAGCCGTTTTGATGTTACAAAGGAGGCACTTCTTCTGTTTAGTAAAAAATAGAATAGACAGGCTTGAGAAGATCATCTACAGCCTGGCCGACGGAAGCGATGAGATAGATAAAAGAAGCAGGCGCTTGAATATAATTCCCGTTGGTAGATAAATTAGCTGGGTTTGGTAGATGTAATCAGAACTTTAATAGATTAAAAAAGCACAAGTGCGGCCATTGCGGTAATTTAGCAGTTAGGCTTGCCTTTATTTCTAACCCCTAAATATTCAGATGATTACTTTTTCCCTACGGCCTTACTTACCTGCTCTAATTCATATTTTAGTGTGGACTACCTTGGGCGTAATGCTGCTGGTGTTGCAGCCTTTAAGCTGGAATATTGCGTTACCTACTCAGTTCTGGATAATGCAAGGCATTATTTTTTGTGTCTTTATCTGCTTGTTTTATCTGAATGCCAATGTTTGGGTACCTCATTTTCTATTTAAAAATAAGATATGGCTGTTTATGTTTCTGGCTTTAGCCACCAGCGTGGGTGTTTTTATACTTTTAAATACAGCCAGCAAATGGTTAAATTTATCGGAGTTAATGTACCAGGCTACGCATGCAAACAGGCCGGATACCATGCGCTCGCACCGGCGGGAAGGGGGATTTGATATGGGCCGTCATTTTTTTACCAGCGGGATGATTCTGCTCATTCTTTTTATTAGTACCAGCGTGGCAACCGTACAAAAATGGCGTATGGAAACAAAAGTCCGGCAGGACCTGGAACAGGAGAAAATTAGCTCCGAACTTTCTTTTCTGAAAGCCCAGATTAATCCGCACTTCTTTTTTAATACGCTCAATAATATTTATTCGCTCACAATGTTTAACGTAGAGCTGGCCCAGAAGGCCCTGCATACGTTGTCGCGGATGATGCGTTACGTGCTCTACGATACCCAAGCCGACAGAACGCTGTTGAGCAAAGAACTAGCTTTTGTGCAGGATTATATTGACCTGATGAAACTGCGGCTAACCGACAAGGTACAGGTTATTTTTGAGCAACCCGCTTCGTTAGCCGATGTACCTATTGCCCCCATGTTGCTCTTGCCGTTTATCGAAAATGCCTTTAAATATGGGGTGAGTACGGAGGAGCCTAGCCGGATTTACATTGGGATAAAGCAGCAACATAAGCACCTGGCTATTGAGGTACGCAATACCCTTTTTACCCAAAAGCGGGTAACCTTAGACGAGAGCAATGGCATTGGCTTAATAAATACCCGCCGCCGCCTCGACTTACTCTACCCGCATAATTATAGTTTAAATATTACGGAGAAAACGCCGGAAAACGAATTTGTGGTGCACTTAGCTTTAGATTTATGATGACTTTAACCTGCATTGCCGTTGACGACGAACCCCTGGCACTGGAGTTGGTTTGTACCTTTATCAAGCAAACGCCTTTTCTGCAACTAGCCGGCCGGTATACCAGCGCCCTGGCCGCCCTGAACCACCTGCACCAGCAGCCGGTAGATCTAATATTTCTGGATATTCAGATGCCGGATTTAAGTGGTACGGATTTGGCGCGCGTACTAGATAAAGGCCAGCCTGGCCAAGGGCCGCGGATTATTTTTACCACCGCTTTTAACCAGTATGCCTTGGAAGGTTACCGGCTCGATGCGCTGGATTATTTATTAAAACCATTTAACTACGCCGAATTTATTAGAGCCGCCAATAAAGCTTTGGCTTACGCCGAACTCCGGCAGAAACCAACGGAGCCCAACCCGGTAGTAACTGCCCCGGCAGCGGCGGACGATGAATATATTTTTCTGAAAGTAGAGTACCAGTTGGTGCGGGTAGCGCTGAACGATATTCTTTACATTGAAGGGTTAAAAGATTACGTGAAAATACACCTGCAAAGCGCTCCTAAACCTATTCTATCGCTCATCAGCCTGAAAGCCCTCGAAGAAAAATTACCCGCTAAGAAGTTTATGCGCATCCACCGGTCCTTTATTGTAGCCCTGGATAAAATACAATCGGTTACCCGGCAAAGCGTTCAGATTGGCGCCGCTAATATTCCGGTGAGTGACCAATACAAAGATGCCTTTAACAAGTTTATAAACCGCTGGGTTTAAACCTTTAAGCTTTTTTTGATAGTTAAAATATTCTTTTTATTATCTGCGAATAATTTAGTAGTTGCCGCTAGTCTGGTTATTAGTTATTCTGAGCGACCTGGTTCGAACTTTTAGTAGGTAAACAGCATAAATATAGCCGGTATAATTAGTTGCTTATGCCAGTGAAAACCATTCGTTTGCTGTTGCCAGTAGGTAGGTCAGGTTGCTGACTGATTTAGGGTTAAACCATTTTAAAGGTGCTTAAAACCAAGTAGCTCAACAAGCATTTGCAACTCCGTTCATAATTGAAATAATAAAAATTCTCTTACCAACCCTTCTTGCCGGGCTGCACTGACCGGTTAATAGTAGCGTAGAGCCCATTTAAACCAGCTTTAAGCCGGCCACTAGCTGCCGCGGTAATAATCCCCGTTTTCGCTGTAACCAATGCCTGTACCTTTGGTGCCTTAGTAGGTGCCGCTGCGCAATGCTTAGCCAACGGAATATTAATGAAATCAATACCCAATTACATGAAGTCTCCATCAGATTAAAACTTAATCGGGCTCAAAGTCAGTGCGGTTTGATTAATTTTTTATTGTCAGAATGCTATTGCCGCCTTTTACTTTCCTCAAAAACGAGCGCGTTCTCTACCAGTAAATACAAGCTTTTATTACATTAAGCGGCTGTTGTCTGTAATCAGGTGAAAGTTTAAACGTTTAGTAGAATTTTTTATATAAATATATTTCAATAACTTAACAGGAGAATTCAATTTGGTATGCACCATTCTTTAAATTTTGTGTTAAGTTTAAAATGGCTGCCCATGCTGATATTAGTAAGCTGCACCTTAAATATTTCCGGAAAGGCCCAGGAAGCAGCTATTAGTAAAACGCAAATTCTTAAAATCGCCCACCTCGACGGCCTGAAAGTTAAGTGTATTTTAAAAGATACCTATGGCTTTATGTGGTTTGGTAGCGAAACCGGCTTATACCGGTACGATGGCTACCATGCCGAATTAATTAATACGTCCTCCGTTGGTATCCGGTTAACGGCCGATTTGGTGCTGGCGCTTTATGAAGACCACCAAGGTAACCTGTGGATTGGCACGGGTAATGGCTTACAAAGGCTTAGTGCTGACCGGAAATCCATTAAGTCTTACCTGGTTACAGCAGGCGCTGTGACAGAAGCTAAAAAAGCCATCTATGCGATTACCCAAACGCACGATGGAGCTATCTGGTGTAGTTCCGACGATGGTTACTTATATCGTTCTACTGATAGAGAATCTTTTTCACGTATTCCGAACTCGTTTGCCGCTGACTATACAGGTCTGCAACGGATTGTACTTCAAATCTCTGAAGATGATAAACAGCAGCTATGGGTTGCCGATAAGCAGCATGGTTTCCGGGAATTAAACCCGCAGGGCCAGTTGCTGCATGACTTCTCGCTTCCGGCGAACAGACTTTGTTTGGCTTCATTTACAAATAAAGCTATTCGCTTCTACGCCGATCAGCGAAAGATTTATGTTTACAGGCCGGCTTTAAATAAATTTATTCTCCTGGTAAATGAGGAACAGCTTAGTTTGTTAAAAGATCCAATTAAGCACTTTTACCAGGATAAAAAAGGCTTCCTCTGGCTGGTTACCCAAAGTGAATTATTTCGCTTCGACCTGAAATCAAAGCAAATTGAAAATTTCACCGGGCAGTTTATGCAAAGCGGGGCCGGCTATTTTCAGATTGAATGCCTGTACGAGGATGCTAACGAACAACTCTGGCTGGGTTCTTATTTTGGCGTTTACAAGCTAAATAACCGGGAGAGTATTTTCAAAACTATTTCCCTGCCCAAAGGTATTGGGGCCTATCCTTATTTTAGCACGCGGGGCTTGCTGCAGTCGGCCGATGGCGATTTGCTTATTGGCAGTTATAGTGGCTTTTTTAAATACAACTTGGCTCTTAATAAATTTAAAGAGTATAAAGTTAAAAGGGATAATACCTGGGTAAACCCGCTGGCCCGAGCCTTGGTACGCGGTAACGACGGAACTATTTGGATGGCTACCGAAGCATTTGGGTTAGGTCATTTTAATCTAAACAGCCATACACTTACCGCTTACCTGGATAAACCCAAGGCTTCAGTAAAGGATAAGACTCCTATTATATCAACGCATAATTTTTCTTTGTTAAAGGATGACGAAGGCTTACTTTGGTTGGGCGGCTATAATAATTTGTACACCCTTAACCCGCAGAACGGCCAGGCGCAGTTGTTTAACTGGGGAAAGGAAAAGAAAAGTTTTCCGCTTTTACAGATCCTGGCTATACACCAGGGCCGCGACAAATCTATTTGGTTAGGTACCGATTACGGGCTATACCGCATAAACAAAAAGCAAGGTTTAATCTTACATTACAGTTCGGCCACGCCAGGCGCTAGCAAGCCAGGATTAACGCATAATTTTATAAACTGTATTTACGAAGATAAAAAGGGTTGGCTGTGGCTGGGCACAAAAGGTGGTGGTATAAATGTGTTTAATCCGGAAAATGGCCGGGTAGAGGAGCACTATACCGAAAAGGACGGGTTAGCAGATAATAAAGTTTGTGCCATTTTGCCCGGGGCAGAAAACCAACTATGGATAAGCACTTTCAACGGCTTATCCCGTTTAAACCTGCAGCATAAATTGTTTCGTAATTTTTACACCCGCGATGGCCTGCGCACAAATGAATTTAACCAAGGATCGGCTTTAGCCGGAACCGATGGTAACTTATATTTTGGTTCGATGGATGGCATTATTTATTTTAATCCGAATAAATTGATGCTGCCAACCCAAGTATCTCAGGTCAGGCTCACTAAACTGGTGCAGCACAATGGCCTGAAAAACAAAATAGAAGAAACTACCCTGGACATTAACAGTTTAAAAACCATTAACCTCCATTACCAGGACAAGTTCTTCTCGGTTTATTTTGCGCTAAAAAATTATTTCGGACCGCACAACAACCAACTCCAGTTTGCTTACCGGCTGGCAGGTCTTTCGGATGAATGGCAAAACATTGGCGCCGTAAATTATTTACAATTAGCTGGTTTGCCTGCCGGCAAATATACCTTAAGCATCAAAGCAAAGAGCAGCAATGGTACCTGGGGTAAAGAACTCCACATACCTGTTTTGGTGGGGCAGGCTTTTTACCTATCTACGGCAGCTTATCTGTTTTATACCTTGGTAGCCTTAGTTATTATAGGGGCCATTTTCTATGTTCAGCTAAGCCGTATCCGTTTGCAAAACAAATTTGCTTTAGAACATTTACAAAACGAAAAACTGCAAGAGTTAAACCAATTAAAAACTCAGTTCTTCACCAACATTACCCACGAATTCCGCACCCCTTTAACCCTTATTATGGGGCCGCTGGAGCAGTTACGCGCCCAGCCGGCGCTGGCTTCCCCCGAAATAATCAGACAGCAGCATAAAATTATATACCGGAATGCCCAACGTTTACTGCGCCTGATAACTCAATTATTGGATTCTGCTAAACTGGAAGCTGGCAGCATGAATTTAAATGAGTCGCAAGGTAATGTGGTTGAGTTTGTTGGAAATATCGTGGAAACGTTTCGCTTACAAGCCCAAAAGAAATTCATTCGATTGGACTTCCATGCCGAAGGAAAACCGGCTGAACACCTTTTTGACGCGGAAAAGCTGGAAAATATTATTTATAATCTGCTTTCTAATGCCCTTAAATTTACCCCGGCCGGTGGCACCGTGCAGATAGACCTGACTTGGACCAGAGTTGTGAGAGCAGAAGACTTGTTGCAGTTGCAGGTTACGGATACCGGCATTGGTATTCCGGCCGCGCAACTGCCTTTAATATTCGACCGGTTTCAACAGGTAAATGACCCGCGCACACAATTTTTGGCCGGGTCAGGCTTGGGCTTGTCTTTGGTAAAGGAATTAACACAATTATTAGGCGGACAGGTTGAAGCAGAAAGTCAGGTAGAAAAAGGAACAATTTTTAGGGTAACCTTGCCAATGCGGAAAGCGGATAATGTGGTTCCGGGCAAGCTGGTGGCGGCGTTGCCAGTTATTATGCCGGAAGAGGAAATTTTATCCCCACCCTTACCTCTGGTAGCTGAAGATGCCCCTTTAATATTAGTAGTAGAAGACCACGACGAATTGCGTGCTTTTGTTAGCCAGGGCCTAACCCTAGAATACCGGGTAATAATGGCTGCCGATGGGGCAGAAGGCTGGCGATTAACGCAGCAGGAATTGCCCGATCTAATAATTGCCGATGTAACCATGCCCCAAATGGACGGGTTTACGCTGAGTCAATTGATAAAGGGTACGCCGCTTACTACCCACATTCCGGTTATCTTATTAACGGCCCGTACCTCTGCCGGCAACCGGGTACAGGGGCTGACAGCAGGTGCTAATGATTATTTAACCAAGCCCTTTAACTTGCAGGAACTACAATTGCGGGTAGCCAATTGGCTCAGTTATCAGCAGACGTCGCGCCAATACTGGTTCCGCCAATTTTCTCAACCCGACTCCGGAGAACCGCCGCTTAACTTACCGGTAGAACCAGCCGAAGATCCTTTTTTACAAGAGTTATATAGAATATTAAACCGCGAATTAGCCAACGCTGACTTTGCTGTAGAGCAAATGGCTGATAATATGAACGTGAGTACCCGAACCCTGCACCGAAAATTAGCAGCCCTCACCGATATGAACGCCAACACGCTCATCCGGACTTATCGGCTGAATAAAGCGGCCATGCTTTTGCGGGAAGGGCATTCTGTTTCGGAGGTTGCCGAGCTGACCGGTTTCGAAGGCCTTTCTTACTTTTCTAAATGCTTTAAAGAGCAATTTTCTGTTTCTCCCTCCCAATATGCTTGATCTTAACCTGGAGAATAAAGCGGTAAAAGCACTTTGCTGTTTTTATCCGGCTATGTTTTACTGTAAAGCCTGTTATTTTGCTTCTGTGGCCAATTAATTGCAAAGAATGGCCATTTTCTGCTAACGGTTTACCTCTACAGAATCTACTTTTACCTTAGAATAAGGCAATAATTATTACGGCCAACTAGCTCCGGATAGGTTATACCAAGGGCGGTTTTATTTAGCCCAACAATCTGAAACAAATCCTGGACATAGCCTACAGAATCAGGCCGAATCCTGAAAAGCCTTCTTTCAGCATTATTTCTTATGCTGTCTTTGTACTCACTTTGCTTTATCCAATAATTAATAAACCCAATAAAAACAAAAACTTATGGATCTACATTTACTTAGTAAACAGAAAAGAATTGACAGCTTAAGTTCTTCTCTGGCAGAAAAGAAATTCGCATGGTTCTTTTTCTTTTCCTTAGTCACCTTGTTGCTGGCTTCTTCCTCCACAGCTACCGCCCAGCGGGTATATCCTGACTTGTTAACTACTATAAAAAGTAACGGCTCGGATTACTACCTTACTTATACCTGGGAAGGATTGGATGTAGTAAATTGCGGTAGTGAAAAGGAGCCGGTTCTTGAGATTAGGTATAAACCAAATGGTTCAAATAAAGAGATTTATTTTGTCGATAGAGCCGACACCAAGCTGCCAAACAACGGCTCAAAAGTCTTGGGCGTAGGCCCGGGGCAGAATGGTTACGGGAGTATCAGGTATCAGGAAGGCTACCCTTCGGGCGGCTGTTTAACCTGGGTTTGGAGCGGTTTCCCAAGGGCTATGAATGAAGAAGAACATAATGCGCCGGGTTACAGTGTGGAAGGGGCGGCCTCTACGGCTGCCATCAAAAACCCAACCGGCGTAACTGCTTCCAATCAAACGGGGTTTGATTACATAGAACTAAAATGGAGTAAGGGTACTGATATTCCGGATTCAAATTCAGTTTACCGGATCTATCGGGATGGAAACCTGATTCAGACGGCCAACGGGGATCAGCGGTCCTGGAAAGACGCCTCCGTAAACCCGGGCGCGACTCATAACTACTCCGTACGTACTTATTCAACCAAGTGGGGCGTTCACGAATCCTCCGGCGTTCCTGTAACCGGCTATTCCAAATCTATTGCGGTTAATGCTTCTGATGGAGCCTTCACTAACCGGGTTCGGCTGGAATGGTTAAATATTTCTTCCTTTGCTGATAATATCCGGATAGAGCGCAGTTTACCAAATGCCACTGCTTTTGAGGAAGTTGAAATTTTAAACAAAAACGCCACCTTTTACAACGATAACACCGCCATTCCGGGATATGTTTATACTTACCGCCTTACCCCGATCAAGGACGGCCGAACCTTTCCTTCTTACGACAACACTGGTTATATCTTACCTAATGGTAAAATAAGCGGTACCGTACAATCTAAATTTGGGGCCAATGTGGCCGGCGTAACGGTAGTAGCCACCGGCATCGTAAACGGAACGCCTATTTCCTCCTACAATCACAATGGTACCACTATTGAGTTTAAGGCTGTAACCGATGCTGCCGGGTATTACGAAATTAAGAATATTTACTATTTCGATAATGCAGAATTTACTTTAACACCATCCAAAGGCGATCATGAGTTCGACCCAATTACCCACAAAAGAACTTTGGATCAGAACCTGTATGTAGTAAATGGGGTGAATTTTAAAGATAATACGGTTTATACCATTGCCGGAACAGTAGCCGACCCCAACGGATGTCCGGTGGAAGGCGTAAGTATGCTGCTGGATGGAAAAGATATTGGTAACCGGACGAACATAGAAGGTAAGTACCTGATTAACGTGGAGAATGAAGGCACCTACAATGTGAAGCCAGTCTTTTACCATCATACTTTTAACAAAGCATCAGAAAATGTAACGATTACTACGGAATTGGTCACCGCCAATTTTACGGATACGCAAACAGAGAAAGTACTGGTAAGTTTACTTTCCGGCTGTGGCGATGCCGTTACGGCATCTTTTAAAGTGAATATCCGTTCGGTGGCTGATCCGGCCAAGCCCGATATTTATTGTTATGACCAAACCATTACAATTAACGGCGCCAGTCAGCAAATTGAATTGCCCGCCCAGAAATACTCCCTGCAGGTTGTAGAAACTTCTCATAACAGCAGCAATATTTTAAAACAAATGGCAGCTCTGGGTCGCATTGAATTGGACCTGACCCAACAGGAAAAAGTAAATAATGTAGCTGTTACGCGCAAAGCTCCTTTTGTATTTCATGAAGGGCTGTCTATAACCTTTAAAGATTTGCCAACTACCAAGTGCAACAACGATTATGTGATGGAGCAGCATTTCTTGTACCCTATAAAAATTGAGGTAAAAGAAATTAATACCTACTTAAACACCAGTTGTTTTGTAGCCGAAGGCGAACTGCAAATTACCGATGATGTTGGCGATAAAGGCGTTTTTAAATTGCCGGTAGGCAATGGCACGGTTACTTATTCGCTTAAAGCCGGATTACCAAACATTGTAGCGCCATATAGAAAAAGGTTTGAAGTAACAGCCAGGATAGGCTCAGCTGTGCCCGTAACTGCTTCGTTTAGTGCCATTGTAACGGGTGGCAAACCGCGGGTAGGAACCTTTGTAACCCGTACGCCCGAGCTGCCCCATTTAATATTGCACGACCCCATGGGCGATCAAAGTTATAGCTATCTGCAGAAAGACTCTTCTTATACTTTTATTACCCAAACGGCAGTTACTAATTCAAAAGAAACCGGTGCATTCGTAAATCTGAAAATAGGCGGCGGGGTTAGTGGCCTCCCATTTGTTCCGGAATTTGGGGCCGGTATTAAATTTGATACCCAATTATTAAACGGGGAAACAGCCATTAACGGAGATGCCTTAGCTACTACCATCACCGCTACGCAGCAACTTTCTACAGCCAATACCAATGTTTTTACCGGCTCCCAGGGCGATGTATTCGTAGGCGCTTCTTACAACATCCGTTACGGGCTGATTGATATTGTAAAAGTAGAAAACTGCCAGGTGGTGCCGGATGTATCCATTTACTGGAATCCCGAATCAATTGCTACCACTTATACTTATACCGATTATCAGATTCGGTATAATATTCTTACCCAATTAAAGCGCTTAAAGGAAATTAGCGAGAAAAGGGCTACCCGAACCGGTTTGCAGTCGGCAAAGGATACGGTACAGATGTTAAACAGCTCTATTAACGTGTGGCAGCAAGTGCTCGATAAAAATGATAAGCAGCGGGAAGAAATCTCGCAGCAGCACTTCATCGAGAACCGTTCCTTCAGTGCCGGCGCGCCCTTTACCTCAGTAGTTACAAAATCTACTGAAAACACTACTACTTATGATTTCTCTACCTTTATCAATAGCGATATTGCCATTGGCGGATTTGCCTACTTAGGCGGCTTCTTATCAGCCGATTTGGGTGCCTTGATCAATTTTAAATGGTCGAGTCAGACTACTACCAATACCAGCATTGCCAAAAGCACCACCATTGGTTATCACCTGGATGATGATGACATTGGTGATTTTTTTAGCGTGGATATATACAATGACCCGCGCTACAATACACCATTGTTTAAGCTAAATGCCGGTACCAGCAGTTGCCCCAACGAGCCTGGTACCCAAACCCGCGATAAACCCCAGATAGACCTTAACCGCTATACCGTTAGCAATGTGCCCGCTAACGAGCCCGCCGTGTTTGTGGCAAATATTGCCAACGTAAATGAAAGTGAGGAAGGCCGGGAATATGCCGTACGGGTAATTCCGGCCACCAATATGGATGGAGCTATTATCCGGATGGGGGGGCAAATTATTAATACTACGCCGGTTGTGTTCTTCCTGCAACCCGGTCCATCTATTCCCATTACCATTACGGTAGAAAGAGGGCCATACGCTTTTAATTACCAGGATATTCAACTAATGATGTACCCCGAATGCGAGTATGCTATCTTCCAGAACGGGGGCTCTTTTGTGAATACCGACACGGTTTCGATATCCGTTAATTTCCAGAGCCAGTGCAGTACCGTACAGATTAGTAAACCCGGTGACAACTGGCTGATTAATCAGGGCAGTGCGAATAAAATGACGGTTACGCTTACCGGTTATGATGTAAATAATCCTACTTTCACTTCGGTTGGGTTACAGTACCGGGCCGAAGGTAAAACCTGGGAAACAGCAACCACCATTCCGAAGGCGCAACTTATCGATCAGTTTAAAGATTACATCTGGGATGTATCGGATTTAGCAAAATTTGCGGATGGCAAGTACGAGATAAGGGCGTTTGCAACGTGCGAAACCTTAGGCCAAACTACCTATTCCGAAGTTTTGACAGGAAATATTGACCGGGGCTCGGTGGCACCATTTGGCACCCCGTCTCCGGCAGATAACTTCTTAAGGCCCGGACAAAATATTAGCGTAACCTTCGATAAAACCATTAAATGTACCCAGGATTTCAGTTCCAAAGTATCCCTGATCCGCAAGGATAATGGTAGTACGCTGAAAATTAAGGTACAATGTTCCGGCAATACCATTATCATTAAAACCGACCCGGAATCTGCGATTAACGATATTTCACTGGCCGGTGTAGAGTTGACTGCTACCGTGAGTGGAATTGAAGACAATGCCGGCAACATTCAGAAATACCCAACGGTTTGGTCTTTCAAAGTAAATGTAAAACCGGTATTCTGGGATCCGGATAAACTGGAGCAATCGGTTACGATTGGTTCGGGGGTTAAGTTAAAATCAGAACTTAAAAACACGGCTGAAATCAGCAAAGCGTTTACCCTTGCCATTTACCCGTCGTGGCTTACACCATCCGCTCAAAAAGGCGTTATTCAACCCTATGGGGTCTTTCCACTGGAATTTGCCCTCAGTAAAGAGCTGAAACCAGGCGTATACAACGGAGTAGTAGAAGCTGTAATTGATGGCATAAAAGAGGCACTGCCCATCAAGTTAGAACTACTGGCCATTCCTGTTGCCTGGAGCGTAAATGCCTCGGATTATAACTACTCTATGAATATTGTGGCGCAGTACACTTTAAGTGCCCTGCCCAGCAATAGTCCTACTTCTATCGATGAACGGGATGTTATTGCGGCTTTTGTTAACGGCGTACCACGCGGCGTAGCTAAAATCCGGAAGATAGATGGTATGCCGGGTAAGTATGCCGCTTTCCTGACCGTTTATAGCAACGAAGCGGGGGCAGGTAAAGAAATTATTACCTTCCGCATGTGGAATGCTTTAACAGGGGTAGAATATGGTGCTTTGGAAAAAACTCCTTTTGTGATAGACGGCATTACCGGCTCTCCCGCTACGCCTTACCTGCTCCATTCAGAAGGTACTTTCCAGGTTATACCACTCAAAAAAGGCTGGAATTGGGTATCTCTGAATGTAGAAACACCCGACATGACCCGCGAAAAAGTATTCAGCAGTTTGTTAGCCTCGGGCAATAAAATAACGGTAAAAAGCCAGACTGATTTTACCGACTTTACGCCGCAGTCTGGCTGGAGCGGTACCCTGAAAACGGTTAATTTAACCAGTGGCTATATGGTGTATTTATCGGACCGGCCCGACACTTTGCGTGTGGTAGGTACCACGCCAACTACCTTTACACCGGTTGCGTTACCGGGTGGCTGGAACTGGATTGGTTACCCTAAACTGCAAAATGCTGATATTAAAACCGCTTTGGGCGCTACTTTCGTCCCTAAAAATGATGATCTCCTAAAAAGCTTTACCTCGTTTGCTACTTATTCCAGCGCGGTAAACGCCTGGCTGGGCGATTTAAGAACCCTGGACCCAGGGCAGAGCTACAAACTTAAATTATCGGCTCCGGCTAATTTGGGTTACCACAAAAAAGCAACCGATGGATCTAATTTTGAGATAGATGAACATAAGTACGAATATACCATGACCCTAACCGGTATGCTGAACCAGAATGGTTTGCCCGTCACGAATAATCAGTACACGGTTGGGGCTTATATAAATGGCGTTTGTCGTGGGTTTGTTCAAACAGAATATCTTTCTGCAAAGAAAACCAATCGCATCTTCCTGACTATCTATGGGCAGGCCGCTGACGCCGGCGAACTTATCGAGTTTAAAATTTTTAATATAAATACTGGCGAGGAAATGGCGGCGGAAAATAAAGGTATTGCTTTTATCACCGATAAAATTGTGGGCGAAATGCAACAGCCTTATATGCTGAACTTTAACGACCAGTTTTTTGAAAGTGGTTTTTCTTTAGCGCAAAACAAGCCTAATCCATTCGCGGCTTCTACGGCTATTGATTATACCATACCGGAAGATGTATTGGTTGAGCTTACACTCTACGATAAGCTAGGCCGGCAGGTAAAAGTTTTGGTTAATGAGAAAAAGGCGGCTGGTAATTACAGTATTGTCCTGAATGCCGCTGAGTTAGCAAGTGGTGTTTATATGTACACCCTGAAAGCGGGTAATTATGTGAAAACCCGTAGGCTGGTAGTGGTGCGGTAGTTTACTAACACTGGTTTAACAAATAAAAAGAGGCGCATTATTTAATGCGCCTCTTTTTATTTGTTATAGCCTTCAATCAAATTTAATGCAAAGGCTGAAAAGAGATACTGCAAACTCCTTCTGAGAAGGCTCTTGCTCAAATGGTAATTATCAATTTGGCGCCACTTAACTTAGAAGTTTTTTCTTATTGCTGTTTTTGAACGAAATCTATTGCCATTAGTAGTTTTATCACTGCCAACGCTTCCAACTAATCAGGCAATAATTTCTTTTATTACCCTTCCGTGTACGTCAGTCAGGCGGTGGTTGCGGCCCTGGAATGCATAAGTCAGCTTCTCGTGGTCCATGCCCAACTGGTTTAAAATAGTAGCCTGTAAATCGAAGACATCGGTGCGGCCTTTAATACCATAATAGCCAATCTCATCGGTTTCGCCGTGGGTGTAACCACCTTTTATGCCACCTCCGGCCAGCCACACCGTAAAAGCTTCGGTGTGGTGATCGCGACCTTTGAAAGCCATTTGCTTTCCTTCCCGGTTTTCCTGCATCGGCGTCCGGCCGAATTCGGCCCCCCAGACTACCAGGGTTTCATCCAGCAAGCCACGCATCTTTAAATCTTGGAGTAGAGCCGCCACTGGTTTGTCTATTTTTTTGCATAAATCGCCGAAGCCCTTATCTAGTGCATTCGTAGGATCATTACCATGCGAATCCCAGCCCCAATCGAATAGCTGTACAAACCGTACCCCTTTTTCTACCAGGCGCCGGGCCAGTAAACAATTATTCGCAAAAGAAGCTTTACCTGGTTCCGTGCCGTATAGTTCGTGAATGTAAGCCGGCTCTTTGTTAATATCCATTACCTCCGGCACCGAAACTTGCATTTTAAAAGCCATTTCGTATTGCGAGATCCGGGAAATAGTTTCGGGATCTTTCATTTCATCGTAATGCAGCTTATTTACTTCATTAATTGCTTCTATCGATTGCTTCCGCAAATCACGGCTCAGACCAGGTGGGTTTTCGACGTACAAAACGGGTTCGCCGTGTTGCCGGCACTCGACGCCCTGGTAAACAGTGGGCAGGAAGCCACTGCCATAGCCGGCTTTTCCGGCATCCGGCGCTTTGCCTCCGGATAACAGTACCATAAAGCCCGGCAAGTTTTCGTTGAGAGAACCCAACCCATAAGTAGCCCAAGCGCCCATGCTGGGCTTACCCAAACGTGGGCTACCAGTTTGCATGAGCAGTTGCGCCGGAGCGTGGTTAAACTGGTCGGTGTGCATCGCTTTGAGAAAAGAAACCTCATCGGCCATTTTGGCAAATTCGGGTAAGTGGTGCGAAATCCAGGCGCCCGATTGCCCGTATTGTTTAAACTGCGCCTGGGACCCCAGCATTTTAGGAACACCTTTGATGAACGCGAACTTTTTACCTTCCAGCAACGAAGGCGGGCAGTCCTGTCCATCTAATTTATTTAAGGCTGGTTTATAATCGAATAGTTCCAGTTGCGAGGGTGCACCTGCCATGTGCAGAAAAATTACCGACTTGGCTTTTGGGGCAAAGTGCGGGGGCAACGGCAAAAAAGGCTTGCTTAAATCCCGCACAATACCGCTGGCTTCCGGAGCCAGGTCGCTGCCGGTTTTTTGCCAGTTACAGCCTATCAGCGAAGATAAGGCTACGGCGCCCAACCCTGTAGTACACTTCCAGAGGAAATGGCGGCGGGTTAGGTACTCGGCCTGGCGTAACTGGGCTTCTTCAAAAATATTCATGCTCTTTTATCTTTATCTTAACCGAATAAATAATCTTCTCCGGAAAAGAGTTATTCTTTCATTACAAACTCATCTAAATTTAAAATAGCGTTAGCAACCAATGTTAAGGCAGCCAATTGGCTCGGAGCCGAATTTTGTGTAGCGGTTTCTTTGCCTAAAAAGGCGCTTAATTCTTTTGGGTGCTGATTGTAGTAAGTTTCGGCTTGCTGGTGTAATTTAGTGAGCGCCTTTAACTTGGGCGCAGTTGGGGTTTTAAAAAGAGCTGCCGCATAACCATTTTTTATTTGGGTTTCGGACGCGCTACCAGCAGCCTGCATTTTGCGGGCTAAACCCTGCGCAGCCAGCATGTAAACGGTATCGTTCAGGGTTACCAAGGCTTGTAACGGCGTGTTGGTGCGGATACGCCTCGAAACGCATATTTCCCGCCCAGCCGCATCAAACGTCTGCAGCGAAGGGTAAGGTACGGAGCGGCGCCAAAAGGTATAAACAGCCCGCCGGTAAGCATCTTCCCCAGGACTGGTTTGCCATTTCAGGCCACTGTAAACTACCTGCCAGACCCCTTCGGGCTGCGGCGGCATAACACTGCGTCCGTACATTTTTGAACTGAGCAAGCCGGAAACGGCCAGTGCCTGATCGCGTATCTGTTCGGCCGTCAGGCGAACACGCGGGCCACGCGCCAGTAAGCGGTTGGCCGGGTCTTTTTGGATAAGCTCAGGCGTCGTTTTGGAGCTTTGCCGGTAAGTATTAGATAGCACCAGGAGCTTCAATAGCTTTTTAACCTGCCAGCCTTGTTCGTGCTGAAAGTTTAACGCCAGCCAGTCTAACAATTCCGGGTGCGAAGGCTTGGTGCCCTGCGAACCAAAATCTTCCAGGCTCTCTACTAACCCATAGCCAAAAAGCTGTTCCCAGAATCGGTTTACCGTTACGCGGGCAGTTAAAGCGTTGTCGGGGCTTACCAGCCATTGTGCCAAACCCAGGCGGTTTGCCGGGTATTTGGCAAAAGGGTTCAGGAATTTAGGTGTGCCGGGTTGCACTTCTTTGCCTTTTAGTTTCCAATCACCGCGCTCAAACACATACGTATGCCGCCGGAAATCTTGCGGGTTTTCCTGTATAATCGGTGTCTTTTCGGCTTCGGCATTCAGGAGCGCCTGCAGTTTACTTTTAGCTTCGGCGTAACCCGGTTTGTCGGCCCCTGGTAGCGGCTCCGTAAACAACAGCCATTCCAGTTGGTAAACATAATCCTGCGGGTTGGCTAAAGCCGGGTTCAGAAACACGACAAATAAATCGTGTTTGCCGGTGGTCGGTTTTAGGCTGATTATTTCCCGCCGGTAACCCCGCCCTTCCTGCTCGGGTGCCGTTTTATATTCAGCTAATATTTCACCGTCCAATCGGTCTTGCCGAATCTGAAGCGTGCCCCCACCTTTACGGTTGGCAATACTCAATATTAAATCGGTTTTACCAGTTAAGTTTACCCCTTTTAGACGGGCATAGCCATTATGACCACCACCTAAGTATTTGCCATCGGCCAAGGCTGCATTGGTTAATTTATCGAAGGCATGCGGATGTATTTTCGGTTCCCCAATTCTAACCAGGTTTTGGATGCGGGTTAGTTCAGTTGTTCTTTGCGCGGCGGGTAGTTCTTTAATAATCCAGTCTTTTAGTTGACCAACTAATAATTCATCTTCGGGCTTTAAATGAACGAGCGTAGGCGATTCATTCGGAATGTCTTCGTCGCGGGTATTATTAAAGAAAGCCATCGATTGGTAAAAATCTTCGTGCCGAAAGGGATCATAGGGATGGCTATGGCATTGTACACAGCTCATGGTAGTACCCTGCCATACCTCCCAGGTATTGCTTACCCGGTCCAGCAGCGCCGCCGTCCGGAACTCTTCGTCATCGGTACCACCCTCGTCGTTATTAGCTGTATTGCGGTGGTAAGCAGTGGCAATAAGTTGTTCTTCGGTGGGTTTGGGCAGTAAATCGCCGGCTAATTGTTCTATGGTAAACTGATTGAAAGGCTTATCCTGGTTAAAGGATTTTATTACAAAATCGCGGTAACGCCATACATTGCGGTAGTCGTCTTTCTCATAACCTTTCGTATCGGAGTAGCGGGCCAGGTCCAGCCACATCGCAGCCCAACGTTCACCAAAATACGGCGAAGCCAGCAAGCGATCTACTTGCTTTTCGTATGCTCCAGGGGAGTTATCCTGTATAAAATCCTGAACTTCTCTTTCGGTAGGAGGTATGCCAATTAAATCCAGGCTGAGCCGCCGTAATAAAGTGGCTTTATCTGCACTAAGCGACGGCTTTAATCCTTCTTTCTGCAACCGGGCCCATACAAAATTATCTATTGGGTTTACAGCTTTTCCAGATTCATCGGCTGGTACCGTAGGGTATTTAGGCGGAATATAAGCCCAGTGGTCTGCCCATTCGGCTCCTTCTGCAACCCATTTTTTTAGCTTATCAATTTCATCAGGCGATAGCGGTTCGGCATGATAAGGCATACGCTCCTCTGGGTCTTTAAGGGTCAAGCGCCGGATAAATTCACTGTTTTCCGGATCACCCGGGATGATAGCAGGTTTACCAGAATTTGTTTTACGCAATGCGTCGGACCGGGAAAATAGGCTAAAACCGTTTTTTTCTTTTACGCCACCATGGCAAGAAATGCACTTGGTATTAAGAATTGGCCGAATCTCTGCATTAAAGTCAATAGTTCTTTCAGGCTGACGCAAACAGCTAAAATACACAAAGCCTGCCACTAATGTAAGTAGAGCGGAAGTGTAAATGTTTTTCTGAAGCATAGTAATAAAATAGCTGTTTAGTTTATAATGCCATTATATTCATCTTTAAATGATTAAAGAACATAAAGAGGCAAAGCAGGCAAATGCCTTTAAATATATTATTCATTCCAATAATACATTTATTTATAAGAAAGAGCAAGGGACATTTCTTAAGGATACAGTATTTAAGTAAAACGTTCAATTAACTAAATAGGAGATTAGAAGAAGAAGCTATAAAGTTAAAGAATATATGAGAAGTGCTATTTCCAAGAAGGAATTAGGTAATAGGAATTTGCTCGTTTTCTTACCCGATAAAAAGTTAGAATCATTGCCTGGGTTTAGCAGCAGATGGTAAATGAAATATTAGATGGCCTTTCAAATAATCGGCAAGAAAAA
>NZ_BJYS01000012.1 GCF_007991635.1 Adhaeribacter aerolatus | reverse complement strand
AACGGGTTTATTTTATTTATTATGTTAAATAATATGTAATTCTTACCAGGTGCTATGCGGCGAATTCTTTTGGAAGTCAGATTCCGGAAGAATTCGCATTATTAGGGCCGTAGGCTGCGGATTTCTTTTACCCCATATTGGATAACTGGAAAATGAGAATTACCTGTTGCCAGGTATACGGGAGCCAAGCGGGTTAACTATATAATGTAGAAAAGTGTAGTTCAGCGTTTCGGCCAATCTGTGGATTTTGAATTAACTTGCCGGGTGTAAATAGAAAATAATTTGGGGTTGGAGCAGGAGTCTCTGGTAAGTGAAATAGTTCGAAAATAAAATAAAAAGGCCCTTAGAATGTATCTAAGAGCCTTTTCGGTGGTCGCGTAGGGAGTCGAACCTTTTGTTACTTAATTAACAAAGATTTCCATAAATAGGCCCATACAATTATGTGAGCCTACTTTTTAAATTTCCATTAGGTAATATAAAGCAATTAAAAGTAAGGTAAAGTAAAGTTTAGTGTCCGAAATGTTTCCGAAGTATCGGACAGTTTGTATCTTTGACCTCCACCAGAGATAAGCTGTAATGACCCTTAACTACTACCCAGATAAACCCAACTCTGAAAGTGATACTGCAATCTATTTGTTTCTCCGGATAGGCAAGGAAACGATTAAGATAAAGACTGGCCAGTATATCAATCCCAAACATTGGAACACCAAACCGGATAAGAACGGCAACCATGTAAAGCGTTCCTATACCGGCAGCCCTGAATTTAACGTTTGGCTGGATAACTATAAAAAGGACATCCATCAACTTTACAATAAACTCACACAAGGCAATGTGGCTATTTCGGTAAAGGAGCTAAGAGAGGCCATAAACAGCCACCTGAAAAAAAAGGAGCCGACAGCAGTAATAGGATTTTTTGAACACTTTCTGGATTATATACAAATAACTTCCGGAGAGCGCAGCAAGAGCACCATAACAAAGTATAAAGTTTTATACAAACACTTGGAAACTTTCTCCAGAGACCAGCCATACAAGCTCAGTTTCGAAGCCATTGACATGCGCTTTTTTGACCTTTTCAAAAATTACCTAATGCAGCAGCTTAAGCATACGGATAATACCCTCTGGAAAGATTTTTCTATTCTGAAGACTTTTATGGGCTGGGCACTGGACCGGGGCTTACACCAAAATTTAACCTACAAAAAGTTTAAAGCTCCGCAGAAAGACATTGAAATTATCTATCTCACCGAAAAAGAGCTGATGGCTTTCTACCATGCAGCATTGCCATTGGGTAGTAAGCTGGATAAGGTTAGGGATGTATTTTGCTTTGGGTGCTTTACCGGCCAGCGGTACTCGGATATTGCCAATCTAAAACGCAATGATATAAAGGGCGACCGGTGGACCCTGCGTACTGTAAAGACTGATAAGTCTTACTTTGTTCCGCTGAATAGGTTTGCGCAGGCTATCCTAAATAAATATAAAGATGCTCTTAGGCCTCTACCAGTTATGTCTAACCAAAAGACCAACGACTACTTAAAAGAGCTTGGCAAATTGTTGGGAATTGATGAACCCACCAGTCTGACCAAGAGGCGGGGCAATGAAAAATTAACCAATACTCAACCAAAATTTGAGTTCATCAGTACCCATACGGCTAGGCGCACTTTTATTACCTTATCCCTGGAGAAAGGTATGCGGCCTGAGGTGGTGATGAGGATTTCCGGACACAGTAATTACTCTACATTTAAAAAGTACATTAAAATTAGTGAGAAGGTGGCAGAAGTGGAAATGAATAACATCTGGCAAATGGCAGAACCTAAACAGGAGGAGAATCAGTAGAAATAAACAAATGAGAATTTTTAAGCTGGGTGGAGGGACCTTACAATCAGATTTTGAACCAGTAAAAAACCTCGATACATTTTTCACAGGCTCTGAATTTCATACGTACCGAAAGGTAATTCCCATTATCTACGAAAATTTAGAAAGAATAAAGATTGATTTCGAGGTCAAAGGAGATTATTGGGAACCCATAATCTTCTTAAATATCTTGTTCAGGCAAATATCGATTATAAAAGAACATTATAATAAGCCGATAAAGGTAATTGAACATTTAAGAAGCCTTTCACTAGACAATTTTCAATTATACGTGCTCCTTATTTCTATACAAAACGCTTATGCTGGCTGTGGAGTTGAAGCACCCATGGATGCTGATGAGGAAGAAATAAACCGAATTTCCGATGCAATTGATACCTGTTTCAACTTTATTGACAAGGAGCGACAAGCACTGCATAATAAATTATTCGATGTTCCAGCGAAAAAAGTTTTTACGTTTGAGCAAATTGTACCTGTATTAGAAAGTCATAAAGACCCTGATGAAAAAATTAAATACATCAGAGAGAGGATGAATTATCACAATCAGGAACTGGCACAATATCCAGACAGGTATGTTGATGATGGAGGTACTTTTATTAAACGGTGTAATTTAGAAATCAATCATATTAAAAAGCTAAAGCAGGAACGCATAAGGCAGAAATCTGAAAAAGCTACTCAGCCCAAATCTGACTTGTCTTTTGAGGAAATATTTAGAGATTATCACAATAATAAAAGTGAAATGGCTGACCGTATTATTTCTCTGCTGAAGAGGGAGAAAATTATTGATATCGAAGGAGTTTGGAAAGATGATCCTATGGATATTAGGGGGTTGTATTTAGCTATGTTAGAATACCCTGGAAAGATAAAACTTAAAGTAAGAAAACCTTTTGTTCTTTATAGGATATGTTTCCGTAAGTTCAAGTTGAAAGAAAAAGATGCTATAAAAGAGACATCAAGAAATAGAGCCCCAATAGAAGTATTGGAAAAATACAAAAATATACTTAATTTAATTTAATTAATTAGTCTCTTTTGCTCTAATTTAACTTTCTATTGCAGTACTGCAATTCACTGCAATTCACTGCAATTCTGATTTACAACTTTTGCACCATCAACTAAAACTAATAGTGATGGAACAAAAAGAATTAATAATTAAATTTTGCATACCCGAAGGTGGGGAGCTTTTACAAGCATTTGTCAAGGCATTATTGCCGCACTTAAATCCTCCTTCCTCCGAAACTCTACAGTTACCTCCAGTAAACGAGGAAAAACCAATTTCCAAAAATGAAGCATGTCGTTTCCTGGGCTGTTCCGCGCCAACATTAACTAAATGGATGGCAAATGGCACTATACCTTTTAGCAGGAAGGGGCGCAGGGTCTACTTTCTAAAAAGCCTCATCCTTAAGAGCCTAGAGCAGCCTATTATTTTAGGAAAGGAGACAAAGAGATGTCGCTAGAAAATACACTACTTCAGGAATCGTATTATAAATCTGATAATCCCAAAGCATCTGAGACCTTAAAGGAATATTACCATTACAAGTTTATTGATTTATGCCGGGAAGAAGGAGAGGCACAAGCACTTGAAAAAGTAAATCTATACCAGCGGCTTTCGAAGCGATATAGTAATCACCCAACTTGGTTTCTCCATACTTGTACCCTTTTAACCAGCTATGCTAATTACTGTGAGAATAAGCCCGTCCAGGATGAACCTAAGATAGGTTTACTGGAGAATGAATGCAGCGTATACTATGCTTTAAATAAAAATGCCCCGGAAAAGCAAAAGTCCTTAACTATCCGGCATATTGCTGAGCTAATAAAAGGTCAAGCATTTGTCAAGGAAACAGCACACCTGAGGACTTTACCTGGCCAGAGAGCAAGAAGCGAATTTTTAAAACGAGCATTCTGCCATGCTGCCTTCTCCGGAACCTTTGCTGAAGAAGCTGATTGGAAGCTAATACAACACACCGGTATTATTTGTGTTGACCTAGAAGGACTCGGAGAGAACTTGGATGAATACAGGTCAATTATCAATGCTGACCCGCCTACGATTATGAGCTTTAGTAATCCTTTAGATAATGGCCTAAGGGTACTATATGAAATGACCACTCAACCAGATATTCAAGAGAATTGTTACAAGCTTTTTTCAGGATACCTAAGAACAATCTGCGGATTACCGCAGGATACCATTGATTCCAGGTACTTTAAAGTGAGCCGCTCCACTTATCTTTCGCACGACCCTCGGATATTTATTAACCCCAAGTTTACCAATTTATGAGCTCAGAATTTACTCAACCTTTTAGGAGTACTGCTGGCTCATGGAAAGGCGAGGAGAAGTCCAAACCCTTAACGGATTTTATCCGGAACCCATTAAGGGCGGCAGCAACTGCTTACCAAACAATATTTGAACTAGACCATGCCCAAGACTTGGCCAAAGAGTTAGCCGCAAAAGGCATCAGTATTACCCAAGGTTATGACAAGTGGTTAAAAATAGGTTTAGCACTGGCCGGTTTTGAAGAAGCAGGTCGTGAAATCTTTCACCTCATTAGCCAGATTAATACTAATTATGTGCCGAAAGAATGTGACAAGCAGTTTGATGACTGCCTAAGTAGATACGAACCGGCTAATGATACTAAAGCCAACTTCTTTCATGCCTGCCGGGAAGCAGGGTTAGATGTCAATCCCAGGTTTGAGGGCAGGGAAGAAGAGGGACCTGCCCAACGGCAGGCAACCACAACCTCCCCATCCAGATTAGACCCTCATATCATCCGGACCATCCCTTACCGGGCTTATAAATTATATTGCGATGGTAAAAGCCTGCAGGAGGCAGTTAAAACCATCAGCTCAGAAAAGACAATCCTGCCGGATATTGTTGAAGATGTTATCAGGCCGATTTTCGATAATATAGATACTAGTAATGAGAAGTTCTGGAATAAAGGCCCCCAGAGAGTGATTATAGACAAGAGTAAATGCCTTGACTTTGCCGTAGAATCCGGTTTTTACCAGCTAAAAGGTGCCACGGGAAAGGTACTTTTTCGGGTGCGGCAAAAAGTTGTGGAGCAGGTAGACCGGGTAGAACTGAAACATACTTTTCTCGACTATATTGATTCATTACCTCCCGCTTTTGATGGTATATTAAAAAGTACTTTGCGGGCCGCCTGGTTAAGTGAATCATCTAGAATCTGTGACAACACCTTTTTAGAAAACCTACCATTCCTGAAAAAGCCTTTTCTGAAGGACAACGCCAGTACCTGTTACCGGTTCTATTTAAACGGGTTCGTCGGAATCACAAAATCAAGCATAAACCTCAAGTCCTATGATGAACTTCCCGGGTACATCCGGCAATCCCAAATCATCCAGCGGCAATTTGTGTCTATAGAAGAGAAGGAGGTGAAAGAGAAATCAGAGTACTATCAGTTTTGTAAAAAGGTGGTAAGCGGGGATGAAGAACGGTTTCAGGTTTTAATTCATGCCCAAGGGTATCTGACGCACCAGTTTAATCCCAGGACTACCCCGGTAGCTATTATACTATATGATAAGGAGGGCCGGGCAGGAAAAGGTATAATCGGACAGGCATTAAGCCATATCAATAGCGTGTTAAAAATAGATGGCCGCAATG
Organism: Adhaeribacter aerolatus; assembly: GCF_007991635.1. Classification (GTDB taxonomy): domain Bacteria; phylum Bacteroidota; class Bacteroidia; order Cytophagales; family Hymenobacteraceae; genus Adhaeribacter; species Adhaeribacter aerolatus. The sequence continues at coordinate 101,006 of NZ_BJYS01000012.1, read as the reverse complement.
CGGATATTAATAACCGTTTTATGCTGCAAAGATACACCCAAGGGATTGGCATCATTCACATCGACGATGCCGACCCTAAACGCTTTCCTTTCGGCCGCTTTCTAACCTGGCTGACGGAAGGATTCGAAGTCGAGCAGAAAAACAAAGGTTCCGTTTTTGTTCCTTTTGCAGAAGCACCTAAATTCTATATTACCTCCAACTATGTTTTTGAGGGTACTACCGCCAGTCATGCCGGGAGGCGGGTAGAAATCGAACTGGATGCTTTCTATTCCTTAAGCTTTACGCCGGCAATGGATTTTGGGCATCTGTTGTTTGACGACTGGGATGAAGAACAGTGGCAATTATTTGACAATACCATGCTCCTGTTCTGCCAGTATTATTTAACCAACGGCATCCTCCGGTACAAGTCTGTAAATATGCTGCGGGAAAAACTTATTCAGGCCACCTGTGAAGACTTCGTGCGGTGGGCAGAGGAAAACTTATCTGATTTAGCGGTTGGTACCGCAATAGATAAAACTGCCCGCTGGCAAGAATTTCGGAAGAGTTCCAGCTTAACCGACAGAGAACTTCCCCAGAGTACATTTACCCGTTGGCTGAAGACATACCTAAATGGTTTAGGTTATGGTACCAAAGATGGCAAAAGCCGCGGTGTTCACCCTCGGTTTGAAGCACTAATCATCACTGGGATGCCTGCTTCAGGAGCCGACAAAACCAGTCCAAGTTTCGACATTTAGCCGACACTACCCTGAAATGGCTGACACAGCTTACCCGTACTAGCTGAAAAATGTCGGCAGTTTTAAGCTTTGTCGGTTCAGTGTCGGCTAAATGTCGGCTTTAAAACCTGCTTGAATGCACTGAAAGGAGCTTTGTAAGGTTGTAAGTACATATTATTAAATTTTAGATTAAACTTAAAAAATATAACATAATATAGAAAAGGAACATAGATTTAGTACAAATATAAAGTGTGTATAAGGATAGAAGGTGTTTTTACCCGACAAGCCGACAAAATGCAACTTTTATTTAATAAAAGGCTGGCGGTTCAACTAAAATTAAATACCTGCACCATCTGGAATGTAACATAAAAAGGTGGTAGTTCAGAAAATGTAATCGCATAATGAGTACTCAGGTAGATGCTAACGGAGCTATCTCCGGTTTTGCTGGACTTACCCATATTCCAAACCCATCATCCTCTATTACAAAAGTAAATTCAAGCTTTTGTTTTAGCTTATAGGCTGTTATAAAGTGGTAATCACCTTTTTTAGCTAAGCTGAAATTAGGATCATATGTTCTGGTTGCCAGTATAGCATCCTGGAAAATTTTCATAAACAAGGCGAAGTCTTCCTTGGTATCCATTTCCGCTTCCATAGAAAAGCCCTTTTCATATTCATTAACGTAACTGTAAATCTTTAACATTAGCTTCTTTTTTAGGGTACACCTGGCAAAGATAAGCATACCAGAATAATATGTAGCATATATGCCACCTGTTTGTTTTCTGAAAGTATGACCTTTAAAAGGTGAAAAATCCATCCGGAATAAAGGCTTTTGGAACGCATTTAAGAAGAATAAGAGAAGCAAAAGGAATTAGCCAGCAGGAATTAGCTGATAGAGCTAACCTTTCTAAGTCAACCATCTTAAGAACTGAAAATGCAAAGTTCGCCGTCACCCTGGATGCGCTGTTATCTATCAGTGAAGCCTTAGAAATACCTTTGAAAGACTTGATTGATTTTCCTGTAAACCAATAGAGTAAATTCTTTCCCAAGGCCATGACCTAGTCAGTCAGCTTAACGGAGTACAGGAAGACTATATGAATCAACCATTCGGAGTACTTCCTCTTTAGTTTCTTGCAGATAACCTACCCAAATTTTAAGTCTTTTACTTGTTTAAGTTTTTGCTATGTAACCTGGATGGGCCATGAAATTTCCCAGGTTCAACGCCATGTTGTTCCAAAAGTTGGTGTGGGCGCGGTCTGCTCGGCGATAGTTTGAAGAGCCCCATTTTTGACCTTCCTCTGTCCTAACAGAAACCTAATGGGTATGAAGATAAATAGAAATGCACTGTTAGGCCTCTTTGTAATTTATCCTGGAGAATGAGCTTCGGCCTGTACCCTGATGCTCTCGAATATAAATAGAAAGGCGCAGTTGGGTTTTTTTGGATGAAATCCGAGAAACTCAGAAAGGGCATATAATTAAACCCTATGAACAGGAAAATTCAGTGCTCATTGGGGTTTTTCATTAAGTCATCATACCATGGAACTTAGGAAAAAATTTATATAAATTTTTTCAAGAGGCCCAACCAACTTTGCCATACCCCCCCATCCAAGTTGGATTTTAAAATCATGTTCAACTTAAACCAGACAAAAGTTATGGCAAAAGCAATTCAAGTAAACCTGAGCGAAGAACAACGCAAAGCGGTCAAAGAAGTGAAGAGTAAAATGGGCATTCTCCCCTTAGGCATCCGGGAAGGGGAGAAGTACCCCGCTCCCGAACCCTGGACCAAAGCGGACATCGAGAAGATGTCGCCCAAAGACCTGAGCTCGCTGGCCTATGCCGGCAGCGGTATTATCTACACCCAGTACAAGTGCACCATGGATGCCATTCATCCGGATGCCCGCTGCGTGAACTACACCAAAGATGGCGTGCCCCGTTCCCTGAAGGTTCCCACCTGGCAAGGCTTCGGGGATATGGTTCAGCTCTAAAGGTCGGCACCCTGCTGGGGTGCAAACCTTTAGCTCTTTTTCCCATCAATCCAATATGAGATTACAGGCTTGATTTAAGGATAATGCCTTGCTTCTATTTCAACAGCCTACTTAATAATAGGTATACAAAGCTTGCCCTTTCCTGGGCTATCCTAAACCAAGTCTACCTACTACAGGCGATTAGTTCTAAAGAGGTCTACGAACCTTTACCTAATCTTTTATCCGGTGCCAACTACGGGTACTGGACTATCCTTCTTTCTCAACTTAATCTTATTTGTTTATGCAACTACAAAAAGCAAAACGGACGCAGGCCCGCATCCGCCTGTGTCTGCAGGGGCCATCTGGTTCCGGTAAAACTTACAGTGCCTTGCTGCTGGCTTATGGCTTATGCGGTGACTGGACCCGGATAGCTGTCATTGATACGGAAAACCGCTCGGCTTCTTTATACGCGCACCTGGGAGCATACTGGGTGTTGCCTTTAGCGGCGCCTTTCACGCCCGAGCACTACATCGAAGCCTTACAAGTTTGTGAAGGTGCCGGCATGGAGGTCATTATCCTGGATACCATCTCTTTTGAGTGGGAGTACTTACTCGATTACCACGCTAATCTTACTGGTAACAGCTTTACCAACTGGAGTAAAGTTACGCCCCGGCACAACCGGTTTGTGCAGGCTATCTTACAATCTGCTGCGCATGTGATTGCCACGGCCCGTACCAAACAGGACTATGTACTAGCCGAAAAGAATGGTAAAATGGTACCGGAGAAAGTAGGACTCAAGACCATTCAGCGGGACGGCATGGATTACGAGTTTACTTTAGTCTTTGACCTGGATATGAAGAACCATGCAGTAGCCTCCAAGGACCGCACCAGTTTGTTTCAGGGAAAACCCGAACAGCAACTTAGTGCCAACACCGGCAAGCAGCTATTAGCCTGGTGCCAGAGAGCCGAAGCGGAGGATGCACCAGAGCCCATCCTGACCATCCTGGCAGATGAAGCCATCCAGCAGCAGGTCAGCCAGTGTACCAGCTTAAACGAGCTTACCCAAATTTATCACCGCTGCACCAACGAGCAGAAGAAAAACTTGCTCAATTTATTTCAGCAGCAAAAGCAGTTTATTATTCAATCCTCCTTACTCACCAATCAACTCTTAAACCAAACCTTAAATCAAAATGGAAACGCTACCAACAATTAGCCGGATTAATCAATCTGCCCACATGTATATCAATAGAGAGCTGGACCAGAAATCCAGCTCTCGTGCTTTTATCGAAGCGAATACTACCCCCATGAGTTACCGGGAAATCCGACAAGACCACATCATCCCGGTGTTTGTCAAGGATAACGAGCCGCTGATTAGCCAAGCCGACTTTATTGTAGCCACCCACGATATTGTATCGGAGCTGTTTCGGGGCGAAGAAATACTCTCACCCCAGATTCGGGTAAGCCATCCAATTAAGGGCCGGATACCGGAAGCCAAGGATAAACCTGCCAACCAGCTCCAGGAGTGGGAACGCACCATCTATTATGAACGCATGATGTTCTGTTTAGAGATTCCGACTATCTTAGATACCATCGATGGTAATACTTTAACCTTAATGGTAGGGGGAGTGAAAGCGTATAACCAGGACAACCTCTACAACAAAAAAGGAGCGGCCGAGCACTTCAAGCTTTTCATAGGCTTTCAGAACCTGGTGTGTACCAATCTTTGTGTCAGAACGGATGGGTACCTGGCTGACTTAAAGGTGACAGATATAGACCAATTAAGGTCAGGTATTTACCGGCTGTTAGATAACTATGACCAGCACCAGCATCTCAGGCAGATGCAAACCTTATCGGAGTACGCTATTACCGAACAGCAGTTTGCGCATCTGTTAGGCCGTGGCCGGATGTACAACTACCTGCCAGCAGAGGAGAAGAAACAAATTCCGGCCCTACTCTACGGTGACCAGCAGTTGAATGCAGTCTGCAAAGATTACTACAAAGACAGCAGCTTCTGCCGGCAAGCGGATGGTAATATTAACCTTTGGCGTTTATACAACCTGTTCACCGGAGCAAATAAGTCCACCTACATTGACCAGTTCCTGGATAGGTCGGTGAACGCGCTGGACTTTGTAAACCAAGTGCACCATGCCCTGGATGGGGGAAGCACCAGCTGGTTTCTTAATTAAATTTTATACTTTACTCATAGCCCACTCCGCAATTAAGCGGGGTGGGCTTTTTAAATTAATCATATGAACAAAAAGAACAAAACTGTAAGAGAAATACGTCTGCAATACAAAGCACAAGTAAAAGGAACCAATGTGCTGACCATTACCAACGCCGAGAAAGGTTACCAACCGCTGATAGAGCACTATGGCAGAAGTTACGCAAAAAAGAAGAGTTATTAGTAAAAGGAAGCAACATATGAATAAACATCATGAAATCTGCCCAATATATCCTATCTGCTGATTGAACCACGCAAAGTTAGCTGCGTAAAGTCCAGCGAAGTACTTGAAATATCTCACGATGAGATAAAACACTTCCTTTGAGCAGTCACTTCACGGGCGAAGAACTATTCCAAGCAATAAACTAAAGGCTGTGTTTAACAGGAGGTGTTCTTTCGGTAGATGATTCGATGCTGGACAAACCTTTCACCAACTTAGACACTACAGGATTGGAGGTGCTATTTTAGCTGGGCAGGCACCATTAGGTAATAAAAGGCAAAAACCTGATTATTTTGTTTTACACGGCCCCCTACAGGACTAGGTTTTCCGGTTAACTTTCTGAATTAACGCCATTAGAAAGGAAAGAGTAAACTTAATTATTCCCAACAGATAGTCCAAGTGTGCTGGCAGTAGGGACTGTACCCGAATTGGGTGAGTGTTGACAGTTGGTAAGATTCGGTAGATAACCTGAAGTTGCTGTTAAACCAGGAAGTAGGTTGGGGCCTGGAAGCAAACCGCATCGTCTCTACTAAGCCTAGCAGTTATGAGCAGGCAGGAAACATAAAGCGCATGTCGTAGCAAGAATTATTGACTCACCTGAAGTGCTTTAACTTTGTGAAAGTGTTGCAAGTCAGTGAACCCAGATCGACGCGTGAGATTCTATGCCATGTACCTGCCTGAGCAGGTGAAGTGCAGACAGATTAAAGAGAGAAATTTAAAATGGTGAAGCAATGGCACTAGCAGCGTGCTTCTGTACCATCAAGCAGCAGTGTCACACGCAACAATTTTTCGTCCGTCAGACTTAGTCCTTCCAGAATCAAATCTTCTGAGTGCTGGGGAATTTTCGCGAATAACATACATGGGCCAAGACAAAATAATTGGAGATGTATATGTTCTGCAAAGAAGGTTATTCCTCCAAGTAAAAAGAGAGTTCATCCATAGCTTTGCGTAACTCCTATATTATAAGGATCACTTTACAATCCTGTAAAATAATCCTAATGGCTTTTATTTATACTATTAACCTTTTTAGCGTTTTCGAAAATTGGAATAGTAGTAGCCATTTTGGTGTTTCTACCTACTTTACTTTAATCCTTTAAGAACTACTTTCCTATGAAAAAACATGGAAAGAGGGGAATGAAAACGCTATTTCGAAACGCAAAACGAGTTTTTCATTAAAGTAAAAATACCTACTACTAGGTATGTTTTTTAATATTTAAACACCGTAGATTTATATTTCATTATTTCATTGATTAATTGCTTGATTTATATAAGCAGTAGAAAAGAATATACGAAGGCTTCCTGATATAAAATTAGCACCTATTTATCAGATAATTCAATAAACTAATGGCTTCCAGAGCAACACAGGCATTTGCTACAAGTTTTAAAGTCATGGGAGGATCTAATGTGCCTGCTTACACTTTAGAGTTTTTGACTCCAACACCAAAGTATCCAAAAGGAAGCTTTGAAACAGTAATTGTGCCTTATATAGAATTGGGAAGAGAAAACTGTTTAATAAGTTTTGGGGATGAAATGCCAACCGTTAGCCGTAAACATGCAGCTCTGGAGAGGAGAGGAAAAGAAACAATTTTAAAAAACCTGTCCAAGACTAACCAAACTTTGGTTAATGGCCGACCCGTTATAAACCAATATTTTTTAAACAGTGGCGATGAAATTCAGCTTTCTTTAGAAGGGCCAAAACTACGGTACAATGAAGCGCAGATGGGTACTACCAAAATGGCATTTACAAAACGTATGAACCTTGTTATGAGGCAAGCAATAAGGCCTTATAAAAGAGCTTTAATAATTGTAAGTATACTGGTATTACTTGGCTTAATTGCTGGTGCCTTTTTTATTTACAAAATGAGAGAGGAAAATAAAAATACTCTTAATAAAATAGAAGCTTCAAACCAACAGCACGCAGAATCACTGGCTAAATTAAATGCGGTAAATCAAAGCCTGGAAGCGGAATTATTGGCTAAAAAAGATGAACTCGGAAAAGCCATTGCAGCACAGGAAAAAGTAAGAAAAACCGCTAACAAAAATAATTCTTTTAATAAAAATCCTGTCCATGAAGTAGCAGCCACCACTCCGGAAACAAAAACTGTTTTACCCCAAGCGGAACTTATTGTTACTGGTATGAGACAGCATGTGCTTGCTGTGTACTTAAAAAAGATTTTGGTAGAGTGGAACGGTAAAATATTATATGAAGACAGCCCGAATGAAACTGTTTGCAGTGGTTTTCTGCTGAATGATGGCCTATTTGTAACTGCCCGTCAGTGTATAGATATTCATGCGTCAGAATCTTCGGAACTTAATTTTATAGCAAATAGTGGCGGTAAAGTTACTTATTTCTTTCAGGCCGTGTCCCCTGATGAAAAGGTAATTCTCTATTTTACTAACCATGACCTAAAGTTTGATGCTAGTAGAGATAATTATGAACAATACACCTATAATGGAATTAAGGGTAGTATAAAGATATTTGATCCCTTAACCGGAAACGACTGGGCTTACCTTAAAACAAAAAATACGCAAGGCATAATCTACGACAAAACTTTGACCTCTAGTTTAAAGGAGGGAACAGAGCTGTTTTCGTTGGGATATGCCTATGGCAGTTCATTAACCTTGCAGCTAGCAGGATTGGATCCCTATTTTAATAAAGTAACTATTGCAAGTAGTAACAATGAAAAAAGAAATTATATACAATTAAAAGATAATGGCTTGGATGTGGGTAATACAGGAGGTCCATTATTTTATATAAAAGATAACAAGCCTTTTGCTGTGGCAATTGTATCTGGCAAGAAGGCAGATGAAACTGATCCCACAGAGGTTAATATAATTACGCCACTAGCAAATTTAAAAAATTAGCAACTGATGCTGAAACAGCTGGAAGAAATACGCTCCTACTTTATGCAGGCATTATAATCCTAATAGTAAGTTGTTTTTTCCTGTTAAACCCCTTGAAAACATTATTATGATAATTGAAATTTTTGCAACTACAGATAACGGGCAGCGTTATGGTCAAAACGAAGATAACTTTGCCGTCTGTAAAGATCTTGCCAATAAAAATTGGGGATTTAAGCCGCAGGAAAAGATTACATTATCAGAACAAGGTGCTGTAATGCTGGTAGCCGATGGTATGGGAGGGGCTAATGCTGGTGAAGTTGCTTCTGACATAGCTCAGAAAGTGGTACAGGAGCAATTTAATCAGCTCACAGAAGTACCTGGTACCGATAAGGAAAAGGTTAGCTTCTTAAAGAAGGTGATCCAGGCTGCCCACGAAGCTATAGTAGCACACCAGGTAGACAACCTGGAAACAGCCGGAATGGGTACAACCATTGTTTTACTTTGGACAATCCCGGATAAAGCATATATAGCCTGGTGTGGTGATAGCCGTTTGTATATTCATAAAAAAGGAATTCCTCTAAAGCCTTTAACCGATGATCATTCCTATGTCTGGGAGCTGGTGAAACAAGGTAAGATTACTCCGAAAGAAGCACGTCTGCACCCAGAAAGCAATATCATTACGCAGAGCCTTGGTGACCCCACTACCCCCCCTAAAACAGAAACTAAAATAATAGATATGCAGGAAGGCGACAGGTTTTTACTATGTAGTGATGGCCTTAACAGTATGCTGGATGATGAGGAGATAGAAGCCGTTCTTACCCAGGAAGAAGATACTGTTGAAGCCAGTAAGAGACTTATTGCAGAAGCTAATGCTGCAGGTGGCCATGATAATATTACCGTTATCCTTTTTGATGTACACGAAGCAACTGCTAAACAGGTTGCTATACCTGCCCGGACTACTACCCAGGAATTAAGAAACTTTATCCGGAGTAAAAACAGGGTAATTGCAGTTTTAAGTTTTTTACTTGTATGTGTTCTTGGCTATGTAGTAGCTGGTTACATTCCAAAAAAGTCGTCTAATGAGCCAATTGCCAAACAACCACTTTCGAATGCTCCTGTTATAGTTGCTGCAGAAGCAAAACAGGATAGTTTAACTATGCCTGTAGCTGAGACAGCTACTGCTGCTAAACCAGAGGAAAACAATGATGTAGTAGCACCCACCGTAAAGCCACCAGTTACTTCCCCACAAAAAAATATTAAAGATAAAATTTCTCCCAATAAGCTGGAGATTGAAAACAAGAGTCGCATTGATTCTGTCGCAGAAAAGAAATCTACTCCAATTACCCCTCCAAAAGTTGATCAAAAAGATTCGACTGAAAAGTCTTCTCCTGAAAAATTAGAAAAGGATAAAAAACTAACTGCAGATACTTCAGGGAAAAATAATAATCCTGTTCCGTCGGAGGCTAAGAAAGACACTACCAAATCACAATAAGATTAATATAAATACAATTAATAGTAAACGAATAAATAAGTTAAAATATATGAGATGTTATACATGTGGATTTACGAATGCCAATGGCAGCAAAGTGTGTGAAAAGTGTGGTACAAACCTGAAGGCTCCCGTTGCTGCTCCTGTTGTGGCGGCAAGTCAGACACAGGGCAACCGTCAGGCATCTCAGCCCGAAGGCATACCTACTATGCGTGGTGTGGCTTCACAACAGACCCCCTGGGATGTAGATACTGAAACTAAGTTTAAGTGCGAGGATTGTGGGCATTACCCGCTAAAAAATGCCGTATCCAAAGAAACGCCTTGCCCAAATTGTAAATCAACCGGTGAAAAGGTTGTTCAAAATGGCACCATGAAATTTTCTAATATTTACTTTGGAAATGGTGCCGTTACAACTACCCCAAAAGTAACTTTAGTAGATGTGGCCACCAATAAAGTACTGGAGTTTGAAGGAGAAGATGTGGTGTTGAATCGGGCTAACCTGCATCCCAGCGACCAAAGTATTTCTTCGGCGCAACATGTGCAGTTTATAAAAGAAAAAGATACCTGGCATGTAACCGATTTGAGCACTAACAATGCTACATTTATTCAGGTTACCGGCAAAGTGGCGGTAGAAACAGGTGCCCATATACTTATTGGTAACAGAATATTCAGAATAGAATTAGAATAATGGAGGTTGTTTCACCGCAGGCCGTAGAGCTAAGTCCTATGTCGGTAGTTACTTCTGCCAACCAGGAGTATATTGTAGAAAAGGAAATAGGGCAGGGGGGCTTTGGCAACGTATACCAGGTACACGGCCAAGACGGCGACTTTGCGCTGAAACTAACCAAAATGTGGAAGTTTACTCCTAACGAACGCATTGAATATGCCAAAAGATTCCGGCAGGAGTACGAATATGCCCGCCTGATTCCGGGTGAGAACATTGTTAAACCCTATGATTACGACGTATACCAGGGTAACCCTTTTATTGTAATGGACTACTGCCCTAACGGGAGCCTGCGTAAAAGAATAGGGGAGCAGTGGGATGCGCCAGCGTTGAAGCAATTAGCAACTGGTATCCTGAAAGGCCTGCGGAACATGCACCGCGAGGGTATTATTCACCGGGACTTAAAGCCGGAAAATGTCCTGTTTGATGCAGTGGAAAATCCTAAACTCGCCGATTTTGGGATTTCTGCTTCTATCCGGAGCCGCATGACCCGGCGTAACATTTTAGGTCAGGTAAAAGAGGTATTTGCTTCCGGGGTTTACTCAGCCCCTGAGCAACTCGATTATGCCCGGGCCTTTAAAGTAATGGGGAATACCAATGATATTTATTCTTTTGGGGCGGTAATGTATGAAACAATAACCAAAGGTGAGTTCCCCTTCGGAAGTTTCGAAGATTTTCAGGCCGATATTAAAGCCTATGAGGCAAAGAAAAGGAAAGGTCAATGGAATAAAGAACTTTTGACTGATAATTCTCCGGAGCCAGTCTGGAACACCATTATTGAACGTTGCCTGCAATTTAACCCGGAGGATAGATACCAGCAGGCCGAGGAAATCCTGGAGTTGCTAAAAGCTAAAAATGATTCTGGTTCTATAACTAACCAGGAGGGCTTATCCGATACCATGGTTTTGCGGGTAATGAACGGCGATGAAATTGGGAGGCTATATAACCTGAATAACCTGGTGGAATTTAATCAGCCCGACTGGCAAATACAATATAATGTGTTTGCCAATTGGTTAAATGATTATCTTAAAAGTGATGTTAGGTGGCATAAAGATAATCTTCAGGTGCTTACCCTGGGGTGGTTTAACCCGGAAGAGCCCTTTGCCAACAGTATTGGTATAGCCGAGCATTTTTCTAATTATATCTCCCGCTTCCATGCCACCTTAGTCTACCACACCGAAACCAAAAGGTGGTTTATTATGGATGGCCAACCGGTGCAAATGGTGAATGGTATTTTAAAATTGCCCTTGCAGATAAACAACTCCACCAACGGTACATTTGTGAATTCGGCTCCTTTGCAAAGTATGATTAAGGAACTACAGTTTAACGATATTATAACTTTAGGTGATACAACTTTGAAAGTAGTAGGTTAAGGGACATAGGCCTTAGTGCCTGGTGCCTACTTCGGTTGGCATAGATGAATGAGCTATTTTAATTGCTCTTTTTAGGACCAAAATAAAACTCTTGCGCACTCTTCCGTGCGCCTACACCATCTTTCCACGTAAATACAGAATAATGTTTAATTATTTCGGAACAGAGGTGGTGATTTAGCCAATGTCTAACAATTTTGGATAATATTTTTTTTATGCATGTACTCGTAATACAAGCTCTCCATTCTCATCTGCTCTGCTAATTAGCAGTAAAGGTAAACAAGCCCAAAGAATCTGATAAGTCCGATAAAGAATGCAAATAAAAAAGCAGGTTCTCCACCTGCTTCTAAAGAAGAGTTTTCAGTTTGTACTTTCTTAAATTACACGGTAGTTTGTACCTGGATTCATTTCGATTTGCTGACCAATATTAATCCTATTAACAACGGCTCCGGCAATATTAATTCGTCCTAACGAATCTGCAACTGCATCAGCAACCATGTTCTGGCACTGAATATGATTATTAACATTGAATCTCTTGTAATTCTGAGTATATCCTGTAGGTGGATATGTTATAGTTACTTTTCCCCAAGGCATATTATTCTATTTTATTTACCCTGCTCTTAAGGCTTTTCAGGGTTTGCCCCGTTTTAACCTCCTGTACGGTCAGGTTCGTTTTTTCAGTGATGACTGTCTTCACTATTTTATAATATGGGTGGTCATCCCTTTTTAACCGTAATGCTTTTTTGATTTCCTTGAATCCTCATGTTGTATGACTAATTATCAGTTCTTTTCAGAAAAATTATACGCTGCTAACCTTTCCCAATTAGTTGGTAGTTTATAAAGTATTTGATACAAACGCAATACTGAAAATTCAGTATTTTAGGTCTTGGCTCCATATATGGGGCTTTATTATAGTTGTTTTCTGTCTTAACTGATAAATAGCTACTAAAAAATAATCTATACGGTAATCTAATAGGCTAAGCATTGCGGGAAATGTATTGCATGCGCTCCAGGATTTGCGCTCTTTTAATGCCCAGTTGCGTAAGCTCGCGGGTTAAAGCCCCTATTTTGTTGTTCAGGTTTCTGGCCATGGCTTTCATTTCCTGGTTGCCGGTACCTACCATCTCCGCTGCTTTATAAAAAGCCAGGGAATCTTCGGCGAGGCCCACGATAATATTTACCCCCGGAATCATATCAGTCATGCCTTTGTGCTTTAGCTCTTCTATCACTACTTTCTTCAGAATAGATAATGCTGTTTTGGCGTGTCCGTCTATGCGGGTACCGCTCTTGCTGTAAGTGTCATACACCTGCCGTACCAGCGCCTGGTAAAGAGAATTGGCTTTTTTAATTTCAAAAGCGTTGATAATAACGTTAAGCGGAATTAAAGAGGCATTGGCTATAACGGCAGTGAAGCCCCAGGCATTGGCCGTTAGCATGGTCCGGTTTAAATCCGTTTGCACTTGTTTTAAAAGGTTAATTCCCTCGGCAATGTTAAGCTGCTTTCTGGCTATGGCATTATATTGGTGCATTAAATTCATAAACGTTAAATTTTTTATAAATTGAAAATATCTTCTGAATAAAAGAAAAGGTGAAAAGAAAAATGATTTAAACTTAACCGATAATAGTTTATTAATGTACCACTTTCAAAAGCCTGATATTGCCACCTGCTTTTTAGCTGTTAAAAGTAAGGCAATACTATTGTTCAGTTTCTGCAACCTCGTCTTTGTTGGTGATTGTTTCTACATTTGATACGGGCAATGTATAGGAGCCGAGTTGTCCCTCTTTTAGATAGAATATAATGGCTTGGGTGGGGTCTTCATCTTCCATCATAAAGTAGCTTACCGGACCAAAAAACTCTCTTAGCTGTGCTTCATTGCAGGTTGGTAAAAATATTCGCAGTACCCGTGGGTCGTAGAACCGGAAGTAAAGTTCTTCTCCTTCTTCGGTTTGCACTAGCAAAAACTTGCGGAAATGGAGGTGCAATTCGCTGGAAGGTGCGGTAGAATAAAAATAAATACCCCAGAAGTCCCCCCAACCTTCCTCTGCCAGCCAATTGGCAAAGGAAGTGCCTTCCTGATAAATAAAGAGATAAGGCGCTACAACACCTAGATCTTCCTTACTCCGCCCTCGGTATAAAGAAGCATACTGTGAGTTTAGTCCTTTTGCTTTTTCCATGCGTTCCAGCATGCGGGCGGCGTCCAGAATTGTGTAAGAAAATTGAATAGGGAAATCCATGGAAGAATTAGACAATAAAATTACAATAGCATTATAAGATAATACAATAATCTTATAAGATAAAAAGATGAAGAATAAAATTTAATAAGACAGTGTCCATAAAAGTGTGTAAATGAAGGTTCGGGCCAAAAGTTCGGATCTTTTTTATTAACTTAAACTAAGCCAAGGACACTAGCATGATTAGTAAAGACGACTTTCTCAACGCAGAGTTCCTGAAGCAGTTCAAGAACTCAAAAGAATTCGCCTCCTTTATGGAGGATCTCTACGTACGCGGCACCGAAAAAATGCTCGAAGCCGAGATGGACCAACATCTGGGCTATGAGAAACATGCTTCCGAAGGCCGCAATGGGGGTAACTCCCGTAATGGCAAGACCAGTAAGATACTCAAAAGTAAATATGGGGCAGTAGGGATAAAAGTACCCCGAGACCGAGCCTCCACTTTTGAGCCGGTAGTGGTGCCTAAGCGCAGCAGCCTGGCCGAAGGCATCGAAGAGCTGGTAATTTCCTTGTATGCCAAAGGGATGAGCACGCGGGATATTGAAGAACAGTTACGGGAAATTTACGAGTTTAACCTCTCCGAATCGGCCATTTCCAACATCACGAATAAGATTAATGAAGACATTCTGGAATGGCAGCAAAGACCCTTAGAGACGGTTTACTGCATTGTCTGGCTGGATGGCATTGTCTTTAAAGTGCGCCATAACGGCAAGGTCATCAACAAAACGGTTTACCTGGCGGTGGGATTAAATACAAAAGGGAGAAAAGAGTTGCTGGGGCTGTGGCTGGCCGAAACGGAAAGCGCCGCTTTCTGGATCAGCGTACTGACGGATATGAAAGCCCGGGGAGTAGAGGACCTGCTCATCAGTTGTAGCGATAATCTTACCGGCTTTGCGGGGGCGATCCGCAGCGTTTTTCCCCAAGCAGCCACCCAGATCTGTGTAGTACACCAGATAAGAAACTCTAGCCGGTATGTGGTCTACAAGGATAAGAAAGCCTTTACCACCGACCTAAAGGCTATCTACAATGCCCTTAATCGGGAAGTGGCCGCTGTGGCCCTGGAGCAGTTGGATCAGAACTGGGGCACAAAGTACCCTTATGCTATCAAATCCTGGCGGACGAACTGGGAGGTTCTGACAGTCTTTTTTGACTTCCCACTGGAAATCAGAAAAATCATTTACACGACTAATTTAATTGAGAATCTAAATGGCAAAATCCGCAAGTACACCAAAAGTAAAGGAGCTTTCCCGGACGATAACTCAGTGAAAAAGGCCGTATTCCTGGCCTTGCGAGAAATAACTAAGAAGTGGACCCAACTGATACAGAATTGGGGTATTATCCTCAATCAATTTGTAACTTTATTCCCAGACCGATGTAAATTATAAGAACCAAGCCCGAACCCATTTACACACTTCCTTAGACACTACCTTTAATAAAAAGCTTGGTTATTTATTATCCTTTATTTTAATCATTTGATATTTTTAATGGAACCATCAGCATTACGTTCAATTTGTCTCATTCTGTTTACATCACCCGAATCCGTGTTCTTTGTACTTGTAGATTTTGGCGGGCTTTGAGTACTAGCATGCTCTTTCATTTTAACAGCCTCTATATGGTTTTTTTCACTTAAAGTCTGTGTGTTCTTTTCCTTAATATCCCTAAATTCTTTATTTAATTTTCCTTTCTCATCAATTAAGTTATTTCTTTCTTTTTCAATTTGTTCCTTCCTGCTGTATCGCCATGATTCTCTATTTTTTTCATTATTTGAGAAATTACCAGCGGCTTCTTCTTCTATTTTTTCCTCTAATATCTTTTTCTCTTTTCGAAGATCTTCAAGATTCTTATCTACTTCATCAATTCGTTTCTTAACCTTTCCTAATTCATTCTCTCCTTCCGTAATTTTTTTATCAAGCTCTTTTATTCTTTTGTCGTAAGGACATGACGTCTTTGCACTTGGTACAGCATCAGAAGTATTCTTCCTTTCATTTTCTGCCTCTTTCAATTTCTCGTGCAAAGCATTAGACACAACTAGCGCAGAAGCAGTAAGTATAGCTGCCTTTAAAGCGACTACGGCTGTTTCTGTTAAAGCAATTCCAGCAATCACTACAGGTACCATAGCTATTCGCAAGAAGTAGTTAGTTCTGAAAAAAATACTTCCAACATCTGGTCACCACATAAATCTGTATTTTCAAAAATTTCTAAAAAGACATTACTATTTAAGAAATCTTCACCTAAAAGGATTCCTAAAGCTAAATATCCGAATATTCCTCTTTCAGAAAATATGGACAGTTCATTACATTTTATTCTTTTATGAATTATGTAATTTAAAATATCATCGTTAGTAAAGTTATGGAGATGCTTTGGGAAAATTCTTTTAAGCTTTTCTGAAAAAGCCTTGTTTAAAGTATTAAATCTATATGTTTCTGCTGTTTTAAGGAAGCTTCTATTTAAGATCATAAGCATGGGATAGTTTTTATAACTTGCATATTGCACAACCAATTGTTCCATCAATTGCAGCTTGTTTTAAACTTGCCACTTGTGCTATTGTAACTGCAACTTCGTTAGGTGCATCTTTTACTACATTTTTTAAAACATCAACAGGCATTGCTGCCAATCCACCTGACTTTTGGGGTGAAGCTGGAGATTTACTATTCTGAGCACTATTTTTTGCAACAGAATTATTTGGGCTACTAGTAGCGCCACCACCGCCTGCACTACCTGCAGAGGTTTCTCCAATAAGTACAGTAGGAAAACCAATCGTAATGGCCCCACCATGCACACACTGGTCGCCCATTCGAGCAGCAGGTTTGCCTCCGAAAAACACACCAGTAGATCCCAATACAATAGTATCTGGCGGTCCTACACAAGTACACATATCGCCCATCACTGCCGCTGGCATATTGCCAATCAGCACGGTTGGGCAACCGGGTCCAGTAATGGGTCCGCCAACATGGGGCACCGGTGGTACCCCAGGGGTTACCATTGGGCACATGTGCATATCGCCAATTCTAGCTGCTGGTTTGCTCATAATCTTTATTTTTATCTCCCAACTATTTCCATCTACTGGGTAAGTTTCGAGGTGGTACTTTTAAATATTAAACCTGATCTAAAACGGCTTTCCGAGCAGAATAAATAGCATCCCGTTCAGTGGGTGCCGCAACAGCGGTTTTAAAAATTAAAAGCGTATTTCCGGTTTTAATCTGGTCCCCATCCGATAGAAAAAAGGGTTGCCCGGGTTGTACTTTGGTTTTAGTATTCATTACAAAAGTTCCGTTGGCGCTTTCCAGGTCTTCCAACACAAAATCAATGTGGCTTGGTTTGGGTTCTACTCTAATAGCGGCGTGTTTGCGGCTTACCAAGCCGTCGTTTTCAATTTTAATAATGCCGTTGGTGCCTCCTATGGCACCAGCCTCCCGGCCAATTAAAGTAAGGGCTTGTTTTATGGGAAAGGCAAAAGGTTTATCAATCCCGGATAGCTGCACTACCCAGCCGTATAACCGCTCCTGCTTTACCGGAGCTGGTACCGGGTTAGGAGTATTATAACCCCAATTTTCCCTTTCAGCGTTTTTAGGAACTACCCCGGCATTAAAGCCGGCTTGAGTATTTTCTTTAGGGTTAAGGCCATATTGGTTTTCACCAAAATCACTATCGGTTACCATTAGCACAAATAACCAGATGGCACCAATAAGAGGAATGAGCGAAATAAAGTAAAACCAACCACTTTTTCCAGTATCGTGGAGCCGCCGGACGGTAACGGCTAACCCCGGAATAATCATGGATAAAAAATATAACCCAGAAAATACAGGAATAATGGTACTTCCTCCCATGGCTACATAGATGCCAGCATCTAGCATAATAGCTATGGTAGAAAAAAGAATATTAAACAGCACGAAAAACCAATATTCGCTTCGCCTGGCACGGCCGCTAAATGTTGCGTAGTTCTGTAAGGCTTTTAGAAAGTACTTCATATTTTCTTATGTTTTAATCTTGTCACTGAGGCTAATCTGTGCTGTCTGGTTTATAACTTTTATTTGATATCCGTTTCCAGATGGGAAAAAATCTTTCCCATAGCTTTAATTTTAATTTTTATGGTATTCTAAACCACTACCCCGCTTCCCGAAAGGAAAATATAGCTTGTTTTATTATCCTCCTGGTGAAAAGAGTTTTAGGGCTTTTTCTTTTAAGTAAAAAAAAGCCATTTCCAGGTAATTCTTTTTGGGAGCAACTGGTAATGGTGCCGCTTTTACTGCTAGATTAGGTAAGTTAAATTTCTCACCGGCTGCGGCTGCTTGAGCTGAATTGTAGCCATTAACTAAAAGCCGCAATTGAGCTCTGAATAAAGCATTCGGGGTTAGCCCCAGAACGCTACCGCTTACCAAATAAGCCAGCGTTTCGGCCACCTGGCCCGGTACAGCGCCAACTCCGCGCACAGAAACGCTGCCCCTGCTGGCTCCCGCAATGGTTGTTGGCAGGGCTATGGCTACTCCATTGGTTTTTGCACATTGCTTCGCTATCTGCCACAAGGTTTCTTGTTCCTGGTAATTCAGGATACCGATCTTCATCATTTCTCTTGTAAAGTTTTGCGGCACCTTTTTCATAAGAATCATGATGCTGTTCTGGAATAATATTTAGCTTTTTAGCTTCTACCTAGTTATTTTAAATTAATTGCGGTATCAGGTCCACCACCGGGTACATTTTCATGCTGGTTACGCGCTGTATAGCTTCAGCTTCGCTATTGGTCTCGCCGAACCGGCACAGTACCAGGTTGGTTTTGCCTACCTGAAAAGTATCGCCATCTACGAGGCTAAATGTCTGGTTTGCTTTTAACCTAGTTTGGGTATCGTGTATGTAAATACCATTGGCACTGTTTAGGTCGGTAATGCTAAAATCAAGGTTATTACCTAAGTCTAGAACGTTAAGCCGGGCATGCCTTCTGCTAATACTTAAATCACCGGTCAGGGGTATGTCGCAGGTTAACTGCCCAAATTCCTCGCGGCCCAGTACGAGGTTTTTCTCCGGAATAGCATAAGATTGTTTTGGCCGACCCGCGGTATGCACTACCAGCCAGCCAAATACTTTGGGTTTCTCGGCAAAATTGCCGGAATGCTGCATTTCGCCTAACTTTTGCAAAAGCTGCACCATTTTATCGGCAAAGTACTCTACTTTGCTTAGGGCTTCCTGCGATTCGTTGTGGGCGTACTCCAGGGTCAGCAAACCTCTGAGTAAGTTTTCGAATTCGCGCGGCGCCAGTTCAAACCAGGCGTGTAAATAATTAAGCAAATCTTCCCGGTCTTTCCGCAGCAAAGTGTTTAGGGTAAGGCTAATTACCCGGGCCCACCGGACAAAATATTCTACCATGAGCAGGGGCGGCTGCTGGTGGTAAATAAGCCGGAACGTATCCATGCCGTTGGCCAGGAAAATCATGGTTTGCTGGGCCACCGCCAGAATGCCGTTATCTACGTTGGTAGGGTTGGGTTTAGACAACATTTTCTGGATTACCTCGGTGGCGGCAATCTCGGCATTGTTTAGCTGCTGCAGCAAACGGTTATAGATGGCCAGCATGCGCGGATAACTGGAAACCTGCATGCAGGGCGGTATGTAGTGCTCCGATAATTTTACAAGTTCGCCTTCTACCCGCAGCCGGCCTATACTCAACTGAAAAACGCTAAACTCCGGGTGGTAAGTCTGGGGGTAGGGGAGTATTTCTAACCGGTAATTGGTAATAGTATGAGGCGGCCTTTTGGGAGTTTCTTCCGGGTCGGGTTGCCCCATGGGCACCCGGGTAAACGGATCGGCCACCAGGATGAGTTCGTAAGCCTGGGCCCGCATTTCCTGTATTTGAAGGCTGGCCTCTACCGGCTGGGTCTGGTGCGTAATTTCAATCCGGACTCCTCCTGGCGTAACAGCCCGGCACTCTATTACTTTTACTTTTACATAACCCGAATGATCAAAATTAAGCTGTATATCTAAAGGCTGTTTAGTAGAGCTGCTTTGGGGCAGCAAGCCATAGCTATAGGCATTCATTTGCATTCCGGCAACATCCCGTATCTGGTCGCTCAAAGCATTCTCCTGTTGTAAAAAGTGAGCCTTCGAGATTTTCATCCCATCTATCCAATTAACCGGAAAGTGTTTTAAGTGTGGAAGCATATTTTGTGTTTAATTAATAATTTAAATAACGGTGGAATACCCTAAGCGGGAAGATAAATCAAATTCGGCCAGCATAAATCCGGATTCTTCTGCCTGAACCTCCACATTAGTTTCAACCTCTACTTCTGCCTGGAAAAAGAACCCGTACAAGACTGCTAATAATTTAGTGTTTTTTCCTTCGGGTAAAAAAGAACTTACCTTATTTCTTTTTACCGGTCCAACCGAAACCTGTAACATAGGTTCATCGTCGAACCAACTGGTGCCGATTACCGAATCTACCCCCAGTACCATGCTTCCAAGACTGGAGAGCAAGCCGTCTTCTATAACCTGAATTTTATTGTAGCGGGTACTAATCTGTACCTTTTCTCCCAGCACTACTCCCAGGCCTTGCGCGGTAAGGTGTAAATCGCCGACAATCTGGTGCAGGTGCGGCAATATGGCCAGCATAGTCAAACTTTGCCTTTGATTAAAGTGCCGCGGATTTAATTTCCAGAAGCGCATGAGCATTTTAATGTTTTCCGGCTGGGCACTGTTTAACCAATATTTCAGTTCGGTACTGTCCAGCCAGATGCGCTGGCGGTAAAACTCCTGCTCCAGGGGTAAAAAGAACTGGCGGGCTGCTTTTTCTTCCTGCCGGTAACGTTCCGTTTCTTCAATAGCTTCCTCGGTGCTTTTCTGGGTTTTCGATAAAGGCTGGTGAAACATGCCCTCCGGCAGCATATCGTACAGGCCTTCGCGGGAAATCTGTAAGATAGTTTTCTTCTCCCCGGCAGTATCCGGTTCCTGTATCGTTAGCACATCTTTGCTGACAGCCCTTCGGAAAGTACCGGTTGGTTTTATAATTATATCGTCGGGCGTAATGCTTTCGTTCTCTATCCAGGAGGCAACCAGTACCTCTGCCCTTAAATCGTCATCAACTGGTTGCATAAGCATTTTTATTACTTAGGTAAACCTGAATATCGGTTAAAAAAAGCTTATTTCTTTCAATATAAGATTGCAGCTCGTTACAGGCCGAATTCCAGTCCATATCCAGGAAATTATCAGCCGGCGTAAGCATTATATCGAGGGTTTTAATAAAACCACTCCGGGAAGCAAGCTCCTTCCGGAAACCTTTTTTTATATCTACAGATTTAATTTTATCTCCTAATTCGGCAAAACAGGCGGCTTTTAAATCTTCTTCAGTCGCAATCCGGCTGCGGGTAAGTAGGGCAAACCGGTAAGCATGTACTTTCTCGGCTTCATTTAAGGGTTCCCGGCCGCCGGTAGTAGCCGATATCAGCATTAGCGAGGTGCGCCTGGCATTGGTAGGCGACAGGGGCTTTAACCTGGTGCCCGGTGGCAGCAGGTTAGCGGTTTCGCCGTGGGAGGTCCAGAATTCAATCCAGACATCTTCGGCAGTTTTGGTATTCAGAAACAAGTGGCATTTAGCAGCCTGGCTTACCGGCTTATTTAAGAAATGCATTTTAAGCCTGGCCAGACTTTGGTCCAGCCCCCTTATTTCGGTGTTCAGGGCGTAATTACCAAAAGCTTTAAATACGGCACTTTCGTCGCGCATTAGTTCGTATAAATAGTGCAATAGTGCTTCTGCATCGCGCTGGTCAAACCGGCTTACTCCGCTTTGCTTCACAGAATAGGTGCCGTCTTCCATTTCGCGCAATTTATCTGCCGCCACCGCTTGGTAATCGCGGTAAGGCGTAAATACCCGGTTAGCCGACATGAAATGTTCGTCAATCACCAGCGGGATAATATTAAGATTAGGGGTAAGAGAAAAAGGACGATTGCCGGTATGCAGTTTCCGGTTCATTACCGGAAAACAGTTTACTGCGCAATAAACATCATTAATAGCCGGTAAGTTTACGCCTTCCGGGAAACGCACTTCTATCCAGAGCAACTCATCCTTTAGCTTTTTTAATTGTTCCTCGGTAAAAATGTTTTTGAAAGCGGCTGGGTATTGGCTGAAGGCTAAAGGGCCAGTTTCTTCTTGTATACTGATAAACTGGTTTTGGTAAATTTGCAGCACATGGGTCTCAAATGGTTTCATTAAATCGGTTTCTACCATTTGCCTGTTTTCCGGGTCATCTTTTAACGGATAACCCCCATGTATTTTCAGGACCGTGTTTTCGGCGGCTTTCCAATTAGTTAAGACCAGCAGCGGCAGATACTTTGCTTTATCCGGATTGTTTTTCCAGTCGAAAAAGAAAGACAAACCATTCAGGCTGGTTATTTTTTTATTAAGCTTTAAGCCTAGCCATAAAGAAGAGTTGTAAGAGGCTTCTTCGTTAGCAGCGTAAATGCTCTCTCCTTTAGTTAAAGGGGTTTCATAAAAAGTTACCTTATTGCGGGTAGCCTGGCAAACCACAGTTGCATCAAAAACAGGAAAATCGGTGGCAGGTGAAAAAGTTATGGGTACTACTACTGTTTTACTTCCCTGCAGAATTTCTTTATCCGCAGAAAATAAATTATCCTTTTTGATAGTTGTTACCGGTAGCTCAGTACTGGCCTGCATAATAGCATGGGCCGGGCGGGCACTGGTGGTAACTTCCGGTACCATTAATTCAGCTAATCGCTCTAGGATGCGGGCCTGAGATGCGTAAACATGATGAGCTGTCCGTTCGAACTCTACGGCACAGGCACTCATGATTAAATCTATTACGGGATCCAGGCTATCTGCATCTGCTTCCTGCAAACCCCACAAGGCAACCGCTTGGCCCCGGAGCCTGCGTTTTACCTGCTCCTTAGTAAAGCTGTCGGGTTGGATGGTATTAGAAGATGCTTGTAAATTTAAATTCATGCCGGCCGTAATTAGGTAAGTGAAAGAGGACTGAAAAAGATGAATTCGTTATGTTGGAAAGATTCATTCGTTTGCTTAATTGTTCCTTCTATCTGCACGTTAATTCTTCTTTTGAATTCAGTAATCTTTCTTGTTTTTGGGTCGATTACTTTCAAATCGTCTAGATTTACTTCAACCTGAAGATTAGATAATCTGACCTCGTATTTTTTAAGGGATTGCAGAAAAGAGTCCAGGAGTTCGCCTTTCCATTTATCTACGCTCCGGATAGTTTCAAAGTCTTTTTCCCATATCATACAGCCATATTCATCGTCGTAGCGGCTTTCTTTAAAGTGGGTGCGGATAATAAGATTTATATGCTGCCGTAGCGAATCCGCCAGAAGGCACCTTGGCTGCCGTTCTTTCCGGGTGATTTTTTCAAAATTGAGGGGCAGGGTATAGTAGTTGTGAACCATAGCTAGAAATAAAGTAATACTAAATGTTATAGGAACCTTCCAAGGAGGTTATATATGAGAGAAATGCAGGAGCCTGGCGTATTCATTATCGGTTTGATTCAGGTTCCTATCCCTAAACCGGGGAATTACATACTGGGTATACCCACCTAACCGTTGCTCAATCATTTTTTGTACATTGTCACTTTTTCCGCCAACTAATTTCTTTACTGCTGCATCGGCCGCTATTTTGTCGTTGAGATTAGCTTTTATAAAATTCTGTTGGGTGCCAATGGTACCAATGTGCGCCACAACTTCTTTTTTTAATTCTATCTTAACCCTGTACTCGCAATGGGTACCCCAATTTGAAAGTACAGCCAAGCTATCCCGGATTATGTGTTTTTTAAGATTAAGATCATAGTTGTTTAGCGTACTAAAGGTTCTCATTATTTCGGCCATGGTTTTGGCATCTATCCAGTAAGCGCCAAATTTGCTCGCGTGCAGGCTGGAAGCGAACCGCCAAAGTATCATTCCCGGCTTTAGCGTGGTAGTGGCTATGGTGGTTCTGAAAGAATTTATATCACTTGGCGTTAATTGATCTACTCTTTCCATTTGCATTAAATTTGTTTTTAGCTCCCTTCTATTCTTTACATTTTTCCGCTACCTGGCAACGAGCACCATCTTCAAAAAATCAGTAAGGTTAATTTAACCTTATTATGCCGGCCTTTACCGATGCCTGTGCGCCTCCATCAATTTGTAACATTTGGGATTTTACCGATGCCTGGGCGCCTTCTATGCTTAGCTGGGCAGACGCTTTTAATTTGGTAGTTGTACTTTCCAGGCTCATTTGCTGCCCTTTCAGGTTTATGGCATTATCGGCATTTACTTTCATATCCATGGCTTTTATTTCGGTGGCCTGGCCAGAATTTACTTTTATACCCTGGTCAGCTTTAACACTCAGTTCCTGAGCCTTCATATCGGTGGCTTTCCCCGATTTTATCTTAATGCCTTCCTCTGCGGTCATTTCAATAGATTTGGCTTTCATAACCAAATCACCTTTGGTTTGGATGGTAATTTTGCCCTGGCCTTCCATAGAAAGGGAAATAAAATTAGTAGGGTCGCCGGTAGCTTTATTTAATATTTTAATTTCTTCTTTGCCGTCTTTATCAGAAAAGTAGATCTCGTTGCCGTTGCGGGTCCGTAGTACTTTATAGTTATTTTTACTGTCTTTCCAGTCTGTGGGAGCTACTTTTTTGTGGTACACGCTGCCCATTACAAAGGGCTTATCGGGGTTATTATCTTCAAACCCCACCATTACCTCATCGTCAATTTCGGGTATGAAATAAAAACCATGCACGGCACTTGTGCCGTTACCGGCCATGTTGGTGACTACCCGGATCCAGGGCGTTGATTCGGGTGCTTTCTGCCAGTAAAACTGAACTTTAACCCGGCCTAAACCTTCCGGGTCTATGTTATCAATAACTAACGCCGGCTGTATTTCGCTTTTGGGTTTTGTGACCACAGGTGGCGGCGGCGACTGGTTCTCAGCCGGTATAGCGGTAAAATCATTGCTGTAGGAGTAAGTGCCTGTAATTTGGTGTATAATTGAAGTTATTATAAACTGGCCATAATCCTGCTCGTTTACAGCCTCCCCGGTAATATTCACTACGGTACCTACGTTCAGGTGGGGATTATCGCTGTTACCGGTTGCCACTACCATGTTGTGGGCAGCAGCATTTTTTTGGATAGTCAAAATTTCATCGAGTTCCTGTTGCTGGACAACTACTTCCGGGGCAGCAAAAGTCGGTTCCTGGGAATAGGTTTTAGCGGACTGATCTAAGACAAAACCGCCGAATTCATCCAGGTCATCTACCGAAGCCGCTGCCGTTGTACTTTCGTATACTTCGCTCTCGAGGTAGTTATAAGCAATGGCTTTACTATTAACCGGCGCTAACCGAAGGTTAAATTCAAAATTAAAAAGGTCCTCTCCGAACGGCAGATCAATAACTTGTCCTTTTGGTAATTTACCAAAAACTAGTTTGGTGCCGTCGTAAAAACACCATTCTCCGTATTGGGCCGCCATGCGCTGCATAAAAGCCCAGTTACTCTCGTTAAACTGCACCACATAAGGTATGGCACTCTTATACACCGGACTTACCTGGGTTTCGAGAGACCGGGGCACTTTCTCCAAAGCAGCATTAGCAATATCCTGTAATGATTTTTGGTTATATGATCTGTACTGCCCGTTTCCATCCATCAGCACGGTGGGGCTGTTCCCCCGGATTATAACCTGCCGTTCCCCGTTTTCGGATCGATTAATCCCAATATTGGTAACTAAACCTATATATTGGTTATCATCGTACTTTTTATCAAAGAACTTGGGGCTAAACCGAATGTTGATAGTTTTGCCAATATAATTTTTTGATTTTTGAAGGTACTCCCGGCTGCTTTTTTCAAAAGCATCCATAGGTAGTACTATCTTAAAAGTATGGTGCTGATGAATATCTTGGGTAATGGAAATACTGGAAAAAGGCAGTAGCTGCTCTCCTTCGATGCTAATATGAACGTCTACGTGCTGTGCCAAGATTAAATCTTTTTAGTTTTAAAGAAAATTGCCTTCCTAAGGCCAGCTAATTAAGCATCCCTAATTCTTAAGCCCAAATGGGTTTGTAAAAAGCATTTTCCAACCTTCGTTTTCAACAATTTCATATATTGTGCCGCCTATGGCATCTTTCGCAGATTCAGGTAAAGATTGATTTATGATGGAACCAATAAATACACCTCCCTCATAAGCTACAGTCACTAATACAATTTTGGCTAAGGAGGCTTTTGCAACTAATAAAGCTCTTTGCAGACTGGAATATTCAAAAACTTGTATAGCACCAGAAGCAGTAAATTCTGCTGGTAATGGGCCAAAACCTTTTAATGCCCATTGTAAAGGAGTTAATGTGTCATAATATGCAGCCATCTTAGCCCCTACAGGAATACCTACAGCAAATTTTGCTGCTGATGAAGCAGTACTTCTGTTTGTATCTACAAAATTCTTCCACGTTCCTTTCGCAAAAGTTTTGATAAAAGAGGCTAAAGATTCTTTGTTTTCAGGCACTCTATTAGATTCATAAATTGTTATTACTCCTTTACGATCGGCCATGATTTTTAATTTTATTTGGTTTATGTTCCTTTATGATATAATTTAAATTTGCAGTCTCTTATGTCAATAAGAGACTGCAAATTTGAGTTACTTTTTACTAGGCCACTCATTCTTAAACTGAGCGGTTCCTTCACCTTCAATTTTTATTTCGTGAGCAGAAATTGTAAAGGTTTCCATCATGTTTTCACCCCCTTGCCAGCTAAAGCTCTCGCCGTAGTTAACAATAAAGGAGTCGTTAAACAGAATCTTTTTTACCGATTGCGTTTCATTTTCATCACTGTTAATTATAATCTCACCACTTTTGGTTTTACCGGTTTGGGTAGTCATCCACTCCGGTAAAAAAGCACTCTTTGTAGATTCAATGGTGATGTTAACGGTGCCACCTCTTACCTGGCCAGACGGCCGGCCGGAAGCATCAATATCGCGGTTGAAATTGTAAGAGAAATCAATAACTCTCGCGTCTTTAATTTTGTCTAAGTTTAGTCTTGCATTAACTGCCATAGTCGTAAAGTTTATTTAAGTTGTTAAAAATTTATAAAATGGATATGTTGATTTAAGAGGGAATTATTTTTCTTCGTATTCTGATTTCCAGGCTTCAGCAGTATCGCCTTTGGTACCACCCATTTTTAGCATAAAGCTTTTGGCCGGGAAGAATGGGGTAAGATGCAGGTCAATATTAATGATCTTGGTATCCGGATCTTGTTCAAGCCGTACCAGATTGTAATCCTGAATTATTTTGTCGCTGCCTTTAATGCTTTCCAGGAACTTACAGATTTCCCGGGTTACATCTTTCTCCACTATAGAGGTCCAGTTAACAAATGCCTGCCGGTTAAGGAAATCAATAATAACTTTGCCGATGTAATCAAAAACCCGAACCACTGAGTAGGTCTGTAAGCCAATATCGTTACCCGTGTAGAGTGTTTTAGCCGAGAAGGCCATTACTTTTTCCCATTCTTTTACCATGGGTACCAAGCCGCGCTTTTCAAGTTCGGTAATCTCGCTTTTCTTCAGCGGGAAGCTTACACTGTCTACTTCACTTAAGCCACCATGCATTTTACCGGCAGTAGGCTGGGCAATAAGGGTGCTGTAAATTTTACCTGCCAGGGCGGTGGAAGGTGGTAAATACATTTCCTCTTCTTCGCCAATATCTTCGTGTTTTTCACGTCCTACTAACCAGTTGCAGGTCATCAAAACATTCGACCGGTAAATGTCGCCACCCGTAAGGTTGGCCGCATCAAACTCTTCCATTACCGCATCCGGCTCGTCTAGATTTTCGAAGTCGGTAACCAGCATTACTTTATTCTGGTGGGCAATTTTAGCCCATTTCTCTACTACTTTATTTGAGCCTAGATAACCCGGCACCACCAATAAAGCATAGTTCTCACGCAGGTCTAACCGGTCATGTCGGGCTTTGAGCTCCTCATTAATTTTGTCAATTACAATGGTATTATCCAGGTCTTTGAGGCGATCAATGTTGGCATTAAAAATAGTTAAGTTCTTTATTTTATCACTTTCCGCATTTTTATAGAACATAGCTACCGAGCGGTAAGCCTGCTCCAACGGACGTATCTCGTCGACTGCTTTTTTTAAATTTGTTTTTAAGGCTTCTTTTGCTGAATCAGCCTTTTCCTGGGCCGCAGAAACAATATCCGAAATGCTTTCTGAAGCCTTAACCAGGTCCAGCCACATGCTTAACTGGTTTTTTAGTTTTTCCCGGTCATTTGCCCGCGACGATTCAGTTAAGAAGATGTTCTTACGGGCCTTACTTTCGGGGTTCATTACCTTAACCCCTTCTATGGCGTTTTCTATTAGTTCAAATCCGCCAAAATCTATTAGCTTGTCGCAAAGCTCACTTAGG
Source organism: Adhaeribacter aerolatus (assembly GCF_007991635.1). GTDB lineage: Bacteria > Bacteroidota > Bacteroidia > Cytophagales > Hymenobacteraceae > Adhaeribacter > Adhaeribacter aerolatus. The sequence continues at coordinate 72,857 of NZ_BJYS01000012.1, read as the reverse complement.
TTACGACTAGGCGCAGCCTTTTCAACCGTTACTGCTTCTTTTTCGCGGGTATTTAATAATTCTTCCTGTTCCATGATTTTATTATAAGTAGTAAGGTTTTAAGTTTATTTTGCCTGGTCTATTTCCTGAATTAGTGCTTCAATACTCTGCATAAATGCCTGCCGGGTTTCTGGGTTTTGTAATGCAGATTTCAAAATCTTGTTAGTTCTGAGTTGCTTGGCAATTTTCTCGTAGGTATCTTGTTGAGTTTTGGTTTCGGTAAGAAAATTACTTTGCGAAATCAAACCTTCTTTCCCAAAGTCACCTAAGTTATTAAACTTCATTTCTTCATTAACCGGTTTCCCTTCGGCGGTTTCAAACCCAACTTTTGCAGTGGGCTTAAAATACTGAAATACTTCATCTACTGTTTTTAAGCCAGTTATTGGCTCAGGTTTAGTAGGTTTTGTGGTTAATTGCTGTACCAACAAAGTTCTGTTAGATGATATTTGAGAGATGGCCTCAAATGACTGTTGCGGGACTAGTTGCCCTCCAATTTCTACTTGATTCATATTTATTTTCTTTTTGTATTTTTTATATGATAATGATTATTCAGGCTGCAGAATGGCTTCCTTCTCTGTTTCAACTTCCCACACCAATTCTTGATTTTCTTTAATTTTTAAGGTTAAATGTGAACCTCTGCCAACCTTACCGGCAATAATCATTCGGGAAATTGGTCTGCGCAATTGGTTGCGGATTACCCCGGTTAAAGGCCGCGCGCCATACCTTGGATTGAACCCAGCCAGTGCCAAAGACTGTCTGGCCTCATCCGAAATACTTAAAGTTATGCCCTGCTTGGTAAGGGTATCTATCAGTTTTTTAAGGTGGATATTAAATATTTTAACCACATTCGATTCGGTAATGGGGGCAAACGGTACTATCTCGGTTACCCGGGCCAGAAATTCTGGCCGGAAGTGCCGGCTCATAATTTCCATCAACTCACCGGAAGCCGGCAGTTCTCCTTCTTCAAAGCGTTCTACAATAAAGTTGCTGCCAATATTTGAAGTAAATAAAATAACGGCGTTAGAGAAATCACCTTCTTTGCCCAGCCGGTCATGCAATTTGCCTTCGTCCAGAATCTGTAAGAAAACATCAAATACAGATGGATGGGCTTTCTCTACTTCATCGAAAAGCAGCACGGCATAAGGCTTTTCCCGGATTTTATTTACCAACAATCCACCTTCTTTATACCCTACATAACCCGGAGGCGCTCCATACAAGAGGGCTGCGGAATGCTCTTCCTTAAATTCAGACATATCAAAACGAATCATAGCAGTTTCGTCGTTGAAGAGGAAATCGGCTAAGGATTTAGCCAGTTCGGTTTTACCGGTTCCGGTAGGTCCCAGGAAAAAGAAAGAACCAATCGGTTGACCCGGTTTAGTAAGTCCTGAGCGAGATTCCAGGATGGCTTCCGAAATCACTTTTATGGCCTGATCCTGCCCAATTACCCGTTGCTGTAAGATTTCTTCCATACCCAGGAGTTTGTCGCGTTCTTTTGTTTGAATTTTCCCGAGCGGAATACCTGTTTTATGCGCTACAACTGCTGCCAGGTCAATTTTATCTACCTGGCCTTTTTTATTCAGTGAAAGGGTTTGCAAAAGGTCCAGCGTATTAGTTAAATGAGCAAACAGTGCCTCAGGGGTATCCAGCTCTTCGTCGCTGTCGGCTTCTTCTAACTGGCTAAGCAGAATGGGACTGATGCGGTTGTTAAGTTCCCGGTTAAACCAGCGTAAATCTGCCATAGCCAGGAGGCCTTCATTAAGAGAAACAAGCTTATCCTTTAAGCTCGCCAGTTCTTTTGCAGAAGTTTCATCAGCCATTCGGATTGCAGCCATGGTCCGATCCAGCAAATCAATAGCAGCATCCGGCAAGCGTCTGTCCTTTACATAGCGCCGGGCCAGGGTAACGGCTTCTTCTGCAGCACCATCAGCTACAGCAATGTTATGGTGTTGCTCATAAAAAGGAATAAGGGTTTGCAGCATCCGGGTTGCCGTAACTACATCGGGTTCCTCCACCCGGAGTACTTCAAAGCGCCGATTAAATGCCTGCTCGGGCTCTATAAATTCCCGGTACTCATCGTTGGTAGTGGCACCTATTACGGTAATCTCACCACGGGCCAATTCGGGTTTAAGCAGGTTAGCAGCACCTGACCCTACCGGACCTGAACTATCCAGAAACGTATGAATTTCGTCAATGAACAGGATAGCTTTATCTAACGCTTTTAGTTCTTTGATAATACTTTTCAAACGGTCTTCTACTTCACCTTTGTAAGATGCACCTGCTACCAAAGCACCCGTGTCCAACTCATACAAAAAAGATTTTTGCAGATGGGTTGGTACATTGTCAGCAATAATGCTTAGTGCAAATCCATCTACGAGTGCGGTCTTTCCAACTCCCGGTTCTCCTACAATCAGAACATTAGGCTTGGTGCGCCGGCCTAGTATTTCAATCATCATGCGGGTTTCCCGGTCCCGGCCAATAATGGGATCAATCTTTCCCTCTTTGGCCAGAGATGTTTTGTCTATGCAAAATTTATGTAAGGATTTGGCACCTGCCTTCTCCTGGCCATTTGCACCCATAGTCCCATTCTTGCTATTCGCTATAGTTGCAACGGCTTCCTGTATTAAAGCATTTTCAACCGAAGTGTCCAGAATATCGTCAGCCGTTAAGGGAAAAGTTTTGAGTTGCTCTTTGGTAAAAGCTACATTAGGTTTACTTAAAGCGGCTAATACACAAAGCGGATCAAGGTTATCCTGGCCTAACTTAAGCCTGATGGTATCGGCTTCGTCCAAAACAGCAACTATCCGGTCGTCTCCTGTTGGGTCACTAACTCCTCTGCTTGCTTTAGGATAGTTCTCAATCCGCACTTCTGCCCATTCCCGGAGATAAGGCACCTCTTTATCAATCGACTTTAAAAATTTAGTTACACCAATTTCTTCATGCAGTAAAGCCCGTAATAAATGCGCAGGGGAGAAGTTAGCGTGTTGGTATTCACGCGCAATTGATTGGGCTATCTGGATAGAGCGATTTAGCTCACTGGTAAAGATTGATGTTTGTGCCATTTTTAATTATATTTTTCTCCTTAAAACAGAATCTTTTATTTCTAAATATTTTTTTAGAAAGTAGAGGAATATTAACTTTTTTAAGCCTGTAAACACCTATTATGCAGTTTTTTAATGGTGTTCTATTTGTAAGTAAAGATTTTTGACTTTACCTGTTGCGTCTTCTTCCATTGGGTCCTTAATCCTCAGGTTTTTAATGCTGTTATCATTTAAAAGGAGGCTTAAGAATTCAGTAACATTGTATTGTTGGATTATTGTCTCACCAATTTGGTTGTAGATTATAGCATCTTTGGCAAACATTTTAGCTGCCTCGTTCCTCCATTTTTTTCTGTCGGTGGTTGAAAAGCTTTTTGAATTTACTGCTTTCAGGTAATCTCCTAGAGTTTCGGGTTTATCAAAAGAAGGAGCTTTTTTTCCAGTTTTGTTCTTGGTTTTAGTAGAACCTTTTTCTTCCTTAGTCGAAGTCTTAGCAACTTTAGTTGTTTCAGTAGCTTTTTTTCTTGGGTCTGTAGGTGGTTTTGGATTCTCTATTCCATCCACAACTTCTTTCTTCAGAGTATCTGATGAGGTTAGAATTACGGCTTGGATTTTGGTACCAATACTATCCAGAGGCTCTTGATACCCAACAATAGGACCTTTACCTGGTGAAGCCACTTTCGATTTAATAACTGATTTAGAATTAAGCGCTTTAAGGTTAGGATAAAACAAGGCGGCAGCAATAATAAATAAGATAACTGCTGTATAAAAAGCAGGCTTTAGATTGGTTTTGTCTTTAACATCGGGTACATCAATAGTTTTGTGTGGAGCAAAGCTGCCGTAAGGTCTCCAGGAGTCATTTTCCAGAAAATAAATCCCTTCCTGCTCCAATTGCTTAGCCGTAGGGCGGTGTTCCCAATCAAGAGATAAACAAGCTTTTATTATATTATTAAGGATGCGGGAGAAAGTGGGGGGTAAGTCTGGTACTTCGGCACCCTGCAGTAAACCTAAACCCCCATTACCCATCCAGGGTACTTCGCCGGTGCATAACTCATATAAAGTAACGCCTAAAGAAAAAATATCACCTGCCTCATTGCATATAGGGCGCGCTGCAAATCTTTCCGGGGGAGCATAGGCAAGCGCCATGGCCTGTTTGTGGCCAGTAACTTTTCTTAAGGTGTTACGGGTACGGCTGCTGATACCAAAATCTGTTAGCTTATAGCTACCTTCATTTGTAACTAGTACATTATCTGGTTTAATATCCTGGTGTAAAACAGCAGATTGACGGGTATGCAAATAATCCAGCGCACTCCCAACCTGTTTCATTAACAAAGCAATTTCAGTTTCAGAAAAAGAACCTTTCTCATAGAGTAACCGGCTCAGTGATCCTTTTTCCATGTAGGGCATCACCAGGAAAGGTATGCCATTGTAAATGTCAAATCGGTACACTTGCATTAAGTGCTGGTGATCAAGGGAGCGGATAGTTATATACTCATTCTTGAATTGCTTAATGCCAATTTCATCCATTCCACTTTCCGGAGCATAAATCTTTATAGCTTCAATAACGCCGTCAGCCATTAAGTCTTCTGTTTTCCATACCTCCGAGAAGCCACCACGCCCAATCAACTCCTTTAATAGGTAGTGTCCCGCAAAAGTGTCATTTGGTTGAAGGGTAGGCATTATTTTATATGATTATTAAAAGGTACTAAAAGGGAAGCTTTTTACCTGCAAATATACAATTGCAATTTTCCCATATAATTTAAAGCAATTTACAGATGTGAAAAATTAATAGCTATACCTAGTTCTAGGTATTTTTAATATTTTTATTAAAATTTATAAAATACCTAGAACTAGGTATTTTAAATCCCCCAGAAGAAATTTACCTTTATAAATTATACATGAGCTATAAATATTTATAATTAATAAATACCTCCAAAATACCCGATATTCCTAAGACCGAAAGAAGAGTAGTGGCAAAAATGGAATCTGAGCTAATTTCTTTAATAAAGTAAAACAACTTCTAACCAAGGCTGCTTTTATAAAGAATCATGTCACAAGTTTTAGAATTACTTGGTCAGGAAATCGAAGTAAGATTATAGAGGAATTATAATACAACTGAGCGAATATTTAGCTTAAAGCCTGAACTCATAACTTTCCAAATTTGGTGGAAAGCAATGGTAAATAATAGTAGTACTTGCCGGAATGGAGATTGACTCAGATATGCAAATAGCTACAGATACCCAAATCAATGCAGAGGAATAGACTTCTGCTGCAAAATCAAACGTGAAAACTTTAAATTATTATGCTTAAAAATTTACTTTTAATTATAGTCAACATAGTTCTGTCAGGAGCTAACCTAATGGCCCAGGATGTGCTGTATTTTGTTGATGGCACTAAACAACTATGCAAAATTACAGCCGTCGATGATCAGAAATTAAGTTACAAAAATATCGATAATTTGGATGGACCGACTTATACGAAAGCCTACAACCAGCTTTTACTTGCTTTTAAAGATAACGGAAAGTATCTGGCCGTTACAGATAAAAGTTATATTTATTCATCTGATCCAAGCGAGTTCCTAACTAATTCTGCAAGCAGAAGAAGTGACATTCTAATTACCAACAAGGATGAGGTCATTACCGGTAGTATCCTTACTCTGGAGGGTGAAAAACTTAATTATAAAAAAGCAGATAATAACAGCGAGTTAGTAGCTACGATAGATAAAAGCAGCCTAGCGGCTGTCATTTACAAAAATGGTAAGCATCAACTTTTTATGAACCCCGCAGAGGCGGTTGTAAAATTAGCATTAGTAAAAGAAAAAGTAGATAAACTAACAAAAGCAACTAATGATTCGACTAAAAGTTCAGTAACGGCACCTTCGGGTAAAAAAGACCTTTCTAAGGCTGATATAGAACGGTTTCAGTACAAAGCTAAGGAAAAAACTGACCGCTTAGGAACCTATTTGGCCTTGATAGCAGACAAAGCTACCGAAAGAGCCGAAGCTAACAAGGCGGTAGATGCAGCCTGTGGATTGTTCTTATCCGATTCCTCCAGGATTACCGTCTCTAATGTGAACAATAATAAAAAGGTAAAACATACAGTAAGGAATTATTTAAAACGACTTCGGCTGCTACCTTATGATGAGGTGGTAGTAACCTGGACGAACGTGGGTTATGTAACTAATCTAAAAAAGGGACCAGATGGCAATTATTATGGTTCAGTAACTTTTCAACAAGTATTTGAAGGCTATACGGATGGTAAGCCTCTTTATCGGGATGTAACGCAAAAAAGTGTACAAGTGGTTTTAAAAATGTACGATTGGATTGAAGAGGGGGAAAAAAAACAACTTTGGGATGTATTTTTATCAGATGTTGGGGTTGAGGAAACTAGAAATTAAATAGTACATGAAAGCAATCATACTAATTATTTCTTTGCTCGCTATACATGTTTGTAAGGCGCAGAACTACCAACTTAACGAAGACGAACGGTTTGTATACCAGGTAAAGCAGTTAGATGAACTTATAGAACGCTTTAATGGGGAAGACAAAACTTTAGTAAAGGAATACATAAATAAATCTAACCCTGAAGCCAAAGTAGATAGAACAACCTTAATTAAGACACTATTTAATTCACAGAAAAAGAACTGGAATCTCGTTGATGTTAAAGCTTTTATAACTTATGTTAATGATAAAAGCCATCCGGTTTATTTAAATTTTGAAGATGATGCTTGGTTTGCAGAAGCCAAATGTTCTGTGCTTTATAAAGGTAAAAGTGAAAAGATACACTTAATACTAAAAGTGCAAAAAGAAAAGAACGATGCATTAAAATGGGTTTTTGTAAGTGCGAAATCAGGGTTTATGCCTAAATCATTAACATTTAGCGAGTTTTTGCTCCCTGCACCGGAAAATACTACCAGCAATATTAACCCTATTAGCCACACCACAGATTTTATGAGTTTAGACATTGCTCTAAACGATAAGAACAATTTAATAAACTACATTGCCCGGGACTGTAGAAGTGGTGACTTGTTACATTTTCTTCAGGAAATGGACAGTAAAAATGTGATCTTTGAACAGGTAGATTCCATTACTTACCATTTTTTACAAATAGACGGTTGGGGATTTACTGTTCAAAAATTCAGGAGACCAATGAAAAATTCTGGCTGGCTGGTTAATAGCCTTACCAAAATGGATCAGAAAGCAAAGGAAAGTTATTTAATATCAGTACTTAATATAAGCAGGTAAAATGAAGAAGGTTTTTATTATCGTGATGAGTTTTTTACTTGGAATTGCAGGTAGTTCTCAGGCACAGAAATTTGATCCAAAAGAAAATGATCAGATTGTGTACCAAGCAGAGGCATTAATCAGGAATTATGAAGATTTACTAAATGCAATCACCAGTGCTGGATTAGGTGGAAAAGAAATCCAAAAAATAATACTTGCCAGTTATTCTGATGATAATGATGGTAGACAGTTCTGGGATAGTAATGTTATAATTGAAGATGATGTTATTCCGGAAAAGGCAATAGCTGATGCAGCAGCAGATTTACCAGTTGATAAATATCTCCAGAATTTGGACCTGGTATATACTAAAAGCGAGGAGCCTTCCATTTCCTTAATAAATATTAATGCTTCACCAGTAAAGCAGAAGGACTATTATTATGTGGTAGTGTTTTTCGACAGCTTCTTTAAGAATAACCATAAAAAAAGTAAAGCCCCCTATAAAAAAGTGCGCAGGACAGCAGAGGTTAGAGTTGAGAAATTAGATGAGAAGTGGAACCCTTATATTGTTGGTATCCGATATTTTGATAAACAGGATTCAATAAATGAAACGGAATTTAATGTTCCATTAGCAGAGCGAAAAATAAGACCTACTGGCAAACAGAATGAAATAGATTATACTGAAACTATACAGGAAGCCGAAAAAGCTTTCGCTAATGAAAATTATGAGGTAGCACAAAAAGGTTTTGAAAAAGCCTTGAATATAAGGCCTAATAGCAATCACCCACTTCGGAGGCTTAATGAAATAAAAAATAAAGATTGGTACACTTTTTATTATACCAAAGCAGCAAAGGCTAAACAATTCCGGAACTATGATGAAGCCGTAAGCTATTATAAGAAGGCAAGGGAGGTAAAAATAGGGGATATTGGTATTCGGAGTGATATAGATAAAACCCTGGAAGAACTTAGTATTAATATTCGAAACCGGGATCTATTTGAAAATAATATTAAAGCCGGTAAGTATGATGATTTAATAAAAGACCTTAACAAGCGGCTAAAAGATAAAAGTTTACCTAAATTTTTAGAAGCAGAAATGCACTATTATTTGGGGAAAAGTTACGAAGCTAAGAACGACACCAAAGATGCATTAAAAGAATACACAGAAGCAATTCAACACGATGGCAACTATGAGCAAGCCTTGGTAAAAAGAGCAGACATGAATACCACGCTTTCTCATTCAGCAGGTAAAAAGGATGAGAAACAAAAGCATTTGCAGGAAGCCCATGCCGATTTATCGCTGGTAATAACTAATAATCCTGAAGTTACGGACTTTTATATTAAACGGGCAGAAGTTAGGGCCTATTTAGATAATCATAAAGAGGCTTTAGTAGATTATGAAAAGGCGATAGATGTTGAACCGGAAAATGCTAACCTGTTCCTTAAGAAGGCTATGTACCATTTGGATAAGAAAGTACCGGAATTTGAGGATGGCTATGCCGCTTTAAACAGAGCAATAGAATTGGAGCCTGCTTTTGCCGAAGCTTATTACCGGAGGGGTATGGTTGAGTATTCTTATTACAAGAAAATTACGAACGCCGCTGATGATTTTAAAAAAGCAAAAAGCCACAATTTAAATCAGATTCATAAAAATTCAATAGACTTTTTAAGTAAAAACGCTTATCAAGAGGGGTTAACTTTATACAAAACCAAAAATTACGCGAATGCTGCTAAGAAATTTGAGGAGGCATCAATCATCAGTCCGGATAACTCTGATGCTTTTTTTATGAAAGGCGAGGCTCAATTTGAGCAAAAGGACTTTGCTGGTGCAGTTACTAGCTATACAGAAGCCTTGAATATAAATAAGGAATTGTTTTTAGCATTTTATAAACGAGGAGAAGCTTATTACCATTCAGGTGAATTTCAGAAGGCTTTAGTTGAGTTTGAAGAAGTAATTAATAAAATTAAGTTTGAAGAAGCAGTTAAGAGAGCTCCTTTTAATGCTTCCCTTCTGATTGATGCTTATATTGGTAAAGGCAAATCTCAGCAAGCCCTTGGTAATTATTCTGAAGCTATTGCCACTAATGAGAATACCATTAAGCTTGTAAAAAAATCGGGTAAAAAGATTTCTAATGGTACTAGTTCTTCTACATCTACGTCAACCACAACATCCTCAACACCAGGCACTAGTGCCCCGCCCAGTATAAATAAAGCCCCGTATATTTCTGTTATACAATTTGATGAAAAAAATAAAATGGCGGAATTATATAATAATGCGGGCAGATGTAGGTATAAAATAAAAAATTACAAACTTGCAACGAAAAACCTTGATGAGGCAATAGATTACCAGAAAAGAAACAGTAATGCCTATTATAATAGGGGCGTTGTTTACTACAATCTTCGTGATTATAAAAATGCTATTAATGATTTCTCATCAAACCTTAAATATGGTAACAAAAGCTCAATTGATTATTTTATAAGAGCTCAAACCTACCAAATGGCGAATAAACATACCGAAGCTATAATGGATTATCGGGAAGCCATCAAGTTAGACTCCAGCCTTCATGATGCTACTTATTTAAGTGGTAAGAGTTTAACTAAACTAAATAGGCACCAGGAAGCACTTGTATATTTTGGTAATTATGAGAATAAAGTACAGCCAAATAAGCTTAATAGTAACTTTTATGCCGATAGGGGAATAATTAGACTTAAAATAAAAGATTATACTGGAGCAAAAACTGATTTAGAAAAGGCTTTAGAGTTAGACTCCGGAAATGCCGAAGCAATCTATGGATTAGGATGCCTATATGCACTGGAAAATAACATAGAAAAAGCTATCCCTGAATTTGAAAGAGCCTTTAAAAGCAAGAGTATAAGTAGAGATAGAGTTCGGGAAGATACACCTGTATTACTTACCTCTATTGCTAATGAAAAAAGATTCAAGTCTTTGTTGAAGGGTATAGATAAAAAGAATGTTGCCGTTAATACATACGGAGCCTTCTATGAGCCGGATGAAACTGCCCGGTTAATTCCTCCGGTTTCTTCTTCTAAATAGTCGTATTCTAAGGTATTTTAATTGTAAATATTAACGATTATGAAGCGCTTCTTTCATTTGATTATCTTCCTGCTTTTGAGTATAAGTGCCCTAGCACAGGAAATAAGACCTGACACTATTTATCAAAAGGACTTGACTAAAATAGAGGTTAAAGTAGTTGAGGTTACCGATAGTTTAGTGCTCTACCAGGTTTTAGAAGAAATTAATGCACCTGTTAACCGCTTGAATCGGGATCTCATAATTAAAATTGTTTATGGTAACGGCGTTGTAGAAGTATTCTCATCTTCAGAAGTGGAAAAACTAAAGGTGGATAAAATTACGCAAGAAAATAAAGATAGTGTAGTTCTTAAACAGAAAGAAATTACAAGTGAAAATAAAAAGGTAGTTAGTAATAAAATTAAAAAGCCAACCAGGAGTAAAAGGCAATCAATAGTTAAAGCCAACCAAAAGGTAGGAGAGCAATTAAGTAAACAAGTAGAAAAAGAAGAAAAAAAACCGCAACTGATTATTGCTAAGACAGACTCAGTGCAGCCGCTACTAGTTAAGCATAAAGTTAAAGAGAAGAAGAATAAGTATCGTCCCCGAGCTATCTTAAGTTTAGCAGCTGAAAAATCTAAAATGCTTACCGGGGCATTGGAGGAGGAAACGATTAGTAATTATGATGAAGGTTATGGTGGTTTGCTACAATTTCAATATAACGTTTCAAATCGGATGGGATTAAAACTGAGTTCTGGATATATGCAGTGGAGCAGAAAAGACAGTGTCAACCCAACACAATCCACAGTTAGTACATTCAGGACAATGCCATTAATGTTAGGAATCAAACATTATTATAACCGAGTAGTTTACCTAACATTGGAAGGTGGAGTTGCAGCGCAAAAAACATCAATCAAAACATTTGAAAACGAATTAAAGAACAAAAATTGGCAGTTACATACTTCAGATTATACTTTTCAGCCTAGCGCGGCTTTAAGTTTAGGTGCCGAAGTAAAAATAACAAAACTGGTACTAGATGTTTCCCCTTATTTTCAATGGCTGTATACGGAAGGTACTGAGTATGGAACTTATTATGCTGGTTTAAGAGTGGGTATTGGACTAGCTATGGGTAAGCGAAAAGATTGGTGATTTTTAATTTGGTCCAGAAGTACAGCCTTTTAAAATGTTTTAGCTCAATGAAACTTGCACCATTTTTGGTTAGTATTTGTTAAAATAGTACTAGATATTATTTTATTCCTTCACTTACAAGATTTATTAGAATATTTAAAACTTAGAGCAATATTATCTTTTTTAAGGAGCTCTCTTTTACCCATCCATTCTTATTTTTTGCCCAACTTACCTTGTACCATCCATCAAAATTGTCTTGTAATTTGACAGTTTCTCCTTCATTTAAGGTAAGAATAGTTTTTGCATTGAAACTTGGTGCATTTTTTACAATTAGTTTTGGTGCAATTACCACTGCTCTGTTTATGTTAATACGAAAATAGTATTGAAGGCAAGCCGCTGTGAGAGCAAAAATGGATATAAATAAAAATCCAAAACCAACTTGTTTTATCCGAAAGTTCTTAATTCGTAAATAAAGAGTCATCAAGCATAGACCAAACACTAATAAATTTATTCCCACAATTGCAAATTCATCGATTGTAAAAGTAAATAAAAGTGATTTTAAAAAAAAAGTTATAACATCATCTTGCATATTTTGAGAGCTTTTCTTGACTTTATTTTTTACAGCTGTGGAATTTTCTAGAATTTGTGGATTATTAGTCTTAAGAATAATAGCTGTTTCATAGTTTAAAACTGCTAAGCCGATTTTATTCTCTTGCATGTAAGATGTGCCAAGATTGTTATAGAGTTCTGCAGATTCATAACCTTGGGCATGGATTTCTTCAAAAATACTAATAGCCTTTTTAGTGCTTCCTCTTTTTAGCTCCTCAACTCCCTTATTATATAAGGATTCTTGTCCTTGGGCATGTGCAAAGGGTATAAAGGAAGCTACTATCAATACAAAGAAGTAAGTTTTTTTATTATGCAGGCTCATGTAGTCACTTTTTCAATTGATTCTAAAATAAATTCTGTTTTGTGGCAGAGTTGCTTAATGTCGTCTTTTCTAGCTTCCTGCGCATATGAAGCTTCGTAGCAACGTGAAAGTACTTCTTGAAGTTGATTGACAACCGGTAAGGCAATGTTGCGTTGCAGCAGCATTGTTTTTGCTTCCTTAGTTGTTGATATTACTTTTTCCATTTCTAACCGAGCAGATAGGTAAGTCAGGATGAGGATGCTTAGCTGAGTATAAGCTACATCACTATTGTCATTTTTAATACTTTTTAATCCATAACCAGCCAATTTTATGGCTTCTCTTTTTCGTTGTAGAAGAGGATTAGCTGCTATTCTTTGCACATATTTTGAATATGCATATGCGGTTCCGTAGAAAATAAAAGAAATTAAAATTATAATGAAAAAAGAGAAGGAACCAAAGAATTTGATTTTTCTCTTATAAAGAGTTGTTCCTTCTATTATTAAACTGGTATTATTTTTGGTATTCTGGTAAATACTATTAGTTAGGGTTGTTTTGGCTTGTGAAAAAGAGTTTTTACTTCCTTTTACTTTTATTTCATGTTTAGCAGAAGAAAGCGTCACATACTTTCCTTCTTCACTATCAAAATACGTAAACTGTAAAGAAGGAATGACAAAATTGCCAGTGTCATTTGGTACGAGTTTGTATTTAAACAGATGGTTTGTGGCAGGGCCCTTTGGAGTTAATTTTCTGTCGAACGTTATGGTTGGTTGATAAACTTCTAATTGTGTAGGTAAGTCAAGATCAGGTGGAGTAATATTAGAGGCGTTTCCTCTTCCGGCAATATTTATTTGGTAATTAATAGAGTTTCCCAAAGCAACCTGGCTTTTTTCTACCGAAGTGTTAATGTTGAACTTCCCTATAGCTTTAGCTATACTTTGCTTTAAATTTGGCAATGGTAGGACATTTACCTGTACAGGCTCTGAGAATAAAGTGTATTCTTGGTACTTCTCCACTGGAAAAAAATCATCAGGGTCGGGTGGAAGTTCCATGTTAAGAAGCACAGTCAATGGCTCAAGTATAAGCTTACCTGGCTTATCAGTTGTGAGAACTACTTGCTTTAAAAATTTTACCCTATAATTCCTTCCTCTGAATTGCTCTTGTTTAAAGTTGAGTGGTCTATTTATTTCTTCTGCACTAAGACCTCTAAATAATGGGGCAGAAACGACTTTAGCATCCTTTACAGATGTACTTAATAAAAGCTTGTAATTAACCGTAAAGGGTTCTCCTGCGAAAACCTGTTTCTTTGCCGGAACACAAAGTAAAAATGCATCATTACCTCTATAAAGCTCCTGTTGTACTTCCCTAACTTTAACAATATTTACACCTGCGTATTGCTTAAATGGTTGTAGCAGTAAGAGAAATCCAGAAAATAGAGCAATATTTCTTATTTTCATTTTCTACCAGTCTTTAATTACTTTTGCTTTACTCATGGTGCTGTATTTGCGCTTCATTTTATCATGAATACTCCGCTCATTAGCATCAAGCGCTTTTAGCATTTGTTCAATGTTTTCTTGTTGTTGGTTCTGTTGTTCTTGTTGCGCCTGGTTTAATTTGGTGCTCTCTTCATTTCTGGCTTCACTGCTTTTAGTAAGTTCTTCTTCCGGGTTACCCGAAGTTTTACCAGCCGTTCCCTTCTCTTTCGGATGATTTCCCTGGTTCTTCTCTGATAACAACTTTATTACATACGCTAGGTTGTATCTGGCTGCATTATCGAATGGGTTTAATTTTAGAGCCTTTTTTAATGCAAATTTACTTTCCGGGAGTCTGCCAATTTTTAAATATATGGTACCCATATTGTAAAAAGTTCTTGCTTTTAGCATGATTGGTATTTCAGGAGGATTGGAGAGTCGATGATATTGGTTTAATGCTTCTGCAAACCGCTCTTGGCGATACAATGTGTTAGCCAGATTAAATCTGGCCTGATAGAGAGTTGGTTGCTTTATCAGCGCTCTCTTATAGTTAACTTCAGCATCATCAAGTAGTCCATCTTTATCTTGCCGCAGCGCTTTTCTAGCCAGACCCCTGGCAGTATTGGTAGTGGGTAGTTGAAAAAGGTTAATAATTAGAAAGAATATTAGAAATTTTATCATTATGATTGGTGTAATTTATATTTCCCTTCACTTATTATAATTTCTATAAGAAGTAAAACCAATGCTAAACCCAAAAGCCATTGGAATAGTGATTGGTAATGCCGGAATGTGTTTGATGCAGCATAAGTACTTTCAATCTCCTTAACTGCAGTAGTTATAAAATTTACCCCATCTATGGTGTGAAGTATGGACTTATATTGCCCCCCGGTTTTACTTGCTAATAGTTTTAATGATTGATCTTTTAATGAAGTGTAAACTATTTTTCCATCCTGATCTTTTTTCAAAACAGACCTGCCATTTGCCTGACGTACAGGGATAGGGCTTCCTGAAAGTGTACCTAGACCAAGTGTGAATATTTTGAAACCCTTGTTTACTGTACTGTCCAAAATAGCATTCGGAATAGTTAAATGATCTTCACCATCGGACAATAGGAAAATATAGTTGCTCCCAAAATTTTTTTTAGCTTTAAAACGGATAGCCATTTCAATGGCTTCTTTTAAAGAGGAGCCAGGTATAGGTAACATATTGGTATTAACACCGTGTAAAGCATTTTTTATGCTTTCATGATCCGAAGTAAAGGGAACCAGTGGATAGGCTATACCAGAATATACCACTATGGCTATTTGGCTTTTAGTTAGTTCATTTACAGCTTTGGAAACAATGTACTTTGCTTTCTCCAACCTATTGGGTGGAATATCCTCCGCGAGCATACTTAAGGAAACATCTAATACAAAAATGACATTAGCTCCTACAGTTTCAGTTCTTAGTTGTGACGCTATGATCTTAGGCCCAGCAAGCGCAAGTAAAAGAAAAGCAATCGCCGCTAATTTCAAATGAAGTTTTGTTAATTGCCTTTTAGTGGAGTAACCAATTAGGAGATTGTTTACCATATTGGGTTCACCAAATTTTTTCATTATTCTTTTTCTCCAAACCAAATGATATGCGTAGAGAGTATAAATTGCCGGAATAAGCAGCATCCCAAACAGGAGCCATGGGTTTTCAAGTATCATCAACTTTTTAGGTAAAACTCCTCAATAATGTATATTTTAGAACAATTTCGGTTAGTAGCAAGCCAAATGCCGCAACTGTAAAAGGCAAATGCCAATCTTCCAAAGAAAGATAGCTTTTTACTTGTGGCTTCGATGACTGCAGGATATCAATTTTCTGGTATATGGCCTCTAAGTCCTTGTTGCTTTTAGCTCTGAAGTAATTGCCATTTGTTCTTTGTGCAATGCTTTTTAACAATGGTTCATCAATTGATACAGGTACATTATAATATTCTTTTTGTCCATGATTATCGTAAATTGGAAAAGGAGCCATACCTTCTGTTCCTATTCCAATTGTATACAATTTTATTTTATACTTTTGGGCCAGCTCGGCAGCTTTGAAGGGATCAATTGTGCCAGCATTATTTTCACCGTCTGTCATGAGAACAATTACTTTGCCTTCTGTTCCGCTCTCTTTCAGGCGGTTAACAGCTGAAGCTAACCCCATTCCTATTGCAGTACCATCAGCAAGCCATTCGGAGGAGGCATCATAAAGAAGTGACTTTAAAAGCGAATGGTCGTTAGTGAGGGGACATTGAGTAAAACTGTCACCCGCGTAAATTGTTAAACCTATTAAGTCTTTCGGACGCTTATCTATAAAGTTTGAAGCAATTGCTTTGAGAGCTAATAAGCGATTTGGTTTTAAATCTTCTGCCAACATGCTTTTTGATACATCAATCGCTAAAACTATGGCTACTTGTTTTTCAGGTATGTTTTCTACCACGGGTTTTAGCCGGACAGGCCTGGCTAGGGCAACAATTATTAAGAATAAGGTTAATAACCTTAACAAAAAAAATATAAAAAAGGGAGAGTGGGAGCTGTTTCCAATTATAGCAGGTTTTAAGGTTGGAAAGAGGATTTTGGCGGACCGAACCTGTGGACCTCTTTTTAAATACCATAGGACTATACATGGTATTACTAGAAGTAGATTTAGTAATATTGGACTTTGGAAGGTAAAAGTGTTCACATCAATTTTAATTTATAGGTTTAGTTTTTTTAACAAATTCTTTGCTTTTATTTAAAAGAATTTGGGCATCCATAAACTGAATCGTATTTCTGGAAAATTTTGACTTATCTATTGTGATCAAGATTGTACTTAATTTTTGTAAAGTGTCACCCTCCAGCCTAGCCATTTGCAACTGAATCAGGAGTTCTCTTGTAGTTGCCGAGTGAGATGGAATACTAAAACGTTCGTTGATATAAGTCCGTAAAACATTTGGTAATCTGTTCTGAATATCTTCAGCCCGCTCAAGTTTTTTTAACTCTGTAATTGTTTGTTTATAGAATTTTGGTGCCTGCCGGTTTATACCTATCCACAGGTGTGGCTTTGTGGTGTATACTAAGAATATAACTATTAACAGAATTATAAAGCCAATACTAAGCTTATAAGGAAATAATTCTTCTTGGGTATAAGCAATCGAAACTGAGGGCTGTATCTCATTAAAAGGACGGGTGAGATCTACTGATAGCAACTTACATAGAACATTTAATTTGGAACTATGGAGTAAGTATACATTTGATGAGGTTAAAATTTTAACTGGTAATGGTTCGATTATATGAGTTCCTGGTGTAAAGTTTGTTAAGGTTATTTGTAGACTTTGTTTTGAACTTCCTTCCTCAAAGAATGTTTTAATTAACTCTTTTTTTATTATCTCAAAACTATTTAGCGAATCCTTCAATATGGGCCATTCTACATTAGCCTCCTCAGGATAAATTACTTCAACTGTTACAATCATACGATCACCAATCATGATCTGGGGCGTGTTCACTGTAGTTTTTATAGATGGACTTAGAGTACTTGCGAAAGCATTTGTAGTATCATATAGCCACAGGCTTATTAAAGCTATTATCCTTATTATAATGAAGTATATTGAAAATTTCATTTTTTTTGAAAGTAATAACGTAGTTTTTCAATATAAGCCTCGTCAGTAGCAATATTTATTATCCCAGCGCCGGCCTTAGTAAAAGCATTTAGGAAGGAGGTTTCATTTTCTTGGTACCATGCATGATAACTTTGACCAAAGCGTTTTGAAGAAGTATTTGCAATTGCTGATTTTCCCGTTTCAGCATCTAATATCTGCATGTACGAGCCAGCAGGTAGCATTGCTTCTGATTTGTCATATACCCTAATTCCTAAAAGTTCGTGCTTCAGATTCATTAATTTTAGCACATCAGTATAGCTATTGTCCATGAAATCAGAGAGCACTACAACTAAGTTTCCTTTCCGGGCTATATTAAGTACATAATTTAGGGCAATTTTAATACTTGTCTGTTTACCTGTTACATCCAGGAAAGCCAAGAAGTGGAGAATTTTAATGAAGTTTGATTTACCTTTCTGAGGATGTATGACTTTCTCTAGCTTATCACTAAAAAAAACTGCGCCAACACTAAAGTTACTCTTTTGAGCAGCAAGAGCTAGAACAGCACATAGTTCTGTTATCGTATCGAATTTAGTTTGTTTTCGAGTACCGAAAATTCCAGATCCGCTAACATCTACTAGTAACAATAGGGTGAGATTTTTTTCTTCCTTATAAAGCTTAATATGCGGCTCACGTAATCTGGCAGTTACATTCCAATGGATGCTGCGTACATCGTCGCCTGGTTGGTATTTTCTTACTTCATCAAAAAGTATACCCTTGCCTTTGAAATAACTTTGTTGCCCACCAGTAAGGAGTTGATCTGAAAGCCTTTTTGCTTTTAAAACAAGAGCATCTAACTTTTGGGCTCTTTTAGCATAGGTATGCCAGGTCTTTGCCATTATGCATTTACAAATACGTGTTTAGAATTTATATTAAAGGACACATTTTTTAAGGTATAGGAATTTGATTAATTATTTCATGCAGCATATCGTCTTGAGTTAAATTTTCGGCCTCAGCAGCGTAAGTCAGACTTATTCTGTGTCTAAGTACGTCTGCAACTACCTCCTTCACATCTTCAGGTATAACATAATCCCTTTCGTTCAGAAAAGCACAAGCCTTAGCAGCAGTTGCAAGGTTGATACTTCCTCTGGGAGATACTCCAGTTTTTATAAAATTCTGAAGTTGAGGAAATCCAAACTTGTCAGGATACCTAGTTGAGAACACAATATTTAAGATATAACTCTCTATTTTTTCATCCAAATAAATCTCCTTTACCAACTTACAAAGATCTACAATTTTATCTTTAGTAAGAACTGCATTATTGTTATGCGGCCTTGTACTTAGATTATTTCGCATAATTAGCCTTTCTTCATCAATTTGAGGGTAATCTATCAAAATCTTCAGCATAAACCTGTCGAGCTGTGCTTCTGGTAATGTATAGGTGCCATGTTGCTCTACTGGATTTTGGGTAGCTAGTACAGTAAAAGGAGATTCCAGTTTGTATGTGTATTCACCAATTGTTACTTGATTTTCTTGCATTGCTTCAAGTAAAGCACTCTGTACCTTCTCAGGGGCTCTGTTAATTTCATCAGCCAAAACAAAATTTGCAAAGATGGGGCCTTTTTTAGGAATAAAATTATTTGTTTCCATACTGAATATGGTTGTACCAGTGATATCGGAAGGAAGCAAATCGGGAGTAAATTGAATTCTGCTAAATGTAGCGTCTATAGCTGTTGCCATAGTTTTAGCGGCCAAAGTCTTTGCTAAGCCAGGTACACCCTCTAACAATATGTGCCCACCTCCTAGTACAGCAATTAATAATCGCTCTATCATATAGGTCTGTCCAATAATTGTTTTTTTTATTTCTTTTGTTAGGTGTTTTATTAAGATACTCTCATGCTGTACTCGTTCTTTTAAAGAGATGCATGAAAGGAGGTCTGTTTGAGGCATATAGTTAAAAAGCTATAAATATTTAAATTAATTATTTAAACCCTAGATTTACCACTTTGCTATGCTAAAGTGCAAGGCAAATTTCACTAGGCCAACTATATTGCGGGCTCCAGTTTTCCTAATTAAGCTCTTTCGGTGTGTATCTACTGTTTTGAGACTAATAGAAAGGGTTTCTGCAATTTCTAAGCTTGAGTATTCATCTGTAATAAGCTTTAAAATTTCAGTTTCTCTTTTCGTTAGCGACAATTGAGTACTAACATTCAAATACTTTGGCGTTGCCAATGCCTCTTTGCTTGGGTAAATCTGTTCCATATTTAATAGTGTATATAGGGTTTAAACAAGCTCTAATATAATTAAAAATATTTTATAAATTCTTTAAATTTTTATAAAAAAAATAGGTACAACAATTATTAATAATTATATATGAATTTGCATATTTGGTTTTATACCGTTGAGCAAAAATGATTAAAATAGACTGGTATAATGGCATTAGCGTTGAAGATATAAAAGTTAAGATTTTTTTTACAGTGCTGTAAATGTTTACTCGATGAGCTAAAGCAACATGCTTTACAATAATACTTAATAAAGTATGGCATTTTGAGCTATTGGACGTGTGCTCGATGTAATATAACGGTGCTCAAGTGAGTTCGTGCTTACTCCTAGTTGATAACTAACGTTCTTGCTGAGAAAGCAAAGGAGTAAAATCGGCTAAACTTGATGTGTTGCATACTGGACTTGCAACAAAAAAGCCGACAAAAAATTAAGTGGCCTCAGATAGACGATTTAGTAGTTCTTTCATTTGAACTGGAGTACGTTAGGCTAAGCGGGAATACAGCCTTTCTCGGTTGTGCCAGATTTTATTTAACTCAAAGAACTCAATAGTAGCCGTTGGTTGATTTTCAAACCAGTTACCTTAATCACTTCAGTTCGGTAGGTTTGTCGTCTCCCTTGAAGAAGATGCTGAAGGCCTTTTTTGACCCGCAAATGTATGTCAGCATTGGTCCCATATTCCTTTCTAACCCTACATCCTGAAGTTGTTTCTTTAATTTGGCTATCACCGCATATTCGGGAGTATGCTTGTGTTTTTCATGGCCTGGAAAGCTGCCTGCATTCTTATCTAAAAACTCGCTACGTCAGCAATAAATAAGCTGTGCCCGATTATCTAATTCTTCGGCTGGCGCATTTAAGTCTCCGCGTACTTACTGAGCTCAACGGTCATCAGCTTAAATTCTTTGTCGAATTTCCTCATTAGCGGTATTATAGTTTTAGAATAAGTATTTTCGCTTAACTTACTTTATACTTAAAATTAGAAGAATTATTAAATCAGAGGATAAAATCTAGTAGAAGTTGATAATTCAATTTAATATTAAATAGTATCTATTTAGCAATAAAATCTATTAAGGAATTGTAGCTGTTTTATAGGATTATGAAAAACAGTATGATGCATTAAAAGAATTTAGATAATAGAACTGGTGTCCGATATATTTCCGAACTAAATAAAAAAGGCCCTTAGAGTATTTCTAAGAGCCTTTCTAGTGGTCGCGTAGGGAGTCGAACCCCAAACCTTCTGATTCGTAGTCAGATGCTCTATCCAGTTGAGCTACGTGACCAGCTTTCTCGTTTTGAGAGCACAAAGATAAATACTTTAATTTATTAAAAGCAAGCCTTCCTAAAATATATTCGTTAATTTTTTACGTCGGCGCTGCGGCGTAAGGCTTTCTTGAGCGCCCGGTTAAAGATGTAATATAACCCAAAAAGCGAAATAATGATTAACCCGATAACCAGAATTTTACCTTCGTTGCCGGCATCGGGGTTGTTGAGCAGCGTAATAATGTTCTGAGCCTGTGTGCCTACCCAGAAAAAGAAAAGGGTGCGGGGCAACATGCCCAGCATACTTGCCACCAAAAATTTAACCCGGTCTACGCGCAACAGGGAAAGCACAAACGTCATGAAGGCAAAAGGCAGCACCGGCGAAATCCGGCTTAAAATAATGAGGCCCCAGCTTTGTTCGCGCAGTTCGTCCATTACAGCCCCGGCCTTTTTAAAGCGGTGCAGAAAAGCCATCATTTTGCCATGGTCGATGAACCGGGCTACGCCGTACCCCATTAAAGCCGCCAGCCCGTAGGAGAGCACTACGCCTATAAAGCCCGGCCAGCCAAAATAATAACCCGTAACCAAGGCAACAAAGGTGGTAGGGGTGAGGGCAAAAGCCATGGTAAAGGCCACCACTACAAAATACAACAGGGTTTCGGCCGGACTCAGGCTTTGGAGCACTTCCTGGTACTGGTATAAGTAATAAGCTAAGGTAGAGCTAACCAGCACCGGCACTACTACCAGTAACAGCAGTGAAATAAAAGTAGAGGCATTTTTTCTAAAAAGTTCTTTCAGCACGCGCAGTTCAGGTTTATCGTTTGGGGTTGAAAGTTAAACGTAAAAATTTTATTTATGGCAGTATTGGGTTTAAGGAAGTGGTAAGGAAGGGGGGATTGTCAAACATTGGCATTCAACTTTTGCAAGAATCCATCTTTCAATGCCAAGGTGTTTACTTGTCTTACCTTCCCCAGTGTCCACGAACAGTCCCCCTTTGGAGGGGGTAGGGGGAGGAAAAAAACCATCAATATTCTGAATCAAACCACCCCTGCCCCCTCATCCAAGGAGGGGAGCGGCAGTAGGCAGCGATTATCCCGAAGGATAAGCTGTAGACGGTGCAATAAAGATTCATTTATTATATAACTCACGGATTAGATTAGCCTTGGCTCATCTGCAACTCCTGCCCTGATTTAGAGAAGATGGCCGGAGGGCGGAAGGGATAATATTTTATTGCACTAACATTAGCCTTAACAAAGTTTTGGAAACAGTTGTAGTAGGGGCTTGGTTTAGGGCTGTTGAGTCGGAGTTTTGGAGTTAGGTGGCCAATCCCGTAACTTGCGCCGCACTAATCCTGTTTAAGCAACTATGAAATTCGGAACCAAAACCATACACGCGGGGGTACACCCTGACCCGGCAACCGGCGCCATCATGACGCCTATTTACCAAACTTCTACTTATGCCCAGCGGTCACCCGGCGACCACCAGGGCTACGAATATTCCCGGACCCACAACCCGACACGTACCGCTTTACAAAACGCTCTGGCTGCCCTGGAGAACGGGAACTTTGGTTTGTGTTTTGCCTCGGGGATGGCTGCTATTGATGCGGTGGTAAAACTACTTAAGCCCGGCGATGAGGTTATCTCGACGAACGATTTGTACGGGGGCAGCTACCGCATTTTTACAAAAATATTCCAGCAATACGGCATTAAGTTTACTTTTATTCCGATGGCCGATATCGCGACCGTAGAAGAGCACATTACCCAAAATACCCGCATTTTGTGGCTCGAAACGCCTACCAACCCATTACTAAATATTATTGACATAAAAGGCGCAGCTGAAATTGCCAAAAAACACAATGTTTTACTCGTAGTTGATAATACGTTTGCCACGCCTTACCTGCAAACCCCCCTCGATTTAGGAGCCGACATTGTGATGCATTCGCTAACCAAATACATGGGCGGCCACTCCGATGTGGTGATGGGTGCTTTAATCGTGAAAGACGAAGATTTGGCGCAGCGCTTGGCCTTTATTCAGAATGCCTGCGGTGGCACGCCAGGTCCGCAAGATTGCTTTTTGTTGTTGCGGGGCCTTAAAACCTTGCACGTGCGCATGCAGCGTCATTGCGAAAATGGGCGGGCCGTGGCCGAATACCTGCAACAGCATCCGAAGGTAGAAAAGGTTTATTGGCCCGGTTTCCCAACGCACCCGAACTACCAGATTGCCCAGGCGCAGATGCGCGACTTTGGTGGTATGATTTCTTTTGTGCTGAAAGGCGACCGCCAGGAAGATGCCATAAAGGTATTGGAGAAAGTTAAATATTTTACCCTGGCCGAATCGTTAGGTGGCGTGGAGTCGCTTTGCGGGCACCCGGCCACCATGACCCACGCCAGTATTCCGCAGGCAGAACGCCTGAAAGCGGGTTTAAGTGATTCGCTGATCCGCCTAAGCGTCGGCATCGAAGACATCGAAGATTTACTCGCCGACCTGGAGCAGGCGCTAGGATAGGTTTTCGTTAATCGTTATTCGATGTTCGGTTCTCGATATCAGATGTTCGATTAAGGAAATTTCTTAGGGTATTTAAACAGAAGGGCCGGTTTTACTAAAACCGGCCCTTCTGTTTATAAGTTAAAGTACTAATTTTTAGTATAAAATGAAGTGCTCTTTTAACCTCACCCTAAATCCTCCCCCTAAAGGCCTACGATGCGAACACAGGATAATGAAGGCTATATTGCGAATAGAAATAATTTTAAATGTCTCAACTCTAAAAAAAATATCGGTTAAAAGGTCCTACAGGTTAGGAAGCAATAGCTTTTTTTACCTACTTCACTTTTTATACAATAAATGCTTTCAGCCTTACAGACTAGGTTTATGCTTTTTGACCTAATCCTAGCTCTTAAAAGCGAAGGACTTAAGTTATTTAATCTGATAAATTGTTCTGTTAAATAATCTAACTTAGCCAAAAGAGTTGTAATTATTTAACCGTCAGACCGGCTCCCCTTCTTCCAGAGGAGAAGGGGCCGGGGGATGAGGTGCCTAATTTTTCTCCAGAATCTGAAAGAGTTCGTCTAATTTTGGCGTTAAGATAATTTCGGTCCGGCGGTTTAAGGAGCGCTGGTCGGCGGAAGTGTTTTGGGCCACGGGCACGTATTTTGAACGGCCCGAAGGCGTAACGCGCTCGGGAGTTAATCCCGCACTGGTTAAAATACGAGTAATTTCAGTGGCACGCAGCACACTTAAATCCCAGTTATCTTTCATGCCCATGGTTCCTTTCGAAACGGGTACATCGTCGGTGTGGCCTTCTACCAATACGTTTACTTCCTGCTGGTCGCGGAGGGCCTGGGCTAATTTTTGCAGCGCTTCCTGGCCCTTAGGGTCTACTTTGGTACTGCCCGATTTAAACAACAACTGCTCCGACAATGAAACATACACTTTGCCATTTTTTACATTTACCGTTAAGTCGTTCGATTTAAAGCCCAGCAAAGCATTGCTTACTTTGTTCCGCAGGTTATCAACGGCTTTGTCTTTTTCGGCCAGTACCCGTTCCATTTCGTTCAGGCGTTCTTCCCGGGTTTTCAGGTCGGCGCTCAGCTTGTCGATCTGGTTTTTGCTGGTCAGTAATTCGGCTTCGCGGCGGGCCAGGTCAGCCGATAAACGCGTTGATTCGGAGGCACTGTTCGACATTAATCTTTCGTGGTTCTTGATTAGTTTGTCATAAGTGCCGTTTAATTCCGCATAAAGCTTGCGGGTTTTGCGCAGGGCAACGCCGGTTTCGGTAGAATCCTTCACCATTTTCTGGTTCGTAGACTGCAACTCGGCTAATTCTGCGGCCAACGATTTACGCTCGGCCTGTACCCGGGCCATGGCTTTTTCGCAGGCGGCAATATCCAGGTCCAGCTTGCTTTTGCGGGCGCTCAGATCGTCGAATTTTTTCTTCGTAACACAGGAAGCTAAAGCGGTAGTAAAAAAAAGAAATAAGAAAATTTTGCGGAGAGGTAAAAAGGACATAGCAGAATAAATTAATTAACTTCACAAATATAAGCATCTACCTCACCTGCCAAAACGTAAAGTTTATTTTATAAAATCCTTTTAACCGAACCCAAACCCCGATTAGTTATTAGGTCAGGTGAAGGATTAAGCTAATATTTTAAAATAGTGGTAGCGAAGCTGGTGGTCCGGGTTACTCCATTTAAGAAAACCGACAGGTGAGTTACATACTAATGTTTTAGAAGTACGTTATTTTTATAGGGCTTTATATTCGCTTTTACGTAAAGATGACTGTAAAAAGGAGCGCCCCGGTAGCAGAAGGACAGGCGCTTGATAGTTTTAAAATATGCCACCTGAGAATATTTGCGCTCCCGAAATTTGGTGTATATTTGCGGCCTGCTAAAAGAAAACGGGTAAGTTTTACCTGAAATCAGCTCCGGCTTTATTTAACAGGAGCTGCATAACAGGCGTTTTATTTTTAGAAATTGGCTTTACGTTTGTAAAAGAAAGTTTGTATGTCTTGGTTTAGAAGAGTAGAAAAAGGTATTGTAACCCCCACCGAGCAGAAGAAGGAAACCCCTGACGGACTTTGGTATAAATGTCCTAGTTGTAAAGCGGTAACCAATACCACCGAACACAAGAAAAACTTATATACCTGCCCCAAGTGCGATTACCACGAGCGCATTAATTCGGCAGAATATTTTGAAGTAGTTTTTGATGAAAATAAATTTGAAGAACTCGATGCTAAATTAAGTTCTTCGGACCCCCTGAACTTTGTAGATACCAAGCCATATCCCAAGCGGATACAGGCCACCCAGGAGAAAACCCAGTTGATCGATGCCGTCCGGACGGCGCATGGCCAAATAAAT
This sequence comes from Adhaeribacter aerolatus, assembly GCF_007991635.1. Lineage (GTDB taxonomy): Bacteria > Bacteroidota > Bacteroidia > Cytophagales > Hymenobacteraceae > Adhaeribacter > Adhaeribacter aerolatus. The sequence continues at coordinate 47,049 of NZ_BJYS01000012.1, read as the reverse complement.
AGTCTGCCTTTGGTAGTGGCCTGTATGGATTTTAATTTTATTGGCGGGTCGATGGGCTCCGTAGTTGGCGAAAAGATTGCCCGGGCTATTGATTTTGCCCGGCAGCACAAATATCCGTTCCTGATGATTTCGAAATCGGGCGGCGCCCGGATGATGGAAGCCGGTTATTCCCTGATGCAAATGGCGAAAACCTCGGCCAAACTGGCTTTACTGTCCGAAGAAGGCATTCCGTATATTTCTTTATTAACCGACCCGACCACCGGTGGGGTTACTGCCTCTTTTGCCATGCTGGGCGATTTTAATATTGCCGAACCAGGTGCTTTAATTGGATTTGCCGGTCCGCGGGTAATTAAAGAAACCATTGGCAAAGAGTTGCCCAAAGGTTTTCAGAGTGCCGAATTTGTACTGGAACACGGCTTCCTCGATTTTATTGTGAACCGCAAAGAGCTCAAACAAAAGCTTACCGATTTAATTTCTATGCTCCACCAGCCCGAAGAGGCTGAAAAAAATACCGCTGCCACCCGCAAAAAAACCATTAAAGCCTGAGCTTATCCCGATTGCTGCTGTTGAAAAAATTCTACCAAGCCCTAACCCGGGGCCCGAGAAAATTTTATGCCCGCCAAATTCAATTTAGTGGTGCCGGTATTCGTTCAAAAACTATTTCTGGCCCGGAATTTGAAAAGGCTGTATATAAATCTAAACCTATATAAAATAAACATTTTTAACCATTAAGAGTATTATTGTTCGGAATCTTAATTCTAAAATTTAACTTAAACATCAACACTATGAAAATTACAAGAGCTTTTTACCCCCTATTTTTAGCTTTTATTATCTTGTTCTCGGCCTGTAAATCTTCTAACCCATATAGCACCTCTAACGATACTACCCGCAAAAACGAGAAGGAAGACAAGTATAAGAACCGGACCCGCCGGGGCGGCTTAATTGGTGCTGGTGCCGGTGCGGTAGTTGGCGGTGTAGTTGGCCGAATGACCGGTAATACTGCCGCTGGTGCCATTATTGGTGCCGCAGTAGGAGGTACCACGGGTGCGGTTATTGGCCGCCGGATGGATAAACAAGCCGAAGAGTTGCGCAAAGATATGAAGAACGCCAAAATTGAGCGCGTTGGGGAAGGAATTAAGATTACGTTTGCCTCCGGTATCCTGTTTAATACCAACTCCGCCGAGTTACAACCTACTTCTGTTTCGGATATTAATACCCTAGCCGAGACCCTTAAAAAATACGGCGATACCAACGTAATTGTGGAAGGTCATACCGATAATACCGGTAACGATGCGATTAATCAGCCTCTTTCTGAAAACCGGGCCCGTTCGGTAGCGCAGCAATTATTAGCGCAGGGCGTAGAATCATCCCGGATTACCACCCAAGGCTTTGGTGCTTCTGTTCCGGTTGCTGATAACTCAACTGCTGCCGGTAAACAAGCCAACCGCCGGGTAGAGATTGCTATCTTTGCGAACGAGAAACTGAAAAAAGCCGCAGAGCGTGGCGATATTAAATAATAATTCTAAATGAAAATTTAAAGCCAGGCCCAACAAGCCTGGCTTTTTTTTGCGTGTAGTCAGCCGATAGAAACGGCAAAGGAATTGGTGCGCTTGCCTGCCGGATTAATTTAAAATAATCTGGGTAAAAAAAAGAAGGTGGTCTTAAGGCCTGCGTAGCCCCTTCCGAACTAAAAATACGTGCAGCATTATTATTGTCGTGCCTAATACGGCCAAGGCAATATCTTTCTGAGCATCCCACATATCGCCCTGCATGCCCAGAAAATCTTTACCGCCTTCTTTAAAAAATATATCGGCTACCAGCCATTCCACTACTTCATATAAGGCGCTCAGCGAAAAAGTGATTTCCAGCGGCAACAGGTAAGTCAGCCAATTAGCCAATCGCAGTTTATACCGGAATATTTCATGCATGGGGTACGCGAGCAAAAAACCAAAGCCAAAATGCACCATCCGGTCAAAATGGTTACGTTGGAGGTTTAACAGTTCCTTCACCCATTCGCCAAACGGGTTTTCGGCGTAGGTATGCTGGCTGCCGTACACGTGCAGCAACAAGAATATAAAAATTAAGCTTACCGCCAGCGTCGAGAATTTATGCCACCGGTTGAGGTAGTACAAAAGAATGATAAACGGAATGGTAAGGGTATTTTCAAGTAACCAGTTAGTAAAATTACTGGTGGTAAAACCGGTGTAAGCCCAGAAGGCAGAAAATAAAAAGGCATAAACGCCAATCAGGGTAGGCGCTGCCACATAATCGTTGCCGGTGCGGGTTTCTGCTTTGGAAGCCATGCCAAATAAATCGAACTTTAAATACGTTTAAACTACCTTTTCTGCCCGGTTTTAGTTACATCAGCAGCCGGGTTACAGAGCCCTGCAGGGCAGCCTACTTTTCCTTTACTGCCGGCAAGCATAAACCAGCCGATTATTTTGAATTTCAGAAATGTTTCCCGGGTATCCGGCTCTTCTGGCTTTTAGGCATTAAAACGGATGGCCATGGACAAAATATTCGGATTCTAAGAATTAAGAATGTTAATTCAGAGTGAATAACTGTTAAAAATCTAAATTGTTTTGGAAGCAGTATTGGCCAGTTAAAGAACTATAAATCAGGCGGTAGGCCTCGATTAAAGGAGCCCCGCTTCTAAATGGCATTGGTAATATTTTAGATTTTTTGGCTAAGTTAGCGCCCGTTTAGCCTACCTAAGAAAACGCTTTTATGCATTCCCAAAGTAAATTCAGTTTTTTAAGCCTTACCCTAAGTATTTATTTTAGTTTCGTTGCGACTGCGATAGCCCAAAATTTGCCGCCTGCAGCGCCGCCGGCCGATCTTAAAATCTGGTTTATGCACCCGGCTAATAACTGGAACGAAGCCTTGCCGGTGGGCAACGGCCGGTTAGGTGCGATGGTATTTGGCGGCATTACAACGGAACGGTTGCAGCTAAACGAAGAAACTGTTTGGAGTGGCAAACCCGAAGATTTCGTGAACCCGCAGGCCAAAGCTGCTCTGGGACCAGTCAGGCAGTTATTGTTTGCAGGCAAGTACGCCGAAGCACAGAAAATTGCCCAGGAAAAGATGATGGGTGATAAAAAGGTAGGCAGTAATTACCAAACCCTCGGCGATTTACAACTGGATTTCTCACATACACCTACCGTAACTGATTACCGCCGGGAGCTGGACTTGGAAAACGCCGTGGCCCGGACCAGTTACGTGGCCAACCGGATAAAATATACCCGCGAAATATTCTCCAGTGCTCCCGACCAGGTGCTGGTGGTGCGGCTTACCGCCGATAAGCCCGGTGCCTTATCATTTAATATTAAAGTAAGCCGCCCCGGCGATAAAGCGAATATTACTGCCACTGGCAACGAAATTACCATGCAGGAACACGTAAATAATGGCGTGGGCGTAAAAATGGTAACCCGCATAAAAGTACTAAATGAAGGTGGTGCTTTAACAGCTACCAACGGCAATATTGGGGTAAAAGAGGCTAATACGGTAACCTTACTCTTAACCGCGGCCTCCGATTACTGGGGCAGTGAGCCCGGAGCCCAAACAGGTAAACAATTAGCGGCCGCCGGCAGCAAACCTTTCACCCAGCTAAAAGCCGACCACGTAAAAGATTACCAGAATTACTTTAAGCGGGTTGATTTAAACTTAGGAATAACCGAGGCAGCTTATTACCCCACCGATGCGCGCATTGTAGCCATGCAAGCCGGCAACGTAGACCCGCACTTGCTCCAGCTATATTACCAGTTTGGCCGGTATTTGTTAATCAGCAGTTCGCGGCCCGGTGGTTTGCCCGCCAATTTGCAGGGCATTTGGGCCGATGGTTTAACCCCGCCCTGGAGCGCCGATTATCACATTAACATCAATATTCAGATGAACTACTGGCCCGCCGAGCTGACGAATTTATCGGAGTTGCATCTGCCTTTTTTGAAATTTCTGGAAGCTTTGGGTCCGGATGCTCGCAAAACCGCCCGCGACATGTACGGCCTGAAGGGAACCGTTGCCCATTTTACCACTGATGCCTGGCATTTTACCGAACCTTATGGGCAAACCCAATGGGCCATGTGGCCCATGGGCCTGGCCTGGAGCGCGCAGCATTTATGGGAGCATTATTTGTTTACCGAAGATAAAAAATACTTAAAAGAATTGGCTTACCCGGTCATGAAAGAAGCCGCTGAATTTTGTACCGGTTGGCTGGTCGAGAACCCGGTTACAAAACAACTGGTCTCCGGCCCTTCTATATCGCCGGAAAATCAGTTTAAAACAAAAAGCGGTGATGTTGCCACCATGGTAATGGGACCTACCATGGATCACATGATTATCCGGGATTTATTAACCAATACCATTGCCGCCGGCAAAGCTTTAAATCAAGATGCGGCTTTCCGGAAAAAGCTACAAAATGTACTAAGCCGTTTGGCGCCGACCAAAATTGGCAGCGATGGCCGCATTATGGAATGGACCGAAGAATTTGCCGAACCGGAGCCGGGTCACCGGCATATTTCGCACTTATTTGGCTTGCACCCCGGCAACCAGATTACGAAGCAACAAAATCCGGAATTATTGGCAGCAGCCCGCAAGACCATCGACTACCGTTTATCGCACGGGGGCGGGCATACTGGCTGGAGCCGTGCCTGGATTATTAATTTCTTTGCCCGGTTGCAGGATGGTGAAGCCGCCTACGAAAACCTACTGGCCTTACTCCGCAAATCGACCTTGCCCAACCTGTTCGATACGCACCCGCCTTTCCAGATAGACGGAAATTTTGGCGCCACGGCCGGCATTACCGAAATGCTGCTGCAAAGCCACGCCGGCGAAATACAATTGCTGCCGGCTTTACCTAAAGCCTGGCAAAAAGGCTACATCCACGGCATCTGCGCCCGCGGCGGTTTCGATTTAGACCTGGATTGGGAGAACGGCAAATTAAAGCAGGCAAAAATATTATCGAAGCTGGGCAATACCTGCCAGATCCGTTACGGCGACGAGGTAATTTCGCTGAAAACCCAGAAAGGAAAAACGTACACCCTGGACGGCAACTTAAAGCCATTGTAACCGCTAAATGCCGGTAAGAATGTTTAATAGGTGAATCCTTACTAGGGCTTATTTTAAGTAAGGGAACAAATTACTTTAATATACAAATTTTAATAGAGTGCTCTATTTCAATAGTTTATATACTTAAAACTTATTGCTTATTATTTATTACTTACTTAAGTTAGCAAATACAGAATGCAGGCAGCGAAAGCACCGGCGGCGGTATTCAGGAAATTAACCTGGTTATTTGAAAGCAAGTGGCGGCGCTCCAGGGTAGCCCCTAATAAAGAATCAGTGATGTTACCAATGGTGCCGGCCAGGATTACGATAAAAATATTGCCGTTCCAGCCAAAACCCATAGCATAAAGCAAACCAATTAAGCTGCTACCACCTAAACCAAGTAAAGTGCCTTCCAGGCTAATTACGCCATTTAAACCCCGCTGGTCGGGTTGTAATGTAAGGATGTTGTAAAAACGTTTACCGTATAGGTTACCCAACTCCGACGAGACCGTATCGGCGGTGGCGGCGGCAAAAGCGGCGGCCAGCATTAAGCAAAACAGCTCGGCCTGGCCCGGAAATAAACAGGCTAATAAACCCAGCATTGCCGCTACGCCGGCGTTGGCAAAGGCCTGATGGGCCGTGCGGCGGCCTTTGTTTTCTTCGGCTAAACCCAAACGAGCCTTGTAGTTATGCTGCCAGGCCGTGGCCCCGGTACCAAGCACGAAAAACAAAGCCAGCATGGTTAAACCCGTAAAACCCGCTCCCTGAAAAATAGCGAGTCCCAGCAAACCACCCGTCAGTGCCCCGGCTTCGGTTAGTTTATTTTTCTTTACACTCCAATACATGCCAAACCCCAGCACGAAGATTACAAAAAGATATTGCAGAAGCATGTGGGTGTTAGAAGGCTACAGTGTTCTTCAAATTTCCGGCATATTCACTAAAAAACAAAAAAGCTTTTGGGTTTAAGTTCTGGTAGCTGACCAGGCGAACTAATATTTATTCACCCGTCTCTTTTCTGAGTAATAAGGTTCAGCGCTCTCCAAAAAGCATCTGTAAACACAGTCGTATGTTTAACTAATAAATCTACTTGGATTAAAATCATATAACCAGCGAAAAGAGACACCACGTGTAGGTAAAGGTTAAAAGAGAGAAAATCAGTCAATATTTAGACTCCTTTGTTAACTTTTTTTGTACTGTCTTGTAATATAATTAAAATAAATATTATTATATTTATACATATTGGGTAAGCATCTTATCTTTTTTACCTGTAAAAAAGGATTTTTGCACCGTAATATTACCGAAAATATTTATTTGCTGCGCCAGTATAAGCAGAAACAACAAGCCTAACAGAAGTATTAAAGGCTAATTGTTCTTTCGTCTGGAAAATCTTTTTCATAAATATCAATTTAAAGAATGATGAATCTCTGTTTAACTAACGCCACTAGCCGATACGGATAAGTTTACCAATAGATCCGCTCAGCTTTAAAAATATTCACAACCCTTTAAAGCCAAAAAGCCTTTGTACGAACAAGATTTTTTAAATTCTTTCGCCGCTCGCTAAAAATGGCGGTAGACTTGTCTTTTTTTACCTGCCCCGAATATTATATATCCTGAACCACAACTAAATCAGAAAACTATTTACCATGAAAAAAAACGTACGCTTATTACCTGCCTGTTTTCCGGAACCTGGTACTTCCGGTACTAATATTTTGCTCCCTAATCTTAGTCGCTTCAATGCTGATTCTTTAAATGTTCCATTAAAAGCAGCCCTTGTAAGTCTCATATTTTTCTTATCCTTAACTAACCTGCTGGCCCAACCAACTATTCAATGGGAGAATACGATTCTGGGCAACAGTGAAGAAGAATTTACTATGGCCAGGCAAACCAAAGATGGCGGCTATATTTTGGGTGGCTCCTCTATTTCTAATGCCGGCCTGGAGAAAACCGAAAATGCCAGAAGTAGTGACGGCGATTATTGGGTAGTTAAATTAAACGCTGCCGGTGTTCAGCAATGGGATAAAACCCTGGGTGGTAATAGCGCCGATTTTCTGACTTCCGTTGACCCAACTGCCGACGGCGGCGTAATAGTGGCCGGAACTTCTGGTTCTACTGCTAGCGGCGATAAAAGTGATAATACCTTCGGCACCTGGATTGTAAAGCTAAATGCTGCCGGCGGTAAAGAATGGGATAAAACAATAGAAAACGCGGGCACTTTAATAGAACAAACTCCCGATGGCGGTTATATTTTGAGTGGTGGTGTAATAGGCAGAATACTGAAGTTGAATGCTTCTGGTAATTTTGTATGGGAAAGAAACTTAGGGGGAGAAATCCAGCAGACCGCCGACGAAGGATTTATTTTAATTGGACCTGCTTTGGCCATTAAGTTAAATGCAGCCGGTGTTACCCAATGGCAGCAACCACTGGAAGGAACCGGAAATATTACTTATGTGCGGCAAACGGCCGATGGGGGCTATATTATGGGTGGTATACCGGGTGAAGATTATTATGTATTAAAATTGAATGCTGCCGGGAAAAAAGAATGGGAAAAAACCATTGGCGGTTTATCTACCGATTGGTTGAGGGCTATTATTCAAACCGCCGATGGTGGTTATATCCTGGGGGGCGATTCACATTCGGGAGCCGGTGGTGATAAGACCGAGTTAAACAAAGGCCCGCTTTATTTTGGTAATAATTACTATTATACCGATTACTGGATAGTAAAATTAGATGCAGCGGGTAACCGGGTGTGGGATAAAACCCTAGGCGGAATATTTCATGAAAAGCTTCGCTCTTTGCAGCAAACCGCTGATGGCGGGCTTATAATTGGCGGCCAGTCTGATTCTAATAATAACTCCTATAATAATATTCCGAGCAATAAATCAGAATTTTCTGGTACGGTAGACTATTGGGTGGTAAAACTTAGCAATATCAACGCCGACCCAAACAATAACCTTTGCAAGTTGGCGCTTACGAGTAAAGTTACGCAAGCCGAACCCTGGTACGGCCTGTATCCGGGTGGTGGCGGCGGTATTGATATAACTGTAACCGGAGGTACTCCACCTTATAACTACACTTGGGATAACTTTCGCAATTCACCCGAAGATGCGCCTGTTCCGGTGGTTTCACCTGGTGTACACACCGTATTAGTAACCGATGCCCAAGGGTGTACGCTCCGGGCCACCATAGAAGTAGGTAAAAAGAACGACCCCATGCGTTTAAGTACTACCCACACCAATGTAACTACGGCCGGCGACCCGGTTGGCTCCATTGATTTAACGGTAGTGGGCGGTACCGGGCCTTATAAATACCTCTGGAGCAATGGCGCTACTTCCGAAGATTTAACCGGGTTAGGTGTGGGTACTTATACTGTAACGGTTACGGATGCCTTCGGCCGGAAGCTAACTACTTCCGTCACCATCGTAAATCCCCGTACGCCTACGCCCGTAATATGTAATTTGGTAGCTACGAGTAAAGTAACCCAGGCCGAGTCCTGGTACGGCATGTGGGGGCCTACTTCCGGGGCCGGGGCTATTGATGTAACGCCCAGTGGCGGCACGGCGCCTTACACCTATAAGTGGAACACTGGGGCCACCACCGAAGATTTAGCTGTAGCCGCGCCGGGTGTATACACCCTAACCATTACGGATGCCAAGGCTTGTACCACTACTACTACCGTAATAGTCAGCCGCAAAAATGGGCCACTTTCGTTGACCGAATCGCATACCAATGTAACAACCGGCGGTACCACTAACGGCTCCATTGATCTAACAGTAGTTGGCGGCACCGGTCCGTTCAGATACCGCTGGAGCAACGGCGCCACTACCGAAGATTTAACCGGACTAGCGGCCGGTACTTATTCGGTCATCGTTACCGATGCTTTCAACCGGACGGCTACTATTTCGGTGCAGATACTGGGAGCAGGTACAACAGCTATAGCTTCGGTTAAAAGCCCGGATTTTAGCGACCTATTTACCGGTAAACAAACCAGCATTAACGTGTATCCCAATCCGGCAAAAGACCAAACTGTTATCAGCTTTACTATGCCGGCTGCCGGTAAGTACGCCTTAGACCTGTATGATATCAGAGGGGCTAAAGTAAAATCGCTAGCTACCGGGCAAGCTCCGGCTAATAAGGCTTTGAATGTAGAAGTGCCTTTGAATAGCATCGCCGAGGGTATTTACCTGCTCAAACTCCAAACAGATGAAGGAATTGCTACCAAACGCATTTCAATAATCAGGTAATTTCTACTATACTGATTGGCTAATATATGCCTTAAGGAACACTGCCCTGCCTAAAAGGTGGGGCAGTTTTATTTTGAAGTAATATAATAGATTATTTATATCATTAAATAAGATATTCTAATTAATTAATATTTACCTATAAATATTCCATTATAAAAATAAAAGTTCTTTATATATTGCAAGGCTAATATTTTAATAAAGTTTTTTAAGTTAAAATTCATTTTTTGGTTTGCTGTACCCATTATTTATAAAGGAGCCTTTAAGACTATACTAATAATAGCGTCTGCTTCAGTTTACTCATTTTAAAAAATATTTATGATTAAAAAAATTACAAAACAGAGAGCCTTTAATGGTTCAAGCCTACATTCAATAACACGAGCGACTTTCGCCATAATGGTATTTCTCTTATGGTACAGTGTATCTATTGCTAATCTTATAGCCCAGCCAACCAAACAATGGGATAACACGCTGGGAGGTGAGGATAATGAATTATTAAATTCTGGTCAGCAGACAACCGATGGTGGTTATATTTTAGCAGGAACTACGTATTCTTACGGGATAAGTAGTGATAAAAGCCAAGTAGGCTACAGTACGGGGAGAAGTGATTTTTGGATAATAAAATTAGATGCCAATGGCAACAAAGAATGGGATAAGATTATTGGAGGCACAAGCGGAGATGATTTAAATTCTATCCAGCAAACCACCGATGGGGGGTTTATTCTAGGGGGAATTTCCGTGTCTAATATAAGTGGTGATAAAAGTGAGAGTTCATTTGGTGGTGGCGATTATTGGGTGGTAAAATTAGATGCTGCCGGAAATAAAGTATGGGATAAAACATTTGGTGGAACGGGCCAAGACAATTTAATAAGTCTTCAACAAACAAGGGATGGTGGTTATATTCTGGGTGGGAATTCTACCTCAAATGCATATCAGCTTGGAGGTAAAACCGAAAATTCTAAAGGTTATGACGATTATTGGATTGTCAAGCTAAACGCCAATGGCACGAAAGAATGGGATAAAACCGTAGGAGGGAATGCTAAGGATGAATTAAAGACTGTTCGGCAAACCGTAGATGGCGGCTTTATAGTGGGTGGAACCTCCGAATCGAATATCTCCGGGGATAAGAGTGAAAATAAAGGAGGTTATAGTGATTATTGGGTTGTTAAGTTAAATGCCTCGGGCAATAAAGAATGGGACAATACGCTGGGAGGAATTGATTTTGAAGTTTTTGGAGCTTTACAAGCAACGCCTGATGGGGGCTGTATCCTGGGTGGATGGTCAATCTCAAGGATAAGTGGTGATAAAAGTATAGAGAATAAAGGAATTGCTGACTTCTGGGTAGTGAAGTTGAACGCCTCGGGTCTTAAAGAATGGGATAATACTTATGGTGGGGGAGGAAGTCAGGCGGTTACTGCTATGCAACTTACAACCGATGGTGGTTATATTTTAGGTGGTAAGTCTAATTCTGGTTGGAGTTTTGATAAGAGCGAAAATGGTAGGGGAGGAAATGATTTCTGGGTTGTAAAAATAAACGCTACTGGTAAAAAAGAATGGGATAAAACCCTTGGCGGAGATTATGAAGATATCTTAAGTTTTATTCAGCAAACGGACGATGGGGGGTATTTTATGGGAGGAAGTTCTCATTCTAATTTAAGCGGGGATAAAAGTGAGAGTAGGATAGGTACTGGTTATAGTTACCTTAATGATTATTGGGTTGTAAAATTATCACCTTCTCATACACCTGAGCGAACTATTACAACTAAGAATTTAGCTTTGCCAGGTTTTTGTATCGGCGGGCCTCTCGAAGTTTCTTTTACTACAAGTGGTACATTTAGCCCATCTGAAATATTCAAAGTTCAGCTTTCGGATACGACGGGATCTTTCGCATCTCCGATAACAATAGGAGAAGGTACAGCAAGCCCAATTTTTGCAGATATCCCCTTTTCATCAAATATCCCAGAAGGTAAAGGTTACAGATTACGCGTTGTTTCAACTTTATCACCTGCTGTAATTGGTACCGATAACGGTACCGATTTACGTACTTCTGTCAATGTTTTAGGCCAGCCATTTTTTTATGGCCCCAGTAACCCATGTTCAGGTACAATAGCTGTTTACACAGCTTCAGACCCAGAGTTATATAAGAATTTGAGCTGGGATGTACCAAGTGGCTGGACTATTGTCAGTGGCCAGGGAACTTCAAGTATAACTGTAAAAGTCGGTACTACCAATGGTCTCATAACTTTATCAGGTGATAGTTTTTGTGGTAGCCACGTGGGGTACAATTCAGTAGAGCCTGTTGTTGTACCAACCCAATTAACTCCTATTACTGCCAATACCAATACACCCTGTGTGGGTGAATTAGTCGTGTATACAGCTAAACCAGCAGACCAAAATTATAACTACGAAACCGGGTATTATGATTGGCAACTACCTTCGGGCTGGATCATTATAAGTGGTCAGTGGACAAATATTATTACCGTGAAAGCTGGTTCAGCACCAGGAACCATTAGTGTGAATTTTCAAAATAGCTGCGGAAGTAGTGCTCCGCAAACCCTGGCGGTAGCCAGTGCCATTTCGAATGCCCCAACAGTCACTTCAAAAGCCACCTGCGGCCCTGGTCCGGTTACACTAACTGCTTCCGGCGCACCTGCCACGGGTTCTTACCGCTGGTACACCAGCAATTCAACTAGCACACCTGTTGCAACCACTGCAATCTTTACCACGCCGGTGCTTGCAGCAACCACTACGTATTATGTTTCGGTGGTGAATGGCTCCTGCGAAAGTACCCGGGTGCCGGTTACCGCAACCGTAAACCCACTTCCTAAAATAGTAGTTACCACCAATGCCACCACCATTACGAGTGGCGGTTCGGCTACATTAACCGCTTCCGGTGCCGGCAACTATACCTGGTCGCCGGCTACGGGTTTAAGCAGTACTACCGGAGGTTCCGTAATTGCGAAACCTACGGCTACTACCACGTATACCGTTACCGGTACCGATGCCAATGGTTGTGCCGGAACAGCCAGTCTTACCATTACCGTAAATACCTCGGGCTTACAGACCCAAACCATCACCTTTCCACCCATACCGGATAAGTTGTACGGCGATGCCCCTTTTACTTTGAATGCTACCTCCAGTTCCGGGTTAAGTTTGTACTACCGGATTATGTCGGGTCCGGCTACCCTATCGGGTAAAACCCTGACCATGACCGGCGTGGGTAAAGTAACCGTACGGGCTTACCACCCAGGCAACGACCGTTACCTGGCTGCTACCCCGGTAGATGTAAGTTTTAATGTGCTGAGTCCTACGAGGCTGAGCCAAACCATTAGTTTTGCTAGTTTACCCAACAAGGAATATGGCGATGCACCATTTACCATCAGCGCTACGGCTTCTTCGGGTCTGCCGGTGAGCTTTAGCGTGGTAGTCGGCGGCGCTACTATTTCGGGTAATACAGTTACGCTAACCGACTCAGGCATGGTGACAATTCGGGCTTCGCAAGCAGGCAATGCCACTTATCTGGCTGCTCCGGATGTAGATCGCACCTTCAGGGTGTGGGGCCCTCCGAAGATGAGTCAAACTATTAATTTCCCGCCGCTGCCCAAAGTAACCTTTAGCGAGCCGCCGTTTATGGTTAGTGCAACCGCCTCCTCCGGTCTGCCGGTTAGCTTTAGTATTCTTTCGGGGCCGGCTACTATCTCGGGCAATATTGTCACGCTTACTGGAGCCGGAATAGTAACGGTGCGCGCCTCCCAGGCAGGAAGTGGAACCTATCACACCGCACAACCAGTTGACCAGAGCTTTACAGTAGTTAAAGCCGCTCAAACCATTAACTTCGCACCGCTGGCCGATAAAACCTATGGTGATGCTCCCGTTAATTTAACCGCTACTGCCTCTTCTGGCTTGCCGGTAAGTTTTCGGGTAATTTCGGGAACAGTTAAATTGCTGGGCAATACGCTATATCTATTAGGCGCTGGTACCGTTACCGTACAAGCCGAACAACCGGGCGATAACAATTATTCGGACGCTACTGTGGTACAGCGTAGCTTCACCGTAGCTAAAGCGAACCAAACCATTAACTTAGCGGCTATTCCGGATAAGACTTTAGGTGAAGCACCTTTTATGCAGAGTGCCACAGCTTCTTCGGGCTTACCGCTTAGCTACAGCATTGTTTCCGGGCCAGCTACTATCGCGGGGAATGTGGTTACTTTAACCGGAGTAGGTACCGTAACCGTACGGGCTGCTCAGGCGGGTGATGCTAATTACAATTCCGCTTCAACCGAGAAGAGCTTTGCGGTAAAAAGTGCCGAACCCCAGCCAACCGCGTGCAGTGTAGCGCTTACGAGCAAAATTACGCAAGCCGAACCCTGGTATGGCATGTGGGGACCAACTACCGGTGCCGGTGCCATCGACTTAACCGTGAGTGGCGGTACCGCTCCGTATACTTATCAGTGGAGCAACGGCCTGACCAGCCAGGATGTAGCCGTCGCTGCCCCGGGTACTTACACCGTAACCCTCACCGATGCCAAAGGCTGTGTGGCCAGAGCGGCTGTAACCGTAGGCCGGAAAAATGACCCGATTAAGCTGGCCTCGTCACAAATAAATGTATCTGCAACCGGTGGCCGCGATGGTTCTGTTGATTTAAGTGTAGTAGGAGGGATTGCCCCTTTTACTTACCGCTGGAGCAACGGCGCTACGACCGAAGACTTAACCGGATTAGCCGCCGGTATTTACACCGTAACCGTTACCGATGCATTCGGCCAGAAAGTTAGTATCTCGGTGCAGATTCTGGCACCGGGCCAGACAGCGCTGACTGCCACTAAAAATCCGGTTATGGTTGAAGAAGCTTTGGTAAATAATATGCAGGTTTATCCGAACCCCATCCGTAACCAGGCAACCGTAAACTTTTCTTTGAAAATTACGGGTAATTACACGTTAGCACTTTACGACAGCAAGGGCGCTAAAGTGAAAAACATCTCGGCCGGACAAGCAGTAGCGGGTAAAGCCTTAACATTAGAGTTAAACGTAGCCGGATTGGCCGAAGGCGTCTACCTGCTCCAACTCCTGACCGATAAAGGGTTAGAGACCAGGCGTATTTCGGTGTCCAGGTAAATTCGGGAGCCAGTGTTGTTACCTGATAGAAAATACCGGCAAAGTAAAACAACCGATGTTAAAAGTGTTATCTGGCTATTGATTGGATATCAGCTGTAAAAAGCATTTAATTAGAGTATCGAAATTTTAATAATAAAAGAAAAAGGGCAGCGATGTGTTGCCCTTTTTCTTTTATTATTTCTCTTTTTGGTTTATTATTTTTGTCATTCAAGAAGATACTGTATAGCCTATTCAAAAGCGCTAGCTACAATGCTTAAAGGAAACTATTTCGTTTATATTCATTCAAATCCGAAAAAAACAGTTCTTTATACTGGTGTAACTAAAGACTTAACAGTTCAGCTTAAAAAATATTTTTATAATTAGATTATCAAGAGGCCCTTTGCTGATCAAGGGAAGATGTTTCCTCTGATGATTCTTATTCAACTGCTACTTTCCAGTCTTCTGATGATAGTTCTATTGTTTCCATAGCTTGATAGCACAACCTTTGTATATTTTGAGCAGATAAATTTACCTCCAAAAAATAACCATTCTCTAATTCTCGGACTGCTCTAAATTTATTTTTTTCTCTCCCTAAATATCTTGGAAAATTATGAGCAATAATTTCAAACTTCTCAGGTTCAAGGTCTGCAACTGTATTTAGCGTTAATTCTAAGACATCTCTCCAAGATTTTACACTAAAGCTCTGACCTAATATTTTTACTTCTGTTGGAATTGTACCAGTGACTTCTTGAATCTCAGATTTAAAAGAATTATCATGACCAAAATATGGCCACATTTCGATAGCTTTATTAGCTAGGGATTCAGAACGCTCATCAATTTCCTCTTTGGTCCATTTAGTTAATGCAATAAAATACTTATTCAATTCTAAATGACTCTCAATAAATATCTCTCTCTTAGTGGAAAAATCATCATTGGATAACTCAGTATTATAGGCTGTTAAGGTAAGATTACCAATTGTATGCAAATAGAGTTCATGGGTTTCTTCCCACTCTTCTCCTAAGTGACTCTGCCATGCTTCAGATAATGTTTGAGGCATAACATGTTCAATGGTCAAATTTTCAAGTAGAACATTCTCCTTATGACCAAAATATTCCTCCAGGCTTTCTAATATTAGCTTTGTTTTTACATATCTATCGCCGCTTCCATACAGTTTTGCTTCTTTTAACCGGACTCTAAATTCATTATCTTTTGGATACCCTTTCGTCTGCAAAAGATATTGAAGTCCTTCAGGTATTTTTAATTCATATTTAGATATTAATTGAGGAATAATCGCGGGGAAAATTTTATTCAATTGATTAGTAGGTATACCACAAACAAATCTACGGATTAAATAATTCTCTATTGTCTGTAAAGCCGTAATGAAATCTTCTTTGGGCAAGGTGTCTAAAACATAATAATTATAAAGTTTTAGCAAAAGTGGGTATGCCGTAGTTACTTCAAATCGGTTCAGTCTGCGAAAGTATTTTTGTAAATCTTTATCATTTTCATAATCTGGATAAAGGATTTTTTGATAATATAATGAATGCTTTTGTAGGTTTTCTAAATATATGATTGAATTTTGAGGATTTACATTATCCTTTAATTCATAATAAACATCTGTTTGTTTGATAATAGAACCTTCTTTCATTAAAAAGTGGCGAATAAATTCAGTTAAATTATCTTCTAATGCATCTTGCATTGGCTGCCAAAATTCGCTATAAACCTGTTCTTGTTTATCAACATGAATGCGCATGAAAAAATAATTCCTTATCAAATCAGCTTGGGTTAGCGGTCGTCCCTTTGCATTCAAACTCTCGAATACTAAATAAGGATTGTCATCTGCATCTAAAAGTATACTAACTACTGAAAAATATGTAGTAATTATCTTTTTTAGCTTCTCGGGGTCTAGTTGATACTGCCTTAATTTTTTCTCAAAAAAATCATAGGCTCTTGTTAATTGACTCTCCTTTTCATTAGATCTTCCATTAATAAAATTTTTATAAATTTCTCTGTCTACTTGTGTTGGCATTAACTTATAGAAGTCATTATCCTTTTTATAAGGGTTTACTAATAGAGTATTATTAATCTCTCCTGCAAATTCCTCATTTTGATTCTCTCTTGCTTTATTTCTTAATAGTGTTAGAATTATAAATATTGTAGTTAATCGTTGTTGTCCATCTATAAGGAGGTACTTCGCAACTCCTTCTGGTACAGAAACCGTTGGCATATTAACTATCGATCCTATAAAATGTGTTCTTGGATTTTCTGTTTCACATAATTCCACAAGGTCTTTCCATAATATTTCCCATTCTTTACTTGTCCAACTATAAGTACGTTGAAAAAGGGGGATTACATACTGTTTTGTTCCCTCAATTATATCTTGAAGTTTAGTTTCTTTTGCTTGCATAATTATATGTGAATCTTTTAACCTTACTGCTAACTCGTACCTAAAGGGAACAAATCCTTTTAGAATTCATAATAAGTATATACTGCTTTTTTCAACTTCAAACTAACAAGAGCATTACTAACAACAAATCAGTATATTTCCACTAATAATAAATAAAACCTAGTAATAAAAAAAGGCTACTGAAAATTAATTCAGTAGCCTTTTGAAGTAAGTTTATTACAGTTAGAAATTGTTTAAAGCTGCATTCAAAGTTTCACTCGGCCGCATGGCTTTCTCAACTTTGGCAGCATCCGGACGGAAATATCCACCTAAATCTACGGGTTTGCCTTGTACCGCAATTTGCTCTTCTACAATTTTGGCTTCGTTTTCGGTTAAGGTTTTGGCCAAGTTAGCGAATTTAGAAGCTAGCTCCTGGTCTTTGGTTTGTTCGGCCATGGCTTGGGCCCAGTATAATGCCAGGTAGAAATGGCTGCCCCGGTTGTCAATGCCGCCAACTTTACGCGAAGGTGATTTGTCGTTTTCCAGGAACTTGCCGTTGGCTTGGTTCAGGGCTTCGGCTAATACGGCGGCTTTATCGTTTTTGGTTTTGTAAGCCAAATCTTCCAGCGAAACAGCTAAGGCCAGGAACTCACCCAACGAATCCCAGCGCAGGTAATTTTCTTCGGTAAACTGCTGCACGTGTTTCGGCGCCGAACCACCGGCTCCGGTTTCGAACAAGCCGCCACCATCTAACAACGGCACAATCGAAAGCATTTTGGCGCTGGTACCTAATTCTATAATCGGGAATAAATCGGTTAAATAATCGCGGAGTACGTTACCCGTTACCGATATGGTATCCTGACCAGCTTTGGCGCGCTCGCAGGTATAACGCATGGCTTCTACCGGCGATAACACTTTTACTTCTAGTCCGTTGGTGTCGTGGTCCTGTAAATATTTCTCAACTTTCTGAATCAGGTTGGCATCGTGCGGCCGGTTTTTATCGAGCCAGAAGATGGCCGGGGTATCCGTAATGCGGGCGCGTGTTACAGCCAGTTTTACCCAGTCCTGAATGGGTAAATCTTTGGTCTGGCACATCCGCCAGATATCGCCTTCCTCTACTTTATGCTCCATTAAAGCATTGCCATTAGCATCCACCACCCGTACGGTACCGCTTTCCGCAATCTGGAAAGTTTTGTCGTGCGATCCGTATTCTTCGGCTTTCTGGGCCATTAACCCAATATTGGGCACGGTACCCATGGTGCTGGGGTTGAAAGCGCCGTTTTCTCTACAGAAATCGATAACTTCCTGATAAATACCGGCGTAGCTGCGGTCCGGAATCATAAACTTGGTATCGTGCGCTTTGCCATCGGCACCCCACATGCGGCCCGAAGTCCGGATTGCCGCCGGCATAGAAGCATCAATAATTACATCGTTCGGGAAGTGCAGGTTGGTAATGCCTTTGTCTGAATCCACCATGGCCAAGGCCGGGGCATTGTCGTAAACCGTTTTAATATCGGCTTCAATAGCGGCTTTCTGGTCAGCTGGCAAGTTCTGGATTTTAGCGTACAAATCACTTAAACCGTTGTTCGGGTTAACGCCAATGCTTTTCAGGGTTTCGGCGTGTTTCTCAAAAATATCTTTAAAGAAAACAGTTACCGCGTGGCCAAACATAATCGGGTCCGAAACCTTCATCATGGTGGCTTTCAGGTGCAGCGATAACAAAACACCTTTTGTCTTAGCGTCGGCAATTTCTTTTTCGTAAAAAGCGCGCAAGGCTTTTTTGCTCATCCGCGAAGCATCTATTACTTCGCCGGCTTTTAAAGCTAAATTGTCTTTTAACGTTTTGGTGGTACCATCGGCACCCACAAATTCAATCTTAACCGAGCCAGCCTGCTCCATTACCACCGATTGCTCGCTGCCGTAAAAATCATCGCCGTCCATGTGCGATACGTGCGACTTAGAATCAGAAGACCAGGCACCCATGGAATGCGGGTTTTTCTTGGCGTATTCTTTCACGGGCGGCGCCACGCGGCGGTCGGAGTTACCTTCGCGTAAAACCGGGTTTACTGCACTACCCAGTACTTTGCCGTAACGGGTCTGCATTTCTTTTTCCGCATCGGTTTGCGGGGTGGCCGGGTAATCCGGAATATTATACCCCTGGCTTTGCAGTTCTTTGATGGCGGCCGTTAACTGCGGCACCGATGCACTAATATTGGGTAATTTAATAATATTGGCTTCCGGCGTTTTGGCTAATTCGCCCAGGTAAGCCAAATCATCGTTTTGTTTTTGTTCTTCGGTTAAGTTCTCCGGAAAAGTAGCCAGAATCCGGCCGGCCAGCGAAATATCCCGGGTTTCAACTGCTATATCGGCGGCCTTTGTAAAAGTTTGTACAATCGGTAAAAAAGAATACGTTGCCAGGGCCGGCGCTTCATCGGTTATGGTGTAAACAATTTTTGCGGTTTTGGTCATGTTATGCTTTTGGTTTAAGTTTTTATAAACACCCAAAAGGTGGTGCATATAAGTTATATGACTGGTTTATTTTTTTAGTATGATGTACCTAACTATCCGGACGATAGTACCTAATAGTTACAGCGGCAAATATAATAGTCTTTTGGGAATAGTACAGATTTAGTAGGCAATCCGTAAAGGGTTGTTAAAAACTTTTGGGGCAATATTTTTGAACAGAAATTTGACCGAATATTTTATAAACTATTTATATATTCCGAATAGCCCCGGAAGGGCGAAATCCGTCAGCGATGGGTGCAGCCCATCGGTAATTTAAGCGCGCTGAATAGGCGAAATTTAACCAGAAATAATTACGCCCATTCCGGGCTTTGGCTTTCGGGTGCTTGATCAGCACATGGCTGCACCCTATGTTGGGAGATTTCGCCCTTTCAGGGCTATGCTTTGGTCTAGCGTTCAGAATTTAGGGTTATATTTCTTCCTTAGTTGAGCAGCCCGTTACTTTATAAATCCGGCCATCTGATTTGGTAAAAATGTAAAGCTCTTGTTTTGGTCCTAAGCCAAAGCGGAGGTCGGTTTTTTTGCCGCCCATTATTTCCTTTAAAGTAGTGCGCTTGCCCGCAATTTGCAGATCCATTTCCTGAATGGGTGCTTGCTGCCCCAGCTTGAGTTGGCTGTTTTCTACGAAAAATACGCGGCCACTCACAATATCGCCAAAGATATATTTGCCTTTTAAAACCGGAATATTGGGGTTGGTGTAAACAAAGCCACCCGAAAAAGCATTGCCTTCGTCGTGGTCGAACTGCGCTACCGGGTAAGTATAGTTAAATTTATTATCGTCCGGCGGTAGGGCGTAAACCCGGTCCATTTTGCCCCGGTAGTCCAGCAGGAAAGTGCCTTCCCGGGCCGGCCAGCCGTAATCGGCACCGGCCTGGCCCAGGTTTAGTTCTTCCATGTTATTTAAACCAATATCCGAGATAAGCATTTTGCCATCCGGTGACCAGGTAATGCGGTTTGGATTGCGGAAACCCCGGACATAAACCTCGCCCAAGGTTTGGGAATCATTGTCTTGGGCAAAGGGGTTTTGGGCCGGAATGCCGTATTTCTTGTTTTGGCTGTTTCTACCTTTCGGGTCGATGCGCAGCACCGAGCTCCAGATGGTTTTATTGCTGTTACAAATAAAGTAAGCGCCGCCTTCGGCCGAACCGCCGTCGCCCACCCCAATGTACAATAAGCCATAATCCGGCGAACCTGGTTTGGCCAAAGGATTAAAAGTAATTTCCTGCACCCCGTGGACCTGGGTCATCATATTAACCCGCAGCATTTCCCGGCCCGTACCGGCAAAAGTCGCCGCATAGGGATCTTTCATTTTCCACTCGGTTAGTACCCACTGCAGGGTTACTTTTATGGAGTCGGCAAAAGCAAAATCAGCCGGGGCGGCCTGGGCTTTCTCGGTGTGGGTGGTATAGAATAAACCATTTTTGTAAAACTCCGGGTGAAAAGCAAAACTCCCGAAGCCAGTGGCCAAGCCTGGTTGCGGAATAAAACCCGGACGTTCTTTGGTAATATCCATAAAAACGTTCAGCTTTTTACCTTCTATTTCATAAATCAGCCCCCGCAGCTCCTGTATAAAATGCCGGTCTTTTTTACCGCCGGTTAATACCCGCATTTTGTTTATGCGGGCCAAAGGTATTTTCTGGGCCGTAGCCGGCGCGGTTAATACTTCGTCCAGTATTAATTTCAGGTTAGATTTAGGAATTTTAGTTGGTATAGGGTCTTTGATGGCTTCGCCAAACTGGGCGCTACTCACGTTGGGGGGCGCCGTTTTTTTATGGGTGTTTATAAATGAAACCAGGGCCTGGATATCAGCATTGCTTAAGCCCGTAAAAGGCGGCATATATTGGTTAAATTCTGCAAAAAGGCGTTTTCCCCGGACATCACCACTCGCAATAACTGCCGGGGCATTACGAATGAAGCTGGTGATCCAGGCATGCGAAACCTCTGCGGTAACGCCAGCCAGGTTGGGGCCGATGCCTTTTTGTTTGAAATTATGGCAAGTGGCGCAGTTGTTCTGAAATAAAGCCTCGCCCTGGGAAATGACCTGCGGATTAGAGGCATACGGACTAGTGGCCGGAACCGAATCCGTAGGCTTTTGTCCCGCAACTTTGGACTGTTCAGCCCCGGACAGCGTGGACGGGGCGGGGTCCGAATTAGTAACCGTTGGGGTTTGTTTGGGAGAACAGCCGGCCAGAAAAAGTAACTGTAAGCAGGTTAAAACAAATAAATAAAGATGTTTACCCATTGTTAATGGTATTTGTGGTGCTGGATTGGTTAGAGTCTAATAGCTTTTTAAATTTAAAAAAGAGCATTTTAACTTACAGGCAGCAAGGGTTGGTACAGAAATTTACCTTTGTGGAATATTTTCCGGGACAACGAATCTCTTCAGGTCTTTTCAATTTTTGCATACCCTGTGCAAACCCAAAATAAATATTAAAATTCAGATTACCTACTAAAAGGTAGCTGGCACACCGGTTTGTTTTTGGCAATATATTTTTCTCACTGCTTTAGGGTATAAGTATCGGCACCGGGCATTTACTGGAAAGCTTCCCTTTGATTAGTAACAGCCGTAAGGTGCTTGTTGAGTAAATACAGGCCTGCGTGCAGCTGTTTGAGCCTGGTAATCATCGCCGCATCCGGTTGTCATAAGTCAGATTTTCCTTTGAATTATATTCCCAAATTATGGCTGCCTCTTTCTGATGGGTCATGGTACACACCAGTCGCATATAACAAAAACCGAATCATCAGTAGGTTTATTGCCGATACGCGTACCTGATGCCGGTGCAGAAAGAATGTCCGCCGGTAGTAGTAAGGATCCGAGGCTTTCATCACCACCTGGGCATTGGTGGGTAAGAGCGACAACAGCTTACAAAAGTTCAGTTTTTTAATTGCTGAACTTTTTAATTATCAAAACTTTAGTGGTGGTAATACTCGCATCAAATGTTGCCTTTGAAAGTTATTTCCGTAATGGGTACCTACCTGAAAATGGTTAAGGAAAGAAAAAAACCGGACCTGGCAATCCTGTATGCTGGCTCCCTCACCTAGTCAACTGTCCTTGATTTGGTTGTATAAAGAGAAAGTCACGTGCATCCTGAGCGGGCTGTTAGTCTAATGCCCATAGATTGTTTGCTTCTCTCTCTCTTTACTTCTGAGTTTTCCCTGGTTTATCTCTTTTTCTTTTCTTTGCAAACATCGCATCACAAACAGGTAGCCCATTTTATGGAAGCTGAAAAATACTGGTTAATAATATTCAAATACTTGCATTAAGCTTTAACCTTCAGTTTGTAACTTTTAACCTGCACTTTATTGCGGTGAACCATCGGTTCTTCCCCATTTGATAGCTTCTTTGCCAATATTTTGGCCGCAAACCAGGCCGGCTTCGTTATCGAAGCGGTAGTGAATACCGCCGTACAGCCGCGATAGAGCAGCTTCTTCGGCTTGCTTTTTCAGATTTTCGCCATTCTGCGGAAATAAGTAAGTTAAAACAGTGGCCGCTGCGCCTGAAAAGGTAGCGTGTCCGGAAGTATACGAGGGGAAATTAGGAATACCGGTAGCCGTTTTAATTTTGGGATCCATCTGGGAAGGCCGGGGTATATAATACGTATACTTGGTCCGCCAGCAACAGATAGCCGCATCAAACAAGGCGCGGTTCAGCAAGGCCAGGATACGGGCGGTGCGCAGTTCGCTGCATTGTTCTTGCCGGATTAAACTAGCCGCAATCTGGTTCCAGTGACCAGGTGGGGTAGGAGTTCCGCCTCCATCGGCCCAAAAATCAGAGATGCGCCATTGTTCCCGGGTACGGCTGTCGGCAATCTTCCGCACCTCGGCCAGGGCTTGGTTAAATTCGGTGCTACCTACGGCTGGAGGTGGGCCCGGTAAACCCGTCATTAGTGCAGTGGAGTCGTACCAGGTTTTTACATTGCCAGCCAAGGGTAACATAGGGCCACGTACCGGAACATCCAGGCTCTTCCATTTAACTGGCACAAGTGCTTGCTCCCAGGTGTTCTTGGCATCTCCCGCCAGGTTCATCCGATCTTTGCGGGCATAATCCAACACTTTAAGCGCTACTTCTTTACCCAGGGCCGCGCCGGCAGTTAAATCGGTGCGTACGTTGGCACCGGCTAATAACCGTGATTCCTGGTGCTCGGTAGCTTTGTTGCTTAAGAACTCAGCTTCTTTCGGGAAAATAAATTTTAATACTTCTAAAGAAGCGGCCGCTACAACTGCATCTTCTGATGGGTAGGAAGGCAAGCTGCTGGCCGGTACTAAAAGTTTAATCTGGTTGTCGGTTTGGACAGGAGCAACGCGGTTAAATTTAAATTTATGGTGCCAGGCCGATACTAGGGCATCGTATTGGGCTACGCTTAACAAAGCATAAATGCGGGCCGCTACAACCGGGTTGGCAAACGGCGATTGCGGGTCCGGCGCAGCACCTACCTGGGGGGCTATGTTATATTTAGCTACCAACTGGCGACAAATCTCATTCCAGCGCAGGGTTGCACCCGCAGACCAATATTGGATAGCTTCGCGTTGTGAACCGCTCAGTTGCGTTTGTAAGCGTTTAATCTCGCTTAACTCCTGCTGGTAGGCGGGACTGGTAGCAGCATCCGGTACCGGAACAGAAACAGTGGCGCTGGTTTTCAGGATAATGGTTTTCCAGGTGCCGCCGCTTAAATCCTGATCCTGGGGATTAGCCGCTTCGAAACGCGGACCAGAGAGATCGGCTTTTTCGCAGCCGCTCAAACCGGCTATTAGGAGTCCGGTGAAGAGCAACGAAAGAAATCGGAAAGAAGTAATTTGCCTGATGATTTTAGAAAGTAACATGGGGAAAGTATTTGCACTACCAGATTGTTAAAAGGAATTTATTTTTGCTGCCAGTTGGGTAAGTTGTAAACCAAACTACCCGAGTAACGGGTGGCCTGGCCGACGTTTTTACCATTCAGGGTAAAGCTGGTACCGCCGCCCAATCCGATTGCCGGGAAAAAAGGCAATGGCACAAACACGTTAAAGCCAGTTCGGGTATAAGACACCGCATTGCTCGGGAAAGGGATGCCCGGACCAATATTGGTTCCTTTGCCGGCTTCCTGTTTATGCAGCCAGGCATCGGCGTAAACCAACGACGAGGCAAACCCCAGCTTCACGGAATAATCGAAAGAGTTGGGTACGTGGCTGGTGTGGCCGTTGTAATAGGGGCTGCCGCGGCCAGTTTCGGGTAAAGGAACAGCATCACGATCTAGTTTTACATCGGACCGGCGAACGTAACCGGCCTGCGCACTAAGGAATACACCGTAATTACTTTTAAATTGGGTGATTAAACGCCCATCCAGATTGGTGGAGTGATGGCCTATAGCTACCGGGGCATCGGCAATATATGGGCTAAACGGAGTAGAAATACCGCCGGCCACCATTAGCGATAAGCTACCCAGATTACCTAATTTTTGCTCGTAGGCATTATACTTTAAGTAAAAGGCACCGTCCTGGAAGCCTTTCTGGTCCTGCCAAAAACCCTGGTCGGCAGTAGCTTTAATATAAGGAAGTGCGATAATGGCATCCAACTTATCTGTGAGGCCGGCAACCCCGTAAAAACTAAGACTGCGGGTGGTAATGGTGCCCAGGTTGGCGTTTTGGGTAGAAGTACCACCCACAAAATAAGTGTCGTAGCTTTCGTAGGAGTAAGAAAAGGCTACCGAACTATTGCCTTTGCCTTTCATAAAGCCGTCTACCATACCCTGGGCAAAAACTGGCAGGAAACCCGACGTAAGCAGAAGCAGGAGAAAAGTTAAAGGTAATCGGGTAAAAGTTTTGGCCATTGGTGTTATTTAAAAGGCTGGGACAAAGAAGTTTAGGAGCGGGAAAGTATTGTTCGTACAATTATAATAAATATTCAGTTCTCTTTTAAAAAGTATTTTGCAGGTTTATATAATTATCAGACAGGTTCTTAGGGGGGCTATTCCGGTAACTAAATATACAATTTTAAATATTCAATTTCATTACAGAAGGGTTAAAAGAATTTGCAAGGCTTTTTCCGGTTGATTCAGTAATATTAACTTTTTAGCCAGCTTACTCATGGCAGTATATTGTGCTGCCGGGTCCGGGGCGTATTTCTGAAGCAGGTACTGCACATAAGGCTCCTGGCGAATATTTTGAAGTTCGAAGTAGGTAGGCAATTTTTCCAGGTTAGCTAGCCGGGCCAGGTTACTGCTATCTAAAAAAATATTCTGACGGATACCAGGTGGCAATTGATCGAATCCCATACCCAGATTATTATTCGGTTTAGGTAAACGAAATAAACTCTCGGCTGTGGATTGGCCATACCAGTCGCCACCCAGGCGGGCTACCGGTTGCAGTTTAAGTGGGTCGATAGCTGTGCCCGCGGTGTTTAAAATAGCTTCGTGGATGTGTAGCATAAGCACCTCGCAGATAACCAGGTTGGCGGCGCCATTCTGATCTCCGATTGATTTTACTTCCATCACCCGGCACTCAAAAGCGACCGGCGCTTCCTGCACCCTAGGCGGTTTTACCAATACCGCAGGAATTGGTGTTAAGCCCGCTTTTATAAATTCGTTTACCCCGGCGGGATATTCGGTACTGGCCAATGACATTTGTTCGACCAGCGGGTAATTGCCGATATGAATAACTACTTCGGGAACCTGCTGCACATTCTGGAGGGTGTGTTTGGTGGTATTATCGCGAATGCGGCGGGCCGGAGAAAATATTATGATGGGTGGGTTGGTACCGAAAACATTAAAAAAACTAAAAGGGCTTAGGTTTATGTTACCGGCAGCGTCCTGGGTACTGGCAAAAGCAATGGGTCGGGGCGCAATAGCACTTTGCAGCCAATTTTGTAGCTGCGCTGGACTTAAAGCTTTTGCATCGAAAGACTTAAACATGTATCGCTAAAATTTACCAATTGTGAACATTGTAAAAAATGTTTTTTACCGGGTAAGTGCTTCATGCCTAATCATGCCTAATGTCAGGATAGAATCAGCCATTCACGTACCGCCACTATAGGGTGGGCATAACTTTATTCCGGACCTCGCCAAAACCCACGCGTAGGCCGTTGCGTTCCGCATATCCTTTAAATATTACAGTATCGCCATCTTCCAAAAACTTGCGGGTAGCGCCGTTGGGTAACGTAAGTGGTTTAGAGCCTTGCCAGGTTAATTCCAAAATAGAGCCGTACGATTCCGGTTCGGAGCCGCTGATAGTACCGGAAGCATATAAATCGCCTACTTCCAGGTTGCAGCCGTTGCTGGTTTGGTGGGCCAGTTGCTGGTTCATGTTCCAATACAAGTGGCGGGTATTCGATTGGGAAATCAGGGCCGGATCTTCCTGGTCTGGTTGCAGGTAAATTTTAAGGTTTATGTCTAAGTGTTTATGGCCTTCGTATTCCAGGTAAGGTAATACTTTGGGTTCCTGCACCGGGCCGGGTACCCGGAAAGGTTCCAGGGCATCTAACGTTACCACCCACGGCGAAATGGAGGAGGCAAAACTTTTACCCAAAAATGGCCCCAGCGGCACGTACTCCCAACGCTGTATATCGCGGGCCGACCAATCGTTAAACAGTACCAAACCAAATATGTAGTCTTCGGCTTCATCGGTCATGACAAAGCTACCCAGGTCGGTGGCGCGGCCGGTAATAAAGGCTACTTCCAGTTCAAAATCTAATTCGCGGGTAGGCCCAAAAACCGGCAGATCGGCATCGGGGGCTTTGGTCTGGCCCTGCGGCCGGAAAATAGGATATCCTGAAACCACAATGGAAGAAGCGCGGCCGTGGTAGCCTACCGGTAGGTGTTTCCAGTTAGGCAACAACGGATTTTCGGGATTACGGAACATTAGCCCCACGTTCGTGGCATGTTCCAGGCTGGCATAAAAATCGGTGTAATTCGGTATTTTTACCGGCAGGTGCATGGTGGCCTCCTGGCATTTAACGAGGCAGGCCTTCATCACCTCATGGTTATCCCGGATTTCCGGATTATTGTTCCGCAGCAGCTCCGATACCCGTTCCCGGACCTCCCGCCAAACGGGTTTTCCCAAAGAAATAAAGCGGTTCAGGGTTTCGGAATGAAAAACCGTCGGATCTTCCAGTGATAACAAATCAAACAATCCTTCCTGGCACACAGCGTATAAATCCAGAATATAATCGCCAATAGCTACTCCTACGCGCGGATCACGGGTAGATGTACTGAAAATCCCAAAAGGTAGGTTTTGGATCGGGAAATCACTGTTAGGTGAAATCTGGATCCAGGAGTGCAGTTGCGGGTCGTTGGCTCGAATCATAGAAGCGGAAATTATACCTTAAAAGTAAAGGTACAAAAAAATAAAACCGGAGTCAGACTAGACTGGCTCCGGTTTTATAAGGTAAAAAAGGAAATATTTTAAACCACGGGTGGCGTCAGGTTTACGGCTATTACCGATTGTATTTCAGGTACTTCCCGTTTAATGGTTTGTTCAATGCCGGCCCGCATGGTCATTAACGACATGGAACAGGAGCCGCAAGCACCTAATAATTCCAGTTTCAGTACCATATCGTCCGACAATTCCAAAATTTTTACGTTGCCACCGTCGGCTTCCAGGTAAGGTCTTATCTGGTCCAAGGCTCTTTCAATTCGCTCAAATAGTAATTCTTCTGTGTTGGTCGCTACCATGTTATCAGGTGTTAATAGGTACTATTTTCGTTTTCGCCAGGCCGGCATTGCGCACCGAAACCTGCTGGGCTACGGCCTGGGCTACTTCTTCAAATACTTTGCCCGCCGGCGAATCCACTTTTATTACTTCAGGCATACCATCGTCGCCGCTTTCGCGGATACTCTGTACCAGTGGTATCTGTCCTAACAACGGAACGCCCCATTTAGTTGCCAATTGCTGGCCACCGCCCTCGCCAAAGATAAAATACTTATTCTGAGGCAGCTCGGCGGGTGTAAAGTAAGCCATATTTTCAATAATTCCGAGCACCGGCACGTTAATCTGCGGCTGCCGGAACATCTGCAAACCTTTCTGAGCATCGGCCAACGCTACTTTTTGTGGGGTGGTAACAATGATAGCGCCGGTTACCGGCACAGTCTGCACCAAGGTTAAATGAATATCGCTGGTGCCGGGTGGTAAGTCAATTAATAAATAGTCGAGTTCGCCCCAGTCCACGTCCGAGATAAATTGTTTCAGGGCTGAGCTGGCCATGGGACCGCGCCAGACTACGGCATTTTCGGCCGGTGCCAGGAAGCCGATCGAAATAAGCTTAATACCGTAGCGCTCAATCGGTTCAATCAGGTTTCGGCCTTCGGGCGTCCGGAAAACCCGCGGGCGTTCTTCTTCGGCGTTAAACATCAGCGGCATACTCGGGCCCGAAATATCGGCATCGATTAAACCTACCTTGGCGCCGCTCTGCGACAAAGCAATGGCCAGGTTAGCTGTAACGGTAGATTTTCCAACGCCGCCTTTACCCGAAGCAATGGCAATAATATTTTTAACATCTTTCAAAATGGCCGAATTGGTATCGCGGGCAGTGGTAACCCGGCTGGTCAGGTTAACCGTTACGTTCGCTTCCTTATCCACCATGGTGTGAATGGCCCGGATGCAGGCATTTTGAATCAGTTCTTTCAGCGGACAGGCCGGAGTAGTAAGAATAACGGTAAAAGAAATGTTTTTGCCGTCGATTTGTATATTTTCAATCATGTTCAGGGTTACCAAATCCTTGCCCAGATCCGGCTCCTCTACATAACTTAAGGCTTTTAATATATCTTGTTGCGTAATAGCCATCTTATTCTTTAGCTAATCTAATGATTCACAAAAGTACAAAATTTTGTTCAGATTAACCCTGATTTAGCGGAATATTAGCCGGTATAAGCAGGTAAACAAGCTATTGGAATAACAAATTAAAACCGGCTTAAATTGAACAAGGCAGATCTGCTGTTCAGAAGCAAAAATTTAATATTTGCCAATAAACAGGTAAGTCTTAATTAGCGGGGGTATATTGCACCGTTAAAATTATAGCCAGTGAACAAGGGAATACTTTGGTTATAAATTTTACTTTTTAGCTACCACCCATTCTTTAGCCCCACACAACTCACATTTGCTTACTTTTTGCGCTTCCGCCAAAGATTTTAGGTTACCACAATCCAGGCAACAATACAGGCCGGCGGTTGGTACGGGTGTGGGCGCTTTCAAAATAGCCTCCGGTTCAATTTCATTTTCGGGAATCAAACTCAAGCCCGGCTTTGTATTTTCCTGCGACCGAAACATAACCGATATCTGGCCGGAGGTTTCAAAGAATGCTTTTTCTATCTGACCTAAGTGCTCTACATCTTTACTGCGTAACGATCGGAACAAATCTTCTTTGGATAAATTATCTCTGGTCAGGCAGTCCCATTTTATAACCCCTTTATCTACTACCAGGTTGGGCTCGCCCTCCATAAAAGCTTCCACCTTTTTGTTTTTATTTATAAACCGTTCCAGATTAATCTGAAAAATGGTAACTGCCGTAACGGCTACCACGCCGTGTAATATTGGTATGCTGGCGTTTATCATGGGGTCGCCAATGGCCGAACCAAACGTAATAATAATGGCCAGTTCCAGGTTAGATAGCTGCCCCATTCCTCTTTTACCCAACAGCCGCAACAAAAAAATGCTGTAACTATACATAACCAGCGTGCGGAAAACAATCTCCAGTAAAAAGATGAGCGGCGCATCGCCAATAAATATTCGTTTGAGGTCAAATACTTCGAAATCTGGGTTCATACAGGGGTTTCATACAATGGAGGAACTACTGGAGTTAAAATATAGAACTTTGTGCTAAACGATGTTGCAGATAAAAGGATTTATTTTCAAAACCACAAGCAGGTTGCCTTCGGATTATCAAAGATATTTGGATAAGCCGGCCGGCCTATTTAGTTATTTTTATCCTGCGGTAGGTCAAGCCCTGGGAATTAGGTTTTACTTTTTATTCGTAGGAGCGAAGAGGGTTTAATACAGTGTCTTTGCCGGAAAGTCTCTAAATGCTAATCTTTTCTAATAGGTTTAAGCAGGGGGGCTGGGAAAATAGAAAACAAAACCCCGCCGGAGAAGGCGGGGTAGTTGATACTTTCAGGTGTTTTTAGAATCAGGGCAAAAGGAGCGAAGCGAAGACATACCTTAACTGGCCAGGAAAGAACCGGTGCCGGCGTGAGCCTTCAGATGCAAATAATAAAGAATAAGGGGTAAATAATGGCAAGGTATTACCCTTGGTAAATACTGCTGCGGTATTTTTCCGGGAATTTGACGCAGTATATTTTATCCGGCAAAATTTGATTGCCGAAATCTAAACCGGATTAAGTTCTAATTTGTAGAAGTTCTCTATAGCTATCGGGTTTCGGTGGATATTTTCTGACCAGGTTTTAAAATCCAGCTACCTACCGTAGCCAATTTTTTTGAATTTTCTTTGCTTTTCATTTGGTGTAGCTTTTATAATGTGCTGTAAAAATTATCTGTTGTGTGTTGCAAATCTAAGGAAAATAATATTTAATAAAAATTTTAACAGTTATTTATTTATACTTTTTGGTGATAATTTTTAGGGTTCGGCTAAATTTATATTTCTTATTTAGAGTGGTTGAAAAATATCGTAAGAAGCATTTATTCAGCTTAAAATATTTATTAAGAACGATGATTGGCTCTGGTAACTACTTGAACTAAATTGCCGGATATTAAATGCAAAGTTTAATTTATTAAAGATGTTGTAGCGGCATCTATAAATATTGCTCCGGTTAATATTATAGTTTTGGACATTCGTTAATGTTAACTGCCTATAAACAGGTCTTCACTTTCCTTTAGTACTTTACCCATCCTGATTTTATTAAAGGCCGATTCTTTCTTGCCGGTTAGTAATGCCAGCGCGAACGGGCCGGCCAGCAAAAACAGAGAAAATGGTATTAACTTTTTCATGGAATAGTGATTTGTTATTGACCTGCACTAAATTAATAAAAGTTTAAATATTAAAAAACATTAATATTTAATTTATTTTATTTTTCCTGTAAAGTTTCCGGTTATTACTGTTCGAAGATGCATTTGCCGGTTCCGGCGGGGAATTATACCTGATTATAACGCCGGTGAATACTTATGCGAGTGAAGGTTAAAATTAATGTATACCATTAAACTTAGCCATTAAGCGTTGCAGAAGAAATTTCTTTTTCTGCCAGGTTTTCTATCTTTGTAAAAGCACCCAAATATTAAATTATGTCCCGCATACCCCAGGAAACCGTTGACCAGATTATTCAGCAAGCCGATATTGTGGAGGTGGTAGGGGATTTTGTGACCCTGAAGAAAAAAGGACAGAATATGTGGGCGCCGTGCCCGTTTCATCACGAAAAATCGCCTTCTTTTTCGGTGTCACCGGCTAAAGGCATTTATAAGTGCTTTGGTTGCGGCAAGGCGGGTAATTCGTTGCAATTTATTATGGATATTGAGGGCATTGGCTACGTAGATGCCCTGAAATACCTGGCCCGGAAATACGCGATTGCGATTGAAGAAGAAGTTACGCCGGAACTTACCCAGGCCCAGAGCGAGAAGGAAAGTCAGTATATACTTTCTAACTTCGCTAAAGATTATTTCCACGATATTCTGCTAAACCACGAACAAGGCAAGAGCATTGGCTTGCCTTACTTTAAAGACCGTGGTTTAGCCATGCCTACCATCCAGCGGTTTGAACTGGGCTACAGCCTCGAAGCCTGGGACGGCCTTACCGCTAAAGCTTTGGCGCAAGGCTTTCAACTGGAGTTTCTGGAAAGCACCGGCCTGACCATTAGAAAAGAAGATAAAAAATACGACCGGTTCCGGGCGCGGGTTATGTTCCCGATTCATAATTTATCGGGCAGGGTAGTGGGTTTTGGCGGCCGCACGCTGAAGTCGAATGATAAAACGCCCAAGTACGTTAACTCGCCGGAGTCCGAAATATACCACAAGAGCGATGTGCTCTACGGCATGTACCAGGCCAAGCAAGCCATCCGGAGCCAGGATTTGTGTTACCTGGTAGAAGGTTATCTGGATGTACTTTCGCTTAGTCAGGGCGGCATCGAAAATGTGGTGGCCTCGTCGGGCACTTCGCTTACCGAAGGCCAGATTAAGCTGATTGGGCGGTACACCAAAAATATTACGGTACTCTACGACGGCGATGCCGCCGGTATAAAAGCTTCGTTGCGGGGTATTGATTTAATTCTGGAAGGTGGCCTGAACGTAAATGTAGTGTTGTTTCCGGATAAAGAAGACCCGGACAGTTACATCCGGAAAGTAGGCGATACGGCTTTCAAGAAATATATTGACACCAACGCTAAAGATTTTATTTCCTTTAAAACTGAGCTGTTAAGCCAGGAGGCCGAGCATAACCCGGTTAAAAAAGCCGAGGCCATTCGGGAAATAATTTCCAGTATCTCTAAAATTCCGGATTCTATTAAGCGGGCCGTGTTTTTGCAGCGGTGCAGCGTCATATTCGGCATCGAAGAGCAGGTATTGCTTACCGAGTACAACAAACTCATGAAGCAGGAGCGGCCCAAACCGGCTTCTCCCACTATCCCGACCACCGAGCCTGAACTTACACCCCAGCCCGAAGACGAAGTAGCCGCCGACGATGCCATTTTGCTGCACCACGAGCGCGAAGTTTTACGCTTGCTGGTGAATTATTCGGCGCACCAACTACCCGAAGGCGAGCCTTTTTTGCCTTACCTGCTGGCGCAGCTCGAAGACATTGACTTCAAAATACCCATACATGCCCGTTTAATAACTTTATTTCAGGAGGTAGTAAAACAGTCTTCACTCGTTTCGCCGGATTACTTTATCAATTACCCCGATGGTGAAATCAGACAGGAAGCCATCAGTTTGCTTACCGATAAATTTGAGCTGAGCGAAAACTGGGAAACCCACCAGATTTTTGTGCCCCGCGAAACCGATATGCTGCAGTTTGCCGCCGATACGGCCGTATTGCGGCTGAAATGGCGCAATGTACAGCAAATGATTAAAGAAAACGCCGAACTGCTTAAAACCGAAAAGGATTTTCCAGAAATAATGAAAATAATGACCTTAATCAAAACCCTGCAGCAGTACGAGGTGGAAATTGGCGCCCAGTTAGGCGTGGTGGTAGTCAGGTAAAAGCATTTTTTTTATTTTTCTATGACTTTTCTTTAAAACTAGCAGCGTGAGAAATATAAGATGCTCTAACGGTGCGGGTTCCAGGTAGCCGGTAACCTATTTTAGGGCATAAATAACGGTGCCCGATTACCGGATGGGCCGGAGAATTATTACGCAGGAAAGTAAATAGCAGCCCAAGCCAAAGTAATATTAAGTACCAGCTTTTGTTATAAGGCATAATTAAATTTAACCTTTGTTTAGGCCAATATTGCCGCAAACTTATACAAAGCAGGGTTATTTATCTGCCTGCTACTTCATATGTAGAGTTATTGGGGCTATTAAAATAAAATGGCTTCCCCAAAAATGAGAAAGCCATTTAAACAGTAAGTTAAATAAGGTAGTTTTCTTTATCTGAATATTAAACCAGCGAAAACTAATTTCTATTTAAGCACCACCAGCGAAGCGCCATCGCCACCTCGTTCTACGTGCTCGTTGCTGATACTGGCCACTTCCTTTACACTACGGAGGTAATCCCGGAGTACTTGCTTCAGAATACCGTTACCCCGGCCGTGAATAATTTTAATTTCCGGAATGCCTAGCATTATCGCATCGTCAACAAAAGCCATGAGTTGGGTTAAAGCATCTTCGGCACGTTGGCCCCGCACATCCAGCGTCGGGCTAAAATCTGCCATGCGCTGGGTCAGGTTCATGCCCTGGCGGGATGGTTCCGGCGCTTCTTTCTTCACTTTTGGCAATTGGCCTTCTACCCGCTCCAGGTTTTCGGTTTTTACAATGGTTTTAATATTGCCAAACAGCACTTCGGCCGTTTTACCTTTTAAAGAAACAATTTGCCCCACTGAATCCTGCCCCAAAATGGAAACAAGATCGCCGGGCACCAGTTCGCCTTTAGCCGTACTCAGCTTTTTGGCTGGGCGGTGCTCTACTTTAATTTTTTCCTGTGTAAAGGTTTCCAAAGCTTGCCGGGCCTGCTTGGTTTGCTCTTTATCGGCCTGGCTTTGCCGGATTTGCTGAATCGTAGCTTCTATCTGCTGGTTCGTATCGCGGAGCAGTAACTTGGCTTTTTGCTTGGCTTCCGAAATAATATCGGCTTTGCTTTCTTCCAAGAGCTGCTTCATATCGGAATATTCTTTGGCCGATTGGCGCATTTTCCGCTCCTGGGTGGCTAACTCGCGGTTGCGTTTTTCCACTTCTACTTTCTCGGCTTCCAGTTCTTCGAGTAAGCGATCGTACCGGATTTTATCGCGACCAGCCAAATTGCTGGCCTTATTTACGATGTCCTGCGGCAAACCAATTTTACGGGCAATCTCAATAGCAAAAGAACTACCGGGTTTGCCAATCACCAACTGGTACAAAGGTTTCAGTTCTTTGTGGTCGTAACGCATGGCGCCATTTACAATGCCGGGCGTGCGTTGGGCAAAATTCTTCAGGTTGGTATAGTGGGTAGTAATTACCCCAAACACGCCTTGCTGATTCAGTTTATCCAGCACCGCTTCGGCGATAGCACCTCCCAGTTGTGGCTCGGTACCGGTACCAAACTCATCAATTAAAACCAAACTCTTCCTACCCGCCAATACCACAAATTGCTTCATGTTTTGTAAGTGCGAACTGTAGGTACTCAGGTCATTTTCCAGCGATTGCTCGTCGCCGATATCAATAAAAATATCTTCGAACATACCGGCCTCGGAGCCTTCTGCCACCGGAATAAGCAAACCGCATTGCAGCATATATTGCAGCAAACCTACGGTTTTCAAGGTAACCGATTTACCGCCGGCGTTGGGCCCGGAGATTAACAAAATCCGTTGTTCTTTGTCCAGGGTAAGCGATAAAGGTACTACTTCCCGGCCCTGGCCTTTAAAGTTCAGGTACAACAACGGGTGTCGGGCATCCTGCCATTTTACCGCCGGCGTTTTATGTAAAGTTGGTAAGGTGGCTTCAATCCGCGTGGCATAAATGGCTTTCGCCCGGATATAATCGAGCAGACCTAAATATTGGTAAGCCTTGCGTAAATCTATCACGGCCGGCCGT
Source organism: Adhaeribacter aerolatus (assembly GCF_007991635.1). GTDB lineage: Bacteria > Bacteroidota > Bacteroidia > Cytophagales > Hymenobacteraceae > Adhaeribacter > Adhaeribacter aerolatus. The sequence goes on along the minus strand of NZ_BJYS01000012.1, from coordinate 11,637 downwards.
AACTGGTTGGTTAAAGTCGTCAGAATCCGGATTAATTCGCGGTGATAAGCATTCTCCAGGTCTTTAATGTCGTTGTTTAACTCAAATACGGTATCCGGCTCAATATAAACTGTTTGGCCACTGGTAGATTCATCGTGAATTAAACCTTTCAAGCGCCGTTTATATTCAGCCAGTACAGGTATTACAATGCGGCCGCCCCGCACCGTTGGTTCCGCATCGGAGTTGGTCCAGCCGGAAGCTTTAGCGTGCCGGAGTACCGCCTGAATCTGTTTGCGTAGTAAGGCTTGCTGATGAATTAAGTCGGCTTTGAGGCGGGCCAGTTCCGGCGAAGCATTATCCCGTACGGCTCCGTTATCGTCTACTACCTTATCCATAGCAGCGAGCAAGTGCCGGTCTACCTGAATGGATTCGCCTAGTGCCCGCAGATTAGGGTACAAGGTTTCTTCGGCCTGTGAGAAGAAGGTAAGTGCCTGCCGTATAGTGCGTAAGGACATTTTAATTTCAAAGAAGGCCCTAACTTCCAGAAAAGACCCTTCAATAGCTGCCCGGTTCAGGTGCTCGGTAACATCAAAGTAATGCTGGGTTGGGAAATCTGCGCCGGATACCATTAAGCCCTGAAATTCGTGGGTTTGATGCAGGAGTTTCTGTACCAAATCGTAACGGGTCAGGTATTGCATGCGGTTTACAAAATATTGCCCCAGCGGACTCAGGCAAATCGAAATAAGGCTCTCCCGGATTTGGTTAAAGCCAATTTTATTTTCAAAGTTTTGAGGATATATCAAGGTCTTAATCTTAAATCAATATGCGTAAAAATTGTAGAATATTAGTACGAATGCCAATAGTATGGTATAACAATCCGGAACAAAAATAAATTTAATATTCCGAAAAAATGTCTCGATATTTTAGGGGAAACTTTCTGGTAATATTTACCGGAAATTACTTCTAAGGGTAAATTAATATTTAAATTATTCCTTTTCAATATTCTATTTACTCCCTAGATTATCAGTAGAATAGCTTAAATATTAAAAAGAAAAAATAGAAGGTAAATGGAGGCAAGTTTAAAACTTCTCTTCAATTCCCAATCCAAATAAAGCAAAATCATATTTTACCGGATCCACCGGATCTAACTGCTGCAGGTGTTGGGTAAGCTCCGTAGCCGTTTCCCAGTCGGTTTGGGGGCGGGTTATTAAGCCCAGCTTCCGGGCCACCCGCCCCACGTGCACATCGCAAGGGCAGATTAAATCGGCCGGCTTCATGGTTTTCCAGATGCCAAAATCTACGCCTTGCTCATCCTGCCGTACCATCCAACGCAAATACATATTAATGCGTTTACAAGCCGATTTCCGGGCCGGGGTGGAAATATGTTTCCGGGTACGATTAGGTGCTTCTGGCAGGCTAAAAACCGTATTAAAAAAGTTTTCCAGGCGTTGCTTCTGATCCATAATGGTTCCCTGGGCTGTGAAGGCATCTTCGAGCGTGTCGTGGCTTTGATAGTACTGCCGGAGAAAATGGACCAGGTACAGCAAATCGGTATCGTTAAAAGTGCGGTGCTTGAAACCCATTAAAGCTTTTAAATCCTCGTCCTGGTGCTGCCGGATAAAACTATAAGGCGCATTATCCATGCGGGCCATCAACTCCCGGCATTTTTTTATAATGGTTACCCGCTGGCCCCATGCCAGCATGGCCGCAAAAAGGCCGGCAATTTCAATATCCTGCTTTTGGGTGTAGCTGTGCGGAATAACAATGGGGTCATGGGGAATAAAGGCCGGTTGGTTGTATTTAATAACTCTATCTTCTAGTAAAATTTTAATGGCTGCTTTATTATCCATTGATTTTAAATAGTTTATAAAACAAAACCCACTTGTCCATCCGTTATCGGGCAAGTGGGTTTTGTACTTTTGTTTAACCTTTGCTTAAGGCATATAAGAAACTTCTACCCGGAATCGGTTATCCAGCGAAGCCAGGCGTTGGAAGGCTCTTTTAGATATTTTAACAACCACCCTGTCGTTGTTGCCGGTTTCGGGTAATTTACCAATAACCCGCACGTAAACGCTTTGGCCGTTCATAATATTTTTAACCTGCAGGATGGAGCCAACCGGGGCTGATTTATGCAGGGCCAGGTATTTATTGTTGTTGCTGTTGCCTTCAATCACTTCGGCCAGGCCGCTTTCGGTAACTTTACTTACACTTTCACTTGGCCCGGTACTTTCTTCCCGGTCCAGGGTTTCTTCGGTTTCTCTCCGTACAATGGGCTCCGCCGTTCGCACAGGTTCGGCTGTCCGGACCGGTTCATTGGTTTTAACTACCACCTCCTCGGCCGGCTTTACCGGCGGTTTAGCCGTAGTAACGGTAGCTTTGGGTTTATCGATGGTATCGTCTACTTCGCCTACATACTGGGGGTTGTTATTAGGGGTTGGTTTATTACCCATACCAACAATTAAATCTTCGCCTACCGTTAAGTTATCCGACGTTAAATTATTCCATTTCCGGATATCAGCCATGGTAATATTATACATCCGGGCAATGGAGTACAGCGTTTGCTTGGGTACTACCTGGTGTACCTTGTTGCCCTTGGCGTCGATTACATAGGTATAAGGCGTAGAAGGAGAGGTGTTAGCTTTGGCAATAGGAGGGGCTGCAAGCTCCGGCTTTTTTAGAGGGACTTTACTGGGTATATACACAATTTGCCCAATGGTTAAACCACTCTGAATATTCGGATTGGCGTCTACAATCTGGTTTACCGGTACATTGTATTTCCGGGATAAAGCAAATAAGGTTTCTTTCGGGACTACTTTATGAACCACAAAGTTTTTACCGTTCCTTTTCTCCAAACCAACCGAATCGACCGGCATACTGCCAGCCAGTGCCGCTCCTTTTTGGAGAAAGGTAAAGAGCACCGCTACTAAAAAAGCTTTTTTTAACATAACTCTAAATAATCTAGACCTCGTAACCCAACAAAGTTTTTTTATTTTTTACTAAAATTAATGTATCCTGGAAAATAAAAAAATTATCTGTACCGATTCCGCTTAAATCTTTCCCCAGGTCTACCTGCAGGCAAAGTTCGCCGGTAAGAGAGAACACGGCCAGTTGGTAAGTTTGCAGCTTATTTTCCTGTGGCCGGTAAAACCCCAGCGCCAGCATATTTTTATGTTCTAAATAATCAATGGCGTAAAGGGCATCAAAGCCAGTTTTATTTTGCACAAACAACTTTAAATCAGTGAAATACTTATTTTCGGCCGGGTAGTGCTGCGGTACCATTATGGCCCGGCTTTCTTCTGCGGATAAAGAGGCAGCCTTTTCCGGACAGGCGGCCATACTGCCGGCTTGGCCCATTTCTTCCCCGGTTTCCGGATTTAAACAGATTAACTCTGTACTTTCTCCTGCCGCCGACAGTGCCAGGATAGTGTTGCCGGTTAAACTATGAAAACTAAACTCCGGCTGCTGCCATTTTACCTGTGCGTCGTTTATACTTACTGCGGTTATGCCAACCGACCGGCCTACCCCTTTGGCAGAAACGCCTTGCAGGTACAAAATACCGTTGTGATTGGCGGCTAAATTTTGCCACCAGGCTTTAGCGGGTTTGTAATCCCGCAGGAGCAATTCCCCGGTTTTAGCCCTAAATACACTGAAAGCTGTCTGCAAAGTATCGGCCTCGCGGCATTCCACAGCAATGAGTCCGGCCTTTTCGTCGAATCGTAACTGCCAGACTGGGTACACCCATTCAAGTTCATAGGCCGGGACTAATTTTCCGGTGTTGGTATTTACGCTTTCTCCTGCCGCCTTCATCTGCCTGCAAATTTAAAAAAGATTAACTAGCCGCCCAACTAATTAAAGATTTAGGAAGGAAATACCCTAGATGCTGCTAAAACTACTTAAGTTACTGCTTCGGATAAACAAGCACAAAGATTAAGCCAATAGGTCAGGATAGAGAGCAAAAGAATCAATATCATAAAATAGAGTTCCTAAAGAATGAAATATAATATTCTGCTTTTGAATCAATAGCTGATACTATTTTCTTCTAAAGGGCCTTAGGAAGAAAATGAAGTTTATTAATAAAGAAGTTGCATAAATCAGATTTTCCGGAGTGGTGTTTGCTCCTTGCGGGAGTGTTTGCCCTGCACCATCATAGTCGGAAAACGCCGCAAAGCCAGAATTACCTTGTGTATGGCCTTTAACAGCAGGATATTATTCTGAAAATAGCAAATATAAAGTCCCGGCTTTCCGGTGGATGTTTGTATTTCTAATTTTGAGTTGAGTGTCTGTAGCGCCTTCGGTCCAGGGTAATTATAATAAAGATAATACTACCGGCTGCCAGCGAAATGAGTAAATCCTTAGCCGGTAAGGGTACCAGACCAAAAAAGCTCTTCGTGAAAGGAAGGTAGATTACCGCTATTTGTAATAAAACCGTGCTGGCAACTACTATAGTCATTAAAGGATTGGTAAATAAGGAGAAAGGGGAATGGGCAAAAGAACGCATGGCAGTAGCCTGAAAGACTTGGGCAAAACCGATAGTAGCAAATATCATGGTTTGCCAGGTTAAGTCGTTCGGGTTTTGCGGGTCGTAATAAATTATGGCCATACTAAGGGCAATGGCGCCAATAATAATTCCTACCGTACCAAGCTGCAGGAAATCTTTTTTGCTGAGTGCTTCCTTTTTCGGGTCCCGGGGAGGCCGTTGCATAATACCTTCTTCCGCAGGTTCAGTTCCCAAACCCAGACCTAATAAGCCATCGGTTAGCAAATTAAGCCATAAGAGTTGCAAAGGCTGCAGGGCGATTGTCATACCGAAAAAAGGAGCGAGCAACATGACAAATACTTTACCGATGTTACCGGCCAACGAAAATTTGATGAACCGGCGCAGGTTGGTAAAAATTACCCGGCCTTCTTCCACCGCTGCTACAATCGTAGAGAAATTATCGTCTAACAAAACCATATCGGCGGCTTCTTTGGCTACATCGGTGCCGGTAATTCCCATGGCAACGCCAATGTCGGCTTGTTTTAAGGCCGGGGAGTCGTTTACCCCATCGCCGGTCATGGCTACCACGTTGCCGGTTTTTTGCAGCGCATCCACAATTCTCAATTTATCTTCCGGCGAAACCCGCGCGTAAACGGCCGTTTTAGCAGATAGTGATTGCAAACTGTTTTCGTCCATTTTCTGCAACATGGTGCCTGAAACCGTCTCGGGTTGAGAATCGAACTCCAGGGCTGCGGCAATGGCTGCGGCCGTTAAAGGATGGTCGCCGGTAATCATAACGGGCCGGATGCCCGCTGCTTTACATTTGGCAACGGCAGCTTTTACCTCCAGCCGGGGTGGGTCAATCATACCGGTCAGGCCAATAAAGGTTAACTCTTTCTCCAGGTCTGCATCGTTATCATCCTCGTTCAGTATCCGGAAGGCGAAACCCAATACCCGGATTCCCTGCTGCGCTAAACGGATATTGGCTTGTTTAATTCTTTCTTTCCATTCTTCCGTCATAGGTACGCGGGTATTATTCACCCAAACCGAATCTGACACGCTAAAAACCGAATCCGGCGCACCTTTGGTAAATACTACCTGCGAAGTGTTTTGCACAAAGCGCAGGTAATCGGGCAAATTACCCGTAGCCTGGTGAATGGTAGACATTCTTTTTCGATCACTGTCGAAAGGAATTTCATTAATCCGCGGAAACGTCTGATACAGGTCTTGTTTGTAAATATTCCTTTGCGCCCCAGCCACCAACAAAGCAGTTTCGGTGGGGTCGCCCAAAATCTTTTCGGAACCGGCGTTATCTGCGTCTAATTCCAGCGTAGCATCGTTGCACAAAACTGAAGCAGCGAGTATAAAATCGAGGGTGCTAGCTGTTTGCGCATTATCTATTTCCGGACCAGTTTCTTTAAATTCTACGGTGTGTTCCGGCAAATCTACGACCGTTACGGTCATTTTATTTTGGGTAAGGGTGCCGGTTTTGTCGGAGCAGATAACGGTAACCGACCCAAGTGTTTCCACAGCCGGTAGTTTTCGAATTAAAGCATTGCGTTTCAGCATTCTCTGACTCCCAATAGCCAGGGTAATGGTTACCACCGCGGGTAATCCTTCCGGAATTACCGCTACCGCTACGCTTACAGCCGTCAGGAACATATCAGTCCAGGCTTTTCCTTGCATAATCCCGGCCGCAAATATGATGGCCGCAGCAATTATTCCCACTAAAGCCAAAAGCTTTCCAAGTTTGCCCAGTTTTTCCTGCAGTGGTGTTTTGGAAGTACCCACGGCGCCAATCAGGTTCGCAATTTTTCCTAACTCGGTGGCCATGCCAGTAGCTACCGTAATGCCGGTGCCCCGGCCGTAAGTAACAATTGTACCCATATAGGCCATATTCAGGCGGTCGCCCAGCGGCAGGTCTTCTTTCGTTAAGGGCTCCGTAATTTTCTCTATCGGCTCCGACTCCCCGGTTAAGGCGGCTTCCTGTATTTTCAGATTAAAAGATTCCAGCAGGCGTAAATCTGCCGGAATAACATTCCCGGCTTCAAACTCAACTATATCGCCGGGTACCAGCTCATTGGCGGGCAGTTCTCTTACCACCCCGTTCCGGCGTACCCTTACCGTTGGCACCACCATTTGATTAAGGGCAGCCATGGCATTTTCGGCCCGGTATTCCTGAAAGAAACCGAGGAAACCAAACAACAGCACAATAGCTAAAATAGCAATAGCTTCGGTAGTCTTGCCCAGGAAAGCAGATAGCACAGCGGCGGCAATTAATATCAGTACCATTACCTCGGTAAACTGCTGCAGGAGTATTTTAAACGGACTCCTACGCTTTTTATCTGCCAGCTTATTGGCCCCGTATTTTTGCATACGAAGCCTGGCTTCTTCCTCCGAAAGGCCCTTCGCGGAAGAATTAAGCTCGCCTAAAAGCGCATCAATTGTACTGGTATACCAACTTTCCATGGTTTAATTAATTAAATCAATTATAAACAGAACCTAATGTTTGGCCGATAAGCTGCTAATGCACCTGGCCACGCAACAAACATTGCGAATATTACCTGCCTAACATCAAAATAAATTAAGTTAGATAAAACAGGTTTTGTTTGGATATTTATAAATAAATAATGCCCAGGATCCGGAAAAATAAAAGTACTGGGAATTTCGGGATAACAGGCTCCCGTTTACATAAAGCTTTAATTACTATTTATTACGCCAAATAGATGCTGTTTTGCTCGTATATTTAGGATAGCCTGCAAATTTCCCTGTTTTCAGATTGAAATTTCCTTCGTTGTCTAAATACGGTTATTCAAATTTAACCGGACTGAAGTTTCTTTAATTGGAATGCTTGCCGCAATAGTCAGAACAGCGTGTTTACTCTACTTTAGAAAATACAGCCGCGTTACTACTCAAAATAGAAAGATGAATTCTATTACGCAAACCGTCCTGTAAAAGCTTTGGAAAAAGACCGCTGCGCTGCAGGTGGTGCCGGTTCATTGGTCAGAGAAACAGAAGAACGGGTAATTAATTGTTTTTGTAATTGATAAACAATATCTTAATAAGACTATTTCATTTTTGAACTTGAAAATCCTTTTATGGCACATCGTGTTTTAATAACGGCGGGCGCTACAGGCATTGGCAGGGAAATAGCAATAGCTTTTGCAAATAACGGCGCCCAAGTATTTGTTTGTGACATTGATGCCGAAGCACCGGACAGGGCAGCAAAGGAAGTGCCGGGGCTGATTACTAAAGTTTGTGATGTATTGAACCGCAAGCAAGTTGAAGAAATGTTATGTATACGCCGGATGGCTAAATGTCGGCGCAACTGATGCATCCTGACCAGAAGAATTTTGAATCAGGGGATTGGTATGATGGCACCAATGCCGAATATAAACAGGAAGCCTCTACTTATATTGCCTTTTCCGGGCCATATCAGGTAGATGAAAATAAGCATACACTTACCCACTCTATGTTTGTTTCCTTTTCCGATCTAGACCGGTCAAACCCGACCCCAGGTAGTCGGGCGGCGGTTATTAATAAAAGAATAATAGGGCATGACCGCGAATAGCAGGTTAAAACCAAAAGCTTCCAAAATGATTTCATAAACATTAATTATAAAGATAAAGTACCATGATGCTCGATTGGAATGAATACCAGAAACAAATAGCCACTAACAATGCACAAATCGGCAGAATCAATCATGAAATTCTGAAAGGATACCGTGGCCTGAGCCAAGCGGGGGAAAGCACCAATTTGTTGGGTGGGAAGGTGCGGGAACTGATTGCCTTGGCGGTTGCAGTTACCCGGCAGTGCGATGGTTGTATTATCACCCATACCGATGCCGCCATAAAACAAGGCGCAACTAAAGAAGAAATTGTAGAAGCATTGAGCGTGGCCGTTGCGGTGAACGCTGGCGCCGCCTTAATTTTTTCTTCCAGGGTGATGGATGCTTTTAATGCGAAGACAGCGGAAGATAAATAAATATTGTCTAAAGAAATTTTTACACCTCGTCTATATCAAGTTTCAATGGAACATCAATCTACTACCTATACCTGTCCCATGCATCCGGAAATAATACGGGAGGGGCCGGGCAAATGTCCCCAATGCGGAATGGACCTGGTACCGGTACAATTGGCTGAAAATCACAAAAGTCAGGTGGAACATCATGCCCGGCATGCTGCCGCCGCGACCGGGCATCATGCACATGCAGAACATGCAGGACATGGTGGTTACGATAAACACGCGGGTCATCATACCCATGATTTTCTGAAACGGTTTTGGGTCTGCCTCATTATAACCGTTCCCATTCTGCTGTTGTCGCACATGATACAAACCTGGTTTGGGTTTGAACTTAGGTTCGCCGGAGATAAATATGTGCTGCTTTTGTTAAGTACGTTTGTTTATCTATACGGAGGTGCTCCTTTCTTACAAGGCATGATTGGTGAAATAAAGGGAAAGGCCATTGGTATGATGACACTGGTAGCCGTTGCCATTACCGTAGCTTATATCTACAGTGCAGCCGTTGTGTTTGGCTTGGCAGGCATGGATTTTTTCTGGGAACTGGCTACTTTAATTGATATTATGCTGCTGGGGCATTGGCTGGAAATGCGTTCGCAAATGGCCGCTTCCCGGGCTTTGGAAAGTTTAGTGGAATTACTGCCCGCAACTGTACACATTGAACGATCCGGCGGTTTTGTGGAGGTTAGCCTGCAAGAGTTGCATCATGGCGATATAGCCTTAATAAAACCAGGAGAAAAAATTCCGGCCGATGGTATGGTAGTGGACGGAAGCTCTTACGTAAACGAAAGTATGCTGACCGGCGAAAGCGTACCCGTAAAAAAAGAAAAAGAGCAGAAAGTAATTGGTGGCTCTATTAACGGTGACGGCTCGCTGAAAATAAAAGTAACAGGGACCGGAAACGACAGTTACCTCAACCGGGTTATTACCCTCGTTACATCGGCCCAGGCGTCAAAATCAAAAACGCAAAATCTGGCAGATACCGTAGCTAAATGGCTTACCATTATTGCCCTGGTAACAGGAGTTACCACCTTTTTTGTCTGGTATGCCAATCATGACATGGCTTTTGCCTTGGAGCGAATGGTAACGGTGATGGTTACGGCCTGTCCGCATGCCCTGGGGGTGGCCATTCCCCTGGTTATTGCCATTTCTACCAGTTTATCGGCTACCCATGGCCTGCTTATCCGCAACCGTACTGCCTTTGAATCGGCCAGGAACCTAAATACCATCATCTTCGACAAAACAGGCACCCTTACCAAAGGCACCCATGAAGTACAAAAGATTATTTCACTGGACGAAAATTATACAGATAACGATATACTTAAATATGCCGCTTCGGTGCAGCAAGCTTCCGAACACCATATTGCCCATGGAATATTAAAAAAATTGAAAGAAAAGACCGAACAACCCTGGCCGGTTAATAATTTTGAGTATATGCCCGGCATGGGCGTAAGCGGCACTGTAAACGGGAAAAAAGTGGTATCTGCCGGTCCTAACTATTTTGCACAAAATAGCATTTCTTTACCTCCGCTTCCCGCTTCTATTGACAAGGCAACCGAAACTATCAATTATTTGCTGATTGATAACCAGGTTGTGGGAATTTTTACCCTGGCCGATGCCATCCGGGAATCGGCGTTGGAGGCAATTCATGATTTAAAGAAAATGGGTATAAAATCGTACCTGCTCACCGGTGATAATGAAAATATTGCCAAAGCAGTGGCCGATACGTTACACATGGATGGCTATTTTGCCAACGTGCTTCCCCACGATAAACTCGAAAAGATAAAATCTTTTCAGCAAAAGGGAGAACGGGTAGCCATGACGGGAGATGGCGTGAACGATGCCCCGGCACTGGCACAGGCCGATGTGGGCATAGCCGTAGGTTCTGGTACTGACGTCGCCGCCGAGACCGCCGATATTATTTTAGTAAACAGCGATCCCAGAGACGTGGTTGGGATGATTGCCTTTGCGAAAGCTACCTACCGAAAGATGATTCAGAACCTGGCTTGGGCTGTGGGTTACAACGTTATTGCTATACCGCTGGCAGCCGGGGTGTTGTACCCCAAATTTATGCTTAGCCCGGCTATGGGCGCTGTGCTGATGTCGTTGAGTACCGTAATTGTAGCCATCAATGCGCAGACCTTAAAAAAAGCATTAAAATAAATTTTAAATATTTAATATCAATCCACGTTAACTTTAAACCAGCCAACTAAATAAAACGATGGAACCATATGTAACGCTTTCCGAAACCATGAATGAACTGCGCAAGCAGGGTTATACCGAAGATTTTAACTTACGTCAGAATTGCCTGGAGTGTCGTGACGGCCAGTTTAAAGTTTTTGCAGATGAATTTAAGGTAGATAATTATTACCGGTTTGAAGGAGAAAGCAATCCTTCGGATGCGGCAATACTTTACGCAATTTCTTCTGACCGATATGGGGTAAAAGGGGTACTGGTGAATGCTTATGGTATTTACAGCGAGCCGGTAGCGGATGAGATGATGGAAAAATTGCAAATACGAAGCTAAAAGGCCATGTATGAACTATTCTTTCAGAAATTTAACGAGATTGTTCCGCTTATGCCGGAAGAGCAGGACCTTATTAAAAGTTACCTGACTCCTAAAAAGATACGCAAAAAGCAATACCTTTTACAGGGAGGCGATGTTTGCAAATTCATAGCCTTTGTAGAGAAAGGCGCATTACGGTCTTTTTCGATTAACGATAAAGATGAGGAACACATTATTCAGTTTGCGCTGGAGGGTTGGCTCATTGCAGACCTTTATAGCTTTTTAACTGGTGAACCGGCTAATTACAACATTGAAGCGCTGGAAAATTCCGAACTGGTATTAATCAGCAAACCAGCACACGAAGAACTATTGAAAGGATTACCAAAATACGAAACCTATACCCGCCTGCAACTCACCGGCGCCTACATCGCCATGCAACGAAGGCTAACCTCTATTATTAGCTTGCCGCTAGAAGAACGCTACGCCAGCTTTACCGCCCTTTATCCGGATATTGTGCAGCGGGTGCCGCAGCACATGATTGCCTCTTATATGGGACTTACCCCGGAAACCCTAAGCCGGGTCAGGAAGAGGATTTCAAGTAAATGACCAACCTCAATTAAAATAACTAACAGCCTTTTTTTGCTAAGTAGTTTTA
>NZ_BJYS01000011.1 GCF_007991635.1 Adhaeribacter aerolatus | reverse complement strand
CCTATTTTTCGGGACGTAGCGCTGCTATGCCCCTCAAAATGAGTCTCGCCAGAACCTAATTCCAATCCTTTTCGCTCTCGAAAACAAAATTTAAACAAGCTCTTAGCTGAATATTGGTGTATTGGGTTAAGGTGTTTCTAAAACTCATTATATTAGCGGTTCTGATAATACTGGTTTGGCTTTTTCTTGGGAAGAGCTAAAGTAAACTTGTCTAAAGTCGCCGGATGCTATCTGGAATTGCTACACCCAAATGCCCAACCGCTAATCTTTGCTGAACGAGGCAGGACGGACGTAGCTTTTTAGAACTGTATTCGTATGGCGCTTAGAACCCCGGCAGCGGATAAATTCAACCGGAGCAGCTATGGTGCTCAAAATCCGGCTGGTAACTTAGTTAAACAGGTGGTATGAGCCAGATTTTACCGGAAAGCATATTTAAAATTTATACTCAGGGCTGCAAAGGATTGCCACCGGAACCTGACTTCGCCTATTGTTTGGGCCTTAGCGCGGCTATGCCCCTCCAGATAAGTCTCGCCCGAATCCGTTAGCCATCCTTTTCGCACTTATAAACAAAACTTAATAATGCGCTAAAGCATGGCTGGGCTACGCCCTGACTATTAGAAATACTTTAAGACAAAAAGAACACCGACTAATACTAAATTAAACTATGGGTCATTTACCAAATCTGATTATTGATCTTGCCCTAATACTGGGGGCGGCAGCTGTTAGTACCATCATATTTAAATGGCTGAAGCAACCACTGGTACTGGGCTATATCATAGCCGGATTTTTGGTAGGCCCCCATTTTACCCTTTTGCCTACTGTTGCCGATAGCGAAAATATAGAAACCTTTGCCGAAATCGGGGTGATTTTTCTTCTTTTTAGCCTGGGTTTAGAATTTAGCTTTAAGAAATTAGTCCGGGTTGGGGGGGCGGCTTCTATTACCGCTTTCGTGGAAATTGTTTTTATAACGGTCGCCGGGTATTATGTAGGTACCCTGATGGGCTGGAGCACCATGGACAGTCTTTTTCTAGGCGGTATGCTGGCCAGTTCGTCTACCACTATTATCCTGCGGGCTTTTGACGAATCGGGGGTTAAAACCAAAAAATTTGCCAGCATTGTTTTCGGGGTGCTGATTGTAGAGGATATCGTGGTTATTCTGTTGATGGTATTGCTCTCCACGTTGGCCGTAACCCGGGCTTTTGAAGGCGCGGAAATGTTGTTTACAATATTCAAATTATTGTTCTTTCTGGCTTTGTGGTTTCTGGCCGGCATTTTTTTGCTGCCTACTTTTCTGAAAAAAGCAAAAAAATTGTTGAGCGATGAAACCCTTTTAATTCTCTCGCTGGCTCTCTGCTTAGGTATGGTGGTATTAGCAACGGTCGTAGGATTTTCGGCCGAACTAGGGGCTTTTGTCATGGGGTCTATTATTGCCGAAACCACCTCTGCCGAAAAAGTGGAGAATGTTTTGAAATCGGTTAAGGATTTGTTCGGTGCTATTTTCTTTACGTCGGTGGGCATGATGATTGATCCGAAAGCCATGGTAGAATATGCCGAACCCATTTTGTGGGTTACACTGCTTACTTTATTTGGTAAGTTGTTCAGCACCACCATCGGCGCTTTGCTTTCGGGCCAGCCGCTTAAACAGGCAGTGCAGGTGGGCATGAGCATGGCGCAAATCGGCGAATTTGCCTTCATCGTAGCCACGCTGGGCTTATCTCTTGGCGTAACATCCGAGTTCCTCTTTCCGGTGGCGGTGGGCGCTTCGGCGGTAACCACATTTACCACACCCTATCTGATAAAATATTCGGAACCGTTTTATTATTTCCTGGTGAAGCTGCTGCCGGATAAATGGGTCGCCAAACTGAACAGCTACTCTTCCGGCACCCAGAGCATTCAGGCAGATACGGATTGGAAACTGGTGCTGAAATCTTATGCTACTATAGTTATAACCAATGGCATCGTGCTGCTATCTCTGGTTTTGCTTACTTTGAAATTTCTTTTGCCTTTCACCGAAAAAAATATTGCCGACGATACCCTCCGGTTAATGGTTAATGTTTTTATATCATTGGGATTGGCATCTCCTTTTCTGTGGGCCTTTATGGCCAAAAGACCAAATAAAATGGCTTACAAGGAGCTATGGCTTAACAAGAAATACAACCGCGGCCCTTTACTGGTAATAGAGATTGGTCGTATTGCCATTGGTTTGCTGTTGGTTTCCTTTTGGGTGTACTGGCTGGCGTCCACCCAAATTGCTATTATTGTTGGGGTTCCGGTCACTATTGTTATCATGTTCCTTTTCTCGAAAAGAATTCAGCAATTGTATAATCGTATTGAGCAACGGTTTATAACCAACCTGAACGAAAGGGAAGTAGCTGGAGCAGGCCATGGTGCCCTGGACGCCGGCGTTCGGCAGGCAAGAGAGGACATGGAATCCAGCCTTGGCCCCTGGGATGCCCACATTGTAGAAATGGAGGTAAATCCGCAGGCCGCCTATATTGGCCGGGCATTGGCCGAGCTATCCTGGCGGGAGGCCTTTGGAATCAATATTGTTTATATCAAAAGGGGCGAAAAACTAATCCACGTTCCGGGCGGAACGAATAAGTTATTGCCGTACGACCAAGTAGGGGTTATTGGCACGGACGAACAGTTGAAAATGTTTAAACCCGTTTTCGATGCCGTGGAAAGCCTAGGTCCCGCCAATGTGGAAGTTAGCGATATAGTGCTCCAGAAAGTTCTGGTGGATGAACATACGAAGTTAAAGGGTCTGAATATTCGCAATTCAGGTTTGCGGGAGAAAACCAACGGGGTGGTTATCGGCATAGAAAGAAACGGGAAAAGAATATTAAACCCTGAATCCGGAACCGTTCTGGAATGGAACGATATTATCTGGCTGGTGGGCGAACGAAAAAAAATACAGCAATTAGGCAAAGAGTAACAAAAAGCGGTAAACCAACAAGCGCCAGAGATTCCACAGGACTAACTCCTTATTATTTCTCACAGTCATACCGGTAAGCTCTTTTCTCTTTCATAAAGGAAAATCAAAAATCAAAGTGCCGGATTGGCGCTCTGCCGTTAACCTGTACTCGACTGAAATTCCGGATAGCCAAAATATTCCTTTTGGCAAAGCTTAAATCTAAACAGGTATTGGTTTAATTGAAAAGCATTGACTTTTATCAATGCTTTTTCTTGCTTATAGGCAATGGAGGGAGGCCCTTCTTGGTCGTAACTTTGCATTATAAAAAAATACAAGATATGCAAACGAAACAAACCATAGCAGTTATCGGTGCCACCGGCAATATGGGGGCTGCAATTTCAAAAAGCCTGGCAAAAGGTAACTATAGGCTACTGCTTTGCGCAAACCAGCAGGAAAAAGCGCAGGCATTGGCACAGGAAATAGCGCAAAGTAATCCCAATGCCGATGTAGAGGCACTTGACTGCTCGGTAAACGCCAGTTGGGAGGCCGATATTATTATTGCAGCCGTTCCTTATGAGGCCGAAAAAGAAGTGGCCCAAAAAATTAAAGAAGTAGCCAACCAGAAAATAGTAATCAGCATTGCCAACCCACTAAACCAAACCTACGACGGCCTGGTAACCGCACCGGAAACCAGTGCGGCAGAGGAATTGCAAAAGCTGCTGCCTAATTCAAAAGTGGTGAAAGCCTTCAATACCACATTTGCGGCCGATTTTACAACACCGGTAATTGACGGCAAACAAGTGGATGCTTTTATCGCCGGCAATGACGAAGAAGCCTTACAAACGGTATCGGAATTGGTACAAACGGCCGGCTTTAACCCCATTGTTGCGGGTAAGTTACCGGTAAGCGGTACGCTGGAAAGAATGCAACTGCTATTAATTCAGCTAAACCTGAAAAATAATTATAACTGGTTAGCCGGCTGGAAAATCCTGCACCATTAATTAACCATTTAAAAATTTATTATCATGAAAAAGTTATCATTTATTTTGTTTTTCTGGATGCTCTCGTTCGGCGCTTTTGCCCAAAGCACCTGGAAAGCCGACCCCAACCACTCCAGGCTGGGCTTTACTGTAACGCACCTGGGTATTGCCGATGTGCCGGGGCATTTTGATGCGTACGATGTTACCATTACAGCTTCTAAAGCAGACTTTAGCGATGCCGTGGTGGAAATGACAGCCCAGACGGCTTCCATCAACACTCGCGTGGAACCCCGCGACAAGCACCTGAAAAGTGCCGACTTCTTTGACGTGGAAAAATTCCCCGCCATGACCTTTAA
The DNA here is from genome assembly GCF_007991635.1 of Adhaeribacter aerolatus. Classification (GTDB taxonomy): domain Bacteria; phylum Bacteroidota; class Bacteroidia; order Cytophagales; family Hymenobacteraceae; genus Adhaeribacter; species Adhaeribacter aerolatus. The sequence continues at coordinate 14,362 of NZ_BJYS01000011.1, read as the reverse complement.
AAGCACATCAATCAGGAAAGCAGGGGAGAATAAATATAAACTCACCGGAAACCTGACTTTACGTGGTGTCACCAAACCGGTAACCGTTGATATGCGCTACCGGGGCACCACGGCCAACCCGAACGCAAAAGGTGCTCCCGTAGCCGGTATTCAGATTACCGGAACCATTAAACGCTCTGATTTTGGTTTAGGCAAGGATTTTCCGGCCCCCATGATCAGCGATGAGGTAGAAATAAAAGCCGATGGTGAGTTTGGTAAAAAATAATAGCCGCTGGTTGGTGAATTTCTGATAAGCTTCGTTCGCGCTAGTAACATCAGCTAAATGATTGGCAAAGACGGCAGACCGTAGAACAAATTTGGCTTTGTTTAATTAGTTAAAGCGGCATCGGGTTAGGGCTGGAAAGAAATCCAGAACAGTAATAAGCTTCGATGCCTATTGTATCACCTTTAAAAAAAATCAATTATGGAAAAGATATTAGAAAATAAAGTAGCAATTATCACCGGAGCCGGTTCCGGTATTGGCAAAGCAACCGCAGAGTTATTTGCCAAAGCAGGTGCCAAAGTAGTGGTATCCGATATCAGTGAAAAGAACGGTAACAGTGCCGTAGAAGACATCAAGAAAAGCGGCGGCGAAGCGTTCTTCGTTAAAGCCGACTCCGCCAAACCCGAAGACAACCAGGCCTTGGTAGAGCAAACTATTAAGCAGTATGGCGCGCTGGACATTGCGGTAAATAACGCCGGTATCGGTGGTCCTTTAGGCGCCACCGGCGAGTACCCGATAGACGGCTGGCAGAAAGTAATTGACATCAACCTATCCGGTGTATTCTACGGCTTGCGCTATCAGATACCTGCCATGCTGGAAAAAGGGGGAAGCATCATCAACGTTGCCTCTATTCTGGGCCAAGCCGGTACCAAATATTCTCCCGCCTATGTCGCTGCTAAACACGGCGTGGTAGGCTTAACCAAGGCCGCGGCGCTGGAGTACGCCGATAAGAAAATCCGCATCAATTCAGTCGGACCGGGTTATATCAACACGCCTTTGGTCATGAATTCGTTGGATGAAGCTGCCCGTGCGGCGTTAGTAGGCCTGCACCCAATTGGCCGTTTAGGTGAATCGGAGGAAATAGCTGAACTGATTCTGTGGTTAGCCTCTGCCAAAGCTTCTTTTGTAACAGGGGCTTATTACGCAGCAGACGGTGGTTATCTGGCACAGTAATATAAGTGCTTTGTTACGCATGGCGCACGGAAAATAATGGGCTGGTGAAGAGTCAGTGGTGGTGTGCCAGGCGTAACTTTTTTAACAATGGCTAAGGGCGTAAACCTTTGGCCCGGAATATTAAATGGGTAAAAAGAATAAAGAAGCATTGAAAACAAAAAATAAAATATTTACGGTTAATCCCGCCGCCAATGCCACGGATGTGGCCTTATTAATAGCCAGAATAGCCATAACGGGCCTGATGCTGACGCATGGCTTGCCTAAGCTGACCATGCTTTTCTCCGGAGAGCCGGTACAGTTTGTCGGTCTTTTAGGACTTAGCCCGGAATTGTGCCTTGGCCTGGCTGTTTTTGCCGAAGTAGTTTGTTCTCTTTTTGTACTGGTGGGCTTTGGCACCAGGGTGGCCGTAATACCATTAATAATTACCATGCTGATAGCGGCGTTTTATATCCACGCAGCCGATCCGTTTGTGAAAAAAGAACCGGCCCTGCAATATCTGTTGGTTTATGTGATGTTGCTTTTTGCAGGTAGTGGCAGATATTCCGTTGATTATTTTTTGCACCGCCAGGTGTTAAGCCCGGCTTACACCGGCGTAAAAGAAAAAAGCTTGGTTTAAGCTTTAACCCATAGTAAACAATACGCAAGATAAACGTCTTTAAATACCCGCAATTAAAGTAGCCATGCTCTTCGTCTTTCTGCTTTTAGAGAAAGAGAATTGCTTAGAATAAATTTAAAAATGATGAATACAACAGAAAAAAACAATCCGTTATTGTGCGATCCGGAAACCGGCATTTGTGAGGTCCCGGCAACCGCTTTAACCGGGCCAACTATTCCGGCCGAGAAAAAGCCGGTACAAATTCTTTACTTTACCGATCCCATCTGTTCTTCCTGTTGGGGTATCGAACCGCAACTACGCAAACTAAAACTGGAATACGGAAACTATTTCGATATAGAATACAAGATGGGTGGCTTGCTGAAGGGATGGGACGTGTATGGCGGCAGCGATGTAAGCAACCCAACAGATGTGGCAGCGCATTGGGACGAAGCCAGCGCTTATTACGGAATGCCGATTGATGGCGATTTGTGGCTGAAAGATCCGCTGCATTCTTCTTATCCGCCGTCCATCGCCTTTAAAGCAGCTCAACTGCAGGGGCACGAAAAAGGACTTAACTTTTTAAGAAGAATAAAGGAAATGATCTTTTTAGAAAAGAAGAACATTACCCGCTGGGAGCACCTGCAGCAGGCAGCCCTGGAAACCGGCCTGAATGTCCAAATATTCAAAGCAGACTTTGATGGCCAAGCGGTACAATTATTTGAAGAAGACTTGAAGCTGGCCAAAGAATTAGGCGTCCGGGGATTCCCGACTTTGTTTTTTACCGATGAGGACGATAACCGATTTAAGGTATATGGCTCTAAGCCGTATGAAAATTACGAACAGGCATTGTTAAAACTGTATCCGGAAGCCGTTAAACAGCCGGTCGACACCTCCTATGAAAAGGTGTTTTCGCATTACCCTACGCTTACATTAAAAGAGTTTGCGGTGTTAACCGGCAGCCAGAAAGAAGCAGCTGAGCGCATTTTGAGTGAGCTCACTTATCAGAGGAAATTGGACAAATATAACTCAAAGAACGGCGCTTTGTGGAGATGGAAGTAATATTTAGGATTACATAAACCCTTTAAAAATAATATTATGCAAAAAGAAGTTGTAATTATTGGTGGTGGCTTTGCCGGAGTAAATCTGGTACAGCGCCTGGCTAATCTAAGCGGTATTCACGTTACGCTGGTGGATAAGAATAATTACAACTTCTTCCCGCCGCTTCTTTACCAGGTAGCTACGGGTTTTCTGGAAGTTTCCAACATCAGCTACCCGTTCCGTAAGTTATTGCGGGGCCGGAAAAACATCAGTTTCCGCTTCGGCGAATTACAAAAGATATTTCCGAGCGAAAACAAATTGCTTCTTTCTACGGGCGAGCTGAAATATGATTACCTGGTGCTGGCTACCGGCACGGAAAGTAATTATTTTGGTATTGAAAACATCCGGAAGCATGCAATTCCCATGAAGACGGTGGCGGATGCCCTGGAAATGCGCAATATTTTGCTGTTCCGGACCGAACAGGCCACCTTCACGACCGATGAAGCGGAGCGGAAAAAGCTAACCACCATTGTGATTGCCGGCGGTGGCCCTACCGGTGTGGAAATAGCCGGTATGCTGGCCGAAATGCGGAAGAACATTCTTGAAAAAGATTACCCCGAATTAAATCCCGACCGGGTAAAGATTTACCTGGTGGTTGGGGCGCCTGTATTATTGCCGCCCATGAGCAAAGAAACCCAGCAATATGCCTACGAAGAACTGACCAGGATGGGAGTGGAGGTGAAGCTGAACAAACTGGTTAAAGATTATGTAGACGATACTGTTATTTTTGCCGACGGCGAAACCATTAAAACAAAATTACTCCTGTGGACAGCCGGCGTAACTGCCAAAACTTTTGACGGCATCCCGCAGGAAAGTTACGGAAAGGGTAGACGGCTGCTAGTGGACGAATACAATAAAGTGCAGGGGCTGCAAAATATCTTTGCCATTGGCGATACCAGTTTGCAAACAACAGATACCAAGTGGCCGAAGGGCCATCCGCAACTGGCGCAGGTAGCAATTCAGCAGGGTAAGAACCTGGCCCGGAACTTCAAGTCTTTGCTGCGTGGCAAAAGCCTTACGCCGTTCTCGTATCACGATAAAGGTTCCATGGCAATTATCGGCAGAAGCAAAGCGGCGGCTGATATTCCCAGACCCCTCCTGCACATCAAAGGTTTTATTGCCTGGGTAATGTGGCTGATCGTACACCTTTTCTCCCTCATCCATTACCGCAACCGCATAAAAACCATGTACAACTGGACTGTTGCGTACTTTACCAAAGATCAATCGCTGCGCCTGATTATCCGGCCGGATAATCATGACTACAACGATTGCTTACGCTTGCAATAATACCAGCTTATTTTAAGAATGACGTGGTACCAGATGTTAAACCCGTTGGGGTTTAACATCTGGTACCACGTCATTTTTTTATTTAACAAATATTAAACCAAGTAATGTTACCTATAAAAGAAAAAGAGGTTTGTGGTACTTTATTAAGCTAATGATAATGAATCTTTTAGGTTTGTTCCTTGGTATACAAATCATAATCCCTGGTTGGAGAAAGAACAATGGCGGTTCCGGCATCTGTATATCTTTTTTTGCAGGTTCGGTTTATAGCAAATTAAGGTCTTTTAATCAAAAGGGCGGCAGGGCCAAAACAAGAGGATGTCATTACTTTGATTGTGGAGGCACGCAATAAAATTTTAAGCTCAGGGTTCTGAGTGGTTCAGTAAAGAAGCGTTGAATTGCCACGGCACAAAGCGGCACCTTAATTCCCGTACGCAGTAAGTTTCATCAGATATTAAACCAAGCCCATACAGAATATGAACCGCAAATTAATTTCCCCTTTAGCCTGCCTGCTAGTAATGTTAATGACCGGATGTTCAGATAAGGACAAAAAAGGAAATAAACAGATGGAACAACCATTATTAGGTACCCGGGGCGTCAGCATAATTGAACAAGATGGGCTGAAATTTAAAGACCTGAACAAGAGTAGCAAGCTCGATGCCTACGAGGATTGGCGTTTATCGCCGGCCGAAAGAAGCAAGGACTTGGTGCAGCGGATGTCGCTGGAAGAGAAGGCCGGCCTGATGCTGATTGCCGATATGCGGATGTTTAACGAAGCCTTTATGCTGCAGGCAGCGGTACAAACAAAGCCTGTGACCAGCGATTTTAATGAGGATGACATTGTAGTAGACAAAAATCAGTTTACCGGTGAGCCGTTGCCCTATACTATTATGAATGCCGTGGGTACCAGCAAAGGCATCTTGCAACATAAAATGAGGCATTTTATATGGCGCACCACGTCGGCTCCTGCCGATACCATGGCCCGGTGGGCCAACAAGGTGCAGGCGCTGGCCGAAGGCGACAGCCTGGGCATTCCGGTGTTGTTTGCCTCTAATCCGCGCAACCATATTACCGGCGGTTCTATGGGCGCTACGGCATCCGCTTCGGTTGGCTTCTCCAAATGGCCCTCCGAAATTGGGCTAGCCGCTATGCGCGATTCTGCAACGGTTTATCAGTTTGCCAATATGGCCCGCCAGGAGTGGCTGGCTACCGGTATCCGCAAAGGCTATATGTACATGGCCGATTTAGCAACCGAGCCGCGCTGGCAACGAATTGAAGGCACCTTAGGCGAAGACCCGGCGCTGGCGGCTCAATCCATGGTTGCTCTCGTGCGGGGCTTTCAGGGAGATGCTCTCAACCATACTTCCATTGCCCTTACCACCAAGCATTTTCCCGGGGGCGGTGCTACGTATAAAGGTTTTGACCCGCATTACACTTATGGCCGGAACGCGGTGTTCCCTGGTGGAAGGCTGGAAGCCAACCTGCTGCCCTTTAAAGCCGCCATCAAAGCCGGAACTTCGGCCATCATGCCTTATTATTCGCTGCCTAAAGATACGAAGTATGAGGAAGTGGCGTATGCCTACAACAAAGGTATATTGCGCGGCCTTTTGCGCCAGGAACTCGGCTTTAAGGGCATTATCAATTCCGATACGGGACCTATCGAGTCGATGCCCTGGGGCGTAGAAAATTTAAGCATTGGGCAGCGTTATGTAAAAGCCTTGGAAGCAGGTACCAATATGTTTGCCGGCAACGCCGATCCAACACAACTTATTCAAACGATTAAAACCCATCTTGAGGTGATGCCCTATGTGAATGAATCGGTACAGTTGCTGCTGATTGAATTGTTTAGACTGGGCTTGTTCGAAAACCCTTATGTGGATGAGGCAAAAGCGATTGAGGTAGTAGGTAGCGAAGCTTTTGTAAAAGCCGGTAAAGAAGCGCAGCGTAAATCGATTGTACTTTTACGCAACGAAGGCAACAGCCTGCCCTTAGCCCCCAATACAAAAGTTTATTTTGAGGATTACCAGAAAAATTACCACAAACCGGCACCCGGACGCGGAAATGTTTACGCGCAGTCTTATCCCAACCTCACCTTCGTGGCTTCACCCGAACAGGCAGATATTGTTTTGCTGTGGCTTAAACCTGCTATCCGTCCGCTCTTTCCTTCCGACGATAGCCCGATAAAAGTAAACCTGTCGGCCTGCGCCGTAGACGTGGCTTATGTAAACGCCTTAACGGCTAAAAAGCCAACCATCCTGGTTATTAATTATTCAAACCCGTTTGTGATAGATGAGATTTACAACGAACAAACCAAAAATCGATTTAAAGGCGTAATAGCCACTTTTGGGGTGGAGCCAGATGCCCTATTAGATGTAATCTCGGGGAAATACAACCCAAGCGGTAAAATGCCCATTACTACTCCTATCAGCAATCGGGCGGTAGAAAGCAACAAAGAAGATGTACCAGGTTATGACGAAGGAGCAGAGTATGGGCTGTTCCTGTTTGGTGATGGCTTGCACTATGGCCAGAATCAATGACAAGTAAAATTTATTTTACGGGAATAAATATTACAACAGGTTTAATGCTTGCTTATTTAACTTTCGCCTGAGAATTTTTACTTATCCAACTTAAGGTTACTAATGCACCAACATTGTTTTTTAAATGCATTACATCAGTTTTGAATTTTTCTATGAGGCTGTTTTATATTTAATAAGCTGGAATAAACAATTTCTCTTACCGCGTGCTTTCACCAAAGTAGTCCGGCAGCAACTGTAGAATTAGCGGTAATAATACCACCATAGGTGTCAGATACTGCTGGAATCAGAAATACGAAACAGCTTCCTGTGGCAATTTTTTCAAATCTCTTTTAATTTTATCCTTTAAGCTTTCCTTTTACGGTTTTGCCAAATATAGCCAGTTCAAGTATGGCTTCTGCCTGGTGTCTGGTTATATGTCTGAAACAAAACATCGGTACCGGATTATAGACCGCTTTTGCTTCTCTTGTAAAAATACATTATTAGGATGGCCCAAAGAATTATTAATACCAAAGAAGAAAGACTGACCATCTACCGAGAATAGGGTCCTTACGGAACTAATTAGTCTGTTGCAGATGAAGCTTAATTTTCTAAAAAAGTTTGGGAGCCTGTACTTATTCTCTTGTAAAACATCGGACTGCACGGCTATTACGTGAAATTTGCGGCTAAACGTGGATAAATTAATTTTAAAAATCTAAAAACATTATGTTCCTTGTATCCTTGTGCAAAGGGTAACCTTTCGGAAACAAATTAGCAACTGTTCAGAAAGGAACTTCGTCAGCCACGATTTAATAAAATTAAAGGTTGACCGCTCGGTTGTAATATTTAATAATAGCAGACAGAGTAACCTGGAGCCATCAAAAATTAAAATCTTGAAGTAAATGATGAATAGTATCGGCATTATTCCGGCGCGCTATGCCTCCACCCGATTTCCGGGTAAACCATTGGTGCAGATTAAAGGTAAATCTATGATCCGGCGGGTATACGAACAGGCCAGCCAGGCCCGGCTACAGCACGTGTTGGTAGCCACCGACGATGAGCGAATTTTGGCCGAAGTACAAAGTTTTGGCGGAAACGTGGTTTTAACCGGCAGCCACCACCAGAGCGGTACCGACCGTTGCTTTGAAGCGTACACCCTGTTTAACCAACCCTGCGAATTTATAATCAATATTCAGGGCGACGAACCTTTTATTCAGCCGGAACAAATAAACCTGGTCATTGATCTGTTCTCCTCGCCGGCCACGCAATTAGGAACTTTGGTAAAAAAAATTAGTAACCAAGCCGAATTATTTAATCCTAATTCACCCAAAGTTATCCTGGATAACCGGCAGCAGGCCATTTATTTCAGCCGCCACCCGATTCCGTACGTGCGCGGGGTAGAGCCCGAGCATTGGCTGGAGCGGCACACCTTTTACAAGCACATTGGTATTTACGGCTACCGGGCCGATATTCTGGAACAAATTACTCAATTGCCGCCTTCCGACCTGGAACTAAGCGAATCGCTGGAACAATTACGGTGGTTGCAAAATAATTTCCGGATCGCCACGGCCCTTACCACCCAGGAAAATATTGGCATTGATACGCCCGAAGATTTAGAAAAAATTCTGGTGAAGGAAGACTAATATTATAACCAGGCTTTTTCCAGATGCAACCGGTTAAAAATTGCTTATAATATTTCGGGTTTAAATTCAGATACCATGCTTTTACATTATTTGCTGTTGCTGACAACCCCCTGGTTTTTACCGCCGGACTGGCTTACGCCTCACGAAAAAAGCGGAGGTCAGGAAACGGCCACCTACCAGGAATGCATTAGTTATTATGAGCAACTAGACCAGGCTTACGAAGAAGTAAAGTTATTTACCTACGGGCTAACCGATTCGGGCCGACCGCTGCACCTGGTGGTAATAAGTTTAGACAGGGATTTTGAAGTGCAATCGTTGCGGCAGCGAAACAAACGCCTGGTGCTGGTGCAGAATGGCATCCATCCGGGCGAACCCGAAGGCATTGACGCCTCGATGATGCTGGCCCGCGATTACATGCAGCAAAAAGATTTACGGGCCTCCTTGCAAAACGTAGTACTCTTAATTATTCCGGTTTATAACGTAGACGGCGCCCTGAACCGGAACCGTACTAGCCGGGCCAACCAGAATGGTCCGGCGAGTTACGGCTTCCGGGGCAATGCCCGTAACCTCGATTTAAACCGCGATTACATTAAAACCGACTCCCGGAATGCCCGCACTTTTACCCAGATATTTCAGGAGTGGCAACCCGATATTTTTGTAGATACCCATACTTCCAATGGGGCTGATTACCAGCACGTCATGACGCTGATTGCCACTCAGAAAGATAAGCTGGCTTCTCCGCTGAAAAATTATTTAACCCAAAACCTGCTGCCCGCTTTAGAAGATGGCATGGAGAAAGCTAAATTTCCAATGGCGCCCTACGTCAATACCAAGGGTGCAACGCCTGAAACCGGCCTGCTGGGCTTCATGGACTCCCCCCGGTACTCCTCGGGTTATACCGCCTTGTTTAACACCATTGGCTTTGTAACCGAAACCCACATGTTAAAGCCATTCGACCAGCGGGTAAAAGCTACCTATGCCTTTCTGGAGCTAATGGTAAAAATGGTGAATCAGGATGCGGCCCGGATTGCGGATGCCCGCAGCCAGGCAAACCAGGCGGTATTAACCCAAACCAATTTTCCGTTGAATTGGGTACTAGACACTACCCAGGCCGATAAAGTGAAGTTTAGAGGTTACCGGGGCAAATACAAACCCAGTGAGGTAAGTGGGCTGCCCCGGTTGTATTACGACCGCAAAGCTGCCTTCACCAAAAATATACCTTATTATAATACCTTCCGGGCTACCACCGTAATTACCAAACCTAAAGCTTACGTGGTACCCCAGGCCTGGGGCGAGGTAATCGCCCGGCTGCAACTGAACAATGTTACGATGGAACAACTACCCGTCGACACGGAGTTAGAAGTAGAATTATATCATATAACAGATTACCAAACCGCCCAGCGGCCCTACGAAGGCCATTACCTGCACCGCGATGTTCAGGTTCGGCCCGAAAAAAGGAAGCTGTTGTTTTATAGAGGCGATTACCTTATTTACCTGAACCAGCCGGCTAACCGCTACCTGGTAGAAACCCTGGAACCCCAGGCAGTAGATTCCTTTTTTAACTGGGGCTTTTTTGACGCCATCTTAGAACAAAAAGAATATTTTTCGGACTACGTTTTTGAAGATGTAGCGGCGGAACTGTTAAAAAATAATCCGCCACTGCGTCAACAGCACGATGCCTGGAAAAAGGCAAATCCGGAACAAGCCAAATCAGCGCAATCCAACCTGGATTTTATTTACCGCCATTCGCCGTATTACGAACCATCGCATTTGCGCTACCCCATTGCCCGCATTTTATAATAGAAGAAGCTACTTAGGTACCATAATTTATATTTCATATTGGCCAACGTTTTAGAAATTCAGAATCTCTCCAAAAAGTACCCGGGTGGGGTGCAGGCCCTGCAGCAGTTAACTTTAACTGTGGAGGCAGGAAGTATTTATGGTTTGCTCGGGCCCAATGGCAGCGGCAAAACCACCACCCTGGGTATTGTGCTGGATGTACTGCAGGCAAGCCAGGGCACCTATAATTGGTTTGGCCAATCGCTTAAGAAAGAAACCAAGCGCCGCATTGGGGCTATTCTGGAGACGCCCAATTTTTATCCTTATTTAAGTGCCTCCCAAAATCTTAAAATAATCGCCGATATCAAATTGGCTAACCACCGGGAAATAGATTCGGTATTACAAACGGTAGGTTTGTTTCCGCGCCGACACTCGGCTTTTAAAGGATTCTCATTAGGCATGAAACAGCGGCTGGCGCTGGCGGCCGCATTGCTGGGCGACCCCGAGGTACTGGTGCTCGATGAACCAACCAACGGCCTGGACCCGCAAGGCATTGCCGAAGTTCGCGGAATAATTCAGCAGGTAGCCGCCCAAGGCAAGACTATTATTCTGGCCAGCCACTTACTCGACGAGGTGCAAAAAGTTTGTACCCACATGGCCGTACTACAAGCCGGTAAGCTAAAGGTAGCCGGTCGCGTTGATGCCATTCTGGCGCAGCACGACCAGGTTATTATCCGTACCGAAAACATTACCCAAGCTTTGGGTTTATTGCCGCAGTTGCCGCAGGTAAGTAATTTCCGGCAGGAAGAAAATTATCTGATGTTAACCCTGGCCAATGGCTACAGCAGTGCCGACTTAAACCAAGCCTTTTTCCAGAGCGGCATTATTCTATCCGAATTAACGGTGCGTAAGAAAAGCCTGGAATCGCAATTTCTGGATATTATTAAAGATAAAAACACTTCGCCGGCATGACGAACTTACTGCAAATTGAACTGCGCAAATTATTGCCTTACCGCACCTTTTGGGTCATTCTGCTTTTGTACAGCGGCTTTCTACTTTTATTTGCCTATGCCAGCAGCCATATTACCATTAACGGGCAGCAATCGGGCGCCGAGATTTACCAATTTCCGGGTATCTGGATGAAGCTTTCGTACGTAGCCGGTTATTTTAATCTGCTGCTGGGTATTCTGCTAATTATTTTAATTACCGATGAATATGCGTTTCGGACGTTCCGGCAGCACGTGATAGATGGTTTGTTTCGGGCGGATTTGGTGGCGGGTAAATACCTGGTCGTTCTTTTGGTTGGCCTTATTGCTACCATCGTTTTGACGCTAATTGGCTTAGGATTTGGCCTTGCTTACAACCAGAATATTACGCCGGGCGTGCTATTTTCCGGATCATTGCACGTAGTTTATTATTTGGTGCAGGCCATCGGGTACATGAGTATTGCCGTGTTCTTTGGTTTTCTGATCCGGAAAAACGGGTTGGCCATTATTTCTTTTCTGGGTTATACCAAAGTGGTAGAGCCGCTCATTCACTGGCGCCTCGACGATAAACTAGACCAATATTTCCCAATGAAAGTACTAAGCAGTTTAACACCGATGCCGGGTCAGGAAGTACTGGATTCTTTAACCGGACCAACCACCGCCTTAAACCCGCAACAAGCAATTTTGCCGGCTTTAATTTATATTGGCCTTTTTTACGCGCTGGCCTTCCTGGTTTTGAAAGTAAGGGATTTATGATACCAACTCGCATAACCTAGCTGCCATTACTCTAAACCTCACAGATCTTCAAGACCTGTGAGGTTTGTGCAACCGATATAAATTGTTCTGTTGTGGTAGAGCATTCAAGAGATTTGGTATGATATAATATTTAACAAAGTAAAAGGCCCGGTAATTACCGGGCCTTTTACTTTGTTAAACGTTCCTACAAAAATATTTTAATCAGCGATTGCCTACCTGTATTATTGCAGCGAATTAAAGTGACTAACAATTCGGGCCAAATCGCGGGCATTGTCGTATTCCAGGTTATTTCGTTTTATAAAATCTTTCATTTCCCGGCCTTTATCGCCAAATAAATCATCTAAATCGCGTTTGGGGTTTCGCAAAGCCTTAATATTTCCTTTAGGGGTATACAGGTAAAATAAATCCTGCACCACAGTTTGCTGGCGCCCATTGCCGTAACCGTAGCCATAAGGGTCATAGTACCGCCCGTAGCCCGCGTACATCGGCCCGTAATTCATACTGCGGGTGGTTAATATTTCGCGCTTAACCAAAGAATAATTGCCTTCGCTGAGTAACTCAAAAAAGGCCGGTGCTTTGTAGTCCGAATAATCATTATCCCGGTTCCACAGGTAAGGTTTAAAAGTTTGCCAAATCCGGCTACGCTCATCGGTAACGGTAAAGCTACTCACATTTACGGGCGCAAAAGCCTGAATGGAACCATCCGGCATGGTAACCCGAATGATATCTTCGGTCCGGTGATACGTAATAGGCCCCAGCAGGGTATCGCCGCTGGTTAATACAATCCGCCCCTTCGGCCATTCCTGCACATCAACCCGCTGGGCTAAGGCTGAGAAAGCTGCCATAAACAGAAAAGATCCAAATAAAATCAGCCGAAGGAAGGTAGCATTCCGCATACATTATTCTTTTAAAATTTCATGGCCCAGTTTATCACGTTTGGTTGTCAGGTAACTTTTGTTGTGCGCATTAGGTAAAATTTCAATCGGCACATTTTCTACTACTTCCAAGCCGTAGCCTATTAATCCAGTACGTTTTTTCGGGTTATTAGATACAAGCCGCATTTTGGTCACACCCAAGTCCCGAAGTATCTGAGCGCCAACACCATAGTCCCTTTCGTCCATGCCAAAACCCAGTTCCAGATTGGCTTCAACGGTATCGCGGCCCTGTTCTTGTAATTTATAAGCTTTTAACTTATTAAGCAAGCCAATTCCGCGTCCTTCCTGGTTCATATAAACAATTACGCCTTTTCCTTCCTGCTCAATCATTTGCATGGCTTTGTGCAGTTGCGGGCCGCAATCGCAGCGGCAGGAACCAAAAATATCGCCGGTAACGCACGACGAATGCACCCGCACCAGAATGGGCTCGTCTTCCTGCCAGGTGCCTTTTACCAAAGCCAGGTGTTTAGCGCCGTTGCTGCGTTGGGTAAAGGCGTATAAATCAAAATTGCCGTATTCTGTAGGCATTTCTACCGCAATTTCACGGGTAATCAGGCTTTCGGCTACCAGGCGGTATTTTATCAGGTCTTTAATGGTAATCAACTTCAGGTCGAATCTCTTGGCAACCAGTTCCAGGTCAGCCAAGCGCGCCATCGAGCCATCTTCGTTCATGATTTCTACCAATACACCGGCAGGCTCCAAACCGGCCATACGGGCTAAGTCAACCGCAGCTTCGGTGTGGCCGGCACGGCGCAATACGCCTTCTTTACGGGCACGTAGCGGGAAAATATGGCCCGGCTTACCCAGCGAATTCGGGTCAGTTTTAGGGTCAACCAAAGCCAGAATGGTTTTGGCCCGGTCACTGGCCGAAATACCCGTGGTGCAGCCGTGCCCCAGTAAATCTACCGAAACAGTAAAAGCAGTTTCGTGCAGGGCGGTATTACGACCAACCATCGGCTCTAAACCCAGTTCATCGCAACGGTCTTCGAGCAAAGGCACGCAAATCAGTCCCCGGCCGTGGGTAGCCATAAAATTAACAATCTCGGGCGTGATGGTACTGGCGGCACAAACAAAGTCGCCTTCGTTTTCGCGGTCCTCATCGTCCACCACAATTACTACTTTGCCCGCCTTTATATCGGCAAGGGCATCTTCTATTTTATCAAACATGGAGGTAAAGCTTTTAAACCTAGCAAACCGAATTTGCTATAGTCAGAACAAAGGTAAGGAAATATAAGTTTTAAGAAAGATCAGGGCCATTCCGGGCGAATACAGCAACATACAACAGGGGAGCGAGAAAAGTATATTGGTCCCGAATAGTTTCAAATAATAATTCTCTTTTCCCGTAAAGATTAACTAAAAGGCCCGTTTAAAATTACCAGTAATATGTAGTGTATAATGAAGCTGTTTAGCATATTATTAACCGGCTAACACGGCTTTCCTTGCTGTGGAGGCACCAGCCAGTAGGCTGGCAGAGGCTTTAGAATTGGCGGTGATAACACCACCAATGGCGTTTTATTCTGCTCGAATCAGAATTACAAAAAATATTCAATATTCATA